>CAZOVJ010000005.1:0-1604 GCA_964583685.1 uncultured Gammaproteobacteria bacterium | reverse complement strand
GCCTCGTAAATGAGAACATTCAGCTAAAGCAAATCGAATATAATAGAAAAGAGGAGTTTCCAAAATAATGCCAAAACAATATATCAAACTCCCTAAGCTAAACGGGCAAAAGGTAAGGAAAAAATATTATGTCTCTAGCGCAATTCGGCATCCGGCGAAGGGTAATATTCCGATGATGATTTGGATACTCGAGAGGTTTGTAGAAGAGGGGGATATAGTCCTTGACCCGATGGCCGGTATTGGAACAACTTTACTCGAGGGTATGAGGCTCTTTCCCAATTCTTTATTCATAGGAGTCGAGCTTGAAGAGAAATTTATTAAGTGGTGCAATGCTTCGATCAAGAAAATTGAAAGGATAGCCAAAGAAGACTGGTTTATGAAAGTAGGAAAAGCTATTTGTGTACAAGGAGATGCTCGGGAATTAGAGAAAGTATTAAAAGAAAAGGTAAATAAGATTATATCTTCTCCTCCCTATTCTGAGACTATAAAAAAAAGTAAAAAGGGTTCTGATATAACTGCTCAAAGAGACAAATGGGCAAAACTTATGGAAGAAAGAGACAAACTTCTCAACAGAAATTGGGGTAAAAATAGACGCACAGAAGGAAGATTAAAAGCGATTGAAACAATGCTTAGTGGTTATTCTAGGAATCCAAAAAATATAGGGAATTTACCTCATGGCCAAGCAGATAAAATTATTACTTCTCCTCCCTTTGGCCAGGCTCAATTTGGTGGAGGTATTGCCAAGAAAGGTTATACTGGGAATAAACATTCTCCTACCGATTTAGTTGGCAAGAGAGCGTATATGCCCGAGAATACAGGACAAGATAAGAAAAATATCAGTAATTTGCCTTATGTGGATAAAGTGATAAGTAGCCCGCCATATGAACAAACTGCAAGTCCACATGCTCGAGGAACCCCTTTGTCAAAGGATAAAGGAACGAAGATTGGCTGCCATAATATAGCAGAAGGTTATATTAAAAATAAACAAAACATTGGCAACTTAAAGCAGCAGACTTACCTTCAAGCCATGTATCTCGTTTATTGCCAGTGTTTTAGAGTTTTGAAAGATGGTGGTTTGATGATCCTAATTTTGAAAGATTTCGTCAGGAAAGGTAGACGGATTCCGCTTGGAGAGCATACTATAAAGCTCTGTGAAATGGCGGGGTTCAAACATTTCCACACTTATTATAGAAAAATAGAAAATCCTAGTTTTTGGAGAATACTTTATCAGCAAAAATACCCTGAGGTAGAGCAAATTGACTGCGAGGACATTTTAGTATTTAAGAAGGTAAGATAGTGAAACTTAAAGATGGTTATGCTCATCAATTACATCTCATCTGGCTTGGTTGGCGACCCTGGCTAATAAGAATACACATGGAACCGTCTGATGGTTGGTGGGTAGCGTGGACTTGGGGATATAAATATGTTGTCTTTGGGGATAGCTCCGAAGAGGCATTGGAAAAAATTAAGAGAGCAATAAGAAAATGAAAATTAGCTTATTAACCGACGCTCCAAAGCATAATCTCGCTCTTATGAAAATTTCAACTTGTCATAGAAATAGGGGTGATGAGGTTAAATTGAATATGCCTCTCTGGCCAGCGGAC
>CAZOVJ010000004.1:0-1759 GCA_964583685.1 uncultured Gammaproteobacteria bacterium | reverse complement strand
ATAGAGCTCAGCCGGGTTTCTAAATAAGCCTGAACCTCGCTTTCAAACAAGCCCAAACCGGGTTTTCAAACAAGTCTAGATAAGAAGGTCATCCCCTTTTTCGCTCATTCCCCTTTTGCACTCAACTCAAGCCCAGGCGGCTTATAAACCTTAGAATAAAACCAGAATAAAACAGAAAGCTTTAATTTTTGGTTCATCGCAAAAATGAGTCTCTGAAAGATTGACACAAGATTTTTTATGCTGTATCTTGACAGATAAGAATTCAGCAGGGGGAGGGATCTAGGGTTGTACTGGGTGCAATGATTGGTGGATGTATTGGCGCATTAATTGGAGGAATTGTTGGTGCGGGCTATGGAATAGACAAAACAATCCAAATAGAAGGAATGACTGACTTGGAAATCGAAGAGTCTTTAGAAAAATTACGCAAGAAAGCTCGGATTCGTGACTATAAATAAGGGAGGGCAAAATGAAAAAATTTCTTTTAATTATTAGTATTCTTATTTTTTCTTTAGTATTAGCCATTTTATTTATCCCTGGATCAGCGGAGGGAGCTAAAACAGAAATTTTAAGGCTAGACGCAAAAGATATTAAAGAGGTATTTTATGAAAGGATTAGCAAAACGGTTTCATTAACACTACAACAAGAAATCAAGGAAATCACAAGGTTGGATTTTATCAACTTCAACAAGTCTGAAGCTCTCTTACTTATGGATATGCTTACCAGCCAAAAAGGTCTAATAGTCAAGGTTGATATAGATTCCGGGTATGTTTATGACTTCGGTTTTAATACTAAAGCGAAGTGGGACTAAAGCTAAGTTGAGTTTTTATTAACGTTAACAAGAAATCTGACAGAAGGTGCAAAATAGAATCCAAATTCTCTGATACCCCAGTCTCCTGAAAATCCACAACTCCCCCCTTGCCAGGTATTCATTTTTGCGATGAGCCTAATTTTCTAATCCCGCTTTACACCTGAGCAGGCCTTGACACAGATTCCGCAGATATGCTGGCCGACAAGCCCCATTTTCCTGAATTCTTTGAGCTTCTCAAAACATGCCTTGTGGTCAAACTCTTCTTTTTTCTCTTTTATAGCCTGAGCAGGACAGGGCTCAAGGCACTTCACGCATGTACCGCAATCACCCTCCAGAGGCTTATCCGCTTCAAGCGGCATGTCGGTCAGCACCGTGACCAGCCTGAACCTTGCCCCGAGTTCCGGGTTGACAAGAAGGTTGTTCCGTCCTATAAAGCCCAGACCAGCCAGATAGCCGACTTTCTTATGGGAGAGATGCGCTCTCTGTTTTTCCCAGTCTATTATCTGGGAGGCAGGAATGGGAAGGGCCTGGAAGCCGGACTCCTGTATATAGGAAGAAAGCAGGAAGGCTGCGCGGTCCAGGAAAAAATTAAGCTGGCGGTAGTGGTGAAAATAAAGCCGAGTGGGCCTGTCCTTTATGTCTTCGAGAACTGCGTCAAGGAGCCTTTTTCCGAGAGAAATTCCCCAATCGAATTTCTCCCTCAGCTTTTTGCCAAGGCTGAATTCCTCCCTGATGCCCGCAATATCTGCTACTCCAAACAGGGACAGCCCCTGATCCAGGGCGAATCCTATCAGCCTCTCGTAGTTTTGCTTTCTCTCTTTCATGAAAGCCCATTTTACTGGCGACCGTAATAGCTGTCAATGAGAAGCCACAGGGCCACCCATTGACTCAAACGGAAGATTAAGATATATCAATGGGTGAATTTAGGCCAAAAAGGAGCAGTCATGGTCG
>CAZOVJ010000003.1:0-1773 GCA_964583685.1 uncultured Gammaproteobacteria bacterium | reverse complement strand
AGATTTTTAAGAAGTGGTCAAGCGGGGTGAAGACTCATCGAGACCATTTTGTGGTGGGGTTCACAAAGGAAGAGATAGTTCAGAAACTGAGAATATTTACCGGAAATCTATCCGACGAATTGGTCAAGGAAAGCCTAAGACTTAGAGATACTAGAGATTGGAAGTTGAGAGAGGCAAGAGAAAAAGCCAAAGTACAGAGACTGGACGATAAAATCTATCCTTATGCATACAAGCCTTTTGATTATAGATTGGTTTGCTATGAATTATGCTTAATTGACAGGGGGTGTGATAGGTGGGACTTAATAAAGCATCTTTTGCAAGAAAACATGTGCATAGCTTTAATGCGTCGGCCAATACCACCTAATGGCCTTACACAGGTTTTGGCCATTGATTCCGTTGCGGACATTAATTTCTATGCTTATCAAACTTACTTCTTTCCGTTCCACCTCTACCCTGACCAACCCAAAGATCAGCTCTTTTCTCAAGAAAAATCTACAGCAAAGCGCATCCCTAACTTTACCGATAAATTCTTGCAGGCGGTAAAGAAATCTCTGGAAAAAGAGCCATTGCCAGAGGAGATTTTTTATTATATTTACGCTGTCCTTTACTCCCCTACCTACCGAAAGCGTTACCAGGAATTCCTGAAAATAGACTTTCCCAGGATTCCCTTGCCCCAGGATAACAAAGTTTTCAGGGCTTTGAGCAATCTTGGTAAAGAGCTCGTTGATCTTCATTTACTTAAACATTTGTCTCTTTCCCAGACCGAAATTGGCTATCCAGTAAGTGGCTCCAACAAAATGGAAAAGATAAGATATGATGAGCCAACTCAAAGGGCCTTTATCAACAAAGACCAGTACTTTGAGGGCATCTCAAAAGAAGTGTGGGAATATCAAATCGGAGCCTATCAGGTAATGGAGAAATACCTGAAGGATAGAAGAGGTCGAAAACTTTCTCTGGATGAGACTAACCATTATATGAAGGTAGCAAAAGCAATCCGTCTAACCATTGAACTGCAAGGAAAAATTGATGAAGTCTTCTCTGAATAATTTGGCTTCCATAGCCGCGAGTATCAAAGCTATGCGTGACTTCATTCTACGGTGTGGCGAGGAGCCAGTAAAGCCAGACGATAATGGTAGCAAAGCCTATACCAGTGGCAAATTAGGAGATTTGGGAGAACAATATGTTGAGTGTCTTTTCAGGGAAACGGGCATTGCCAAATTACCCCAACGAGAAAAAGCGTCTCCCGATTTCAAAATCGTCGTTAATAGCAGAGAGTTTATACTTGAGGTCAAGACTGTCAGCCACTTATACAAGTCCTTCGACCAGTTGCTGTGGGAAACTGCTGGAGAAGAAAACGATCACACCTTCCAAAAGAAGGCAAAAACACTCTTTGAAAGATATGATTTTGATATTAACCCTTTCGAAGTTCACAGAGAAGACGAAAGGAAATTTAAAAAAGAACTAAGAGGAATAATCAGGGCTATGAAATTACCACGAGAGAAAATTGACTTTGTGATTGAGTGCAAGTTAAAAAGTTACAGACTGTCAATAAGGTCTGCAAAACAAATTGTCAAGGGTGCCCATTTTGCAGGAGGTTTCTTGCCAGACGAAACTAAGACTTTAGACAATTTTATTTCTAAAAAGGCGGGACAGATTGGAAGTAGCGATATTTTGCTCATTATCCTATTAAACAGAAGCATTGACCAAGATGACTTATTGGATTTTTTCTATAGACAGGTCGGTCTGGGTCTACAATCAATTCAGGAAATACGG
>CAZOVJ010000002.1:0-349840 GCA_964583685.1 uncultured Gammaproteobacteria bacterium | reverse complement strand
CCTGTGATTTACAACACAGGACAGGGGTTGCGCTCGTTATCTCACTTCAGAGAACGCCCCACGGTACGAGCTGACGACAGCCATGCAGCAGCTGTCCAGCACTTACTGTAAACAGTATTCTTCCTCCTTTCGGAAAAAGCATTAGGTGCTGGATGTCAAGCCCTGGTAAGGTTCTTCGCTTTGCATCGAATTAAACCACATGCTCCACTGGTTGTGCAGGTCCCCGTCAATTCCTTTGAGTTTTAGCCTTGCGGCCGTACTTCCCAGGCGGCTCGCTTCACGCGTTAGCTTGCGTCCCGCAAATATAAATCCACGGGACTAGCGAGCATCGTTTACAGCTAGGACTACAGGGGTCTCTAATCCCTTTCGCTACCCTAGCTTTCGTTCCTCAGCGTCAAAAAACTCCTAGCTACCCGCCTTCGCCCTCGGAGTTCCTATCAATATCAACGGATTTCACCCCTACATCGATAGTTCCAGTAGCCCCTAAGTCTTTCAATTCTGGCAGTATTACACCCCTTTCTCCCGTTAAGCGGGAGGCTTTGAAATGTAACTTACCAAAACGCCTACGAACGCTTTACGCCCAATAAATCCGGGTAACGCTTGCACCCTACGTTTTACCGCAGCTGCTGGCACGTAGTTAGCGGGTGCTTATTCTGCCCGATGTCTCCATCGGACCAAAAGAGGTTTACAACCCAAAGGCCTTCATCCCTCACGCGGCGTCGCTGCGTCAGGCTTTCGCCCATTGCGCACGATTCCTAGTTGCTGCCACCCGTAGGTGTATGGCCCGTGTCTCAGTGCCATTCTGGGGGATCACGCTCTCACGCCCCCTACCCGTTGTAGCCTTGGTAGGCCATTACCCTACCAACAAGCTGATGGGCCGCAGGCCCCTCCCTCGGCGGACAGTTATGTCCTTTTCTCGTCCAAAGGACGAGACTATGCGATATTAACCCCGCTTTCGCGGGAGTATTCCCCACCAAGGGGCAGGTTCCTACGTGTTACTCAGCCGTTCGCGACTCCTCGCGCCCTGCACGAGAAAATCCTAAATCCAAAACTCTAAATTCTAAATAATATTTAATTATCCAAATCCAAATATTTAAAACAAATCTTTCTCTGTTTTAAATTTTGAAATTGAAATTTTGAATTTGTTTAGAAATTAGAAATTCCTTGTGCAAGACACAAGGCGTTCCACTTGCATGCTTAAAGCACGCCGCCAGCGTTTACCCTGGGCCAGGATCAAACCCTCAAATAGTGACGGTTTTAAAACCATCTGGCTTCCGATCGTATTTTGATTGTCAAAGTGCTCTTAAAATTCATTAACCCACCAGATGGTGGGTTTGCACAATAAGCCTTTCGGCCCATCTGGTAATTCTTCTAATCCATGTGCACAACTATTATAACAGATTAAGCAATTTGGTCAATAACAAGAAAGGGCAAAGCTTCTCCGTGGTGATTTCTAGAAGTTTAGACGGAACTGGGCACGGGTGGGGGTTTGGGTCATAATCAACAAAATGAGTATAACTTACTCCTCCACCCAGGTCGCACTTGTGCCCAATAGCCTATTCATGGTGTAAATCGTAAGCCCCGTTTTAACCGGACGACAATTCACACCAATTCAGGACGGAAGGTCTTCAACTCAGCAGTAGCAACCAGGCGCTGGACGCCGTTGCAAACTACCAATGTTAGACCCTCACCAAATGGCTTCGCCCTTTCAACATCGTCAGGGTCCAGGAAATCTCCCAGAACCTTGTCCTCGGGGGATCCCTCCCTATAGGTCGGAAGGATATCTCTTTGTCCCCATACAATTGCTAATCCCATTGCGTTCACAGACATTGACGGACTCCTTGTAGGAAGTAAGGCTAATCTTAAGGTGCAACCTGGGGTAATCTTAGCACAAAGCACCCTATAATATCAAATACCTTATGACCTTCTTTTTCGTCTTCTTTTTACCTTTCCCCAATGAACCTTGTTCCAAGCTCGCTCATGGAAGAAATAAATAATGGTGCTTGAAAGATTGGAAAAAAGTATTACACCCAGGGTAATGGCTAAATGGCCAGTAATGACAAAGATAATAATAGCATCTGTCAGTATAATTAAAATTCTGAAAGTAATCGTCTTGGCTACCGACCGACCTGGATATTCATGAAAGGCCACATTTCAGTGTATAGGAATTTGAAAATATTTAGCAAGAAGATATTCAGATTTATCTAGCGCCTTCTCTTAGTCCTTCAAATTCTTTATTATACACACGATAATATTCGAAGTCAGGGACGACATACTGTTCAATTTCGCCCTGGTCAGTATACATCCGTACTCCAACAAGAATGTTGTGGGTGTCAACAATGGCAAAATCCCTTTTCTCTGGCACTGATTGTGACTGAAATACTCTGACGGGTAGAGCAGCAAGTCTACTAAGAAGCCCTAGATCAGATTCAGGTCCGGCGATAATTTCAATAGTGACACCACGTTCACCTGCAGATTTCAGGGCTTCTTGAAGATTGGGATCATCAAAAATGTCCGGCAGTAGTTCGTCATTTACAATACGAATACTCTTCCTTGCTCCTCTTAAGAATCTAGTCCGGGCTTGAAGGAGTAACGGATCCCCAGGTCTACCTTCATTTCTGGAGGCACCCGCCAAACTTTCATTGATAATATCCCGTAAATTTACAGTGGTATTCCGCAAACCTTCAATAGATATAGCCATTCCTTTTTTAGTTATACAAAACACTATCGGCTTTGTCAATGGCAGGAGATCTCATCTTGGGTAAAAATGACCGCGTGGTTGAGCAGGTCGGTTTTGGAAGATTTGGGATCTGCTCAAGGTCCAGTTCAGTGTATAGGAATCTGGCACTCAGTCTTGAATAATGATAAAATACTTCTGTTCTCTAGAAAATGGCCCTATCGTCTAATGGCTAGGACGGCACTCTTTCAAGGTGCAAATCTGGGTTCGATTCCCAGTAGGGTCACCAAGGGCCCGTAGCTCAATGGCAGAGCAACAGCCTTTTAAGCTGATGGTTGGGGGTTCGAATCCCTCCGGGCTCACATTACAACAAGCTCAGCTAAACTTTGCGTGGTCGTCTGGCGCGAAGCGCAAAGTCCCGCTCAACGGGATACCATGGTAGTTCCTGCGGAGCAGGAATAAGCCATTCGGTAGTACAAAGAATTTTGACCGGAGATTAATTTTATTTTGCGGGGTCGTCTAATGGTAGGACAGCGGTCTTTGGAGCCGCTAATCGGGGTTCGAATCCCTGCCCCGCAGCCAATCGGCACGAATTGAGGCAAGAGCCTTCTTTTTTGCCTGTGTAATGGGCTTTTTGTTCAGTTCTAACCTTAGGTATTTTTCTTCAAGTGCAGGATAGTCATTTTCAATAGCAACGAACCAGTCATTATGGTCAAGACACAGCTTGTTAGCCTTAATTTGCACATTGTAGCCAAGTGCCATCAAGATTTCTTTCTTCAGTTCTAACCCTCCTTTTAAGAAAGCAATCCTGGCATAGGTGGCAAAGTTAAAGGTCTTTTCTGATAACTCTAGCCAGTGTTCGGCTCTTTCTTCTGTTTGTCTTAGTTTTTGTTTTAGCTTCTTGATTTCCTTTTTAAGCACCCTTTTTTCCTTCAAGAAGGTTTCGTCATCGATTAACTCTCTGTATCTCATGCGAGTCAGGTTGTCTAATTCTCTTTGGGTTTTAACCAGGGATTTATGCTGCATTTCATAGATTTTAGTCCTGTCTTCGATCTCGTTATCGTTATTTTCATTTAAGACCTCCAGCGCCCAATCTCTAAACTCTGGCAGAATGGTGAGCTTTTCCAGCTCATTTTCTACCATTAGCTCTAAGTCTTCTTTTTTAATGCACTTTCTCTGGGTGCAATTAATGGTGGTTTTCCTCTTAGTGCAGTGATAGTAGGTGTATTCTCTAATTTTGCCAGTGCTTTTAATAAACTTTTTCTTGGTTTCGGCAGTGTAAAGGCAGCCACAGACTCCGCAGCGGATAAAGCCTGTAAAAGCAAATTCGTGGGTTTTTGGTTTTGGTCGGCTCTTTCTGCCCAGAAGAGTTTGCACCCTATCAAATTCCTCAAGAGTAATCATTGGATTATGTTTGCCATCATATGTCTTGTCTTTATACTCTATAATGCCCGCATAGAAGATATTGGTGAAGATTCTGTAAATACCACTTCGTGAGAGAGGTTTTCCGCCTGTTTTCTTGGTTCTTCTGGTTCGGTAGCCCCATTCCTCATTGGCTATTTTCAGGATTTTTGGCGGGGTGTAACTGCCTGTAAGCATTAAATCCCACATTTTCCTGATTAAATGAAATCTTTCTGAGTCATCAATGATAGTTTTGGTTGCCCTATCGTTGAGATAGCCTTGAGCTGCCATGTTAGGCTGCCAGCCTTTTTGTCTTTTAGTTTCGTTGCCTCTTTTAACATTTCTGCTTAAATCCAGAACATACTGGGTAGAATTGGCTGCCTCAACGCTGAAGATAATGACATTGTCTTCTGGTAAAAACTCACGATGGTAAGTCTGAATTGTTTTAATTATCTCTTTTTGAAGAAGCCAGCTAATCCTACCGCTATCAATGGGATTTCTTGATAATCTATTCACTTGCCAACACAAGATGCCGTTAGCGTCGTCATTCTCGATTCTTTCCATCATTTCATTAAAAACAGGGCGGCCTGGTTTCTTGGCTGTCATTGCCTCGGTATAAATCTTTTTGATGTTGAGGTTTAGCTCTTTGGCAAGCTCTTTTAGTTTGCTTGTTTGGCTTTCGATTGATTGAACCTGTCGATCCTCATTGTCTGAAGACTTTCTGGCATAAAGGAAGTATTTAATTTGGCTTCGATCTTGGTTTATTCTCATATTCTGTTTACACCAACATATAAATCAATCAGATTAGCAAGTCAAACTTGCTTAGATTCTTGATAGCCTGGTTATAAACTTTGTTGAGTTTTTTTCTTTTCTTGGTGGGCTTGCCCTCATACTCGGTTCTCTTAATCTCAGCTTCTAATGCCATCATTTTGTTTAGAGCTTTTTTGGAGCGAAACCAAAAGTTTAGGCTGTAATTGGTATTGTGTTTTCTGCACCAGTAGGTGAGGTTGTAGCAGTGTCGGCAACCAAAGTAGTCTCCAGCTTTATAAAGAACACCAGAACGATTGCCACACATCATCCCATTTCTTGATAAAGGGCAGAGAAACCAGTAGCGATACCCGCCATAATTGCAAGGAGTTCGGTGGAGGAGGATTTTATAGTCAAAGACTTGTTTGTCGCCCTCTTTGTCTGTTTGGGTATAAAGCAGGCGGATATAAGGATGGTATTCGTCAACATGGCTTTCTATTCCTATGGCGTTAACCTCTTCCTCATTGCGCCACTCAATGACCCCAGTCTTCGGCTTGTCTAAATAGCCTTCCTTTCTTAATAAAGAAATCCGTAGCTTTCTAACGAAGTCTGCTTCGATTTGAAAGTTATTGCTTAATGTTTTCATAAAAATATGCCCTCTCTTTTGTCGAAATCATTAAAGATTTGGCGTCATTTGCCGTCGTTTTAGCCTTAATAACTTGCAGCAATTTGTTACAATTTTTGCAAAACAAACCCATTTTAAGCACCTCCTGAGACATCTAAATCAATGGCTAAGGGTGCAAAGGGCTTGTCTCCCGCTCTTGCTGACTGTATACGCTGTAGTTCATGCAGGGCTTTATAAATGCTTCTTTCAATCATGCTTTCGTAGCGGAGCATTCTTTCTGTGCCTGGGTTGGCAATCATACTTCTAATTTTCTCCCTCTTTTTTTGAGGGTCTAGTTGATCCAAAAGGTTATCTCTTTCAGCAAAACTAAACTCTTCTTTGTAGTTTTTCTCCCATTCCATTGAGTTTCGCTCTACTTTCATCGCTCTTTTTAGACGCCAGATATTGGCAACTATCCTGTCTACCAGGAAATGCTCTATTTCTCCAACGGGTTTAATAGTTGCCCGAATGCGCCTCTCAAGCTCCGAGAGAGTCTTATTATCTTCTCCTTGAATCAACACCTCCTTACACAAAAGCCCATGTTTCATAGCATTGTATTTGCTAATCATCTTGCCTTGAGGGGTTTTAACTCCGCCTTTCAGGGCATTCTTGCGATTAGCTGTTAGTTGTTTTGCCGAGATTTGTTTTTTGCCCATAGAATTAACCCACTGTTTTAATCTCCATTCCCCCCTCTTCTGCTTCTTGGATTTTTTTCTCCCAGTATTCTTTAATGCCTAGTCTTCCATATAATTTCTCTAAATTGGGGTCGGGAAATGGCGGTTGATTACTAACTTTACCGTTGGTGATAGCTTCCCTTGCCTCCTGAGCAAGTTTCCTAAACTTAGCCATATCTCCTTCTTTTAATGCTTGTCTTTGTTTCATAAGTTGTTTATAACCCTCGCTCTCTTTGGCTTTGTCGTAGTGTTGTTCCCAAACCTTTGTTCTTCTAGCAAATTCATTGGCGCTGATTAGCTCTTTTGGAACTTTTAATACTTGTTTTTTGTCTTTTGTTAATCGTTTGGCTTTAGCCATATCAGCCACCTCCTTTTTCAACGACATTGACAACATTGGTAAAATCCCACCCCTTCTCTTTCCAGAAAGAGTTCTTATCCATTTTGTCAATGCAGGCGTTTATTTCCTTAAAGTCATAGCCAGCTCTAAGTATTTTGTGCAATGCCTGAAATTGTTTGGCGTAGTTAATAAACTTCCTACCGTTCCTATATGCATCTTGAATAGAACTGATAAACTCTACACACTCGGCATGACCATTGGGATATTTTTTCACCAAACGGGGATATTTCTTTGGTAAAAGAAGCGGGCATCGGTAGCTTTTCTTATTAGAATTTGACTGCCGAGACTTGCTTTCGTGCAATGTCTCGGAATTATAATTAAGATCTTCTTTACCTGGTTCTTCTTTTGTGTCCGTGGGGACGGACAATGTTTGTCCGCCTTTCTGGACTATCTTAGATCTTCCGTCACTGTGGACATTCTTTTTGCTTTCGTAGAAGTTGATGTTTTTCTGCCACAAATCGATTACGCCGTAGGTTGTTCTAGGTTTTGTTTTAGCTTTAATAGAGCCTGTTTTTCTTATCCAGCCTCTTTCTAATAACTGATTTATTAGCTGATAGACTTTGCTCTTTTTGATCCCACATAATCCGCCAAGCTCTCTTGCCGAGTAATAAACGCTCCCTTGTTCACCAGCAATTCTTTTGAGTGTTAAATAAAAACCCCTTTCGGCAAGAGTAGAGTGATTGATAATATAATTCGGGACAATTGAAAAGTATTTTTTGTCTTGCGACTCATCTTTTATATTAAACTTTGCTTCTTTCATGGTTGTTTTTGGGTAATTTTTCTTCGTTTTTGTAATTCCTTGAATTCTTCTTTGGTTATCGGTTGATAAACAATCTGCATTAACCTCACCAACTTGATTCCTTTCTCGCAGGCTTCTTCTCGACTGATGGTTTTGTGAAACCTTGCTTTATAAATCTTTTGAAACTTAGTAATCTGCTGGTCTGATAACATATATTCATAAACTGCTATAAATTCTGTTTTTGAGCATTTTCGTGTTGTCAAAAAGCGCCCTGGCACTGACTTCCAACTTGCCTGAAAAATAGGCGTTAACTGCTTCATCAATTCCGCTTCTGCGAAGGAAAATAAACTGAACTTTGCGAGGATTCTCTTTATTCAGAGAGAGAAGTTCAAAATCTGAACTTACAAGGGCAGCACTCAGCCCCAGATCATAAGTGGCTAGGTGTTCTTTGCCAGAAGGATATTGATTTTCTAATTGATGTTTATTTAATTTTTTGTCCATATAATTCTCTGCAAATAAAAAAACTCCGATATTACTCGGAGTTTAGAGAATAAAAATGGGGCTGTCGTTGTAGTCTAACTACTTCTCATCAAATCTATCTCAATCTCACTTCTTCTCCTTTTTTTCTTGTATTTTCAACCTTTCGATACCAACCTCTCGTAGACTTTTCAAGGTCACCTTCTTTCTAAACAAAACTCCCTTTCTCGATATACTAAAGAAGGCTTTTGCAAAACTACCTGTAAAACCCAAATCAGCCAGGATTCTATGTGGAGACTTTTTGAACTTTGTCTTATAATTCTCTTCAATTTCTTTAATAGGTATTCTTCTGTAGGCGTTTTTATACGCATAAGCAAAGAATTGCTCATTTTCTGACTCGAAATCTGGTTTTGCCAGTTGGAAACCGTTGACTACAATCTCTCTGGACATCTCACTATAAAAAACCTCATAGAACACTTCTCCATTTTTAGCTGTTTGAGATACCTTTGAGGTAAGTTGTGGGTTTCTGTTTTTTCTATAAAACTTATCGAAGGCGTTTCTGTTTATTTGAAATTCAACCTTGTCTCCAGCTTGTCGTCCCAACCTGTCTAAATGGTCAGTAAAGATCAACTTAATTAACTGCTCTTCCTCTAGTTTTCTCAAAACCTTCTTTAGATCGGTTTTTGGTATCGTGTTCCCCTTTTCATTTCTAAAATCCCACAAAGAAATAGAAATAAACTTGTCTCTTTTTGGGGAGATTTCCAATTTCTGATTGGTGATTTCGATAACCTGCTGGATTATGTTCGATACGCTCATTGTAATATCGGGTAATTTAATTGCACCACCTAAAGTGCCTTCTAATGATAATTTTATCAAATATGATGTCTTTAAGCCAAAACTAAGGGGTATGGCAAGAAAATTGTTAAATTGATAAAATACAAGCATATTGCCTAAACCCTTTTAGGGCATGGCATTGAAGACCTCGACGGCAATAAGCTCTTCACAGAGCGCCGTCGAGGCTGTCATCCGAAAGGGTGGCAGGTGGGCGTAAGCCCATCGCTGTGGGGAGCTTTTTGTTTTCCCTGGATTTGACAATCTCCCCCAAAGGAAGTTAACATCCGAAACCTCTAGTAAGTTAAGGCTAATTCTTAACGAAAGGAGGTGAAAAATTAAAATGAACATGAAGAAAAAACTACCAACTATCCCACTAATTGTTGTTGCTCTTGTCTTGCTGGCAAGCATTGCCGTTTATTTCACCAAGTCTCGTCAAAGCAAGTTTGAAGCACCAAGACAAAATGCCCAAGTGGTTCAATTCCGCATCGGCAAAGAAGCTACTTTAATGGGTGTTGTCAGCAATCTTCGCTACTATGGCTTTATCAAAGACGAGGATGCCTTCAAATATGCCCTGGGGCATGCCGAAGATGCCACCCCTGGGCAAGAGGGAGCAATTAGCATTAGCAACAACACCATCAATACTCAAACTACTTATGAGATTTCTCAAACAATGAGTGCTTGGGAGTTGGCTGAAGTTTTACTGAACGAAGGCAAGTTTGATGATTGCAGTCATGGTTGCCCAGGCATGTTCTACCCAGAACTTCTTCCTGGAGGCGATCTTGCCCCTTCAATAAATGACAGATTCAAATGGGTAGAAACATATGAGGATTGTGTTGAAGCCAGAGGGCAGCTCTCATCAGAGCAGTATTCTCAAAGAACTGGTGAACCAAGAAAGTGTGTTACTCCTGATGGAAGAGAGTTTGCCCAGGTGAAATAAGACTGGACAAAAGCTGTAGGCGGGTAAACTAGGCACTAACCTTTGCAAATCTCCCCCAAAGCTGATTTGAGCTTGGCATATGGTCACTTGAGGCTGGAAAGTCCCACAGAAGTCAACACAGGGGCTTACAATTAAAGCAAATGTCATATTCTGTATTTTTGTTGCCGTTTCCTAAATGCTTCTGATCCGCCCTCTAATACCTTAACCGCTCTATTTCTAATCTTTGGCTCTTCTATTGAACCAGAGATATACGAGATTTTTCCATTGCTGTCCCTGTTTGCCAAAATGACCTGTTCTGCATCACTATTTATAACAACATTGCCGTTATTGGATACTAAGATAATCTGTCGATACTTTTTAGCTTCTCTTATAGAACAAATAAGCTCGTCCATGATGAATTCATTATCAAGATGGTCGTCATGCGAGTCGATGATAATAGGTTTGTCCCCCTCAGCTAAATAAATCTTGATAAGGACTGTCGCTTTTTGCCCCAGCGAGAGCTTATTGACGCTGGTATTCTTGTATTTGACAACAGGGATGACTTCCAGGTAGCTGCCGTATAGGAATTTATAAAAATCGCCAATACTTATAGCGCTTGAAGTTTTTATCTTATCCTTCAAGTCCTTATTCAAACGCTCTATCTCGTCAGTTAAAGTTTTAATTTTGGTTTCGTCGCCAGCTGCAACTTCCTTATAAAGTCCGACTAAGCCCTTGAATACCCAGTCATCGCCATCTTCTGGTCTGACTGTAACTCTCCTGTTGTCAACAATGTCCTCTGCGTTTTTGAGTAGTTGTTTTGAATCAAAATTAACCTCTGCGACGAAATCGAGATCAGATAGAACTTGTGCCTTGTCTACAGAAAATAGCGAGATAATCTCGTCATACTTTTTCTTCAGTTCAAGGAAGGCAGTAACCATCTGGGTAAATAACTTTTTCCTTTCTTTGCTTTTAGACGCAAGCTCTTTTTTCTTCTTCTTTAATTTTTTATTTTCCTCCTTAGCTTGATTTAGAGTGATTTTAGCCTCTCTCTTTTTATCAAGCATTGATGTGTGGGTTCGTATGCCTGCTTCAAACTTATCGATGTCCTTTTGGGCTTTCCCGATCTTTTTAATTACCTCGTTTATTTCCTGCTCAATATAATCTAATTTTTCTTGCAACTTATCCTTGTCAGGATACGCTAAATCGGGAAATGGTTCTGGAATTTCTAACTTTTTGAGCAGTTTGTTGATAGAGGAGATGTAAGAGTTAAAGTTTGGAAATTCTTGATCAATGAAGTCGATTGCCTGCGTTAATTCCTTTTTTAATTTAATAAACAAGTCTCTTCTGTTTTTTAATCTCGCTATTGCTTTTTGTTTTTTCTTTGCGAGCTTGACCTTTTTATCACTAAGCCTCTTTTCAAGCTCTGTGATTCTTTGGGTTATATCTTCCAATTCTGCTTTGGACTGTTTTTCTTTAATTTTTGCCTTTTCAATGGCTTCTGTTTTAGTTGCTTGCTCTATTAACTCAATCGATTCTGACTTCTTCTGAATTTTTTGTCTGAGATCGTCTATTGATGTTTGAGTCTTTGAAAATTCGTATTTTTCTACTGAATTTTGTATTTTCGGACTTTGGAAGATTAAGTCATTAAGATATTCGTCAAGATCCGACCTTTCTCCAATATACTGTTCTAGTTCTCCCTGAGCGATATAAGCAATTTGCCCCTCTTCAAAAAGTAATAGGTCTGTGGCTTTTTTTGAAAAAGTTGATTTATCCTTGAAAGTTAATTCGATTTTTAAGTCAGGATTCTGATCTGAAATTCTCCTCACAAAGGAATTCTCATCGCCAGAATCCACTCGATTAAAGTAACAGTTAGCAATCTGGTCAACGAAGGCGGTTTTGCCAGTTCCTTTACCTCCTGCTACGGCAACCAAGCCTGGGTTAAGTTCTATTTCTGTGTTAGCAATGGACAGCTCATCGTTGATTTTCGACTCTGGAATTTTAACTTTGACAATCGTTAAATTACTTCTGGGAGGTATTGGGCAATTAGTTTGGATTGAGACTCTCTCCTCTGGTTCATACAAAAGTTGTTTTAGTCCCTCAAAGGTCGGGTCAGCTTTTATCCAACAGAATCTTAAATCGCAGGTATTTGGCTTTCCGTCGCACTTATGACTGGGGTCACCCCTTTTGGCACATGGAATCCCAACATCATCAATACAGTGGCTATCCGATCCGTGGATACAGGATTTCAAGGTCTTAAACTCCTTTTTGAATTTTCTCTCTCCTTCCATGTAGGGCGGTTTCCCAAGACACCATTGGACAGTTTTGGGATTAGAGGAAAACAGCATATCTGATTTTTGGAGAAGCCCTTTCCGAATAAGATGGTCTTGACCATCCCAGTCAATCAAGTTTGTTAGTTCCTCTGGAAGGACAAGGAGATATTTTCCTTTGAAGCGACTATCCCCACTCAACAATTCCGTTATTTCTTCATGGCTTACAACAGCATTTGATGCGCCTAACTCCAACGGGTCTCTTCCTTTGAAAGGAGCATGTTGAGATATAAGTTGATTTCCTAATACCTTCAAATTGGAAAGTTTTAACTTACGACTTTCATCTTTGCTTTGGGGATTGCCCTCATAGTAAAAATGAAGGTCATGCAGAAAGTGTTCTTCGATGTCCTGAGGTGACACCTCATTCGAGAAGATCACATGATAATTTAATCGTCTTGGTTTAGCTCCATCCTTTTTACTTGCAATGACACAGTTTAACCTAAACTCGATATTGGGCAGAATAAGATCGATATTCTTTAACCTACCAGCCTTTTTGAAATCTAAGATTTTTTTATATCCTTCTATTGAGAAGTAATCGGTTATACCAACAACTGCAATGTCCAACTCTTCAAGGCTTTTTAAGAATTTTTCCCAATCTGGCTTGCCGTCTGGCAGTTTAGGGTATTTATTGGCTAGGATTGAAAGCGGGCTGTGAATATGTAGATCCCACTTTCGCCATTCAGAACCTTTTGGATATTTCATATTTATTTTTTGTTTTTCAGTATTGCTTCAATATCTCTGGGGTCATAGCGCCTATCACCCCGTTTATTAACTCTAATAGCTTTTAGTTTTCCGCTTTTGCCCCATCTCCGTAAAGTCTCTACATGCACATTTAGAATGTCAGCTGTTTGTTTTATGGTTAAGAGTTTTGGTAATTCGTCTTTAATCTTCGGCATACCTCAACACAATTATACAATTTCTGATCAAAAAGATGTATAATTACCGAAGTTTTATTATTTACTGTTAAAAGCATAGAATGAAAATTAAAATTAAACATGTCAAAAGAGGCAATTAACCCCCCTGGTTTTATTCCAAGAGGAGTTCCACAATCAGAATTGCCTGCCCAACTTGAACAAGATGCCACGCCCTCTGTGCAACTCAATACTACCTCTCATGAGGTTCTAATTTATTCTTCAACCTCTCAACCACCAGAAGATTCAGCAACTGCTTTTCGACGCCAACTTGATAATAGAATTAAATCAGGTGAGATTTTAGTCAAACCGAAAAGAAATGGATATTTTATTGGTGAAAATGTTGAGGCAAATGTTCGTGCCTTAGATGGTAACGGCTTGGGTATAGAGCGATTTAACATAGAAACAAGTCCAGGAAGTGGGTTTGCTGGTCAAGTTTACCGAGCAATGCCTGAGAAAGGCGTAATCTATGATGCTTCTAAAGAAGATGGAGACAAAAATCCTGTCGCACTCAAGGTACTAAGACCAAAAAGCAAATGGAAAGAGGCTTTCCGTGATTTACTTTTTAAGTTAAGCTATCAGGCTTCTTTTACCCCTCGATTGAGAGAAGAGGCTTTAAGATCGGCGCTTATATGGCAGCAACTTCTTCGGGTAGCCACAAACATTGAACTTGGAACAGATTCTGCGGTAGCAAAACCATTTGGATATTACTGGGATAGCGAAGTTGGAAGTTTTGCTGGAGTTCACGAATGGGTTAACGGAAGGAGTTCACGATACGAAGCTGATGACAAAATGGTTTTAAGGTTGTTAGGAAAAACAAGAGAACATCCTGATTCAGAAATGAGGCGTAAGAGAGTTTTTATGGACGATCTAGTAAGGGTGTGCCATGATATTGGTGCTTTGGGACTTGCTCGGCAATACGAGTGGTATACTCTCGTTTCTCAAGCAAATGTTTTAACCAGAAATGATCAAAAAACTGGTCTTTCAGAATTTGCGGCAGTTGATTGCCAGCCAGGTTTAGCTGTTCCTTTTTTCCTTCCTCTTTCACCCGTTCATGCAAGAATTATATTTGATGGATTAAAAAGAGGCGTTTTTGCTCACTTTGACGAGGTAGATTTTAAGAAACTAGATTCTTATCTTGCAGCGCATACAGAATCGTTTAGTTCTGTCGATGGTTTAATACAACGACTGAAAGAGGATGATGAAAGGTATAGAAGCGGCTTGCCTAATTTATGGCATATGAGAACACGAATTCTAAAAGACAAGGAACTTCAAGAAAAAGTTAGGAAAGCAACTATCGGTGATTGGCAGAGGCTTGGTAAGGTCTCAGAGGCAGAAGCAACACAATTAAGAGACGGGTCGAAAAGATATTTACCTTACCTCATCCTGGACAATACACCTATGGTAGGACAGCCGTTGATGCGTCTTTTGGGAAATGAAAGATATAGACAACATTTGAATAACATTTTAAGAAAACCAGGTTATTTAAGAGAAGTAATTGATATTAGTAAATACAACGATCTTCTTGGGTGGGAAGGTCAACAACGAATAACCACGGAAAGAGCAACATCTCTTACTGTTTCTACCCCAAGATATTTAGCCGATAAATTGTTCCTAAGTTGGCAACCAAAGGGTTTACATCGGCTAGCAACGGACTCAGAGACTCGCACAGAACTGGTTCGAAAACTAATAGTTCAACCAGCTCGTTTATTCGTTGATAGAAAATATAGAGAAGATTGGCTTGGTGATATAGTCAGTTCCCAACTTGAAAGAGGCATTGTTACACCAGAACAAGCGGAAGAGTTGATAAAACAGGTCGGAGAAAAAAGAATGCAGGGGTTTATTAGAGATTTAGGTTTTACGGTTGGCACAGAAGCAGTCTCAAAAACTCTCTACCTGGTGTTAGCTGCTTATGGTTTATCAACTAGCGATTTCCTTCCTTTAGGAGTTGCGGCATTAAATCCAATATCTCCTTCAGGCATCCTAAGAGAGGCTTATGTTTTAGCTCAACTCGCTTCTGAAATGCCACATATCGTTAAGAATAGAGATAGTAAGTTACTTTTCAGTCGAGCTTTAGGGGCTGTTTCAGCACCATGGAGAGTTATAGGGAATATCTTTGCTCCACTAGAGATGTTCTCTTACTATAACGATATGTCTCTTCTTCTCGGTGATTACTATGTGTCAAAAATAGTTGACACTGTGCCTGTATTTGGAGGAGAAGGTAAATTACTTGAGTATTGGGCTTTTAATATGACTTACAACCTGCCACTTTCTATAAGGAGAGCGATATTGGATAGTAAATCTCCTTTCTCTGCAAGTTAAAAAGGATAAGATGTAAGCAGGCTTTAGGTTGCATCTAGAAGTTAACGGCATACTAGAATTTAGTGAGGTAAATTCTTTATAATTACACTTGTTGTGGGCAGACATCGGGGATGTAAACATACTCAGTTGTCTCTTGAAGTATTGTTCTAATGTTATTCACGATGTGCAGCCATCTTTCGCCAAGGCTATCCGTCGCTACTACGTAGCTATGGAATAGCGAAGTATAGCTACAGAATGGCATGCTAAGATTCTATTCATACATCTTATTAAGCGAGAAATCTCATATCTTTTACTTTGGTTCAACCAGAGATTTAAAGTTACGATTTAAGCTGCATAACGAAGGTAGGATAAAATCAACGAAAGCACACCGGCCTTGGAAATTGGTTTGGTACGGCGCATTTAACACAGAAAAGGAGGCTAGAGATTTTGAGCTTTATTTGAAAACAGGTTCAGGTAAAGCATTTGCTTATAAGAGATTAATTTCTGTAGTCTTGAAGAAAGATTTCTTAAGGGGCAGGATAAGTAGTCCGAAGCAAAAGAAAGGATACTATGGTAATCCGTAGCTTAAGCGTAGGATACCCTGCCCCGCAGCCGAGGACTCTCTAAAGATGACTAAAAAACTAGGTGCTGCTGAATTGAGAAAAACAAAACCTAAAAGGTCGGAGCTGGCCAGGATTAAGAGAAATCCGATTTATCTTGTCCTGGATAAAATCATTGATACTTACAATATCGGCTCTTTTTTCAGGTTGGCCGACGCCATTGCCTGTAAAAAAATCTTTCTCTGTGGCCAGATGGAATATCCTCCCTCCTCTCGTATCCATAAGGCAGCGGTGGGAACTGAAAATTGGGTTCCCTGGGAGAAAAGGGACTCGACCTTGACAACCATCAAAGAGCTCAGGGGACAGAAAATTCAGATTATTGTTCTAGAACAACATAAAAATTCTATCCCCTACTCAGAGCTCAGGCCCAATTTTCCTTTGGCAATAGTGGTCGGTAATGAAAGCAGTGGTATTGATGCAAAGGTCCTAGGTGCGGCAGACATCATCGTTGAATTACCTATGTTTGGTATCAATAAATCCTTCAATGTCTGGGGCACAGCGGCTGTCGTCAGTTATAAAATCTTAGAATCACTTAATCCTGAAGTGCCTGGTCTATTGTCTTTTTAAGAAGCTCAAGAGAGACGGCCCCGGGAACAAACCAGGCATCACCCTGACTATTAATAACAAAGTTACCGGGGGTACCCGTTACTCCAGCCGCACTCCCTCCCTGATAATTATCTTCAACTTTATCCTTATATCTTTTAGCCGCCAAACATTCTTTAAACTTACCGACATCAAGGCCTATCTGACTGGCCAGCTGAGGAAGCTTATCCAAGTCAAGGCCATTATTACTAGGAGTAATCTCGTAAAGTTTGTCATTAAAGGTCCAAAATGCCTCCTCGCCCCCCAGTTCTCCTGCACACTCCATTGCCTCAGCTTCAGCCCTGGCTTTTGTATGAAGCATATCTAGGGGAAAATGCCGATAAACCCAGGCCACTTGTCCTTTATATTCATCAACAAGCTGCTGAGCTGTTAGGTGAAATTTTTTACAATAGGGGCACTCTGGGTCTGAATATTCAATCAAAAAGACTTTGGCGTCTCGAGAACCTTGAATATGGTCCTGATCATTAACCTGAGTAATCTTCTCAGCCAATTCATCAGCAAGTTTGCCCTGACCAAGAACCTGCTCTACTTGAGGTTTGGGAACAGGAGAAGCAGTTGGACTTTCAAGCTTCCTTACCTTCTCCCAAAGAATTCCAACGGCAAAGGCCAAGCAGACAGTTGCCACTAAAAGAAAAGGAACAAGCCTTCCTAGAATATTATCTTTCATCCAGCCACTTTATAACTTCCATCGCCGCCATGCAACCAAAACCAGCTGCAGTTATTGCTTGGCGATAGTGAAAATCATGAACATCTCCGGCCACAAAAACCCCGGGAATACTGGTTGCCATCTGATAACTATTTGGCATTTGCGGTTTGTCAATTGTCATTCTCTTTATATATCCTTTCTCGTCTGTTTCAAGAGCATTCTTAAAAATGTCACTTTTTGGCTGATGACCAATGGCAATAAAAACTCCATCTACAATGAACTCTTGTGACTTTCCTGTTTGATTATTTCTGAGAATAATTTTTTCGACCTTTTCTTCGCCGACAATCCGCTCAACCTCAGTATTCCAAAGTAATTTGAGCTTTTTGTTGGCAAATATTTTCTTCTGGATGGCCGCTTGAGCCCTTAACTTATCTCGGCGATGAATAATGTGTACTTCTTTTGCATATTTGCTCAGAATCAACGCCTCTTCGGCTGCGCTGTCTCCTCCCCCGACCACAACAACTTTTTTCCCTTTAAAAAGAGGGGCGTCACAAAGGGCGCAAAAAGATACTCCTCTACCTATTAACTCAGATTCTCCCGGAACTGCCAGTCTTTTGAAGGATGCACCGCTGGCAATAATAACACTTTTGGCCGAATATTTTAAACCTCCAACAAAAAGCTCAAAGGGGGTTTTATTAAAGTTCACACCTTGAACATCTTTTTCAATAAATTCAGCACCGAAGCGTTCAACCTGCTTTCTCATTTTCTTCATGAGCTCTGGGCCTTGAACGCCTTTGGGAAAGCCAGGAAAATTATCAACGGCCGTGGTCAACATCAATTGGCCTCCCCAGTTCTCTCCTCCAAGAA
Source organism: uncultured Gammaproteobacteria bacterium (assembly GCA_964583685.1). Classification (GTDB taxonomy): domain Bacteria; phylum Patescibacteriota; class Microgenomatia; order UBA8517; family UBA8517; genus CAZOVJ01. The sequence goes on along the minus strand of CAZOVJ010000002.1, from coordinate 332,039 downwards.
CTAAGGTAGAAGCATCATTGCGGCTTGTATAAATTGCCGCAGTTAGTGAGGCAGGGCCTGAACCAATGATAATGACATCCCAGGGTTTCGCCATTAGACGTTACCAGGCATTTCTCCTGACTTTTCTTCTTCACTTGGAACAACTGGCCCACCGGCCGGTTGTTCCGGAGTAGTGGCAGGAGGTGGGGTTTCTGGTGTCGGTTCTGGTGTCACCGGGCCTGGTGTTGGCTCTGGTGTTGGCGTATCTGGTATTCCACCTGGAGGCGGAGGTGGTGTCTTATCCTCACTTGGTTGAGCAGGCGGAGTGTCGCCTACAGGTTGAACAGGACCCCCTATAGGAGTCGGCTGGTCTGGTTGATCAATTGGGTTCAAAATCTATCACCCCCTTCTTATAATCCTTTCTTAATTAATATTTCAAATGCTACTTTACCGGCAAATCCAATTTGTCTATCTATTTCTTGACCTCCCTTAAAGAGAATGGTTGTTGGAATTGACATCACTCTATATCTTACCGCGGTCTGGGGATTTTCATCAACATTCAATTTCATCACCTCAATTTTCCCCTGGTAAGTCTCGCTCAGTTCTCCGAGGACCGGTTCGGCCGTTATACATGGGCCACACCATGGTGCCCAAAAATCAACCAAGACGGGAATTTTTGATTTAAGCACATTGTTTTCAAAATCAGAATCTGTTGTTGTGGTCGTTGCCATTGACGCTTTTCACTATACTGACCCTAAACATTTGAAGTCAATAAGCAAACAAACCCTTTTTGATAATCAAAAGACAAAACACAAAAGCAAGAATAATAAAAATATAAAAAACCAATAGGCTCTTGACTGATTCTTATCAAGAGCTAAAGGCATTTGGCTAAGCCATTTATCAAGATTCCCCAATTTCCATAAGTCAAGCACTTGGTCAATTAACAAATGAAGTAAAAAAGCCAGGACAAGCCCTCTACCCAAAATGCTCCCCGAGGAAGTAAGAATCCAGAAAGCCAAAAAAAAGAAAACAACCTGGAACCAAATAGTGTGAAATATCAAATGGGTCCGCTCGTAGCGGGTATCTTTTAAAAGCTCTAGGGCCTGGACTATTCTTCTCCCTTGCAACATCTGCTTTACTCTCTGGGAAGTAAGTTCATAAGGCCGGGAAAAATAAACATAGACCAGATGCTCTAAGTCAGGCAACAAAGTTCCTAAAATTCCCCCAAACCAAAAAACCCAGTAAGACAAATTTAACCAACCTCGGAATAGGGAGATTAAAAAGAATAATAAAATCAGAAAAGAAAAGTGAATAATAATTTCTTTTTTCATAAAAGAGCCTTGAGTTTCAGGGCATTATTAACTGCATGGCCCAGGGCATCATTGTTGAAATAAATGTAAATGTCCAATTTACTCTCCCATTTTCGCATTCTTTCAGCCCATTTCTCAAGTTCTTTATCTCTATACCCGGATGCATAAAGCTGGTCTTTGCCGTGCAGACGAATGTAAACAAAATCGCCAACGGGCTCTTTAAGTATTGGCCATTCCTGCCAATCTTGTAAAACCATGGCCGCTTCGATTCTCGAATAATTTTGAATAAAGCTAAAAACTTTCTTGCTCATCCAACTTTTATGCCGAAACTCAAAAGCCTGACGAAAATCCGAAGGCAAAAGGTCCATAAACCCCTTCAGTCTATCCAAGTTCTCCTTCATGCTTGGAGTCAGTTGCCAAAGAATTACGTCTTTACAACCCCTACCGTCGGTCAGCAAACCCTTGGCAGATTCGAAAAACCTCTTTACCGGTTCTTGACAATCTTTAAGTCTCTTGATGTGGGTTATAAATCTATTTCCTTTGATGGAAAAAACAAAGTTCTCAGGTATCAAGGATTTCCATTTCTTAAAGGTTTCGGGCTTGGGCTGGCGATAAAAGGAATAGTTTACCTCTACTGTGTCGAAATGTTTTGCATAATATTTCAACCAATCTTTTTGACCTAAATCTTCTGGATAGAATACTCCCCGCCAGTGCCGATATTGCCAACCCGATGTGCCTATTAATACCTCACCCATATTAACTTGTTAGATAATTTTAAAGGCCCTAAACTCCCCGGTTGCCTTTTCCCAAAGAACATCTATTTTTTCTACTTTGGCATGGGGAGGATCTTGATGGCAACTTTTTATCATCTGTTTTATTTTATCCACTGGGCCTTCAAAAACCGCCTCAACATCAGCCTTCCCAATATTCCTTACCCAACCAGTCAAGCCTAAACTTTGGGCTTGGCGAAATGTCCACAACCTATAGGAAACTCCCTGTACCCTTCCCTTGACGATAACATGAGCCCTTTTCATTTTACTTGCCATTCAAGAGTTTTTGGCTTTCTTTTGACTTTTCTTTAACTCGGTCAGTTTCCACATAAACAGTCGTGGTCTTGATTTGACATTAATTGCATCCTTAACAAAATTTCTGGCTGTTTCCAATAATTTTCTGGGGTTTTCTTTAGCCAGCTTGATATATAAAGATTTACTCTTTAAATCTCCAAGCTCTTTGGCCAGTTCATAACCAAACTTTTGAAATTCATAGGCAATATACTTGTCCTCTTGAGTATTGAACTTTTTAAGGACATCACCAAGGGAAGAAAAACCCTGTGCCTGATTGGACCTCCGCCTTTTTCTATCACCCATCTTTCCTAGAAATCCTTTCCGATAACCGCAATCAGAGGGAACAAGCTGAATAAGGCAGCCAAAACAAAGGCTCCAGACAAACTACCCCCCAGAGAAACCCAGAGCAGTAAAAGTAAAAGAGAGAAAATACTACCTATTGTCGAAGTTGTTTCTCTGAAAAGAATGGCTCTGCCAGTACTCTTCCCCTCAATAGCTTTTTTGTAGGTCAGGGTATTAAGGGGCAAGCCGATCATTTTTTGACCAAAGTTCCACAAGCTGTCGGCCGCGATGAAAAAGCCCAAGGATCTTTTCAATAATCTCAGGATCCAGGAAGCAAAAACTAGAGGAACGCCTAATCTAATAACCTGTCTTTCGCCCTGCTTATCAACCCAGCTACCAACAACCAGAGCAAAAAGGGCGGCAATCAAAGAAGCACTGGAAACGGTAATTCCCATGCTCATCACTTGGCCAAAAAATAAAAACAGAAATAAAGGCCAGGCAACTGAATGCAAGACGGCTTCGGCTGAAGAACCAACATAAGCAAAGGAAATAGGGGGATGAGTTTTAATCAAATTAAGGACTTCTTGAAATTTAATGTCCCGACGTTGCCTTCGGTCATGGTCTTTACCAAGTATCAGAAGGGTAAAGAGCATGAAAGCTCCGGCAAGAAGAAAAAGAATTGAAAAACCAAAAAGGCTGGCTATCAAGGCACCCAAAAAGGGGGTGAAAACAGAAGCGGTTGTCTGAAAAAGACCAGCCTCGCCAATACTCCGGCCAAAATGTCTTTTGTCGCCTTCCTTGATAAAATAGCCATGATAACCCCACCAAAAAAAGCCGGCATGAGCCCCCCAAAGAATGGCTGAAAGGACAAAAAGGAACGGCCAAGAAGAAGCATAAAGCAAAGACAGGATAAAAAACATAAAGGGAATTACAGAGAGCCAAATTACTCCCTTAAAGCCAATTTTCTGACTTAGATTTTCTGATATCAGTAAACTAGCTAACTTAACCGAAAAAAGAAGTGAAAAATAAAGGATGATATAAATTATTGCCCTACTCTGGCTAAAACTAAAGGCCCTAAGCGTCTGGAAAATATAAATTGGAGAAAAAAGGGAAAGAAGGCTGACAGCCACCGTCCGGCTGAGGTTACTCAGGAAAAGAGTTAATAATTTCTTACTCAACCTTTGTATTAACATCGTTCAAGTAAATCTTTTATTATTTTAGCAATAACCGGCCTCAGGATTTTCAGCTCTTTTTCTTCAAAGTTTTGCAGAGTATAAACTTCACCTGAAATCCGATTGTCTTTGGCCCGATTTTCAATCCCCACTCTCACCCGCCAAAATTCACTTGTTGCCAACTCTTTTTCTATTGAGAGAAGGCCTTTGTGAAGTTTCGGGCCTTTGCCTTTTTGAATTTTATACTTTCCTAGCCCGATATCCAAATCATCATGTATTACCCAAAGATCCGAGGATTTTATTTTGAAATGAGTAATCAATTTCTTCAGGGCAATACCCGATAAGTTCATCAAAATTGTTGGCCTGGCCAATATTAGTGAGCGGTCAACGGTGAACAGTGAACTGTCTAATTTTTTATTAATTTTGAATTTCCCTTTCAAGTTGGAGGCCCATCTATCAAGAACCATAAACCCAACATTATGTCGATTACGAAAGTATCTTTCCCCTGGATTACCCAATCCGACTATTAATCTCATTGAAGTAATTTTACACTTACTTTTCTACAAAGGGCACAAAATGGAAAATACCATGTTTTTCTTTTCTAATCCTGCCGCCCTTTTCCTTGATAAATTTGGTCATAACCTTATCGTAACCTTTGCCAACAGGAGCAACCAAGACACCTCCGGGTTTCAATTGGCTAAAAAGAACTCTTGGAACTTGTCCTTCAATCCCTGCTGTTACAAGAATCGCATCAAAGGGAGCTTTTTCTTTCCATCCCCTTTCTCCCCTTCCCGCCTTTACTTGAAGATTCCTAAAACTTAATTTCTTCAATCTGGTCTTAGCCTTATTAGCAAGCTTCTCAACTATCTCAATTGTATAAACTTCCTTTGCCAATAAAGAAAGAATGGCTGCCTGATAACCTGAGCCTGTACCAATCTCTAAAACCTTCTCGTCGCCCTTAAGTCCCAAAAGCTTGGTCATAAAAGCAATGGTATAGGGTTGAGAAATTGTCTGACCACAGCCTATTGAAATAGGTCTATCTTCATAGACAATCTTTCTGTATCTTTTTGCTACAAACTCCTCCCGGGGAATCTGAAGCATAGCCAAAAATACCTTAGGAGCATCTAAACCATATCTCTCTTTAATCTCCCAAACCATTCTTTCCCGGGAGTCCATAGAAATTATCAGGATTCAATTCAAAGTTTCTCAACCAACTGATTGGCAATTTTACCAGCCAAGGGAACTTCCCACTTTTCACCTTGCCAGGCTTTGTAAATAAGAAGCAACCAAAGCACAAAAGCAACAATGGCAACCAAGGGTACCAAGACTGCCAGGATAATCGTTGTGACTAAAAGCCAATCAAGAATGAAAAGTCCAAGAAAAACAACTATCGACTGGACAGCATGAAATCTTACGAAAGAATCTTTTTCTAATATGAGAAAAATAACTCCAGTAACTGGCCCCAATACATAAGAAAGGGCTGCGGCCGTATTTCTGCTCAATCCTGTCTGTGATTTTCCTGCCAAACTTATCACCCCCTTTACTTAGCTAATCTATCTTTTCAAAAAAGTGCTGCTTGGTCAATAGCCTTTTTTCCTGGCACTTCCTCTTTCTCCTTCCAAATCTTCACCTTACCAAAAACTCCATCATATCCAGGCTCTATCATTATATCTCCAGCACGCACCTTTATAACTCCCTCTGCTACCCTGTCTCCGACAATCCTGGCAATCTCCTTTTCAGGAGTCCTTATTAAAACATTAAATTCTCCTCCAAGTGAATTTATCAATTGCTCATAGACAGTTGAGACCTTCTGGCTGGAAACTCCTAGAGAAAGAGCTTCAGAAAGAATTTCTAGGAGTGGAACCAACATAATGTAAGGTGGACGCCTGTTCTGTTTATCTTTGACCCAACGCACTCCAAAATTATTAGTCTCAGAATCAGTCTCAATATCGACTGAAGCTAGGCTCTCCACTCGGGACATTACGCCAATGGTCAAGGGCTTACCGCATACTGGGCAAATGTTTCCCTTTTTTCTCATCTCCTTGGGAGAATAAATCACCTGACAATTCCTGTGACCCGTGTAATGATATTTGCCCTCTTCGGGATAAAATTCAATTGTGTGGAGTATCCGGCTAGCCTGACCTTTAGCAATAATTGCTTTTCTGATATTCTCATAATTTATTTTTGGTACTTCAAAAACCGTTGCCTCCCGGCCGAGTTTGGCAGGAGAATGAGCATCAGAAAAGGAAACAATCCGGCGATTGGCTAATTCCTCTATCCTCCAATTCATGGCCGGATCGCTTGATAGGCCGGTTTCAATGGCATAAATAGAGGGAGCTAAATCGGCAAAACATTCCTCCAGAGAGTCAAAACCAGAACGGGAGCCCAATAAAGAGAACCAGGGCGTCCAAATATGGGCCGGGATTACCAAACATCTTTTATCTACATTTAAAACAATCTCGGCAAGAGTCCTGGCCGAAAGACCGATAATCGGCCTGCCATCACTCATTAAATTTGCTCCTCTCAGTAATAATTCTTTGTTTATTTTTTCAACAGTTTCAAGGTTGGGAGCAAAAATAAGGGTATGAATTCTTCTTGTTTTTCCGCCTTGGCTATAAATCGAGCTAATTTCGGTTGAAAGCAAAAAATAAGGTCCATTTCCCATTGACCGCCTTTGATAAATCCCTTCTTCTACCTCTTTCAACTCTGCTTGAAGCTCTCTTAGCCAAAGAGGGTGGGTCCAATCTCCTGTTGCCACGACATCAATACCTTTCTTTTTTGCCCATTGAGAAATGGTGGCAATGTTCATCTGCTGGGAAACCGCCCGGGAAAAACGCGAGTGAATATGCAAATCGGCAATTGCCTTCATGGTGGGGGTTATTCTACCACATTACCAAAATTCAACTAGGACAAAGATTAAATAAATTAGAAAAAGAAGACCTGCTTCCCACCTTTCTAACCTGAATTTACTGCGAATAAAGTACCAAAAGACCAAATAGATTAAAACAAAGGCGACCACCGCAACCAGATATCCGTTAATGGCAGTGACTGTAATCGGATTAAGAACCACAGAAATGCCGATGACTAAAGTGGAATTAACAATCGTTGAACCGAGAAGGTTGCCAAAAAACATTTTCGGTTCCTTGTCGCCCAAAGAACGCAGTGAAAAAGCCAGCTCTGGCAGAGATGTTCCTATTGCCAGAAGAATAAGCCCCACCACAAATACTGGAATATGGGCAGTAATTGCTAGGGTTTTGGCTATTCTCACAATGATATCTGCCGATAAAAGCAAGAGGGCAATCCCCAAAAAAAAGCGACCAAAATCTTTCTGGCGACTGCTATCCAGAATATTAGATTTGCGTAACAATCTAAGCCAAAAACTCTCTTTTTTGTGTTCTTGAGCTATCTCCATAAACCTGGCCTTAAAAAAACTGGTTGCATAAGCGGCATAAACCGTCAAGAGGATAAGTCCATCAACCCTGCTTAAACTGCCATCAAAAATCAGAATTACCGGTAAAATTCCGGCAATCAGAGCAATCCAGATATCCCGCTTTAAAAACTGGCCGTGAACGTTTACCCGGCCGACAATAAAGGCTGCCAGTCCAGCTACCAGAGAAATATTGGCAATATTGGAACCAATAATTAAGCCCAAAGAAAGATGGGGAGCGTTCTCGAGAGCCGAGGTAACGGCAACAAAAAGCTCGGGAAAAGAAGTACCCAAAGCAAGAATTATGGCCGAAAGAGCAAAAACACCAGCCTTAGAGTGTCTACTGATATGCTGTAAGGCAACCACCAAGATATTGGCTGCCTGGATAAGAAGAAAAGAAAAGAAAAATAATAAGATAATTAAACCGGGTATCATTTAAATAACCTGCGAAAAATAACTTTACTGCTTTCAATTATTATAAACATTAGACCAGAGGTTGCAAAAGCGAGCAACCAATATGGCAGAGGAAAGGGAACCACTCCTAAGAATCGTCCCACCGAAGGGAGGTAAAAAGGGAGTAGTTGGAATGCAAAGCCGACAAATACTGCCAGGATAAGCCACCTATTATTGAGTAAGCCCTCTTTCCAAAACGGTTCTCGTAAGGTCCTTATTGAGAATACATAAATCAAGGTATTAATTCCCAAAACAACAAAGGTTACTGAGCGGGAAAGAAGATAGTCTCCGCTTGTTTTAAAAATCAAAATAAAGACACAAAGAGCAAGAATTCCACCACTGACAGAAACAAGCAAAATTAACATTTTCATCCAGGAACTAACTAGAGGCTCTTTGGGTGAACGCGGCCGCTCGCTCATAATGCCCGGTCTCTTCGGATCAACTGTCAAGGCAAGGTCGGGAAAACCATCTGAAATCAGATTTATCCAAAGAATCTGAGCAGCAGTCACAGGAAACGGCAGACCCAAAATAAGACCGCCAACAACAACAATAATTTCTTCAAAAGCATCACTCATCAGATAAAGAATAATTTTTCTGACATTATCAAAGATGCCCCTGCCCTCCTCAATGGCCGCCACTATGGTAGCGAAACTTGAATCAAGAAGAACAAGGTCAGCACTCTCTTTGGCCACATCAGTAGCATCTCCAACAACAATACCTATATCTGCCTTGTTTAAGGCTGGTGCATCGTTAACCCCATCCCCGGTCATAGCCACCACTTCTCCGTTCTTCTTTAAAGCCTCAACAATCTTAAGCTTCTGGACCGGGGTAGTTCTGGCAAAAAGCCTTAGTTTGCAGGAATCTTTTATTATCTGGGCAAGCCGGATAGCTGAAAGGTGTTTCAATTCATCTCCCAACACCACACAACTTTTATCAATCTCTATATCCAGCTGCTTCATCACAGAAATGGCTGTCTGGGGATAATCGCCGGTAATCACCACCAGATTAATGCCTGCGGCTCTGGTACTGGCTAGGGCATTCCTCACCCCGGGCCTGACCGGGTCTGAGAAGGCTAAGAGGCCAATCCAGGAAAGATTCTTCCTGACCTCAAGAGGATTTAATTTCTTAGTATCAGAAGAAACTTCTTTTCTGGCAAGACCGATAACCCTTTTTCCTTCTTTGGTTAACTCTTCTATTTTTTCTTTTACTGCCTTGCGCTGAGTAGCAGTTAAAGTTGACCATTCAATTAATAGCTCTGGGGCTCCATTGACAAAAATGATATTACCGCGGCCTAGCGGCTTAGCCCCTTTATTCAAACAGGCAAAAAATTTGTCTTTGGAAGAGAAAGGAATACTATCAAGACGCGGCTGCCTACGTTTCAAATCGCCAACTTCCAAATTCCAGTTGCCAATTCTTTTCCTGGCCCAGTCATAAGCGGCAATAACAATCGGAGCATCGAGATCATTGGCAACAAGCACCTGTTTGACAATTTCTTTCTCGTCTCCTATGACATCAACCACCTCCATTTGCCCTTTGGTCAATGTCCCAGTCTTATCAACACAGATTGTCGTTACTCCTCCTAATGTCTCTGCTGAAATAAGATTTCTGACCAAGCCTTTTCTTTTCAATATCCTCTGCATGCCAATTGCCAAAACCACTGTCAGTCCGACCAAAAGGCCTTCGGGAATGGCCGAGACAGCCAGGGCAACAGAAGTAGTAAAAATTTCCAGTAAACTCCTGCCTGAAACCAGGCCAATGAGCAAAACAGCTATCACCAGGACAAAAGCCAGAAAAGAAAGTTGCTTGCTAAACTTGACCAATTGTCTCCTTAAAGGTGTGTCTTCTTGAGGCTCTTGGACCATCTCGGCAATCTTACCCATCTCAGTTTTTTCTCCGGTTGTCTCAACCAGCATCTTTCCTTGACCAGCTAAGACAACTGTTCCCATTAAAACCTTATCCTTTAGCTTTTTTTCGACCGGAGCAGACTCGCCGGTAAGAATCGCCTCAGAAATATGCAATCTATTAGCTTCAAGAAGCCTTCCGTCAGCCGAGATTTTATCGCCCTGATTGAGAATGATTATCTCTCCAGGAACTACTTCTGAAACATCAATGGTCTTCAATTTTCCGTCACGCAAGACGTGGGCATTTGGATGGATAAGTTTTTTTAATGCATAAAGTGCCCGATTTGCCCGCCGTTCTTGTATAAATCCAAGAACGGCATTGATAAAAACGGCAAAAAAGATGATTATTGTATCGGAAATGTGATTAAGAAATAAGGTAATCAAGCCGGCAGTAATTAATACATAAACCAGGGGATTTTTAAATTGAGAAAACAAAATAAATAAACCGTTTGGAGGAGGTCTTTCCGGTAGTTTATTCGGACCAAAGGTTTTCAATCTCTGATGAGCTCGTTCTGAAGTTAAACCCTTATCCGGATCAGTCTTCAGAATATCGGCAGGCATATCTCCATCCTACCATAAAAGCTCTTAGCTACTTTGCAATTTGAAGAGTCTCTTAACCTCAAGAAGGGTTGTCGCTTGCTTTGGACTTTTGTCTTCACGGAAGCGAACGAGGCGGGGAAAACGCAAAGCATAACCACTGGAGTGAGTCGGACTTTTGGTAATATCGTCAGCGGCAATTTCTACTACCAAGCTTTGTCTTACCCAATAATCCGGCTCTAGATTTTTATTAACCAGATATTCTTTTGGTTTATCTTTTACTTTCAGCTTACTCAAGTATTTCTTTAATTGTCTAAATTGCTCATCAGTTAACCCAGTGCCTACTTTAGTAATAGTTTTTACCTTTTCCCCATCTACTATGCCTACCAAAAACTGACCCAAGCCAAATTGGGCCCGTCTCCCTTTACCAACGGTGAAACCCATCACTAGGCAGTCAACTGTATCTGCCAACTTAGCTTGAAATCCCTCACTTTCTTTCATTTTAACCCAGCGCCAGCCGGTCCTGCCAGGCACATAAAGGCTATCTGTCCTTTTAAGCATTATTCCTTCCAAACCCTGCTTGCGCTTTTCTGTATTGAGACGACTAATTTCTTGAGGATTATCTGTTAAGTGATAATCAACAATTTGAAAAAGCTTACCCTCATTAACCTCTTTTTCCAAAATCTTTCGCCTTTCAAGATATGGTTTATCTAAAAGACTTTTATTATCCTTTAACAAAATATCAAAAACATAAAATTTAATTGGAGTCTTAGAAGCGGTCTCACTGATTGCATGCTTTCTTCTTCTGGTCATGGTTGTTTGAAAATTGACCAAGGACTTCCTTTTCTCATCCACTCCCACTGCCTCGGTATCCAATATCAATTTATCTGCTTTAACATACTCAGCCATCTTTTTAAGCTCTGGAAACATCCAGCTTGCCTCATTGAGATTCCTGGTAAAGGCTTTAACAAAACCATTCTTTCCGGCCTGATAATGAATTGAAATCCTCAACCCATCAAGTTTTGGCTCAACTGCCACCTGACCCATTTTCTTAATCATCTCTTGAGGATTTTTAAGTCTCTGGGCAAGCATGGGTAAAATGGGAATACCCAAGCTGGGAAATGTTCCTTCAACAGCTCTATCTATACCCAGTTTTTTAACCTTTTGGGCCAATCGGCCAACGTCTGGTGTAACCCGATAAGCTTTTTCCAGTTTTGCTTTGGCACTCTTATCGCCCTTCTTCATCCAAGAAAGTGCATCTAAAATCGTCTTATCGGAAAAACCCAAGCGCAGTTTACCAACTGGAATCCGAGCAACAAAATGGGCACTTAGAGAATCAAGACTGGCAAGAAGTTTTGCCATTTTTTTAATCTTTCTTTCCTGACTTCTTTCTCCCTCATCCTGGGCAATTTCCAGAAGCACTCCATAAACTTCTTTAATTTTAAGAGCTCGACTTTTGCCTCGTGACTGTGGGGTTGATTTTTGACTTGGCACCAGGACGGCCGCCACATCTCCTAAATCTCCTTTTTGCTTATAAAGTTCCTTTACTTTCTCAATATCCTTGTTATATGCTTGGGCAATTACCTTGAGCATCATTCTTTCGGCAATATTAAAAACTATTCCCTCAGATTTGGGGGCTAAAGAGCCCAAGAGTAGATAACAAACCTCATCTATCTCATCAAAACCAGCTTTTTTGAAAACTTCAGCTAAAATCTGAGTAATTTCATTACGAGAAGAGGTCTTTTCTAGTTTATCCAAATAAATACTCAATTCTCTAAATTTCATACCTTTTGAGCCAGATAGGAAGAAAAGAAAAGATAAGCAAAGATAACCACTGCGATAAATGACAGACCAAAAAAGATGCTAATAAAGCCACTCCATTCTTCATGGAAAACCTTATTTAACCCTTCACCAACCAAAGTCAGACCAAAAAGGGCGGGTAAGACCAAAATCATATATAAAAACTGTGGGTCAGTGGGCATCTCCTAAGCTTTTTACCGCTATCACATATCTGGCAGCCTTAGTCCTCCCCTCTTTTTTAATTATACCCTTGCTCATCAGGTCGGTTAAATCCCTGAGAACCGTATCTTCAGAAACCATGGGCAAAACAGGCTTTAAATCCTTCATAATCGCCGAGCCCTGGTCAGAAAGGTACTCAATCAACCTCATCTGGCGTTCGGATAAAGCTATTTGTTTCCCCATTTTAAGCTTAAGTCGTGTATCTAACGAAAGTTTACGCACTTTTTCTTTTATCTTTACCAGCTCAATAGCCACCACTTGGCTAAAATATTCAATCCAGGAAGTCAAATCCCTCGTAGCAATATTTTTTGATTGATTATCAACCGAAGCAAAGGAATCATAATAAGAAACTAGATCCTGGTCAAAATGCTCCTCAAGAGAAAAAAAACGCTTAAGATCATACCCCTCATTGAACAAGATAAAATTGGCAAATGCTCGGGTAGTACGGCCGTTTCCCTCAACAAAGGGGTGAATGGCAACTAAAATATAGTGACTAATGGCCGCTCGAATGACCGGATGAACCTCTTTGGCTTTATCTGAATTTAGCCAATCGAAAAAGCCTTCCAAAAGATAAGGAACTTCAACAAAAGAAGGCGGAGTAAAAATAACTTTCCCGGTTCCCTCCTCTCTGATAACCACCTGACTTGTTCTAAAAATACCCACTTTCTCTTCGGCCACAATTTTATAAACTGCGACAGAATGGATTTTTTTGAGCATATCCGTTTCGTATTTGCCTTTCTTCTCAATCAACTCCTGTAAAAGCTTAATCACATTTCTATAATTGATAACCTCCTGAACGTCTCTTGCCCGGGCATAGACCTCCTGTCCTTCTAAAACTTTCTTTGTTTGAATTAAAGTCAGGTCATTGCCTTCAATATGGGTTCCATGATAAACAGTCCTAATAATGGCATCACTCTGAAATTGCTTTTCAAAGGAGGGTACTAGAGGAGCACTTTTAATTACCTCACGCGCTCCTTCAATTTGACCAATGTTTTTTAAGATTTTGTTAGAAATTACAAATTTAGGAGTATACACTAATCATTATTTTAACGCATTTTCTGCGGAAAAAACAAGGTTGGAATCTCTTCGGCTAGATCATCGGCGTTATAATTGGTGCCAACCCGTTTATAGAGGCGATCGGCAGCCACCTTGGTGATATGGGCAGCAGAAGAAGCGGCTAAAAAGGGCTCGTTTTTAGCCAAAAGGCCAACTGTAAGGCCTGCCTGGACATCTCCGGTACCACCCTTGGTCATCCCTGGATTCCCACCTCTAACCTCAACACATCTTTCAGCTGAGCAAACCAAAGTTTTGGGGCCTTTAAGAACAATTATGCATTTGTGTTTCTTGGCTGCTTTTTCAATAGGTAGTTTGTTAAATAAAAGCTCATATTCTTTTTGATTTGGAGTCAAAATCGCTTCCTGGGGAACCCAGTCTATATCCAATACTTGAAGACTGCCAGCATCTATCACCCATTTTTTGTTAGGAAACCTTGCCAAAAAATGCTTGGTTATCTTAATTGTAGCCTGACAGGCTTCATCACACCTCTCTTGTCGCTGGTTGTCGGGAATCTTTTCACTTCTGAAACGCATGAGCCCGGGGCCAATGAGAACGGCGTTGGATTTTTCGACATATTTTTCCGTCTCTTGCCAAGGAACCCAGATAAAAGATGTAAGTTTGCTTTTTACTCTTTCGGCTACCCGGCCAACGCTTTTCTCCGGAGAAGCAAAAAAGGCCATGTCAACAATCCGCGAGGCAACCTTGAGGGAAAGAATCGGGGCACCATGAAAGAGCTTTGAGCCACCAATAATCGTTACCTGACCATTCTCTTCATTATTTGATTTGTCCTGGGGTATATAAAGCTTTTTGAGAATACTTTTATTGAATAAGCCGGCCATAAGTTTAGGGGTCCGGGTTGCTTTTATGGACAAAGTCTTGCCAATCCTCATCTGGATTCACCTCTTCTTCTTCTGCTTGAGGGGGTTTAGTTTCTGAAAGCTCTCCTTGACAATCTGGCAGTGGAAGCTTCTTGTCTGTTGGCGGTTCAGGACTAGTGATTTTAACTTTAGCTCTTTCCCAACCAAACGGTGTGCCCTCTGGTGTTTTCCCCTTCCATTTCCATTTCCATTCCCAGCGTCCAACTTCAACAGGCTCGCCCTGATCCCTATCTTGTTCTTTGGTCATAACTTAATTATCTCATCTTTCTTAGAATTTTCAAGAAAATGCGAGTCCACAGTGGTGATTATTGTTTGTCCTCCCTTGACCATCTGAACAACAATCCGGCGGTGTTCCCTGTCCAGTTCTGAAAGAACATCATCTAATAAAAGGGTTGGTCTTTCCTCTGTTTCTTTCTCAATAAAAGCAAGCTCTGCCAATTTTAACCAAAGAACACTCATTCTCTGTTCTCCTCTACTTCCATATCTGGCCAGGTTCCTTGCTATTTTGGATTTTGTCCCGCTTCGGCGGGATTGACTTTTGATTTTGAAGATTATGTCATCTCTATGCGGTCCGACTAAAGTAGTGGCGGCTGCAATTTCCTCTTGACCATATTGCTCAAGCCTATTTTCTGAAATTGCATTTTTATCGTATTGCAAAACAAAAACCTGCTTATTCAACGGGTCTGTTTTATTGATAAAACCAATGAACTCTTCCCTTTTTCTGGAAATGTAATCTCCATTTTTAATCAAAAGCTGGTTCCAAAAAAGTAGTTGAGAACGGGACCCGGCCGCGCCGGCTGGCGGGCCTTCTCTAATTCTGAAAAGGAGTTTATTTCTCTGTCTCAATCCTTTTTCATAAGATAAAAGAGCCCTTCTATACTCTCTATCTACCTGAGAAAGAACGCTATCTAAAAAGGCCCTCCGCAAACTCGGTGATTCTGTCACCAATTTCATGTCCCAAGGCCCAAAAAGGACCATTTTGAAATTCCCGGCAAAATCAATCAGTCTTTTGCCTACTTTGTTGATAAACAACCTTTTTCTAGCAACCTTCTCTACTTTCGAACTAACCCTTATTTCACCCCTGGTAAGAACAACCTCCAGGCTGCTCTTTTCTACTAACCCCTTAGCCCTGGCTATTGCCTCTCCATGTCTAATCATTTCCTCCTCAATCCTGGCCTTAAAACTTTTTCCAGTCGATAAGAGGGCTAAAGCCTCTAAAATATTGGTTTTTCCAGAAGTATTTGGCCCAATAATAATAGTCGTTCTCGGAAAAAAACAAAATTCTTTGCTTTTAAAGTTGCGAAAATTGGATAAAGAGACTTTTTGTAACATATCACTATCGTTGGCATTTTGGGCAAAAGTATGTTCCCCGGCCACCAACCTTTATCTTCTTAATCTTCTCACCACACTTGGGGCACGCCTTCCCTTGCCGACCATAAACCAGGAAATGCTCTTGGTAGGAACCCCTATGACCTAGGACATCCAGATAGTATTGATGAGAAGCACCACGATATTTAATACCCGCTTTCAGTACTTTCTCAATCGCCAGATAAAGTCTCTTCTCCTCCTTTTGGCTAATTTTATTGGCTGGTTGGCGAGGATCAATTTTGGCCACAAATAAAGCCTCATTGGCATAAATATTGCCGATGCCAGCAATTTTTTTCTGGTTCATGAGAACAATCTTGATTGGTTGGGAGCTGGAAGCAAGAACTGCTTGAAACCTTGGCAGATTAAAGTCATCTAGGGGTTCGGGCCCAAAGGCGGCCAGCAATTTCTCTAGTCCTTCTTCATTCTCTACCAATTTAAGCCAACCGAACTTGCGTAAATCAGTAAAACGAAGCTCTTTATTCCCGCTTAAGAAAAGAGTCACCCGCTGCCAATCATCTCGAGGGATACCTTTTTTCCTAACTAAAAGCCGACCAGTCAATTTGAGATGAATTGCCAAAATTTTGCCGTTTGAAAGGAAAAGCTGGAGAAGCTTGGCCCGTCTTTTGACTGCTTTTATGGTTGCACCCACCACTCCTTTTCTCACTTTCGCCGGCGAAGGCTGGAGCTGCTTAGATGAGTCGGTTTCTATGGCCAAAATCTCTCTGCCAATAATCAATTTTGACAAACCGCGTCTAATGGTTTCTACTTCAGGTAATTCCGGCATAATTGAGCTTTAACTAAGTCTCGAATTTCTTTTTTAAACCTTTCTTTAGAGAACTTCCTGGCTTGTTGAATACAATATTTACTCTTAATAGTATCATTGTTCAAATCATTAAAGTGTTTGAGCGCCCTTACCAGCGAGGTAACTGTTGGCTTGTTAAAAAATACACCGGTTCTACCTTCTAGCACAGTTTCCAAGACGCCACCTGAGGCTAAGGCAATAACCGGCGTTCCCACGGCCATGGCCTCAACTGGAGTTATGCCGAAATCCTCATTTTCGGCCGGGAAAACAAAGGCCTTGGCCCCTAGCATGAGCTCCCATTTTTTCTTATCTTCTATCTCGCCTAAAAATTCAATATTGGGACCAGCCATTTTTCTCAACTCCTCTCCATATCCGGCAAATTCTTTGCCAAAGACCTTAAGCGGTAATTTCAGTTTCGTACAGGCTTTTACTGCTAAATCAACTCTTTTCGGTCGAGCCAGCCTACCTCCGGCAAGATAATACTTTCCCTTTCCCTTAAACAGCTTGGGGCTATCCACTGGCGGATAAATAACAACGGATTTCTTGCGGTAAAATTTCTTAATCCGCCTGGCAACTTCCTGGGAATTGGCGATAAAACAATCTACATTTTGAGCTGCTCGAAAATCAACCAGTCTCAGAAAATGATTAGCTATTTCTCCGAGAATATTGAAAATCGGATTCTTTTTCCACTGCCTGGCTGTGGGGTAACCATAAAGATAGCGCGGCGGCGTATGGCAATAGCAAATCTGAATGGCCCGGCCTTTAGGGATTAAATTGGGAATATAGGCACCAGTCGCCGAAACCAAAACCAGATCAAAATCGGAAAAATCCATGGTCCTAAAAATAAAGAGGGTGACCAGGCGGAAAAGACTAATAAATTTGGCTTTAAAAGGAATATATTGCAAAACCGAAGACTTTATTGTCCATTTCTTAAATCTTTTTCTATGGGGTCCAAGATATTTTGGCAAATAGATAGTGGTAAAAACCGGGGCTTTGGGCCAGATTTCATGGAGAGCCTCAAGTACTCTTTCGGCACCACCATATTCTTTTAAATAATCATGGACTAGAGCTATTTTCATTTCATTTATCAGACTAAAGTCAACTGTCCTTGTTTATTAAGCTGTTTGCCAAATTTTTCAACTCTTTTGCTTAAAGTTTTAAAACCTAAATCACCAAAGAGATTGATTGCTTCTTCTCTCTGGACATCCCATTTTTTTGCTTCTCTTAAATCCAGCTTAATCGGTAGTTTGATGACAATCGTTGCCAATTTCTTTGAAAGCCAGGCTAGTTCCTCTCCTTTAATTAATTTCTTTCTTATACTTTCTGGAATCTTATCAAGATTTTCATATATTGTCTCAAGATTCTTATATTTTGCCAAAAGCTCAACTGCCGTTTTCGGCCCAATACCAGGAACACCTGGATAATTATCAGAAGGGTCGCCGACAAGGGCTTTATAGTCAATAATCTGAGAAGGAAGAATAGTCAATCTTTCTTTTACCGCTCGGGTTCCAAAAAGCTTTGCCTGGGACAAACCCCTAATCGGCATATAAACCTTCACCCCTCTGCCCACCAGCTGCAAAATATCCTGGTCACCGGTAACAATTATAACCTCATCAATTTTAGGTTTTGATTTAGCCTGCCGGGCAATTGTGCCAATAACATCATCCGCCTCATAACCGACAAGTGAGTAGGTTGGAATGGCAAAGGCCTTCAAAACCCTTTTGATAATCTTAAACTGACCGGCCAACTCTGGCTTCATCTTCGGTCTCTGGGCCTGATATTGACGATATACCTTGTGCCTGAAGGTTGGTTTCTTGCTGTCAAAGGCTACGGCAATATGGGTCGGTTTTAAATCAACAATCACCCTAAGAAGCATGGTAATAAATCCATAAACTGCATTTATCTGCTTTCCCTTTTTGCTGGTTAAAGGCGGCAAGGCGTGATAAGCCCGATGAAGAATGGCGTTCCCGTCCAAAAGAAGAAGTTTAGACATAAAAAATCACTTCGTAGGCTTCTTGCCGACAATTTTCTCAAAATCCTCCTTGTCCAGATTTTCCTTTTTCAGTAAAGCCTGAACCACCTTGTCCAAATCCTTTCTCTTATCCTTGACTATCTCAATCGCTTTCTTATAACAAGAATCAACTATCCTCTTTACTTCTATATCGACCTTTTCCTGCATGCCCGGAGATAATTGTGAGGGTTCAAACCAACCGGGTCTGCCAAGTTCTCCATATTCTATCTGAGGCCCTAGATTAATTGGTCCCAAGGGGCTCATGCCAAAATCAATAACCATTGCCCTGGCTATCTTTGTTGCTTGCTGGATATCACTGGCAGCACCAGAAGTCATCTCAGAAAAAACAACCTCCTCAGCTGCCCTTCCACCCATCATGGCAATTACCTGTTCAATTAGGCGAGATTTTGTTTCATGAACCCTATCCCTAGAGGGCGGAATTAGGGTAAAGCCCAAGCTTATGCCCCGGGCAACAATTGAAATCCGATGAACAGGGTCTGTTTTGCTCAGATTATGGGAAACAATAGCATGACCAGCTTCATGATAGGCAGTAATTTTTCTATCTTCTTCGCTCTGAAGTTTCTTCTTGGCCGGACCCAATTTTACCTTAGTGGCCGCTTCTTCAATATCGTCCATCTTGATTTCCAGTTTATTATCTCTTGCCGTAAGAATGGCTGCTTCATTGAGCATATTTTCCAAGTCCGCTCCTGAAAAGCCAACTGTTCTATTGGCCACTCTTTCCCAATCAATATCCTTTCTGAATTTTTTACCTCGTGCATGAATCAGTAAAATTGCCTTTCTCCCTTCTCTGTCCGGCATATCCAGACTAATTCTGCGATCAAACCTTCCTGGTCGTAAAAGAGCAGGGTCTAATAAATCTCCGCGGTTGGTAGCGGCAACAACGATAACATTATCATTGGGGGTAAATCCATCCATTTCAACTAAAATTTGATTTAGTGTTTGTTCGCGCTCATCATGTCCACCAACAAATCCCCTTCCCCGCTGTCTGCCAATGGCATCAATTTCGTCAATAAAGATAATCGAAGGGGCAGAGGCTTTAGCTTGACCAAAAAGATCCCTTACCCGAGAGGCACCCACACCCACCAGCATCTCCATAAATTCACTTCCGGCCATGGAGAAAAAGGGAACGTTCGCCTCACCAGCCACTGCTCGAGCAAGTAAGGTCTTGCCAACGCCAGACGGGCCTAGCAAAAGTGCTCCTTTTGGAGTACGAGCACCTACTCTCCGATATTTGGCCGGGTGTTTCAAAAAATCAACAACCTCTTTTAGTTCCTTTTTTGCTTCATCAACCCCGGCAACATCGGCAAAGGTAACAGACTGTTTACCTTTAGCAAAAAGTTTGGCCCTACTTCTACCAAAAGAAAAAATATCCTTTACTCCTTTGTTCTGGGCCCTTAGTATAAAAAAGAAAAAAGCGGCCATAAGACCGAGAGGTAAAAGCACACTGATAATTTCACCCACTATCTTTGCCACTGTTTGGTCAGAAACTTTGTAATTGACTAAATCAGGGTCTATTTTTGCCCTATCAAGAAGCTCGGGAAAACTAATATTTTTCTCCTTGGTGGCAATCTTAGTAGTACCGTCTTTATAGGTAAAAACAAGCTTTTCTTCATTAACTACTACCTGCTTAATCTTATCCTCTTTGATATCGTTCAATGCCTGAGATAATTCTATCTGACCGCTATCAATCTTTGATTGAAAAAAAGCCAAAAAGAGAGGGGCTAAAAAGATAAAGATTAAAAAAGCAAGTAAAATCTTCCAAAGGTTTATTTTTACCTTTAGTCCCAGTTGTCGACCTTTCTTTCTATCAATTTTTTTATTTAACATAGAAAAGGACTACAAACCCATTTTGCTCTTGACTTGAGAAAGAGTCTGCCGGCTAATCTTTCGGGCTCTTTTGGCTCCTAATTCTAAAATCTTTTCCAAATAACCTGATTTACTTTCTAATTTAGAGCGGCGTTTTTGAATTGGCCTGAGTTCTCCAAAGACAACTTCTGCCAGCTCTGCCTTTAACTTATTATAACTAACCCCGACTGATAGATATTGCCTCTCATATTCCTTTCGCTTTTTTTCTCCCTGAAAAAGCTCGACTAACTTCAAAAGATTTACCACTCCACCCTCTTTGGGAACACTTTTTCCTTTTCCCCTATCGGTTGGAGCTGCAGCAAGTTTTTTACGAATCGCTTTCAAATCATCAGATAAGCTAATATAGCTGCCCTCTATTGATTTACTCATCTTGCCCCCTCCGGTCAGACTAGGAATGTATCCTCCTTTTGTGACAAAGCGTTTTGGTTCTGGAAAATCAGTACCATACTTAGCGTTCATCTTTCGAGTAATTTCTCGGGCAATTTCTAAATGCGGCTCCTGATCAATACCCACTGGAACCAGGTTTGCCCCATAAATTAAGATATCGGCCGCCATTAATACTGGATAATTAAGAAGGGCCATGGTGACATGTTTGGGGTATTGTTTAGCCTTTTCCTTATAAGTTGGTAAATGTGCCATTCTTGCTACAGAAACTAAAGTGGAGAAAAGATAAGCCAGCTCTACATGTTCTGGAACATGCGATTGAATAAAGATAGCGCTTTTTTTGGGGTCAAGGCCGGCCGCAAGATAATCTAAAACTACCTCATCAATATCTGTCTTCAGCCTCTCAGGTTCATAGGGGGTGGTTAGAGAATGGAGATCCGCCACCATATAAAAAGTTTCATAATCAGGATTCTTTTGTAAGGCCAACATACCCTTAACCGCACCCAGATAATTTCCCAAATGCAGTCTGCCGGTTGCCCTAATACCTGATAAAACCCTTTTTTTTCTGAGCATATTCCAGGAGGAAGTGCTAGGAGTGGGATTCGAACCCACGACCTATCGCTTATGAAACGATTGCTCTGCCCCTGAGCTACCCTAGCTGGTTGCGGGGCTAGGAGTCGAACCTAGTCTGGGAGATTATGAGCCTCCCGTGCAACCCTACACTACCCCGCACATAGCCTATCTATCAAGCTTATTGCAGAAACAATAATATCAATTTCCAAGCTAAACTGCAAACTCAGGGCCAGAAGTTAGAAAAAAACAATTTCAACCATTTTTTCCAATTTGGGTCAGGTAATGTTTCTTTTTCCTCTTTTGTCTCCAGGATGAACAGTTTAAGTGTCTCCTTTTCGGGCAGAACTAAAACAATCTCTCCTTCTTTGGCCAAACCCAATTTATCTCTTGCCTGTTTTTCTAAAAATTCTTGTCCTTGAACAAGTTTAACTTCCTCCTTCAGTCCCTCATTCTCAAGTCTCAACTCCTCTACTTTCTCTCTTTCCTGCCTTATTCTCTCCCCTGCCTTTAAAATTTTAAAGACATTGCGGACAACAGAAAATGCCAAAAACAAGGCTGTAAGAAGTAAAACATAAGGAATAAACTCATGCATTTTAGACTTGAGCTTGTCCGCTAAATTCTCAAACATGGATACCTATAATATTGACCTTTCTCAGATTTATGTTATTATATAGGACATCTAATAACAGAAAAAAAGATTATGGCAGAAAAACCACTTAAAAAACTGCTTCCTACTTTTACTAAAAATCTAAAAGAGAAAGGGCGTTCTCCTTCAACAATTTTAGCCTATGGAACGGACCTTGAACAGTTAATTTCATTTTTAGAACAAAAAAATACTGTTCTGGTCAGCCAGGTAAGACCGGACTATTTGGAAGAATTCAAAAACTGGCTTTTGGCGGAAAAGTACACCCCCAAATCAACCTCAAGAAAGCTCAATGCCATTAAAACATTTTTTAGATGGCTAAAGATAGAGGGTGTTATCAAAGAAGACCCATCAAAAGAAGTTAGCCATCCCAAAATAGAAATCTCAGTTCCCAAATTTCTTTCTCAACTTGAATACCGGGCATTAAGAGATGTTGCCCGAACAGATATCCGGGTTGCCGCCATTATTGAGCTTATTCTCCAAACTGGAATGAGAATTTCTGAAGTGGCTAACTTAAAACTCGAAAATATAAAAAGTAATGAAATTATCATTGAGGCTTACGCAACACAACCTCAAAGAACAGTTCCTCTTAACCGCCCTGGGAAAAAGGCTCTGGATAACTATTTAAAGAATCGGATTAAAACCAGTTCTCCTTTTGTATTTATTAGTAAAAACGGCAGGCCCTTAGCAATAAGAAACATTCGAGCAGCCATAGACCGCTATATGCAAAAGGCGGGAATCTCTGGTTTTTCGGTTAATGATTTAAGAACAACATTCATGGTGGAAAACCTAAAAAGGGGCATTGACCTGGTGACCGTTTCCCAAGTAGTCGGCCATAAGAGACTTTCAACAACCGAACGTTACCTTGAACTGGCTGAAATCAAAGAACCGGGGAAAAAACAGGTTCTTGAAGAATTGTAAACTCCTGGCTACATGTCAAAAAGCAACTTAGTGCACCCGCTTGGTATCGAACCAAGGACCTCGTGTTTATAAGACACGCGCTCTAACCACTGAGCTACGGGTGCTAAACTAAAGCTATTATACCAAAATGGGCAGGTGTATGAGAAGTTTACTTCTTTTTTGAAGAACGTTTTCTCTTCTTAAAATTCACTGCTCCATCAATCTCTTCCCAGTCCTTTATCTTTCTAATTTTTAGATTCTTTTTCCAGACTGCTTTTAAAACAGTTAAATCTACTTTCAATTTCTTTGCCAGTCCTAAAAGGGCAACGATATCTTTTGGAAAGCATTTCCCTCCAAAACCCATAAAAGAAGTTACTTTCAAAAATGACGTTTCAATTCTTTTATCCGCAGCAACTATCTCTTTTACTTCGTCATAATTTATTCCCAGTTTTTCCGCTAATTCATGCATCTCATTAGCAAATATCACCTTCGCCGCCATAAAAGTATTGCTCATATATTTGGCCATCTCGGCCGTTGTCGGATCTGTTAAGAATATTTTGACTTTGTATCCCACTATATCCCAGTGGATTTTTGCAATTCTAGCTGCAACTCCCTCATCAAAAGCTCCAACTACAACTCTGTCTGTATGAATAAAATCCCAAGGAGCGTTTATTTCTGTTAAAAACTCAGGGTTCATGGCAAATTTTACCTTTGGATAGCGCTTAGCCAAAGAGGCTGTCGTTCCTGGAACAACACTTGACTTAATAATCAAAACTTTATTGGTATTTTTTATTTTTGGAGCAACTTTTCTTACAACCGAGTTAACAATGGATAAATCTATCCCGCTTTCATCGGAGAACATCGGGGTAGGCACACAAACAAAAATATATTCTGATTTATCTATGAGTTTATTAAGAAATGTCGAAGATTTATAAGCAGGATCGTTCCATAAAACTTCGTGGGTCTTTGAGAAAGCTTTACCCGTTGCTTGGCCCACAACTCCCCAGCCAATGATCCCGATTTTGGCCATTTTTTAAAGTTTAGCTCTGCGAGTGATTTCTGCCTCAACAAGGCGAACGTCTCTTCCGTATTTAAGTCTACTCATCTCTTTAATGATTTTGCTAACTTTTGGATTGCCCATTTCTTTTTCCAGGCCCAAATCTTTGTAAAGATCAATAGAGAAGGGAGGAACAGGCTCGTTGTGAACCAACGTCTTGATATAGGCATGATATCTCTCAATATTCAAAAGATCATCCTCGGCAAAAACCGTGGAAAACTCATGAGAAAGATAGCTTGCATCAGTCACACCGACTCTAAAACAGACAATTGTTCCCACATTGCCGAAAACAGCATTTTTGACCTCTTCTTCTACCTGACCAATAAATTGATTGGCCACAGTAAGATTCAATCTAAATTTCCTGGCTTCGGAAAGAATCTGGGCAAAATCGGGTGTGGCAAAATTCTGAAATTCGTCAACATACAAATAGAAATCACGCCTTGCTTCTTCAGGAACATTTTGCCTACTCATGGCGGCCATCAAAATTCGAGGGACTAAAATTAAACCCAAAAAATTAGAGTTTTCCTCTCCAATTTCTCCTTTGGCTAAATTTATGAGGAGAATTTTGCCTTGGTCCATCACTTCCCGGAAATTGAAAGAGCTTTTGGATTGGCCAATAATGTTTCTTATAATCCGGTTGGTAACAAAGCGGCCAAATTTGGAAACTATATAATCAAGAACTTCAGACTTGTGAAATTCTGCTGTATGAGCAATCTGGTCTGTCCAATAGCGACGGACCATTGGATCCTTTACCTTAGGTAAAAGCTCATTAACAAATTTGGCATCGGTTAAGATACGGACCACCTCAACAAAGGTTGACCCCCCTTCAACCATGGCCGTAAGCATGGCATTTCTTACGGCATGCTCAAAGCGCGGTCCAACAATACCGGTTTTGTAAGGGTCGAAAAGTTTGTACATCATATTAATAACAGCAGTGGCAGCAAAATGTCTCTGGTCCTCGGTTTCTGCCTCAAGAAGATTTAAGCCCATCGGCCTCTGCGTATCTCCAGGATAAAAATATATCACATCTTCCACTCTCTCCGGCGGGATAAGGGGAAGAAGCTGCTCAATAGTATCGTGGGGGTCGATAAAACAAACACCCTTGCCTGCCTTAATGTCCTGAATAATAAGGTCTTTGAGAAGTTGTGATTTTCCCACTCCAGTTTTGCCAATAACATAAATATGGCGACGCCGGTCCTCTTCCTCTATATGAACAGGTCTGGCAATTCCCCGATATCTACTCTCTCCTAGATAAAGCCCCTTTTTGGGAATCTTGGCTGAAGCAGGCGCTGTCTTGGCGTAAATCCAGTAAATATGCGGGGTAGTAACTTGTTTGTTGGGAAAGTGAAAAATCGTTGCCATCTCTTCTGAATTTAAAATAGAAAGCCTATTGCCCAAAAAATGAAACATTGGCTGATAGCGGTAAAGAAAATTATCCATAAAAGCTCCCCTTCTTCTAATTTTTCTAGCCTTAAAACTATTCAATTCGCTGGAAAACTGAGCAAAAGTACCAGAGATGTTCTTCAGGTGCATATCTGCTTTTTCTTTTTGAGAAGCAACAACAACAATTCTAGCTGCAACCTGAAAACCGGGTTTGCCTACTTTTGACTCTATTGCTTCCAATGTCTTGGCGGGAACAGAAAACTTAGCCCCTTCTGGGTCTGATTCCCTCTTTTTTGTTTCTGAGATAAAATCAGCACCCCTTTTTTGCCATTTGGAATCTGCAGGTGAGACCAAAATCTGAATAGCGGCTGCTTCCCCTTTCTCCATTTTGGCCAGGGCTGAAGTCAAGGAAGCCAGGGGGTCTGTTGGTAAATCTTTATAGACTTTAATTGGGTAATAATTCTCTTTGCTTAATTGAAAAGATTTATAGACCACCTTTCCCTTTTCTGGGAAAATATCATATTCTGGAACCTCTAAAACCTCTGCATCTGGGTGGGCACCTTGTATCTGCTTTTCAATTAGGTCTTGCAGTTTCTTGGGTGTCCAAACATAAAACTTGATATCCTCGGCCAGGGCAACTATTTCGAATGAAATTGTTGGTTGAACGGAAAGTTTTTGCTTCCAACCGCCTTTTTTAATGGAGAAGAGGGCGGCAAACAACTGCTCCATGGCATCAATCTTCACCTCATTACCATGAGGAACAGCCACCCGGAGAAGAACTGAATCAAGAGAGCGTTTTTCTCTTCCTCGAAAACGAAAAAATGTAAAAAGAATAAATCCCAATCCCAGAAGACAAATAACTACTAGACCAACAAACAATACCATTATTAATATTGCTCCAATATTAATTGATAATATTTCTGACATTACTTTAAATTACTGCTGCTTGTTTACAACTTTCCATTTAAAATGAACTGCCTTTTTGAGAATCCTTAGCCAGAAATTGGCAAACCAGGTAAGAGATTCTGTAACCGGCCCCTTGGCCCAAGAGATAAGGCTGGTTTTATCTGATGGAAGCTGAATGCTTATTATTCTTGTTGCCTGAGATTGAGTTAACGGCTGACCCCTTTTATCATGCACCTGGGCAGTGATTTGGCTCGGTCTTACCCTGACTCCTCCTCCCTTCTCAAGGCGCTGGGGAAGAGTCTCGGGTATTTCTTTAACTCCTTCGGGAGGTTGAGGCAGCTCTCTCTCTGGTGATACAGCCATAACATAATTATTGTATCACTTTCTACCTGGCCAAATCTTTTCTTTTATTCCCAAGTCCTTATTTATCTTTCTGGCTAAGATAAAAAGAAAATCGCTCAGGCGATTTATATAGGGAATTATCTGGGGCCTGAGTGGCTCAATTTTATCTAAACCCACCAACCGACGCTCAACCCTTCTAACAATTGCCCTGCTAATTTGGAGTAAAGAACTGGCTGGCGATCCACCGGGAAGGATAAAATTAGATAAGCGAGGTAAGCCTGCCTCCAGTTTGTCTATCTCCATTTCAAGCATTTTCACCTTGGTTTTGGGAAAACGAAGACCATCTACACCAGCCAAAATAGAACCTATTAAAAACAAGTCGCCTTGAATTTTCTGGAGTTTAAAAACATCCTTCTGCTGAGAGAGAAAAGAAGTTACTAAACCTAAAAAACTATTGGCCTCGTCAAGACTACCAATTACCTGCAGCCGGGTATCATCCTTATTGACATAGGCTGTTTTCTCGCGTTTTAACTGGTAAATGCTCGTCTTACCCCTATCCCCTCTTTTTGTATAAATGGCCATAAATAAAGTTTTAAGAATTAACTTTTCCGGGTTTATAGTTCGCAACCACCGGCCTGACAAGCGTATTCCTTGGCTCCTTGAGTACTATCTCCCTGCTCATAAAGAGGAAGTTTTGAAAAATCCAGGTTGGTTACTCGCTTGGCAAGTTTTTTATAGGTTTTTTCATCTATTTCTTCATAAGGAGCCAGTTGGTAAACATGGTTGGTTTTGGGGAAAAAGGAAACCCCGCCTATCTTATCCCAATTTTCATACACCCAATTGCCTACCTTTATCCACTCATTCTCGCCTACATAAATGGTTACCGACGGATTGTGCTCAGTAAAGTTCTCCTTAAGAAGCTTCCAGTGCTCAAGAAGTTCAATGGCAGAAAGATCATCTTTCAAAATTGCATCCTTAGGACTTTTAGCCGGAAATTCTAAAACATAAGTCGTTGCCGAATCAGGCGATTGGCCTACCTCCAGCTGACAGGGAATTCCCTGGTCACTTAGCATTTTGTAAAGAGGGTCTGTGGCTGAAATCCGAACCCGGCGTACATAATATTTAGCATACCGAGGATGCATGCCCGAGGCAGTATCCAACAATTGGGAAGAGTTGCCTGAGGGTTTAACACAAGTAACACAGGTTGAGGGATTTATTTTAAGTCTTTGGCTATATTTTCGATTAACCCGAACTGCCTCCTTTCTCATCTTAGCCAGTAGAGGGGCTTGCCTAACTATCTTGTTGTCCCAGTAGCCAGTGATAGAAACACCCAGAAGCCTCTCTTCTTTACAGTTCTTCTCCCATTCAGAAGATAAAAAGGGGAAGTGAGTTAAGACTGATTGATAGGTACCAAGAATGGTGGCTAGCCTTATTTTTTCCAAAAGGCTCTTTTCAGTATCTTCTGGACGAATAACTACAGCAGTTAAATTACAAAACTGTTTTGAACGCAGGATAACCTCTCCGCAAGGGTTAACCCCAGATACATCCATAAATTTTTCAAACTTTTCTTTCCTTCTTTTTGGTAGTTGTCCTCTTAGTCTTCCACGATTGAATATTCCCCGTTCTCCTGAACCGCTTTCGGCAAGTGATGTCCATTCTTTCAAAAACTCAACCGCATCAGGTTTCTCTTCATAGACGGCAGAATTATTGGCCATAACTCTTTGCGGCTCTTGAGTATAAAACTGTCCATCCTTTGCATGACGCATTTCTTCATCATCCAAATCAGAAAGTGAAATCAGGGCACTTCGACGAACCCCTCCGGCAACGACAACTTCTCCTATCTTGCAAATTATGTCATGAACACCAAGGTTGGTCAGTCTCTTCCCCTGTCTTTTTAAAATCTTTGCCCGGGAAAAATCTATTAAATCCATTAAAGGTCCGGGTCCTGAAGCCTTTCCTCCCATTGTTTTAAGCCGGGCACCCTGGGGCCGAACCTTGGAGTAATCAAAGGCTATATCTTCTCCTCTAAACCATACTCGAAGTCCTTTAACAAATGCCTTTGCCCATCCCTCCTTACTATCTCTGACAACATGTGCTTTTAATATCTTTCCTGTCTGCTTTTTAATCTGTGGAAGTTGCTGGACAATCTGACTTTCTACTGAAAATCCAACTCCAGCTCCACACATGAGAAGGAACATAATTTCACCAAAATCCTGAAGTTTAGTTGGAGTGATAAAAGAACAGTTATACGCAGTCACATTTATCTTCCTGGCCGCTTTTCCAGCTGACCAGAGAAGCCTCATAGAAGGTATAACCTCCTGATTTAAAATTGCCTTTCTTAATTCCTGGTACTCTTTGGCAAAAAACTTATTACCCAGATTTTCTCTCATAAAATCCATATATCGATCAACTGTTTCTTGCCAATTTTCCCTTCGTCCTTTGTTTTCCAGCCATCTTGAATAGGTTCTAAAATAGATAAATTCCGCCAGCTTGTTCCTAAAATACTTACTATTCCTTTTTATCTCTTGCCTCAACTGATTGGAAACAGACATCTTGGCCACTCTTAAATCCGCTCGTTCTCTCCTGTAAAGAATGTAGGCCTTTGCCGTCAGGACAAAATCAGCAAAGATAAGGTGTTTCTCTACCAGGTCTTGGATTCCCTCAACCTTGGGTACAAACCCCTTTTGGCGAGAATCTTTTTTAAGAAGCTCCAAATATACTTTTCTGGCTATTTTTATGGCATCATCTTCAGCTCCTTCTCTCGTAACCAGCATCGCCTTATAAACTGCGCTAATAATTTTGCTAATATCAAAATTCACAACCCTTCCATTTCGCTTCCTCACTTTTTTAATCTCTCCATCATCTAATCCCTGTAAGCTATTGTTGTTAATTGCCTTAAGGGAAATCTTTTCCGGCATTAGATTCCTTTCTCTATCGCTCGCTTAAAATCACCTAATTCTTCAAATTTCAAATAAACACTGACGAATCTCAACCAGGCGACTTTATCAATCTTTTTCAATCTTTTTAAAACCGCCCGTCCAATTAGACGAGAGGGGATTTCTTCTTTTTCTTGCCTAAGCATCTCCTGTTCTACTTGACTGGTAATCTCTTCTATCAAGTCCAAGGACACCGGCCTTTTTTCAATTGCCCTAAGAAGACCCTTTTTAATCTTCTCTCTATTAAAAAGTTCTCTTCTTCCATCTTTTTTAACCACCCAAGGTAAAGTATTCCTGGCTCTTTCATAAGTAGTAAATCTCTTCTGGCAAGCCAGACATTTCCTTCTTCTTCTTAACGCCTGGCCATCATCAATAACTCTTGATTCAAGAACCTGGGTATTAGAACTTCCACAAAAAGGACATTTCATAAATGAAAAAGAAAATCACTACTTGTAGTGCTGGGGTTAATAGTCTAGCACTACATCTATGGAGTCAAGTGGCAATATCTATCTCAAAAAAGGTCAATCCATGAAAGAAACGAGATTAAAAATATTTTCTTGGCTTATGGATTTAAAAAAATTATGAGGACAAAAAGATATCAATTTTGACCAACAAACGGACTCTCAGGAATCGGTCTACCAACTTCTATCAAAGCGGTTTTTACTTTTTGAAAAAGGCGCTTGGGATAATCATTTACCTGAACAACAATCTGTTTAGCATCTTCCGGACAAAGATAGAGAATATTTTCCTCTATTATCTGTCTATGTTTGAGTGTAGCTAGAGCCAATCTTTCCAAAAATTGACCGGTTTCAATACCCTTTTTACGAGTTTTTTGCTCTTGGTTAACAGCCTGTTCCAAATACTTCTCCGCCTTGGTCAAGGTTGAAACAGCCAGCTCTGATTTCTCTTTTTTAAGAAGAAGTTCAGCTGAACCTAATCTCTTGTCGGCAAAAAGAAGCAATATTTCGGCCTTTTTGAGGGGATTTGTAGTGATTATTAACCAGACTTTATCCCTGATTACTTTAATTGGCCAGAGAAAGCTGTCAGGCAAAACCCGACCAGGATATACCAGAGGATAATTTATCTCTATTGTTTTCTCTTTGTCTCCTCCTGGAATTTGAACAACGGGAGCTTGACTAAAAACATACTTGACCGAGGCAGTCCTCAAAACCGAGATCAACAGAATCGCCGAAGCAAAACCTATTGCTAGTGAAAATAAGGCAATCTTTCGAATCATCCAGGTGTAATTATGATAATTAATTACTCATTCAAAGTCAAGGCTGAAGCTTCATCAATTGACTCGATAATCAACAAGAGCCTTTCCTTTGCTTGAGCAAGAGTGATAGCATTCTTCTTCCTTGGAAACCAGTGAAAAAGCAAGTTGCGACATTTTTTCCAAGTTTGCCAAAGCTTATCCGGAAGCTCTTTCCCCTTAGAGAGATCAACCAATTTATCATAAACTCCTTCTCTTTCTCTTAAATCTTTTTCTAGGGCTGGGTTCAAGGCCTTGCCCACCCTAAAGCGCTTGCCATAGTAATCCTCGTTGCTAATCAATCCCAAGTCTAAAAAGAGATGTTTTAAAAACCCTTCATATGCCTTGGCTGCCGGAAAAACTATAAAGGCATAGTCATGAAACTTCTCTTGCCAACTCTCTACCCTATTGGCCAAAAGTACTGCTTCCTCTAAAAGCTCCTGAAGATCTTTTTCTAGGTAATCCCACCATGCTTTTCCTTTGAGATTAATCTCCATCATTATTCCATCTTAGCAAAAATTAATGAGCCGTTCACCAATGACAAGGAGTCAACTTTAATATCGGGTAGGATGCGAGGTATAATTCAAGAGGTGAAAAAAAATATCACAACAGAAATAAAAAAAAGACAGAAAAGAAAATTTATTATTTGCTCATTTCTTTTACTTCTCATTATCGGGGCTTTCTGTTTTTTTTGGGGAATTCCCTTTCCAACCCGTCTTGGCTCTAAAAACTTCCCCGTATCCAGTAAGCTTTATGATAGAAAGGGTAAGCTAATCTATGAAATTTATACAGAAAAAAAACGAACCCCTATTAAATTAGAAGAACTGCCTGAATATCTTATTAATGCAACCATTGCCATAGAAGATAAAGATTTTTACAAACACCCTGGTTTTTCATTCACCGGCATACTCAGAGCCAGTTTCAATACAATTTTTAAGAAAAAACTTCAGGGTGGATCTACCCTCACCCAACAATTAGTCAAAAATGCACTTTTGAGTCCTGAACGGACAATAAGAAGGAAAATCAGAGAATTTGTCCTGACGATGATTGTTGAAGCCCTGTATTCAAAAAAGCAAATTCTTGAAATGTATTTCAATCAAATTCCTTATGGCTCAACAGCCTATGGAATTGAGGCCGCTAGTGAGCTTTATTTTAACAAATCGGCAAAAGACTTAAGTTTGGCCGAAGCATCCCTTCTTGCCGGACTGCCGGCAGCACCAACACGCTATTCGCCTTTTGGGGCCCATCCAGAACTGGCCAAAGGACGCCAAGAAACTGTTTTACGTCGCATGCTTGAAGAAGGCCATCTTAACCAAGAACAAGTAGATGAGGTAAAAAAGGAAAAACTCGAATTTGCTCAGATTCAACCCCTAAGTGCTCCCCATTTTGTTTTATGGGTCAAAGAGCAACTGGTCGAAAAATACGGCGAAAAAAAGGTTGAACAAGGCGGGCTGCGGGTAACAACAACCTTGGACTTAGATTTACAGGAGTTCTCTCAAAACACAGTTACGACTGAACTTGACAAGCTTAAAAATTTTAATGTTAAAAATGGAGCCGCACTTGTCACCAGGCCAGCATCAGGAGAAATTTTAGCCATGATAGGTTCCAAGGATTATTTTGCTCAAGATGAGGATGGAAAGGTAAATGTAATCTTTGCCAAAAGACAGCCAGGTTCATCAATCAAACCCATAAATTACGCTTTAGCTTTCAAAGACGGAAAAATAACGCCCTCGACAACACTCATTGATGTCCCGACCTGCTTTCTTGTTTCAGGGCAACCTCTTTATTGCCCAAGGAATTATGATGGACAATTTCATGGTGCACCTCAAGCCAGATTTGCTCTGGGTAATTCATATAACCTACCGGCAGTAAAAGTTCTTGCCTTAAATGGAATCGATAATTTTGTAAAATTTGCCCAAAGGATGGGTATCACTACCTTTACTGATTCCTCTAATTATGGTCTCTCACTGACTCTAGGTGGAGGTGAAGTCAGACCTTATGATATGGCAGTGGCCTTCGGAGTTTTTGCCAATCAAGGAATAAAACAGCCTCTTACTGCTATTCTCAAGGTTGAAGACTGGAAAGGAAAAGTTTTAGAAGAGATTAAAATTGACGATCTGGAAGGAGACCGGATTTTAACTCCTGATATAACCTTTCTTATTTCCCATATTCTCCTGGACAACAATTCCAGAAGCGCTGCCTTTGGGGGATCTTCCTATCTCAATGTTGCCGGCCACCCTGAAGTCTCGGTCAAAACAGGTACGACCAATGACCGGCGAGACAATTGGACAATAGGTTACACCGCCCAAGTTTTGGTTGTTACCTGGGTTGGCAATAACGATAACACACCCATGACCGGTTCTGTTTCCGGAATCTCTGGTGCCTCACCGATTTGGAACAAGGTAATAAGAGAGACCTTGAATAAGGCCGAGGATGGTTTCTATAACGAAAACGATGAAGGTCATGCCTGGCCAAGAAAGCCTGATGGAATCATTGGTAAAAATGTTTGTTGGACTTCCGGCCTCTTTCCTTCTGGGCCAGAGGAAAATCCCGAATGTCCCTTAAGATTTGAGTATTTTTTAGAAAATCATCTACCAAGCGGTCCTGATGGTCAAAGAGAAGACATTCTCATTGATAAGACCACTGGTGAACTGGCCACCACCAAGACAGCCCCTGAAAACACTGAAATGCAAAATCATCCGCTAGTTTATGACCCTTTAAATGCTGTATTCTGTCTTGATTGTCCTATCCCCAGTCAGTCGGTTACCATAAATTATCCCCTCCGATACTGACGCGTGTGTCCTGAATTTTTGCTCTAGCAAAAAAGTCCCATAATTGCTAAAATATAGGTGGTGGCAGGCACTAGCTTCTTGGCCAGGATATTAATTTTTATTGGCAAACCCTTCTATATACTCTTCTCCTATGTTTTTTTAACTATCTTGATAGTTGTCTATTTTATAGGCTACTCTACCCGAATTTTTATAACCTATTTATTCCAATTGTTCCGAGCTTTTGCTAAACTACCCTCCAAGCGTAAACTTGCTCCCCTTTTCTTACGGCTTAAACCAAGAGGACTTACTCTAATTTTCCTTATACCCTCTTTCCTTTACCTGACTCTTCTGCTGGCAATTTTTTATAAACTTCCCTCTCCCCAAGAACTGATAACCCGAAATCTAGAAGTATCAACAAAAATCTACGACAGGAAAGGAACTCTGCTTTACAAAATTTACAAAAATCAAAATAGAACTCTTGTTCCCTTAAAGCAAATTCCTCTCCAGGTAAGATTGGCAACCATTGCGGCTGAAGATGCTGAGTTCTACGCACACCCGGGTTTTTCTATTAAAGGTATTGCCCGAGCAGTAGTCAAAAATGCAATCAGAGGTCAGTTATCTGGTGGCTCAACAATCACCCAACAACTGGTAAAAAATGCCCTTCTCTCCCCAGAAAAGACAATTATCAGAAAACTGCGAGAGATAGTTTTAGCTATTATGGTTGAATCTGCTTTTACAAAAGACCAAATCCTGGAAATGTATTTAAACGAGGTCTCTTACGGAGGAACAGCCTATGGAATTCAGGAAGCAGCCCATGTTTATTTTGGTAAAGATGTGGACAAACTTAGCCTAGCCGAAGCAGCCCTACTTGCCGGCTTACCAAAAAGCCCAAGTAAATTCTCTCCTTTTGGACATCAGCCAAACTTGACCATTAGCCGACAAAGAGAAGTTTTAAAACTCATGTCCATTAATGACTTCATCAACAAAGAACAGTTCGAGAATGCTCAAACAGAAGAATTAAAGTTCGCCAGCAACAAAATAGATATTAAAGCCCCCCACTTCGTAATGTATATAAAACAAATCCTAGCAGAAAAATATGGAGAGGAAACCCTAGAAAAAGGCGGGCTCGAAATTACTACTACTCTTGATTATGGAATCCAAAGAATGGCTGAAAAAATCGTTAGCCAGGAAATAAGCAAACTAACAAAACTCAGGGTCAGCAACGCAGCAGTTCTAGTTATCAACCCGTCAACAGGAGAAATTCTGGCTATGGTTGGCTCAAAAGACTATTTTGCCAATGATATAGATGGTAAGGTCAATGTAACCACCAGTCTTAGACAACCAGGCTCAGCAATCAAAGTTATCAACTATGCCTATGCCCTCTCTCATGGATTTACTCCAGCCAGCCTAATTTCTGATTCTCCGGTTAGCTTCTCAGTTCCAGGCCAGCCAGTGTATTCACCGAGAAACTATGATGGAAATTATCGGGGAACCATTCCTTTAAGAAGCGCACTGGCTGAATCAAGAAATATTCCAGCTGTCAAGGTTTTGGCCTCCTACGGAGTAGGCAAAATGATTGACCTAGGACAAAAAATGGGAATAACAACCTGGAATGAACCAGCAAGATTTGGCCTTTCTCTAACTCTTGGTGGCGGCGAAATAAAACTAATTGACTTGGCACAAGTCTATGCCTCCATTGCCAATTATGGCGAAAGACTCAAACTTACCACCATCCTCCAAGTTAAAAATTACAAGGGGAAAACCCTTGAAGCCATCAATCTTCCCCACCAAGGAGAACAAGTAATTGACTCAAGAGTGGCTTTCTTGCTCAGTGATATTCTCAGAGACAATGCAGCCCGAACACCGGCCTTTGGAAGCAATTCCAGTCTAGTCATAGCCAATCACCCAGAGGTGGCCGTAAAAACAGGAACAAGCAATAATCTCCGCGACAATTTCACTCTTGGCTTCAATCAAAAATATCTGGTCGCTGTTTGGGTCGGAAACAATGATAATAGCCCAATGGCCAGAGTTGCCTCAGGCATCACCGGAGCAGCCCCTATTTTCAATAAAATAATGAGTCATCTTTTGGCCCAAGAAGAAAGTCAACCTTGGAAAGCTCCAGCTGGACTGGTCCAGATTCCAGTTTGTATATTAACCGGAACTCTCTCTTGTCAAGGATGTCCAACTCGAAGAGAGTGGTTCTTGGAGGAGAATCAGCCTCAAGCAACTTGTAATTTTGAGCAAATTGCTCAAATTAAAGAAAAGGGAGAAAACCTCGAGGGACAAATTTTTGAACCCGGTGCCAGCACTCAACGTTAATCAGCAATCTCAAAATCATAGATGAGCCTGGCTAGATTAGGGAAAATATCTCTTGCCTCTTTTTCAATCGCTCCTTTTGTCATCAGCACCAAAACAAAAGGGCTATCTGTAAAAACAATACCGGCATCGGATATTGCTCCCCTTTCTGTGCCGATTTTATGAGAAACACGAATATCCGAGGGAAGGCCAGCCGGAATCCGGTCTTCATAAGCAGTTTCTGTTAAAAAATCCAAAAGTTCATCTCTGCTTTTATCGGAAAGAATATTTCCTTGCCAAAGTTTCTTAAACAAAATTCCTATGTCTTTCGGCGAAGTAACATTTTCAGCCAGAGAAGTATGTCTCATTCCCAAACCATTAATCATCTCTTGAATCTTTCTCTCGCCCAAAACTCCCCGAATAACTCCAAAGGCTGTATTGTCCGAATATTGACCCATAAATTGTGTTAATTGACGATAAGTGAAAACCGTCCCAGTCGCCTTGGTTGAGAGAATACCAGCACCTGCTTTTTTGTCCCCACTCTTAAGAGAATATTCTGTATCCAAAGCAAGGTTACCCATCTCCACCTCTTTATAAAAGGTAATCATGACCGGAAGTTTAATGAGCGAGGCTGCACTAAAAATCTCTTCCTCATAAAGCCCGTATTCAGATGAGTCGATCAGGCTGAAAACATAGAATCCATAAACACCGGAAAGGTCTTTGGTTTGTTCTTTAAACCTGGACTTAATCTCCTCAAATTCCCGAAGGTCTTTTCTACCCCCTTCTAGAATAAAGGTTTTCTCAAAAGAAAAATTAGGCAGAGTTATTCTGGGCAAACCAGGCAACTTCCACTTCCTGGCAGAAAGCCCCAGAATCCCAGACAAAAACACACTTCCTCCAAAAAAGAGAAGAACCAACAACCTCTCTTTTTTACCCCAAGATGTGGAAGATTTCTTAGCTTTTTTTTGCCAATCTTTTTTTTGTAAAAAGGACATGTAGTTTTATTACCCGAAATTACCTATTTGCGCCGATGACTCCACACTTTTTGATTAACTAAATTTTCAGGTTTTTTGTCCTTTAAAAGGTCTAAAATTGCCTGGACTGCCTGCTCCCCCATTTTTTCCCTGGCTTCCCAGGTTGCTGAGGCAATATGGGGAGTCAAGATAATATTTTCCATACCAATCAGTTCTGGATTAATGTTTGGTTCATTATCAAAAACATCCAGGGCAGCACCAGATAATTGTCCAGATCTTAATGCTTCGGCTAAATCCTGTTCGTCAACGATTGAACCCCTGGCCGTGTTTATCAAATAAGCCCCTTTTTTCATTTTGGCTAAACTATCTTTATTAATCATATGTCTTGTCTCTTCTGTTAAAGGAACATGGAGGGTAACCACATCAGAGGCAGCAAGCAAGTTATCTAAATCAGCAAAGCTTATTTGGAGTTCTTTTTCTGCCTTCTTATCCCTATGCCTTTGATAATAAAGGGTTTTTACCCCAAGACTCTTGGCTCTCCAGGCAACTTTTGAACCAATTCTTCCCAGTCCGACAATCCCCAGGGTCTTATTTTTTATTCTTCTTCCCAAAAATATATCCGGCTCCCAGCCTCGAAAAGCACCCCTGCGAGTTGCTTCATCTGCCTCAACAATCCTCCTAATTAAAGATAAAATTAAAGCCCAAGTATGTTCAGCCACCGCCTCATCTACCTCCTCAGAAGGGGTGTTGGTTACAACTATTCCCCGGTCTGTGGCCGCCTGGGTATCTATGTTGTCAAAACCTACAGCATAATTTGAAATTATCTTTAGCTGCGGTCCGGCTGCATCCATTAAATCCTCATCAATTCTGTCCGTTAAAAGAGTAATCAGCCCATCTACTCCCCTAACACCCTCCACTAACTCTTTTTCTGCCAACGGCCTGTCAAATTCAGATACCTTGACATCTAGTCTCTTTAGTTTCTCTAAAGCCTTGCCGGGGATTTCTCGAGTTACAAAAACTTTCATGTCAATATTCTAGCATTCAAAACTCTTCAACTTTCCCACCACTGCTTTTGAATCTTTCCAGCCACTGGGGCATTTGTTCGAGGGTCAGAAGACCTTTTTGCGAGCCAACATAGCCGATAACTGAGGCTGAATTTAAGCTGCCCCAAACCATAGCCTCTTGTAGACTCTTAGCCTTTATCAAAGCACTTAGGCAACCGGTGCCAAAAGCATCCCCTGCCCCAGTGCGCTCATAAGCGTCAACTGGCAAAACACCTGCCTTAAAAAATCTTTGACCATCATAAGCAAAAGAGCCATTCGCTCCGTCAGTAATGATGGGCATTTTCACTCCCAACTTAGCCAGAGCTAGAAGAAGCTCTTTTTCTTTATTTTGAGAATCTTTGCTTTGGCTTAGTTTTTCTGCCTCCTTCCTATTAACAAAAAGAACATCGCTTAATGAGATTACATCAGCTATCATCTCTCGCCCTGCCCTTAATTGACGACTGCCAGGATTAAAGGCAAGTCTAATATTAGAATTCCTTTTCAACCATTCAACTAAGTGATTATAAAAAGGTCTAAAAGACTCGCCCATTGAGGTCAGATAAACCCAGGGAGTAAGCGGTAACTGTACAGGAAATTCATAGCTTTTTGGGGCGTGGTAGGAAAAAATTGTCCTTTCACCGGAATAGTTGACAATGACTGAATAATTTGAGTTTGTTGCCTTTTGCTGAGAAACATAACTCGTATCAACCTTTTCGCCATTAAGAGTTTCCAGAATTTGAGAAGCAATCTTGTCGTCTCCCAGAGTCAAAACCAAGGCCGCCCTAATTCCCAGCCTTGATGAACCAACGGCATTGTTGGCTGCATTACCGCCAATGGAAAACTGCAGGTTTTTAACGGGAATTTTGTCTCCATAAGAAAAACAAATAAAGCACTCCTTGTCATCAAGATTACACAAACTCTCAGATTCGCTTGGCGTAATAAAAACATCAACTGTAGCATCACCAATAGAAAGTAGGTCGAAATTAACCATATATAATCTTTCCCAGTTTTTTGGAAATTTCCAAAGGGTTACCTCTCTGCCAAACATTACGACCAACGGCAATTCCAGTTGTTCCCACAGTCATAAAATCTCTTACATCTTGCAAAAACTTGTCTCTATCTCTCTTCATTCCACCGGAAACCAAAACCTTGGTTGTACCAGCACTTTTGACAACCCAGCTAAAACTTTTGGGGTCGCCGGTATAGGGAATTTTGATAAAATCCGCGCCCAACTCTAAACCCAGCCTGGCTGCATAGGCTAAGACATCTCTTGTGTGCTCTTTACCTTCTACTTTTTTGCCCCGGGGATACATCCAGGCCGTAACTACCAATCCTTGAGCATGGGCTTCATCTTCAATCTGGCTGAATTCTTGCATCATCTTTGCCTCATATTCACTGCCCACATAAATTGTGTAACCAACTGCCCTTGCACCCAATCTGACTGCTTCCTTAACCGTACACAAAAGCGGGCTATAAGGCTCTTCTCCTTTGCGGAAAAGCGTTTTGCCGTTCAACTTAAGCAAAAGGGGTACTTTTTCTTTTTTGGGATTATAATAGGCCTGAGCAACTCCTTCCTGAAAGATAATGGCTGTATAGACATTGCTCTTGCGGGCAATATCTAAGATGAAATTGGGGTCTATGCTCCTTTCATCAAAATCAGTTGGGCCGTGTTCAAAACCATGGTCGTAAGCGAGGAATATCGCCTTTTCATGCCTTAAAAACTTAGCCAAATCTATCTTTCTCATAATCAATTCAATCTAGCACTTCCTTTTTAAAAGGACAACTATGAGGTTTTCCTTCTGATAACCCTCTTGGCAGCAACAACAATATCGTTTGCCGTCATTTGGTTCTTTTTCAAAAGCTCCTTTGCTTTACCGGATTCGCCGAAAGAATCGGCCATACCTACAGGCTCGATTGGAACGGGAAAATTCCTGGCTAAAACTTCGGCGACCGCTCCACCTAAGCCCCCGGCTATCTGATGCTCCTCAACTGTAACAACTGCCCCTGTCAGCTTAGCAGCCCGAATAATCGCTAGCTCGTCAATTGGTTTAATTGTGTGGCAATTGATAACAAGTGAGTTTATTTTGCTCTTATTAAGCTCACGGCTAGCAAGCAGAGCCTGATAAACTAGTGGGCCACAGGCAATTATGGAAACTAAAGGATCCTTTGCTTGCCAAAAGTTCTCTGCCCTACCAATTTTAAAAGGAGAATCCTCGCTTGTAAAAAAAGCAGACGCCTCTCTGCTAAAACGGATGTAAACCGGTTTCTCTATTTTGACAGCCTCAAGAACAGCTTTTTTAGTCTCAATTGCATCGCAAGGTGCAATCACCGTCATATTGGGCATGACCCGCATTATGGCCAGGTCCTCGAGCATTTGATGGGTGGCCCCATCAGGACCAACCGAAATTCCTGCATGGGAACCAGCAATTTTTACTGGCAGATCATTTAAGGCCACTGTTGTTCTAATTTGTTCCCAATTTCTTCCCGGAGAAAAGACGGCGAATGAAGAGACAAAGGGAATCTTGCCGTAATTGGCCATACCGGCGGCAATGGTTACCAAAGCCTGCTCAGCCACTCCCACCTCAATAAATCTGTCTGGAAACTTTTCGGCAAAAGCTGCACTTCTTGTTGACTCGCTTAAATCTGCACACAAAACAACCACCCTTTCATCTTTCTCTCCTGCTAGTACCAGCCCCTCCCCATAACCATCTCTGCCGGGAACCATTTCAATATCTTTTTTAAATAACTTTTTGCTTAATTTATTTTTAGGATTTAGCATTTTTATTGTTCCTTCTCAGAGCTCTCAATTCTGCTAGGGCTTTTTTTGCCTCCTTTTTTGTCGGCGCCCTACCATGCCATTCCGGAGAATCCTCCATAAAAGAAACCCCTTTACCAGGAATTGTTCGGGCAATAATCACGCTTGGCTCCTCATAGTCCGCTCTCGCCTGCTCAACTGCGGTAATAATCTCTTCCATCTTGTGACCATCAATATTAAGAACATTCCAGTTAAATGCCTTATACTTTTCTTCCAGTGATTCGAGGGGTAAAACTTCTTCTGTGTAACCATCAACTTGAATCTTGTTCCTATCAACAAAAACAGTCAGGTTTGCCAGTCTGTTTTTGGCGCTAAAGAGAACTGCTTCCCAGTGATTTCCGCTATCATGCTCGCCATCCGAGGTGAGACAAAAAACGCGAAAGCGCTTTTTATCCATTCTCGCCACATAGGCATAACCGGCTGCCTGGGCCAAACCACAACCAAGAGGTCCAGAGCTGGTCTCTATTCCCGGAAGCCTGGCTCTCTCCGGATGTCCTTGCAGCCTGCTTTCTAGTTTTCTCAGGGTCTTAAGTTCAGTCAAGGGAAAATAGCCTGCGTGAGCCATTGTTGCATAAAGAGCAGGACAAATGTGCCCATGAGAAAGAAAAAGGCGGTCTCTTTCCTGCCAATCAGGATTCTGAGGGTCATTGTTCATAATTTGGAAATAAAGAGCGGTTAAGACATCAACCATTCCCAGAGACCCGGCTGAATGGCCAGAACCGGCGATGCTCAGCATTTTTATAACATCCTTACGAATTGTCCTTGCTTTCTTCTCTAGTTTCTCTGGACTAAACTTTTCCATCTTGCTTTCGCTTTACAATTGAAATGCCTGTTCTTCTGGGTGAACCCACTCTTGTTTTTTCAAGGCGTCTTCAAAAATTTGAATTGCCTTATAAGCCTCTTGGGGTGTATCAACAACCTTAAAAACCTTCAGGTCTTCTTTTCTAATCCTCATATTTCCGACAAAAGCTTTGATAATTTTATTCCAAAACTGACCATATAAAATCAAGGGCTTGTGTTGGCCAAAATAAAGCCTTGCCAAACCCCAAGCCATAGCAAATTCGGATATTGTTCCAGTTCCGCCTTTAAAAATTAAATATGCATCTCCCAAATCCAAAAGCTTTAGGGTTCTTTCCAAATAATTAGCAGTCCTAACTTCTTCATCAATCGGATTTTTAATATCTCTACCTTCAAAATTGGTTATATCTTTAGGATAAAAGGTGACTCCAATGGTCTTGCCTCCGGCAGCCTTGGCCCCTTCAGAAACGGCCCTCATTGTTCCCGGGCCTCCACCATTTATAGTTACATATCCCTTGCTCGCCAAGAATTTTGCACACTCAAATGCTTCTTTATATAAAGGGTCATCTTTGTCCGCATCGGCAAAGCCAAAATAAGATATTTTTTTTATCTTAGACATAAGCGGCCTTCCTAAATCTCTTCAGATTTTCTTCTAAATCGCCGCTAAACAATCTTCTACCAATGGCCACTTCGTCTACTCCTGCTTTAGCCACCTCGCTCATTAACTCTTCGGTAATTCCACCATCAACACAAATCCGAAAAGGAGTATTATCCCGTACTCGTATTTCATCCAATTCTTTTATTTTATCAAGGGCTTTATTTTCAAATTTCTGTCCTCCCAAACCGGCCGGAACTGCCAGGACAAGAACTGCGTCTAGATCATTGAGAATAACTGAGTCAATATCTGAAACCGGTGTGCTAATATCCAAGGCCAAACCAATAGAAAGACCAATTTCTTGTAGTTTGCCAACAAAATCAGTCTGGCTCTTCATCTTCTCTATCTGACCGAAAATTCTCTCTGCTCCACCGCGCAGGCTGCTCTCAACCCAATTTATCGGCTCTTTGGTCATTAAATGAAAATCTAGTTTTAAATCTGTCTCTATCCTTCCCAGAGCATCTGGACTAATGGTCCGCTTCTGACTAAATTGACCATCAACAATATCTATTTGCAGTCTCTCAACCAGTCCTTCAGCTTGGGCCATCAAACTTTGTACCTCATTCAAACTATCGGAAAGGATTACGGGAATTATCTCTATCATCTAAAACTTAAGCTTATCGGGTCGGTTGGTGCCTGATTGCTTTCGATGGTTCTGCCTACTCTGATTACCTGCTCGATAAGTCTCTCGGCGTAGCCCCATTCATTATCATACCAAGCAAAAATTTTGACCAGGTTCCCTCCCACCACCTGGGTAAGAGAAAGGTCAACAATGGCCGACTCACTGGTGCCGATGATATCTGAAGAAACCAAAGGTTTATCAGTTACCGCCAAAATACCTTTATAGATTGCGTTTTCTGAAGCCCTGATAAAGGCCTGGTTTACCTCTTCAACACTTGCATTTCTTTTAAGAACAACAGCAAAATCTGTTATCGAGCCTGTAGCCACTGGCACCCTCAAAGCCCGGCCATCAAAAAAACCC
Source organism: uncultured Gammaproteobacteria bacterium (assembly GCA_964583685.1). GTDB lineage: Bacteria > Patescibacteriota > Microgenomatia > UBA8517 > UBA8517 > CAZOVJ01. The sequence goes on along the minus strand of CAZOVJ010000002.1, from coordinate 289,184 downwards.
TTAAGCTCTGGGATTGTCTCTACTGTGGCCTGGGCCGCCCCGGTTGTTGTGGGAACAATATTCTCGGCCGCTGCCCTTGCCCGTCGCAGGTCTTTGTGGGAATTATCCTGCAGTCTTTGGTCGGCTGTATAGCCATGAATGGTAGTCATGGCTGCTTTTTCTATGCCAAATTCTGCCTGAAGAACGGCCATTACCGGAGCAACACAGTTGGTGGTACAAGAAGCATTGGAAAGCACTTCTGCCTCTCCCTTATATTCATTGACTCCCAAAACATAGGTGCCGACATTACCTCCCCTTGAGGGCGCAGAGATAACCACCCTTTTTGCCCCCGCTTGGGCATGTTTCTTAGCATCTAGCTCGGTAATAAATTTTCCAGTCGATTCAATGACCACATCAACTCCATATTTTAGCCAAGGAATCTTGGCCGGGTCTCTCTGGGCCAAAACCGGAATCTTCTTAGCCTGAACTTTTAAATAACCAATCAAGGGGCCCTTGTCAGTCACATCATTGGGGTCCTTATATTCCTCACTTTGTACCTCATACTTGAACTTCCGATACATGGTGTCGTAATTAACCAAATGGGCCCAGCCAGAGACATTCATCGAGCCAGAGGTATTAATGGCCATAAACTCAATCTTATTTGGATACTTATGAAGCCCAATCCTGAAGGCAATTCTACCAATCCGACCAAAACCATTAATCCCAACCTTGACCATATAAATATAACAATACAAGAGAGGATACCACTTGACAAGTGTTGACAAGTGTATATTTAAATATATAATTGAAGTATGCAATTGATAACTACAACTGGATTAAGGACAAAAACAAAGCAACTAGTAAAAACTCTGAAAAGTAACGGGGTTGTTAGTCTTGTACATAGATCTAGAATTATCGCTAAAATCGAACCCCTGAAAGAAGAACTACCCCCATTCAAAGTAGGAGAGTTTAAAAAGGCTACTAAAGCCCTCGATTTACCCAAACTCAGCCCTAAAGAACGAGAAAGAAAGTATAGAGAACACCTGGTGAGAAAATATGGCCAAAGTATTCCTTGACACCAATTATTTTATAGATATCCTAGGAAGAAAAGCGCCTCTAAAAATTGTAGAGCCATTGAATCTAAACTATGTCTTTGTTTCCTCTCTTTCGTATCACATACTTTTTTATACATATAAAATTAAAGTTCCAAGCAAAAAATTTGAAAAAGTACACAAAAATTTTGAAATAGTTGGCTTCACAAGAGAAATCCTTGAGAAATCCTTGTTTGGACCAACAAAAGATTTGGAAGACAATATTCAACTCCATTCAGCTGCCGAGGCAGACTGTAGGTTTCTCTTAACAAACGACAAAAAATTACTAAGATTAAAATTCTTCGGCAAAACTCAAATATTAAATTCCTTGCCAGAACTCCAATCAAGCTCGTAGCGCTTCTATTCCCGGTAAAGTTCCTTTAGCCAGAAATTCAAGCATGGCCCCGCCGCCCACTGAAATCCAGTCGAATTTATTTTCAAGGCCAAACATGGCAATTGCCTTTTCTGTATCCCCTCCCCCCGCTATTTTGTAGGCTGAAGAGCTGGCTACTGCCCCCAGAATCCTCTCTGTTCCTTTCCTATGCTCCTTATCTTCAAATTTTCCCATCGGCCCGCTGACAACAATAGTCCTTGCCTTACCAATCTCCTTCTCAAACTCCTCAATTGAACGAGTTGTTAGATCCTCCTTATCTGGTAATAAACTGGCCTTGATTGTTTTTTCTCCATCTACTCCTTCGAGATAGTCAGGTAAGCGCCCTGCCAGTAGAATTTTATCAGCAATTTTTTGAAACTCTCTAGAATAAGATAGTTTATCACCCTTAAAACCACCCAGTATCAGGACCACTGGCCTTTTAGGTTTGCTAAAAACCCTACTTAAATTTTCCACCTCAGCCATAAAATGGGGGCCGGCAGCCAGAGACTTTTCGGACCTGGACTTAAACATCAAAGGCAAGGCCACAATCGAGGCATGTTTGCGATGAGAAGCGGCAAAAGCCTCATTAACATAAAAATCTCCTAAGCTAAAGAGTTTTTTGGCAAAAGCCTCATCGTTCTTTTCTTCACCTGAATCAAAACGAAGATTTTCAAAAACCAGAACTTCACCAGCACCAGGCCCAGCTGCCTCCATTTTTTGGCTAAGCTTAACCTCTTTTTGCAAAATAAATTGCAGCTCTTTGGCAAGCGGCTCTAAAGAAAATCTTTTATCAATCTTCCCCTTCGGCCCGCCCAGGCGGGCAGGCCTGCCTCGGTGACCAATAAGAACTATTCTGGCTCCCTTTGCCATCAAATATTTCAGCGTAGGAATGAGGGCCTTCAATCTAAGATCTATATTTTTTCCCGCAAAGCGGGATCTCGTTCTGCGGGAGAGATTTGAGATTTGAGATTTGAGATTTATATTTATATCCAAATCTGCCCTTAAAAGAATCCTTTTATCTCCAACTTGTAAATCTTCTAGTTTAGGCAGCTTCATATGAAGATATTTTTTTAACTCTCCTTTTGTGTCTTTCTTTTTCAGAAAAAGGGGTTTCTAAAAAGACATCCACTATTTTCTTGGCTTTTTCTATATCTAGGAAATCCGCACCCAGGGCCAAAATATTAGCCCAATTATCCTCTCTTGCCTTTTTAGCCATCACTTCATTTAAACAGAGTGCTGCCCGGATTCCCTTTATTTTGTTGGCCACTATGGCTTCTCCGTTACCCGATCTCCCCAGAATAATTCCCAAACTCTGAGAATCTAGGGTAACCTTTTCAGCCAGAGGCAAGACAAAATCCGGATAATCGTCCTCCTGTTCATACTTCAGATTTCCCATATCCTCAAACTTATAGCCTTTTTCCTGGAGATAATTCTTCAGTTCTTCCTTTAATTTATAACCTGCGTGATCTGAGGCAAGATAGATTTTCATTTGAAACCCTTTGCCAAATCCAAAAGCACTTTTTTAGGATCATCTGCTAAAACAACTGCCGAGGCCACACCCACCGCCTTTGCCCCTCGTTCCAAACTCACCCGGACATCTTGATAATCTTTTACTCCTGCGCCCACCAGGATGGGAATCTCGGGAATGGCCCGAACTACTTTCTCAATGACCTCTGGTTGAGAACGGGCTACTGAGGTTGCTTTACTGGCAATAAGTTCTGGGGGTTCATAGCCAATATAGTCGGGTTTAAGCTTGGCAATCAATTTTGCTTCCTTTAGGGAATCAGCCAAAACAAGTGTTTTCAATTTAGTTTGCCTACATCTTGCCAGGGTTTCGGCCAGTCTACCCAGAGTAAGTTTGTGCTCTGAATGATTAAGTAATGTTCCACTTGCCCCCGCCTCCTTGGCAACTTCAACTGGAAACCAACCGGTTGACCGACCCCTGGGCTCAGGATTCAAGTGCTGCAACCAAACCTGGTCCCTAGAAACAGCAACAACATCCTTTAAATCCACTGCCTGAGGACAGGCGACAATTTCAACTCCTGTCTCCTGGGCCACATCATTAATGAGCCGGGCTAAGTCTAAGGCTTTCTGGCCAGAAGCCTGTTGGTAGGTTTTAAAATTAATAACTATCATCCTATTGCCAAGACCTTACTCATCTTTCCTTTATTAAAGCCGATTATTTTCTCTTTAGAATTATCATCTTTAACAATAACCGTAAAGGGAACACCGAGAAAGCCACCAGATTCTTGGGCCATCTCTTGGCGGGCCATCTCATCCTGGTCAATCATCTTTTCTGTAAAAGAAAAATTATGGGTCTTAAAATAATCTTTAAGCATTTTGCCATAAGGAGAGGTTGTAGTTGTATAGAGAACTATCTTCATAATTTCCCCCTCCCTTTTCTAAACAAATAAAAAGCCCAATATCCTAAGCCAGGTTGGCTGCTCAACTTCCAGTATCTGGCCAGTGGAGGCAGAAACAGCTGCCTTGACCTCGACTGGAAAAGAAATTAAATCAAAAAGATTAATTTCTTTCTCTCCCTGAATAAAATAGTGCAGCTCACCCTTACTTCCTTCCTTTAATTCAATCTCTCCAGAATCAGAAAGCAATCTGCTCATAATTCTAGCTTTCAAAACATTGGCTACTGCTTCATAGGGAAGAACAGCGATGTATCTTGAACCTGAAGGTGTTAAGGCCAACAACTCACTTGTCTTGGCATCTATACTAATAGAAAACTCTGTTAGAGCAATAACATTTTTCTGCCCTATGGCAAATTTGTCCTCGATGTTGGCGATACTAATAGACTGAATCTCTCCCCTTTCTTCAATTTTAATCAATTCATCTTGGTAATCGGTTACATCTACCAACCTTTCCCCGGATTGGCTTGAAACATTCAAAAAAACCCTGCCGTCTTTCCTTGTTAGAGAAACCTGTGCCTCGGCCGAGGGCTGCAAATCCTGAAGAGCGATTTCTCTCACTTCCAAAGATTCTCTTTTAGGTATCTCTAATCCGGATTCAGCCTTCATGGAAAGAACATTCCAGACAATTGCCCCCTCTTTGTCCAAAACAACAAGAGCTGCTTGAGCTGGTTTGGCCAATAAAAATAGGGCTCCAAGAAACAAAATTGAAGACAAAAGAAAAATAATCCCTTTTTGGGCCATCAATATAAAATAACCTTATTCAATCTCTGCTGTCAAAAAAAATTGGAGAATTATCAGAAAGAGCCTTCAAGAATATGAGACTCAGGGGTCTGGTCAAATATCTTTTCAAGGCTAACAAGCACATCATTATAGTCAGAATAGTTAGTCTTTGATTGGTATTCAAGCAGCCAGCCGCCCTTGGCTATCCTCAGTTTTCCGGTAGAAAGCTGAGCAAAATCCAAATCTCCTTCTTTACCCCGAATCAACCAGGCCTGATAAAAAGAGCCTGCTTCCGGGTCAGCTAAATCCGCTAAGACCGCATGGGAAAATTGATTATCTTCAAATCTTCTGGTGGCAATACCACTGGCCATTCCCCCACTCACGTCTTTTAAAATAGCCTTATCAACATCCTCCGGTATCTCAAGATTAAAGGCACTCTCAAATTTCTCTTCAGCTGCTGGAGCCATCGGGATTTCTGGAGTTGGCTGACCTGGTTTTCTAAGCCAATAAACCACTGTTGCTAAAATGGCCAAGATTATCAACCCGATGAAGATATCTCTTTTGTTCATCTTGGGCGAAGATTAACAAATTCTCTAGTCCATGTCAAATCTCCGCATATTTACCGCAAAATTACTGCAGACTTTTATCCCAATCTTAAATAGAGGCCAAAAAGAGCCAGAACAGCAGCCACCAAGAGCCACTGGGTAGAGGCCAACCAGATATCCGTACCCAAATAACCTATGCCAGCAAGGGTAACAGCAATGACTGCCCCTCCCATTAAAATTTGAGAAACCAACTCCCAGTCTTTTCTTTTCAACAAATCTCACCCCCTTAGTATTTTTTTATTCTAGCATAAACAGACTGATTAACCTTTGATGAGTTTAACAATAATCTTTCTTTCCCTTGGTCCGTCAAGTTCAAGCAAAAATGCTTGCTGCCAGGTTCCACGGACAAGCCGGCCATTCTCAATGGCTAAGATTTTTTCCTGGCCTAAAATTCCAGCCAAAATATGAGAATCAGCATTATTGTCAATCTTGTCATGCTCAAAGTCGAAGCCAGAAACAATTTTTTCCATGACCGTTAAAAAGTCCTTTTTAAGCCCTGACTCATTTTCAGTTAAAATAATGGCCGCGGTTGAATGGGGAACAAAAAGCAAACAAACCCCATCTTTAATTTTGCTTTGGCTAATAATTGCCTCTACTTGCTCGGTGATATCTACCAATTGATAGCGTTTTTGAGTGGAAACAACAAATCTCATCCCTTACCTTTTATTATAGTTTTATTAAATTGACTGGCCAAGAGAGTGGTAATCGGCACTGCACTAATCAAGCCTATGCTGCCAACCAATGCCCGGATAATCTCTTCGCTAATAATTTCGTAATTGACAACTTGAGAAAAAGAATGGCTACTGTCAAGAAAAAGCAAAAGCAGGGGCAAGGCCCCACCGGCATAGACCAAAATCAGGGTATTGACCATGGAAGCAATATGGTCCCGGCCAACACGCATTGCTCTCAGGAAGAGCTTTTTGGCACTAATTTTAGGGTTTGCTTCTTTTAGTTGTTGGACAATGGCTGCCTGGGAAACAGTCACATCATCTAGAACTCCTAGGGTGCCGATAATAATTCCGGCCAGGAGCAGGCCTCTTATATTAAAGGCCTGTTGCGTGGTTGCCTGTAAAAAGGCAGCTTCTTCCGAGGCATAGCCTGTAAGTTTGGCGAAATCAACAAAAAATATGGCCAAAAATCCGGTGATGGACAAAGAAATGAAAGTAGCAATAACAGCAATGGTGGTTTTTTTATTGAAGCCGTGAGATAGATAAAAGGTGGCCAAAACAATAATTAAGGCACCGGCAATGGCTATTAAAATCGGATTATGGCCTGCATAGATATTGGGAAGAATAAATTTAAAGATTACCAAAAAGGAAACAAACAAACCAACAAGAGAGCTTAGTCCCTGCCAGCCCCCAACCAAGAAGGTCATCATCACAAAAATAAAAAATAGAGCAATCAGGGGTTTTCTCCTAAGATAATCGCTAATATAAAAAACTTTATTGCCTTGGAAATCAGAACTTGCCTCGATTAAAACCATATCTCCCTTTTTATAACGAGGTTGACCAACCAGGGGCACATCGCCGACATCAACCACTATAAATTCTTTTTCCAAAGAACCCTTGGTAATCAAAATTTTGAGTTTTTGCTGAAGATAATCCTGACCATCGCGGGTGATAACACCTTCCTCTAAAACCTCAACAATCCTTCCCTCTAGTATTTCCTCATCAAGGGACTCTACTTTTTTATCTTGGGCCCAAATCGGCTGAATAAAAATAAGAAACAAAAAAGCCAAGAAAACAAAAGAGTTCAAGAGTTTTATCTTATTCATCTTCTTTAACTTATATTAAACCCAACCAAAAAGCATGGCCACTCCCAGGCAAATGATAATTAATCCGGCGATAAGATGAAGTATTTTAACATTTTTATCTTTCCAGGCCGAAACATCATCAATTTTACTAATACCCAAGTAAACCAAGGCTGTTATCAGCAACATGGGCAGAATAAAAATGAAATTGTAGAGCAAGAGATAAGGAAGGGTTTTCAGGCTTTCTGAAAATGAAAGCATACCCCCAAGGATGATGTAAGGCCCAATGGTGCAGGGCAAAAGAAAAACAGTCACAAACAAGCCAACGCCAAAAGCCCCCAAGGGAGAGGTAATACCGGATATAATCTTTTTCACCTTGGGCCTAAGACCCAAAGGCATCTCTGTTCCCAGACTACCGGGTTTATATCTAAGGAAATCTTTAATCTGCAAGCTACCCAAGATTATCGCCACTATGGCCAGAATTTTATAAAGTATTAAACGAACATTGGTAATCAGCTGAACTATTTTGAAAAACCTGATAATCACCAATCCATAAAACAAATACATCAGAAAAACTGCCAGCGTAAAAGCCAGGCCGACCAGGATAATATTTTTCTTATCTTGAGGATTATAGGTAATGATGGCCAAGAGCATCATTGTCATCACGGCCAGGGCGCAGGGGTTAACCGCGTCAACAAAGGCAAGTGAGATTGTCTTGGGCCAAGAAATCTCTTGCCTCTCCATTTCTAGCTCAGGACTTTCTTGCTGAGCAATATCCCTGGGCTGTTCTACCGCCCCCTTTTCAAGGGGAAAACCATTCCATTCAAGCAGCCAGCTATCCAATTGGGCTGCATTGCCAAATTCCTGTTGAGAACCAGAGAGGGCTATTGCTTCTGGCTCTTTAAGCTGGTATGGCTGGCCTTCAAAAACCTGCCTTGGGTCTTCAGAAATTAAAAACTCCTTAACCAACTGACTAACCCCTTCCGGGCTATGAATGGTGGGTTTGGTTTTAACAGCAATTCTATCATTCATCCAAATCTTCGGATAACCTGGTAAGAGATTGATATTTAAATTCTCAAAGGCAATTTGAGAGCCGTCCCGTAAGAGAAAGCGGTTGCCTTCTTGCTTCTCCAATTCATTTTCAAAAGAATCCAAAATCGGCCTGTCACCTCTAATGCTACTGCTTTTATCAAAAATTGCCAAAGGAATACCCAAGCCTGATTGGTATTCTTGATTGTAATTTTCTAGCAAGCCAGCATTTTGCCGCTGCTGGTAAATCTCGTACTCAAAAACAATTAAATTCGGGTACTTCCTCGTCCAACCGGCCAATAAAGCCAAGTCTACTTTGGCACAATGAGGGCAACCAACACCAGTAAAATAAACAATGGCTGTTGGCTCTTTGGTCTCGGCCAAAGCATCATTTTTGAACAATGCCAAGAGCAAGAAGCCAAAACTTAGGCCAAGGAAACCGAAAAATAAAAAGCGCAATCTCTTCATCATTATCTATTTTATATCTCCTCCAATCTCAAAACCAGCAACAGACCATTGAAATTATTCTTTGGCTTAAGCCGGCCCAGAGAAAACCATAGCCGATGGTTGTGATTGTCAAGATAATCGCTTTTTTAAACCCAAATTCTTTGCTCAACATTCCCAAAGCAATTATGCATGGAATTCCAATGGTGGCAGCCACTCCAAATGTATATATCTGAAGAGGGGTTAAAGCTAAAGATATATTACTGCCAAGTACCGACAAAAGCATTGCTCCAGTTAAATCTTTTTGCAAAAATCCAAATGCCAAGGGGATAATAGCTACAGCAGGCAATCCTAACCAAGTAGTGATTGGTGAAAGAGGTTCTACTATAATATTGGTAAGACCTAATATATCCAAAATTCCATAGGCTATTCCTCCAATTGCCAACAGGGGCATAACTATATAGACAAAATCTTTCATTCTAATCCAGCTTTTAGCAAGAACATTTTTAAGCAAAGGCTTCCTATAAGGAGGCAATTCCAAAAGTAAAGGTTCTTTTTTCAGATGAATAACTTTTTTTATTCCAAAAGCCCAGATCAAGCCAGCAATGACTAAAGTAGCGAAAACAGAAAAAGCCAACTTTATACCTCCATAAAATCCTACTATCCCCATAATGATGGCAATTCTTGAGGAACAAGGTACAAAAGCAAATAAAGAGGCAGTATGAAATTGCTCTTTTTTAGATGACAAGACTCTGGTAGCTCTAATTGCTGGTGCAGTACAACCCAAGCCTAATGCTAAAGGAATAAATGATTTCCCGGGTAAACCTAATTTTTTCAAAAATCTTTCTGCGTTAACAATAAATCTTGAAAGAAGCCCTATGTCTTCTAATAAACCTAAAAGCAAATAAAACAAGAAAACATAAGGTAAGGCGATGGAAACACCTGCTGCAAGTCCGGTTAAACCTTGAACTAATACCATAGCAATAATAGAGTGTTCCGCTGTGCCAAAAGAAGATAAAAAGCTTTCTGTCAAGCCCATGAGAACACTTTGTATTAAATTGCCAAGAAATAACAAAGTACCAAAGATAGCTAAAAAGAATAAGACAGTTATAAACGGACTCCAAATCCTATGTAATAAAATGTTGTCTACTTTCTCCTGCAAAATTTTTTCTTTTTTTAAAGAAGTCATTTGAGTAACTTTTTCTACTATAAATGAGGCTGTGCCATATCTGGTTATGGATATATCCTCTGCAACTTTTGGATGGTCTTCTTTTAAGCTTTCTCTAACATCTCCAATTACTCTCTCGTCCTTCAAATATTTATGAAAATCTTCATCTCCTTCCAAAACTCTTAAGGCAACAAATCTTTTTGGTATAGAAGTTTCTTTGATCTGTGATGATATTTTATTTATTGCCTTTTCTATATCATCATCATATCCAATAGTAAAAGTCCGCTTTGGTATTTTTTTAATTTTTAAAACTGCATCTAAAAGTTTGTCTATCCCTTTTTTTGTTAAAGGATTTAAGGAAATAACAGGAACACCAAGAATTTTCCCTAGTTTTTCGTAATCAATTTCTATCCCTCTCTTTTTAGCATCTTCTACAAAATTTAAAGCTAAAACAGTAGGTACCTGAGCCTCTAATATTTGCAAGACCATATAAAAACTTCTTTCCAGAGAAGTTGTGTCAGCAATTGTTATTGTCGCATCTTTATCTTCTTCAAACAAAGCCTTTTCAGTAACTTTTTCTTCTTCACTTCTATCAGAAATCGAGTATATCCCTGGAGTATCTATAAACTCAATTTCTGTTATATTAATTTTCTTTTTGGCCCTAGTTACCTCAACAGTGGTACCAGGATAATTGGATACGGTAACTCTCGGACCGACTAGTGCATTAAGTAATGAGGACTTGCCCACATTCGGCTGTCCAATTAAAAGTATTTTAAGATTTTTCATATTCTAAGACTCTAATTTCTTTTGCTATCTCTTTAGCCAAAACAAATTTTTTATTTTTTACTTCGATAACAACACCATTCGGAATTTCATTTATTATTTTTATTTTTTCTCCTGGAAATATCCCCATACTGATAATTCTTTCAAACAATCTAATACCCAAAATAATATCAGTGATTAAGCCATTTTTTTGTTTGAATTCTATTAAGGAAACACCCTTCTCCTTAAGCGTCGATAATTTTTTTATATTTCTGATAACTTCTCCCGAAATATAGTGTTCAAGGAGGTGGGCGACCTGATGAGCCTCTTTTTCCCCTCTTTTTTGCCTAAAATAGCTCTCAATTAAAAGGTGTTTTTTAAGAAGCTCTCCTGCCAGCTTTTTACCCGACCTAGTCAGACCAATAAGACCCTTCTTAATCTCAACTAAATTTTCAGCGGCCAGTTCTTCAAGGGCCTGAGATAAAATTGAGCGAGGAGCCTTGGCCTCTGATTCTATCTGTTTGAGACTAGACTTCTTCTTTGTCTCCATCAATATTCTCAAGATATCTTCTTTTGTTATTTTTAAAATTTCCGGATACATTTAAAAACCTCTCCAAAATTTCTTAGTCACTTCATACATATTGTAATACATAGTGCTACAATTTACTCCGTAATGATTAAAAAATTTCTATTACTACTAAGCCTGCTTGCTTTCTTTGCCATCCCCTCTTCTTTTGCCCTGGCTCAAAACGAACCCCAAGGGGAGGTAAACATCTATTTCTTTTGGAGCGTGGCCTGCCCTCGCTGTGAGGAGGAAAAACCGTTTCTGAGAAAATTGGAGGCCAAATATCCTTATGTTCAAATACATGATTTTGAGGTTTGGGAAAACAATGAAAATCGGCAACTCTTAATAGAAACCGGTAAAAAACTCAAGACTGATGTTTCCGGTGTTCCCTTTACTGTCATTGGCGAACAATATTTTGTTGGCTGGTATGACGAAGAAATTACTGGTAGCTTGATAGAGCGGGCAATTCAGTGCGCTGCCCAAAATGGCTGTAATGATGTTGTCAAAGGCTTGCTTGGACCAAAGAATCTTAACCCGGCAGTGAAGGCCCAGATGGCCGAAAACCCCATCCCTTTAGAAAAAATTCGACTGCCGATTTTTGGCGAAATAGAAACTAAAAATCTATCTTTGCCAATATTGACAGTAATTCTGGGAGGACTGGATGGGTTTAATCCCTGTGCCATGTGGACCCTTTTGTTTTTAATCACTCTTCTTTTGGCCATGAAAGATAAAAAGAGAAGGTGGGTTCTAGGAACTGCTTTTATTGTTACTTCTGCCTTTGTCTACTTCCTCTTTATGGCCTCTTGGCTCAATCTGCTTTTATTTCTAGGTTTTATTATCTGGGTGAGAATTGTTGTTGGCCTGGTAGCTCTAGGTGGAGGCGTTTACAATTTAAGGGAATACTTTGTCAACAAGGCAAGCAGTTGCAAGATAACAGGTCAAGGAAAAAGGCAGAGGGTCTTTGAAGAACTGAAAAAAAATACCCTCCGCAGGCAGTTTTTACTCGCCCTTGGGGGAATAATTGTTTTGGCTTTTGCTGTCAATCTGATAGAGCTGATATGTTCTGCCGGCTTGCCGGTTGTCTTTACCCAGATTTTAAGTTTAAGCCATCTTTCTAAATGGCACTATTATCTCTATATGTTGCTTTATATTTTCGTCTTCATGCTTGATGACTTATTTGTCTTTTTTGTTGCCATGATCACCCTAGAAATAACAGGAATCAGCACCAAGTACAGCCGCGCTTCTCACCTAATTGGTGGCGTCCTCATGGCCATTATCGGCATTTTACTTATCTTCAAGCCTGAAATTTTGATGTTCGGCTAGAAGCCGGCAGGGAGGCCCTGACTCGGCAAGCTAGGCAAACCTTGGCTCATATCCATGAACTCTACATTGGTCGGAGGATTGAATTTCAAATCAGAAACGACAGCGGCCTGACAAGTATATTCGCCCTCTGGCGAACCCTGCCCTGTCTGGTCTGCTTGTTCCCAAACATCCTCTCCTTCTACTTCGCTTGGCTGAAAGCACATTTTCACTCCCTGGGCACTGTCCTTATCCCATGTCCACATGCAATTATCCTTCATGATAATAAAACCCTGCTTTCCCTCTTGGCTAATCTCAGCGTAATATTTCTGGCCCTTAAGATAAGCGGTGCCAGAAAGACTCTCATTCTTGAAACTACACTTCATTGATATACCACGAGTAATTAAATCTTTAAGGCTGCCTGTAAGGGTTTCCTCTTTTTTTCCTACCAACAGCTCGGCCGGTCCAGAAACAGACTTCCCTTGACCAAAAATCAACCAAGCTCCAACAGCCAATAGGCCAACAACGACAATAGCCACAATTGGAAAAATCTTTTTCATTCTCTCACCTCTTTTCTCTCTTTAATTTATACCACATCTGGTTAGCTAAAGAATTATTTTTTTCTTTTCCTGAAAAACAAGACCACGCTCGCCACGGCGCCAATCAAAAAACCCAGGGGGCAGGCAAGGATGGCTATGATAAAAAATGCGGCATGAAGAACTTCCAGTAAATTGTGGAGTAAAATAACTTCAGCACTCAGCACACTTAGGCCATAAAGGAAATTGTGGAACAAGACACTGGGTAAAAATCCTGTTGCGCAAGCTCCGGTCAATAGCAAAAATTTTTTGAGCCTCCCCTTCACCTTTTCCTTTAAGGTTAAAAAAACCAAGCTGATACCCAATAAAAAATAAGCAATCGAGAGAAAGGCCATTAAAGGAAAAAGGTTCTGCTTTATAGAAACAGGAGCTGGAATGAAAATGGCACTTGTGATTGCTACGAAAATAACCATTAATAAGCAAAATGTTGTTGTTATTTTTTTCATCCCTTTAGCAAGAAATAAGGGTCAGAATAATAAGAAAGGTGAAAAATATTAGCCAACAAGTGGTGCAGACAACCAACCTCAAAGCACGGATCGTTTGCTTCTTTTCCCAGAACAGAATAATCGGATAGCCCAGCACTAAGAGGCTACAAACCAAGGCCGAGGCAACAAAAAGAACCAAAAAAAGAACTGGTCCCCAAAAAGTTGTTATCGGGCCAAACCATCTATTGCCCCGCCAAATCAGCATCCCCACCAGGCAGCAATAAACAGCCAAACTCAGTGCCTGCAAAAAAGCAATGAAGGCCAAAGAAGGGTTTATGTTTTTAGAAAAGATTTTCACTTTCTATATCTTAGCAGATTTCCGCCTCATGTCTTAATTAACCTGTAAAATTTCCCTTTTGGCCTCCCTTAGGTTCTCCCCCTGGCCCTTAGGAAAAAACTTTACTCGATTACTTGGCACTTCCCACAACAATAAACAGCGTTCAACTAACATGAGCCCTGACCTCATCCATCTATTAATTTCACTTTCAGAATAAAACTCCCCATTTGGAAGTGATCTTCCTAAGTTTGTACGACTACCTCCATCGACAACTGATTTTATTAAGTCCCTTAGACTCCCGGGTACTAAGTGATAATCAGCATAAACACGATACGAGCTGGCTACATCAACATCCTCAAAGCTCTTTAATTCCCCAGTGCTATCTTTCAATGGGAAAAATTCCTTAAATATCGGACCTGGGTCATCTCTCAGGCTAAGAAACTCTTTTTCCAAAATCTTTTCAAAGAACCTGCTAGCACCATGGTAAGCCATCCATAGTTTACGGTCTGGGTTTTCTAAAGGACGAGAGATGATAGCGGCCGCCGCCAAAGAAATTTTTTTTGAGCCAATTTCGCGTCCCCGATAATCTGTTCCATTCTTGTACCATCTGCCTAAGACAAGCCTCCTTGCCCATAAACGAACCCCTTCAACCCCCTCATTTTCTCTTTTGCTTCCCCGTCTTGTCTGTCCAAATAAATAAGCTTTCACCGCGTCATTAGCATAACGTTTCTCCCTTTTCTTCATATCTATTCCTGCCTCTCTAAGAAGGGGGTTTACATCTCCATATTCTTGGTAAGCCCTCAACAGCTCCCTAACATGGGGAAAATCAGCCAGGGTCTCTGAAACTTGCTCATTGTTCAGTTTACGCTCAATTAATTCAGATCTTCGTTGAATCTCAACTAATCGATCAAATCTATGCTCTTCCTCTGGACTCAAGTGAATCAAGCCGTCAATAGAGTAGGAACCTTGAGACAAAACAAAAGCCAAAGCAACCACCACATCTCTCCTATACCTTCGTAGCGAATTACGAGTTGCCTCATATTCCTTAGCCACCGCAGAATCAGTATTGCCAAAGGCCCTCAGTACCATCTCTATCTTTTCCCTTGGGCTTTTATCTGTCCTCCCTGGTGTAACGACTAACAGCCTCACAAGTTGAGTATGAACCTTTGTCAAGATCTCATCCATGGTAAGAGGATTTACCTGGAGTAACAAACCCAGTGTTTGCTCCTGCTTAGCCCTACGTTCACCTCTTTTATACTTACCCTCAATTGGTGCTGCTCTCAATATTTCAACCATCACAAATCAAAACAGTTTCTCGCGGCTAAATAATACCACAAAATATCCCAAATTCAATCTTATAGGATATTCGTTCGACCTGTGAAACGATTTTACATTGAGAAAGCTAGAAAAATAGCCTATAATTAAAGAGTGAACATAGAAATACTATCTCAAGAACCAGTCTTACAACCTAAAAAAGATGCACTTCAATTGGCCCAAACTCCTCAGTTGCGACAAATAGCCGAGTTTGTCCGAACGGCTCCTTTTAAAATGGACGCGACAATAGCTCTTCTCCAAGAAGATTATAGAAGGCAGAGACTCTGGCAATCTAAAGATCTGCCAGGAATCCTGGCAGAAGTTCATCTTGAAAGAATATTGAAAGAATATACTGGAGACATAAAAGTAGTTGTTGACCCTATTCTCGACGAAGCTAGAACCCAAGGATTTATATTTAAAGAACAAAACGGGTATCTAATAGCCTATTCTAAAGAAACAAGTCGTCCTCAGACAGAATACGATTTGATAACCATTATTGGAGGCATACCGACGGTTTGGGAAGTTAAAATGATCCATAGGTACCCCAGTGACCGATCAAGAAAAGGGGTCGTTAAGCGCAGCAGTGGTATACAATCCGTGCTCAATCCTGGCCAAATTGGAAAATCTCTTGCTCCTATCGAAGAATTTTTCTGGGAAAGATGCCTCTACCAAGGTCTGTTAGCATATATCCTTGTCCTCCCTCCTGGAATCATCAACCCCCAGTTAAAAAAACAGCGAGAGTTTATTAAAAGAGGTGGTTTATTGGTTCCTTTTTATTATTCTTATAAAGATTATAGAGCCCTAGTCCGTAAGGCAGCGTCAAAACATAACCTGCACCGCCTTTACCGTTCAGGAGCGAAAGGCGCAAAGGGAAAATAAACCTCTCACGAGTCTAAATCGAATTTTTAAGTTTCTATTCACCCCGCTGCTTTTTACTCTCTTTTTGGACGAGCTTCGTTGACAACAATATTTCTTCCACCAAAATCTTTTTCATTAAACATTTCTATTGCCTTTTTTGCCTCTTCCTCAGTAGCCATTTCAACAAAACCAAAACCCTTACCTCTTCCTGAATATCTATCCGTAATCACTGCTACATCAACCACACTACCTGCTTGAGCAAAATGTTCTTTTAACTGATCTTGGGTAACAGAATAATCTAAGTTGCCTACGTAAAGTTTTTTATTCAATTAATTCTCACCACCTTTATCTTTATTTTGAAGATTTCTTTGAAGCATAACTGCCAAAAGTAAATCTTTTACAAAAAGATTGTAACACTAAATCTCAAAAAAAACAAATTAGCTCCCCGGGCTAACTGATTTGCTTTACCCTGCAAGCAGTTTAAATAGCCAGCCAAAAAGACTGCCTACTTGTTCTTCAGCTCGAACTTGCTCTTGTAAGACAGTATTTTGCTCAACCATGGCTTGAACTGTTCCTTGAATCTGAGTTTGGTCGGCTTGATTAGTAACTTGAGTTTGTAGCTGTTCCAATTGCTGAATTCTTAGCTGATTCCGCCCCATTTGCCGGTTAAGATTCTTAATTGCTTTGTAATCAGGACCGAACAGCTTTTTCATCAAGCCCCGCCTTGCCTCCAGTTTATCTACCTGCTCCTCAATATCTTCCTGGGCTTGCTGTTGTTGTCTGGCCACTTCGCTTATTTGCTGGCCAATGCCACCTTTGGCTCCTTGAGTAGTCAGTAGCTCTTCAACTGTTTCAGCCACCACACTCATATGCTGTCTAGCAATTTCGCTTCTAGAACTGACTGATTTAGGTTGTCCTTTGGCTTGACCTTGGGCTAAAACAATAGACGGTAGAACAAACAAAGACAGAACAATTATTGAAATGGGTACTATTTTCTTCATCTTAACTTTTCGATTTACTAAACTTTTTCTCTAAAAAGCTTAATAACTTTCCTCCATCAATGTCCCAGCGATTGAGGAAGAATATATAGGCAATCTCCAGTAACCCCAAGCTATTGACCAACAATAAAATAACAAACCAGACAAGTTGCCTTTTCTGGCTCGCTTTCCACAAAGCAAAACCCTTCCAAAAGATATTCCAGATTAATAATGGTAAGAAAAGTTGAGGATTAGAGAAAAACTGGGTTAGCTGCTGATCAAGGCCTTCCATTAGAATCAGTCTACACAATCTCATCTAAAATAGCGAGAATTCCTATAAAGGCTTTTTTGTCTCTTTAATCAATTTAAACCTTGGCTGTTTTACGCCCCCTACTTCAACCTCTTCAAAAAACATGTTCAAAGGTCTTATCCAAGTTAGTTTTTTGCCATACAGAGCTTTATACAAGACCAGTTCCTCTAAAGTTTCGCTGTGAATCACAACACCAAGAACTTGGTATCTGTGCTTTTTGTAATGCTCATATATCCCTGGTTTTATGTTTTTAGCTTTTTGAGACAAAGTAATTTCGCTCATCAATCTGAATTATATCAGGTTCTAGCATCCAACATTGAATATTTCTCCTTAGGAGTCATTTCACAGTAAGTTTTATTAAATCCTTTAGGCAGAAAAGCTGGGCACTGTTAGTGTTAAGCTTTGTTTTGTTCATTTCCTAACCTTTTTAATCTTCTTTTAATTTTTTTCCTCGCCTGGGCAACAGAAATGCCAAAAACAAAAGCAACTTCTTCCACTAACCTTTTCATTGATAAATCAAGAATGTCTCTTTTGGCTTTAGTAAGGTTTGTTGATCCATCATTTTTATCCAACCAGATTCTTTTTAAAACTTGGGCTGCTTTTTGAACCCCATTTAGGTTCAGCGTATTTCTTGCCTTTTTGGTGTTAATTGGTTTTTTAGTCTCTGGTTTTTTTGAGAGCCTCTTTAATAATTCTTTCAATTTCCTCTTAGAAATTGGCCTTCTAATATTGGTCAGGCTGATATTTTTTATAGGAATGGAACAAACTAAACCTTTATTCTGTCGATTTCTAAAAAATGGCTTGAAAGAGATAACCTTTTCTCTTTTACCCTCGGTGTTCTTTCTCTTTTCAATTTTAAAAATTCTATAAACTTGACCAAAGTCAACTATCTTATCACCAACCTTTAATGGTGTATTGTTTTTCATTGAGGCCACCAAGCTACCCCTTTCTAAAATCCATCGCAAGTGGACAATATAGGATACACAAAGAAGGCAAGCTCTTCTGGCTCATATTATAGCTGAATTTTGAGCTCGTGACAAGAAAAGAATACTTTTGGCGAAAATTTTCAATTTAACTATCCTGTCGTGGACGATACCAGAAAATATTCTGCTATGCTATAATTCCAAAAGATATGTCTGAATCATTACAAGCACTAACAATAGAAGAGGCTCTCAGTGAAGAATACCAAGAATACCTTGAGCTTACCAGAAAACAAACAAACTCTCGCAGTTGGACAGAAGAAGATAGAGAAAGATTACTAGAGCTAAAAGTACTTCTTGATATAGACCAACCAAGGCTGACCCAAGAACAAAAAGAGGCTTTCCATCACCAAGCCACAGCAGATACATGCTTAACAACAGGCGGAAAGCCTCAACCTTCCTTAACTGGAGAGGAGAGAGAGCTAATTGTGGACACAAACTTCAAGATTTAACTATCCCTTTAACTCTATTTACAAAGATAAAGAAGTTCCAATAAGAAGGAGAACTATTTTCTCTAATCTCTTTTACCAAATATCCCCGTCCCTATTCTCACCATATTGGCTCCCTCCTGAACGGCAATTCTCCACGAGTTC
The DNA here is from genome assembly GCA_964583685.1 of uncultured Gammaproteobacteria bacterium. Lineage (GTDB taxonomy): Bacteria > Patescibacteriota > Microgenomatia > UBA8517 > UBA8517 > CAZOVJ01. The sequence goes on along the minus strand of CAZOVJ010000002.1, from coordinate 270,589 downwards.
GACATTCCCATTGAAAGATATTTCATCCTTACATTGGGCCAATCAAGCTTCTCCAGCCCATCAAATATCTCCCTTGTTGCCACAAAATAAGGCCTTGCCTCCTCTGGATTACCAACACGAGGCCCCATTGTCATCAACCCCACCACCTTTATGTTACGGAGTTGAGATATCTTTTCTACCAGCTCTACTGTACTCTCTGGTAATACACCATATTTCTGAGGTTCTTTGCCGCTATTTATTTCGACCAATATTGGCATCACTTTACCAATTGAGGCACATTTTTCATTAACTGCCTTTGCTATCTCAAAAGAGCCAATGGTCTCTATCATGTCAAACATTTTCAGAACACTTGGCCTTAGAAAACCATGTTTCTGTCTTTCAGGAAGCCCAATAAAATGCCATTTTGCTTCCTTGCCTACTACTGCATATACTCTTTTTGCCTCCCCAATATAATTTTCGCCGATAATTCTCACTCCCGCTTTAACTGCTTCCAAAATTTCTTCCGGTTTTCTTTCTTTTGCTGCTGCGACTAACTCAACTCCCTCTGGCAATTCTTTCAATAAACTCACCACATTTTCTTTTATCCCAGAATTGACTACTTTCTTTGGTGACTGGCTTCGTCTTTCTTCCATTTTAAATCTCCAACATTCTATCTAGAGCTCTTTTTGCTTTCTTGCTTATCTCCATCGGAACTTCAACCTTGTATAACATGTTTTCTAAAGATTTTGCTACTTTTTCTAAAGTTATCTTTTTCATATCTTCACAAATGATACCCCCTGAGGGTGAATAGGATTTTTTATCGGGGTTCTCTTGTCGCAATCTATAAAGCAAACCCCTTTCTGTTCCAACGATATATTCTTCAGCAGGAGTTTCAGAAGCATATTTTAACATCTGTGCAGTACTACCAACATAATCTGCCAGGTCAATGACTTCAGGTTGGCATTCAGGATGAACCATAACTTTTGCTTCAGGATGATGTAGTTTCATTCGTTCGATATCTTCAACCCTAATATTGTTATTGTGCACATAACAAAATCCATCCCATAAAACAATATCCTTATCTGTTTGACTAGCAACATACCTTCCCAAGTTCCTATCCGGAACAAATATAACTTGCTCCTCTTCTAATGAATCAACGACTTTGACAGCGTTAGATGATGTGCAGCAAATATCGCTCTCTGCTTTAACAGCAGCCGAAGAATTCACATAACTGACAACTGCCGCATTGGGATATTCTTTTCTTTTAGCTCGTAGTTCTTCTACTGTAATCATATCTGCTAAAGGACAACCCGCATCTTCATCTGGTAAAAGAACTGTTTTGTAAGGATTGAGTATCGCAGCTGTTTCAGCCATAAAACGTGCTCCACAAAAAACAATCACCTCAGCATCTGTATCGATAGCTTTTCTACTTAAGTCTAGAGAATCTCCAGTAAAATCAGCTATCCGTTGAATGTCATCTATTTGATAGACGTGTGCTAGAATAACCGCATTCCTCTCTCTCTTCCTTTCCTCTATTTCTTTTATCAATTCAGTTTGTGGCATTTTTCACCAGGCTGCGCTATTCCTTCCGATGACTCTTCCTGTCTTTCTTTCATTTTAAATTCTCATCGACAGTTCCATCAGGCTCTTTTCATAGCCGAGTTTTTATTATACCAGCAACATAAATTTTTCTTTTTCATTTTTTCATATGAACCCTATAATTTGGGTTTTTATTAAAACAAACTGGCTCCCCAGCCCTGAGACCTGCCCCGCTCAGCGGGATTGTTAGAACTAGTATTTCCAAGATTACTAAGGCGTTTGAGAATACAATTCAGACGGAGTTATTTAGGATGAAGTTTCCTTGCTTTTCTCATGCTTTTAACTATAGCACCCAGGGCATTTTCTTGACAAAATTGCTTTTTACGCCCTCGCCAAGCTTGGCTCCCCTACGTCTGGTTAATAAGATTTTGCTCTCCCTCGTGGATTGCCATTTCCAAAATCTCGTCGTTTTCGTCAAACATAAACTCGGCCGTAAGAGTCTTCCCCTCTAAGACTTTAGGTAGCCAGTGGGAATCGCAAGCCCACATAGAATCAAAGGGGATATCTTCCATTTTAAACCATTGAGGGGCCATTTCTTCGGATTCTTTTGGCTCTCCTTTCCATTTATCGACCAAAAACACGATGACTTGTTGATTCCACTCAGGATTGTTGGGGGTATAAAAATCTAATTTTGCCACTTTACGGAGGGAAACGGGAGTAACACCAATCTCTTCCTGTGTTTCCCTGATTGCAGCTTTCTTTATTGTTTCATTTTGCTCAGGTTTTCCACCAAGCCCATTCCATCTTCCTTTCCCAAAGCCCCGCTTTTTCATTGCCAACAACACTCCACCTTCTCTAATCAAAAAGCATAAAGTTGCTTGCTTCAAGGGCCCAGTTAAGGTCTTTCTATACTCTGCTAGTTTCACATCTTTATTCTACCAAACCAAAAAAACCTAATTTGGTGGGAAGTTCGGACTAGTTTTCTATTTAATTTTGCTTAAATCTCCGTCGATAATAATAGGCTTTACGGCTTCGATTTCAGTTTTGTAATAAGGAATGTCTGGTATGGGATTGAGTAAGAATATCTTCTGATCAAGAACATGAGCAAATCCTATTTCCATGAGAGTGTTTCCACCAATGTAATTCTTGATTCCATGCTTATCCAGGTTCACAACTAAAATCGCATCCGCACCTTGCATTAAATTCCAAAATTCTCGTATGGCATCCATGTTTTGCTTTTGGTGTATTTTTATTTTTTCTTTTTCCTCATTGCCTTTCCCAACAAAAGGCGTGGCCAAGTTTGTTAAAAAGGCATCATGGCCCAATTTAGCCAACTCATCACGGAATCCCATCATTTCTTCTGTGTACTGCATGCTACCAACAACACCTATTTTCATTGAGAAAATTATATCAGGTTCTATCATCTTATTTGGAGTAATAAAATTTGAGGCCAAAAAATGCGTGGCTTGCCACTCTGAAGCCCTGGCGAAAGATGGCTCCCCCTAAAGGACTTATTCTGCAAGCCTAGCTTCAACTTCTCTAGCATGAGTAATCAATCTTAGATTGGCAATATCCTGCTCGTGTCCTGGTTTTGGTTTGTCACCTCTGATTTCTCGCTTATACAAAATGTCAACCAATTCCGATGTGGGATTGGAGCAGTTGGGCTTTCTGAAGCGTGCAAGGACTTGCATTTGCGGCGGGCTTGTAAAATAAACGTACTATCTCCTACCACATCCTGGTTGTTGAGGACACTAAAAAATATCAATAGTCTGAAACAAAAAACCCACCTTTAGGGTGGGTTTTTTGACGGAACAAGATCACTTTAACCTTTCGGTACTTGCTGGTGAGAACAGCAAATTTCGCCTACGGCGAATCGTGATCTTTATTTCTCACTATTCAGTTTTTTGATTCCACACTTCCCAGTACATTACCCAAAGTCCTCCGACTAGAAGAAACAGAGGTACCAAACCCCACAAGTAAGGCAGGAATTGTTTGACGAATTGCTTGACAGGACTACTTTGTGGGTAGTAGGGCGGACCTACTTGTTGGCCTGGTTCAACCTCCGGGATAGGTACTTCATTTGGTGCTTCCCAGACCGTGACTAGACTGTAAGCCGGGTCTCCTAGTTTATATGAATCGTCGGAGCCAATAGGGTGAAGGAGTGACCAATCAGCAGGGCGAAGGAGTGACCAGCCGGAATTTCGTAAGTGCTCCTCTGCCCATGAATTAGCGACTATAGCCCACCTGAGACTCCACTCCCAGGGACGTTGGAGAATTGGGAAAAGAAGGCTATAGCTTTCCTCCCCCGCCCAAGGAGAGCTGTCGATCGTTCCAACACCAGATTCTCTCTGTTCTACTCTCCAGCGGGCCTGGTGGAAGAAACCATCTATGGTTCGAGCAGAAGTAAGTCTGGAAAGTCGAGCAAGTTGCGATTCTCCTAGTCCAAAAGTGACGTAGTTCCATTGGGAATGACCATCAACCTCTAGGAATTTGACTATCTCTGTCTCCTCCCACCTCTTTAGCGGTTTTGGTAAGAGGTCATCATTATCTAATGGGAATGAGATTGCCCTCATTGTCCCTATTGCTAGAAGTAATGAGAGAGAGATTGTGGTGTATCGCCAAATGCCGCGCCTTTCCAAGTTTCCTACCCAAACACTGATTGGTATCAGGCTGAGAACAGCAGCCCACAAGGGAAACCGTTCATAGGTGAACACCCTCCACCATCTCTGGAAAACCACCTCTGGTACGATGGTGAGTCCCCCTAGCCCTAGTATTCCCAAGAAAACAATGAAGATTCCTAGTGGCCATAGGTCTCGCCGACGAACTGTAACCCAGAATCCAACAGGCAGTAAAACCAGGATGCCTCCATACATATCCCAGAAGAACATCCGTGACTCACGGCAGACTCTGAAGATATTTTCCCGAGTGGGATGGGGTATCTCGGCTTGGGGTAGGCTTTGGGTGGAGAACCACCACCAGAATGGGGCGATGGCTACTGCTACCACGAAGACGAACAGCAGTGCAGCTATTGCTGGCCGAAACAGGAATCTTGAAAAGCTGAATGGCTTGGTAATCCAGTTTTGAAGAGCTAAAACACTTGCCAGCATTGGCAGCATTACAAAAGCAGTGTGATGGTGTGTTGCAGCAGTCGTTCCTGTAAAGAAGAACCACCCGAATAGCGGAATTAACCCACCCGATTTTAGATAACGGGCGAGAAAAGTTCCTGCTATCAAGACAAACACCAGGGCCAAGAAGGCGGGAAGCTGTCCGAACGTGTAAAGAATGACATAGACGCCCGCCACCCCCGTACTGAGTAAGGCAGCCCATCCTGCATACTTCTTACCTACCACCTCCTTGGCAAGTAACCACACAGCTAAAGGGAAAGCTGAGAGAGAAAGGCCTTGAACCAATTTGTATCCCACCTCTAACCCGAAGGGAAGGGAAAAGATAGCGATTAGCTGATGGGTTAACGGCGGATAGCTATAAACCCAAAAGCCGCCATACCACTTTTCCTCCCAGGGATCAAACCAATCTCTACGGTAATGATCCGCAAAGAAGAGGTGGGTTTCACTGTCCCAGTTGTTGTCGAAAAAGAGGCTAGCCATTAGGGGGAGGTTCAAGAGGGTAATTACGGAAATGGCTATTATAAGCCGCCTGTCCATCACACACCTCCTTCTTTCTTGTTAAGGATTTCCTCAATCAAGTCTACGTAGATTTGAGCAACTTCACTCATCGGATAGGATGTCGCAGCCCGAAAGTTTTGTTTACCTTGCCTGGCTAGTGTTTCTTGGTCTTGCCGAAGTAGGGCCAGGATTGCCTCCTTGATACTTTCAGGATCATTGACGTCGAAGAAGTTGAGAATATACCCATCCTCTGCCTTGCGACGAAACAAAGGTAGGTCGGATACAAGGATTGGTCTTGCGTACATCCCTGCCTGGATGAGGGTAGCCGATTCGCCTCCAATTGTTTGGTAGGGTAAAATCACAGCCCTGCATTCCCTAAAAACATCAGCGACACAATCCTCTGGAACGTATCCTACAAAATCGACATTCGGAAGTGACCTGAATTTTTGCTGGAGTTTTGCGAGATAGTCTGGGTTATGGACATTGGATCCTCCCACTATGGTCAGTTTTATAGTAGGATCTCCTGCGTACAGACTTTCCATCGCTTCAAGTGTGGTTTCGAGCCTCTTGTGGGTCCCAAATATACCGAGACTGAGGATGCGCTTTGTCTCAGAATTATACGGCCAGTTTATGGGTTGACCCAGGGTCCCGAGAGGAACGATCTTGACATCCATGGCACCATATCTTCTCCTTAAGATTGGTTCGTATTCTGGAAGAAGAACGGAAACCAGGCTTGCCTTACACAAGATCCTAGTTGCAATCCTTGCTCCAAGAATTGTTAGTTTTCCTCCACGAAACTTCGTTTCCCGAGTATCAGTTAGATCAACAATGTTATGGAGGGTGATCAAACACGGTATGCCGAGCAGCCGTTCTACAATTAGTGGCGACAAGAGACCTGCAAAGTTGGCTGTCGTCATACCAAAGCTACCAAGAGTGATGTTGAACCAGCAGATTTCAGGGTTAAGCGACCTGATGGTTTTTGCCACCCTCCACGGCGTGAGGTGCGAATTAAACTCCCAGCACCTCCGGATAGTAACTTTTCCATCTCTCGTAATTGGAGGCTTTCCTTGAACAATATCCGCTAACACCGTGATTTCTGCTATCTCGTCAATTTTTCTGAGTGCCTCAACCAAGTAGTAACAATATTCGCTGACAGGCCTCCCACCAGGAATGAAGTTGGATACCAACAGGATTTTCATCACACTCTCTCCTTTCAGTAGATTTGCGTTTGACTCTGCGGAGAAAACCTGGTTTAGCTGAGGAGGTAGACACCGATCAGGATGAAGCCTGTTCCTACGAAGAAGCGTAGGTCAAGCTTTTCCTGAAAAACCAAGAAAGCTAACACCAGCGTAAAGACCACTGTCATCTCAGAAACGACAGCTGAGCGCATTACCCCAAAGGCAGTAAATACTGCCATCCGGAGGATTGAGCCGAGCAGTGCCATCACCAGGGCCAAGACAAAGAAAGGATTAGTCAAAACCGAAAAAACATAGTTAAATGATATTTCGGCTGGACCAACCTTACGGAATGCCAAGGCATATAAAGTGAAGTTTACCGCTGTGATCAGGCAAAAGATGATGTTAATAACCCAGTTCATTTTCTCTCTCCTTATCTTTTTTGTCGGTGTCAAATTGACACACAACTGGGTCACCTCAGGAGTCCTTTGATTTCTCTCAGGACACAGGTGACTGGCTGATAACTCCTTCACTAATAGAACTCAGGGTTTTTATCACAGAGGGACAACGGCGCTATTTCTTATCCATTATTTACTTGTTAAGGTGCTCCCGACGATTCGGGACTAAAACTGAATATTTTAAAAGCATTGTGTCAGGCCTTATTTGGCGCTTTGCCGTTAAAAGCCTTCCACTTTACTTGAAAAAATTGGTCTTTAATAATCAAAAAGGATGGGCAGCAATTGTCCATCCCTCCCTGATTATTAAATTAGAGGTATTATAACAAAAATATTAAAGACGTCAAGCCTGGAGATTATTTCTTGTAAGAATATCTTCCTCTTGAAACCCGGATGACTTTGGATCGGTTGAGATTTTTGGATACAGGGAGGGAAACAGGCAAAGTAAATAAAAAAGAGTCATACATAGGCTCTTTTTATTCAGGGCTCCCTAATATATATAAATACAGAAACTATTTCATTAAGCACTATACAGAAGTACCATGCCCATATTTAATTCTTCACCCAGAATATCAACACAGTTTTCTTCCTGCATAAAGCACGAGGTCTTATCGTGGACGCCTGCCCCGTACCTGAACGAAGTGAATGGTGCTGAGGAAGTTCGGACTAGTTTGAAGCTAAACCAGCTTTCTTCTTCCAATTCTCAAGCTGCTTTTCATCTCCTAAAGCTTTTACTAGTTGTTCTAATTTCTTAAAGGCTAACCCCTCGTCTATAACTTCTCCTGCCATCGCCACCCCCTCACTCAAGTTTTTAACCTTACCCATAACATATAAAGAAGCAGCGGTGTTGGCAAGAACAATATCTCTTCTGGGACTTTTCTCTTTCCCGTAAAGGATTCGTAAGAAGTCAATCACATTTCGCTCTTTGCTAATGGCTTTAATATCCTCAAATTTTGCTTTTCTAATTCCTAAGTCAGCTGGGCTAAGTTTGTAGGCCTTTGTCCTTTTTGCTGTATACTCTACAATCTCTGTCTTGCCAATATTTGACATCTCATCGATTCCGTCCACGCCATGAACGACCATTCCCTTTGTGTATCCCAGCTTTTGAAAAAGCTCAGCTAAAACAGGCAAATATTTTCTCCAAGTGCAACCGTAAACTCTCCTTTTCATTTTAATTGGTGCGACTACATTGGCAACAATATGGAGAGGAGAAACTAGCTTTAGCCCCATATCCGAGACTTTTTTTGTGACCATCAGATTCTCAAGACCAGTTTTCTCAACTAAAACTTCTTTAAGATATGGACAAATCCCAATCGTCTCCAGAGTCTTTTCCACTTGTTGAAGTCTTATTTTTAAGACATCCACTCCAAATGCCCCGAATATCTCAGCACTCCCAGAGAATCCCGTGACAGCAAAAAACGCTTGTTTGGCTACTGTGACACCTGCTCCAGCAAGCACCACAGAGGCCGTCGTGCTAATATTGAAGGTCTTTAACTTATCTCCTCCGGTCCCAGAAGTGTCAGTGGTGTTATCAATGTCAATTTTTGGGTTAAGTTTAGGAAGGCGTTTTACATAGCTCTTGCAAAATCCTAGGAACTCATCTCCTGTTTCCCCTTTGGTATGGAGTGCAAGAAGAAGTGACCAAGCAAACCATCCCTCTTTGTCTTCTTCAATAACAGTATCAAGAGCCCTTTCTGTCTCCGCTGCTGTTAGGTTCTGCCCCTCGCTTACCTTGCTAATAAGAGGAGAAATATCTGAAAGCATGCTGGCAATATTCTACCACAAACCAAAAAAGCCCAGGAAACTGGGCTTCTGAAGCTAGCTCCACCTGATGGGCAAGGTCAGAAACTATTTCTTCTTCCAGGAAGCTAATTTTCGCTCATCCAAAGAAATTTTCTTAGGGGGAACCTTAGTTTCAGGATAGCCCAAAACCACGCCTGCAACCAAATCGTTGTCTGTGCCAATGTATTTTTTGATTTTGTCCCGACAGAAATTGATATCGGCAATCCAGCAACCACCCAAGCCAAGTTCGTGAGCGGCCAATAAAAGGCTATAAATAAAAGCCGCCACGCCTTGAATTTCAACGCAATAGGCCAAAAGCGCCTCTTTTCCTGCTTCATCGATGACATCTTGCTCTCCGGCAGTGTATGGAGCCTTATTGAATACTAAAACCAGAGCTGGAGCCTGACGAATAAAGACTGTACTGCCGATATTCGTCATTATTCTGGCAGTCCGAAAATCATCAATATTTCTATCATCGCTAACGGATTTAGCGGGTGCATACTCTTCTCGCTTCCTGAAAGGGCCTTTTCTCTTGGGATATTCTTCAACAACTATATCGCAAATATGGTCTTTTTCTTTCCCGGTTAAAACATAGTATTCCCAAGGTCTGGTATTTTTAGAAGAAGGTGCATGTTCTGCCGCCTCGAAGATTTTCTTTAAAATCTCTTTGGGGATTGGGTCTGGTTTATAAACCCTGATACTCCTCCTGGTTCTAAGACAATCTATTGTAGTACTCATATGTTAATTCTACCAAAACATCATCGCTAGCGAAAATTAAAAATCAGAAAGCCCATCAAATTGAGCTTGAAGTTACTCTATCGTGGACGAAGTTCGAACTAGTTTAGTTACCTAGAAAGGTTTTTATAAAGCTTGGGAGTTCTTTTGGTTATCAAACTACACCTATCATCTTTCCTCGTCATCTCCTCAACAGGAACATTAAGTATAAAGAGCTTATTTACAGCCCTTGCTTTTAGTAGCTCAATTCCATCTTTATCATAAGCGTAGGCTATTGGAATCGCATCGCTAAGGTGGCTGCAGCCAAAGGTGTAAACTCCATTTTCATAAGCTCTGGTTTTACCCAACGAAGCCCAAAGCCTATATTGTTCCTCGTTATACATTCCTGTCCCGACGGGGTTGAAAATCGCTCTTGCACCTTGGAGTTTGTATTCCCGAGCTATTTCAGGAAAATGCATCTCGTAACAAACACAGATTCCTATTTTCCCAAATTCTGTTTTGATAATTTCAATACTTTTGCCCGAGACGTAACCCTTTTTTATCTCATCTCGGGTTAAAGTCGTCTTAGCGTGCTTGCCAACTATTTTACCTCTCCTATTAAATACAACTCCCACCTCAATTTTTCTCTTTTTTCTTTCATCAGAATAGCTAGTTACAAGCCACTTACTTGACCTTGCCACGATTTCCGATGCTTCATCAAGCTGGGCTGCATCTAAATATCCCTCGGGGAAAAGAAACAAATCTACCTCTTTTGTTTCAAGAACGAACTTTCTCAGTTCAGATAAATCTTTCTCATCTTTAGCAATCACCAACCCAACTCTCATACTTCTATTCTACCAAATAAAGCCCGCTAAATAGGTTTTCTGAAGCTAGCTCCCTAATATATATAAATACAGAAACTATTTCATCAGGCATTACACAGAAGTACCAAGCCCGTTTCTAATTCTTCATCCAGATTATCAGCGTAATTTTCTTTCTACATAAAGCACGAAATCTTATCGTGGATGAAGTCAGAACCTTTTATCTTCACAACATCTAATATAATAGGTCTTGTGGAGACATTTTTTATTAAGAGACGAACTTTAAAGGCATTATTAAAAAAAGTTAACATAAAGTCTGATTCCCAAAACTACGAATTAATAATAAGTTTACTATTAAGTGGTTTCTACCGTAAATTGTGGAAAACCGATACCCTAATAGGATTTAAGCTAAAAGATAAATATGCGAGAGACATACCAGATAAAGGAAAGGCGAATCTGTTGTTAATTAGAGAGATTTTGAGAAGATATACCGACTCTAATACTCCAATAGATGTTGTAATAAGCCCAGGAAAAATAAAATATATGGACAGGAAAACTTCCAAAGGTATTGCGTTTCAATTAAAACGCTTTAGAAAACATAAAAAGGGAGACATAACAGAAACTCTTTTAGAATACCTTAACAAGGAAATACCTCGGCGGTACACAAAAACAAACACAAAGTTGCTAATAATTCCTGAGGATGTCAGTTTTGTGGATTGGGAAATAATTTCCAAGCGTTTCAATTCTAAAAACTATCCATTTTCGGCAGTAATGTTTTATAGTGTTTCAAGTGAACGGGTATTCATTGGGGAAATATGGCCAAACCCAGGAATGAATAAATATCGCCCTTCTGAATTGTTATAAGAAGCCAGTTTCCATCATTGTTCAATTTGAGGGTCCAGGATTTTTTTCATAAAAACTACCGAAAACCAAATTCCATCTTTTTCTTCAATAACATCCCTTAGGTAAACCTTCTTGCCCTTTTTGTAGCTTTTAGGAAATTTTATACTTATATAAGTCATTTTCTTTTTTGCTGCTTCCCAAATTCTATATTTAACCACTTTATGTCCATCGTATTTTTTAAGAAACCTATCAATGGACAATCCTTTTTTGTGCCAATTTACAATATCTTTATCTATCCAAATTTCATTCCAGCCTTCAAATAAGGGAAAGTGAACCATAACATTTCTGACAAAACGAAATAGTTCACCACCTATCTCTGCCTCCATTGGGGGACGGTTCTCCTTTAATTGCTCTATAAACCAACCTATTGGTGGATAATTAAGAAGTTCGGAATACAAAGAAAAGGCTTCTTTAATTTTACATAATCTGTAATAATCACTTTTCTTCCAAAAGGAGTCATTGGCAATCTCATCAAAAATGTCGTAAAACTTGTTGTATGCTAAATTCAAAAACTTTTTCTCTGCCTTGTTGGGTCTTGGTTTGTTCACAACATTATAAAGGTCTGAACAAGTCTAGCATGGGTTTTAACGTCCTGCTGAGGGTAGTAAAATCTGAGGCCAAAAAAGTTCGGCTCCCCATCGTAGACGAAGTTCGGACTAGTTTAATGGTGTAAAAAGAAATTAATTTTACCTTCTGTTATAATATATTTGTCTAATTTAGATTTTATGAAAATACCATTCTCTACACAATCCATTCAGGCTGCTTTTTTCCTCGGGAATATAGATTTATCAAACAGGTTAAGTGTAGCTAGTTTAATACAAAAAGGACTATCTCCAAAACTCAATGGAACACCAACTACCCTTCCAATACCAGATGATGCACCTTTAGAAATACCAAGAATAATTTTAATTAGCAAAGACAAAAACCTAACTTGTAATATCGCTGCCAATAGGCTTGATTTAAGCTATAAAGAAACAGATGAGAAAAAGCCGCTTGAGAAAACAAAAGAAGATTTCTTTAAGGTTGTCCAAAGACTAGCCAAAATTACCTTTACTAGATTTTCAATGACCAGCAATAGACTAGGATTAGTTACAAAATACAAAGTCAGCCAATCTATCAACGGAATAGAACTCCTAAAGAAAAATTATCTTAGTAATCCGAAAGACGCCTCAACCGAACTACAGATACATAGATTATTTATTGAAAAAATTGGAGATTTCAAAACAAATAACTGGATAAGGCTAATTTCAAAAGAAGGAAATAAAGAAAAAGGATTGTTTTTAGTAATATCAGACATCAATACATTAAAAACAATTAAATACAAAATTGATTTTCCAAAAGCGATGGCATTTTTTAGTAACGCCTTTGAATTATCGGTAAAAAGTACTCTCGCCAGTCTCGGACTATAGTTAAAATGAACACAATAAATAGCAGTTTTGAAGCTACCTCTAAATTAAATGATACTTACTTACTTGCCTCACTACAAAGGAAGTTTATTGATGAAGAAAACGCATCTCCTGGGGCATCGATAGAAGTAAAGTCAATAAATGCCTCCTGTGAAGAATCCGCCCTTATCTCCTTAGGGACACAAAGTGAACAACAAATGAATCAAGTTATTTACTTCACAGCCTCACCACCACAAAGCTATTTAGCTTTTAACCAGCCTTTACAAGATTTTACTCTTATGTCAGATTACCCAACAACACCGGAAGAGCAATTAGAATTAAAAATAGCACGCAGGTTGAAAAATTTTGAACAAATAAGAGAAATTTATATTAGTCATAATGAAGAATTAACAACCGTCAAGGTCATATTAGATGTTGAGCACTATAACTACAATTTGATGGACAAAATTTTTAATGAAGCAGAATTTCCTGTTAAAGACTCATTCTCAGAAAAACTAATCAGTTTTGAATATATTCCATATTATCCTGAAAGTAATAACCTAATAAATCCCCAGGAAGACAGACTGATATTCACCAGAGCAATACAAGAAAATTTATCAGTTAAAAAAAGAGAGGAGTCAACTGAATTTAATGACTATCTGCACCCAGCAAAATCATTTGATTACCAAAATGTCAAGTTTATCTACGCATAATGCTCAAGCGGAGCACAATAAGAAACTCTCAAAACAACTTTCCAAGACAGATTTTATAGATTGGTCTATTACTTGTGCTTTTTATGCTGCTCTTCATTTCGTTGAAGCTGCATTCACCCGTATCCCAGAAATATTGCATACTGATGACTGTTATAATCGCCACCGGTCAACTATGGCCTCATTAGACATAGATAAAAGCATGCACGCCTTTAGGGAAACCCTGATTGCTAAAAGATTTCCATCTATAAGGGCAAAATATCATCACCTAAGAGTTTCTAGTAAAGCCGCAAGATACTTGCTTACGACAAAAGATAAACCAGCTTTTGAGTTCTTTGAAAAATCCATCCTCAAACAATTACTAAAGAATTTAGAAATGATTCAAAAAACAACTCAAGCATCCTAAAATTGACTTCGTTAAGAAAAAAACTCCGAAATCTTTATTTTCAAAATCTTAGCTAGTTTATACAAAATATAAGCACTGGGGGAATATCTGGCGTTTTCTAAGTGACCCATGTAAGTTCGGTAAAGTCCAGCTTTGTGAGCTAATTCCTCCTGTGATAGCCCCCTTTTTTCTCTCAATCGTTTTATATTTTTTCCAACTTTCTCCGCGAAGGCTTTTTTGGATAGCATTGTGAATCTATTGTTTACCAATCCTCAGAAAACGACAACGCAGTAAACATAGACTTTTGACGGTAAATCTGTTATATTTTCACCAAACAAACCAAAACGAAAGGAGGTGAGAAGAAAAGTGAAAAAAGTTCTAAAAATAGCAGGTATCATATTGGCTGTTTTTATAGTCATTGGCTTATTGGCAGGCAGTGGTGGAGAAAAACAATCAAATACCAGTCCAACGACTGAAACCGAAGTCTCACAAAAAAGTAAAGAAGCCACCAAAGAATACCAACCAGTTTTTACCTTCAAGGGCAATGGGGCTAAAAAATCTGAACCATTCACAATTACTGGGGATAGATTCAAAATCAAATACAACTGTACTGGCGATTTATGCCAAGCTTTTTTGCAAAAACCAGATAGTGAGATTATGTCAGACCTGATTATGAACACAACTGGCTCAGTAAAGGATGAATCGATTTTTTATGGCTCGGGAGAATACTATATCGACTCTAACTCTTTGGGTAATTACGAGATGATTGTGGAAGACTACAAATAGGCAACTTGTCTATTTTTGGCTCAAAAAGTAAGACTGCTCCTTAGCTTTGTTTTGTCGGATACTTTCCCTTGAACACCTCCATTTTTGAATAAATCCTTCTAATCCAATAAAATACCAGTTAGATGAAGATGAAATATGAACCTGTAAGGATAAAGATTAAGAATAAAAAGAAATACTGCGATATTGCTTTCTTGGTGGATAGAAAAGATTTTCTGAAAGAGGTAACCAGATTAAGGCAAAAGTGGCAGATTACTAGACTTATTAAGCCAAAGCAGGAGTTTGAATGGGCAAGCAGGATGGTTAAAAAAGGTCAATACGATAGCTTCTGGAAAGATGTTGCTCCAATAAGAAATCACTTTAGGCTCACAGCCAACTTTGACAGGGCTATCTATATGGCTATCATTAGCGGATATATTGATGACAAAATCTACGAAACCGCCTACTGGCGTCCTGTTGATAATGATATGGATGTGGGTACACCTACAAGATTTGCTATTTATATAACAGCAGACACCACCAAGAAAGAGTTAGAAGCTGCTTTTAGGGAGTTCAAAACCCAGGTTAAGACTATCAGGAAAATCAGACCTTTTGATAGGGTTTATCTCTCATACGGAGACGCACCGCCCGATACAATCAGCAATATAAAAAGGGACAGGAAATGGTATTGGAAAAAGAAACAAGAGAAAACTCACCTGCAAATCGCCACAGAAGACAAAGAAAGAGGCGGCATTGACCCTGAAAAGTATAAAGAAACGGTCAGGAAGGCAGTAAAGCAGTACGAAAAAAGACTCCAAGCCTCTTAAAAGCGGAAACTTAGCTTTCTATTAAACCTCCATTACATTAAGAAGTTTAATGCCTTAATCTGGGATTAAAGATTAAAACCCAGAGAAAATGGACATCAAACTTACCAAAAACCAGCAGCGAATCAAGCAATACTTTGAACCTCTGTATCAGAGAAATCTTACTGACAACGAAGTCAGGGGGATTTCGGCGAATATCAGAGGTTTTTTAGTGACTTTATACAAGATTGAAAAGGAAACCAAAAATGCCAAAACAGAACGAATACAGAACTAAAGATTTATATCTTGCCAGTTTCTTGTCTCTGTCGGAAAAACTGGTGAGACTTGAGCCCGAAAAAGACTTTTTCTGGTTTGTGTTTAACAACAAAGGGCGATGCGAGGAAAAGGTTAATTGCTACTGGTTGGGAGAAGCAAAGGTTGAGGTCAAATCTTTTGTCAATAGCATCAAAAACTTAAAAGCGAGGGTATTTTCTGAAAGTTAGTAGTATGGCCTACGATTTAGCATTTAGAGAGTATAAACCGAAAGAGCTAGGAATAATCAGGCTTGAAAAAGTTAAATGCGGAAAATCAAATTGCCGTTGTACCAGAGGTAAAGGGCATAAAGCCTATTATCTGTATTACCGAGATTATGACGAAAGATTAGAGAGAAAGTTGAAGAAAATGTATATTCCCAAATCAGAAGCCAGAAAATGGAGGCGGAAGATTCAACTTATGAAAAATACAGACAACCTCTTGAGATTACTTAATAACGAAAGCCAAGAATTAGTCATCCGGATTTGGGATGAAATAGGGAATTTACCAACAAGCAAAATAATTGAAAAACTGCACACAGTGATTAAAAAAGTTAAGAAGGAACTTTCGGGGGCAAATGAACCCTTACTTGACGTATGAGGCCAGGCTGTTACGCTCAAAATATATCATAAATCAGGCTATTTTGCACATTCATAAACCTAGCTGAGACTGTCAGTCCCAAAATCTAATAAAGTCTGATAGAAAAATTATAAGCTGATAAAAGAGCCATTTGAGATAAAACAATAAACATCTACCTTGAAGCTGCTAAAGAGCGTTCAGGAGCATCTCAGAAGGCCAAAAAGGAGATTAAAATGAAAAACCAAACTAAGGCAGAAAGCCAAACAAAGAAAAACGGAAAAAAGAAGGATAGAAAGCCTGCTTTTGAACTCAAAACTCCGGGTGGGTATAAATTGGATGAGGTAGTCAGTTCACTCCAAAAAGCTATTCGTAGAGGCCAAGAGGAAAAGGCTTTGTTTTGGATGATGGAGCTAATTAAAGGTCGCTATATTGCTTACCTTTGGAGAAGGCTAAGCGTCATTGTTGTTGAAGATGCTGGCCTTGCCGACTCGCAAGCTCCAATCCTAATTAACGCCTTAGCCCAATTAAATGAAAGGGTGAATAAAAAGTATTACATAGAAACATTTCATCCTGCTATGGCTGTCCTCTATCTTTGTAGGGCTAAAAAATCCAGAGAAATTGACTACGCCTGCGATTATATTGATTTGAAAAGAAAGGCGGGCTGGAAACTAAAAATTCAATCAGAAGCTCTTGACGAGCATACGGAAAGAGGGCGAGGGTTACTAAAACAGCTTTCAGGCGATTATCAGAAAAATGCGGATGAGAAATTCTATTATGAGGGGATACTTCTGAACAAACCTATTTCTATAAAAAACGACAAATATAAAAAGAAAGTTTGGAAACTAAGAAAGCTGAATAAGAGAAGGTTAAGTAAGAAATGTTAGGCGGATGTCAGGGATGGTGGGAGAGGCCAAAAAACTGTTACATAAGATTTTTGTGCCTAAGCAGGCGAAAGAATTAGTCAGAAACAGGCACAAAATATACACCAACTTACACCAACTCAGTAAAGAAAAATAATGACAAATATGAACAACAAAAAATATCTTGCTTATATCAGAAAGTCAACCGATACCGAGGACAAGCAAGAATTAAGTCTTGCTGCCCAAAAACATCAAATTGAAGATTTTGCTAAAAAAGAAGGATTGAAAATTATCAAGTGGTTTTCTGAAAAGAAATCAGCTAAAGACTCAGGTAGGCCATTGTTTAATGAAGTGATGGGCATACTAGGACAAGTCCCAACTGGCCAGTACGGCCTTTTGTCTCATAAGCCAGACAGGCTAACAAGAAACTGGCACGATTTAGGACAAATATGCGATGTATGGAGAGTTAAAGAATTGGATTTAGTCTGTGTCACCGGTAGGTTTGAAAACAATTCTCAAGGCCACGCTATGTTTGGCCTACAAGCTCTTATGGCCAAATGGCAAATAGACAACCTCAGTGAGGAAACTAAAAAAGGGCAAGCGGAAAGGGTTAAGCAAGGTTTTTTTCCAAGTGTCCCCCCACTTGGTTACTTAACCAGGAAAGAGTATTTTGCCCTAACAGGCAAAGAATCAGATAAAAGAGAGGTTGATTTCTCGAAGGCCCCGATAATCCAAAAGGCATTTGAGCTCTATGACGTGGGTAGACTTTCTATTGACGGGATTGTGGAATGGGCTTACAAAAATGGTTTTAGGAGTAGGGCTACTAAAAGAAAGCCAGGGGGCAAGGTCGGTAAAGGAGCTTGGCATAATATACTAACAAATCCCTTCTATTACTGTTGGTTTAGGTGGAAAGGAAAATTACATAAAGGCAGCCACAAACCAATTATTGATTACGAGCTTTGGCAAAGAGTCCAAGAAAGGCTAAAAGCCAAAGGTCACCGTTTTCAACGAATCTATGATTTCCCTTTCAAGCTTGAGGAAATGCGATGCGGTGAGTGTGGAGCAGGAATTACTGCCGAGCAAAAGTTTCAGTTAATTTGTCCCAAGTGTAAAAACAAATTCCACTACAAGAACAAAAGGTGTTGCCCTAAGTGTAAAACACCCATCAAAAAGATGAAAAAGCCTTTGTATCTACACTACATCTACTATCACTGCACCAGAAATCGCTTCGGTTGTTCTCAGGGCTCGGTTAAGCACGAATATCTCCAGAGAGTGTTTGAAGAAGCAATAGAAAAGGTCAGCTTGCCTGAAGAACTTAGCCCAATTTTTCGAGAGGAGCTAAAAGAGGGTCTTAAAGAGGAGCAAAAAATTAGGGATGTATCATTACAGAACCTAAACAGACACCTTGGAAAACTACAACCTAAACAAGATAGATTACTAGAACTCTATATAGACCAAAAGATAAAAAAAGCCCAATTTGACAAGAAAAACGACCAATATGAGCAGGAAAAGCAAGAACTTGAACAGGAAATCGAGAAATACAAAAACCTAGACAAAAAATGGTTTAAGAGAGCCATTCTCTACTTAGAACTGTCTCAAAAAGCAAAAGAATTATTTAACAAGGCAAGTGATAAACGAAAGAGTGAGCTATTAAATTTTGTATTTCAGAACCTAACCTTGAAGGACAAAAAGATTGATTTTACCTACAAAAAACCCTTTGATATCCTCGTTAAATGTCAGAATCGTACACTTATGCTCCCCGGGCTGGACTCGAACCAGCAACCCTTCGCTTAACAGGCGAGCGCTCTACCATTGAGCTACCGGGGAATGATAACCAATTCAAAATTCAAAGTGCAAAATGTAAAATGTTCTCTAGCCTCCATATTATATCAAACTCTTGCCTCAAACCCTAGTCAATCTAGATAGTCTTGGAGTTTTTTCCTTCTACTTGGGTGTTTTAATCTGCGTAAAGCCTTGGCCTCAATCTGACGAATGCGTTCGCGAGTAACTCCAAAAACCTTACCCACCTGCTCTAAGGTCATGGAATCGCCTCCTTCTAGACCAAATCTCAGTTTTAAAACTCTTGCTTCACGGTCAGAAAGAGTTTCCAAGACCTCTTTGAGATTATCTTCTAAAAGCTGCTCTGATGCTCTCTCAACCGGAGTGGGCCGACTGTCATCTGGAATAAAATCTCCCAAAAGACTTTCTCTATCCTCACCCACCGGGGCCTCAAGAGAGGTTATCTCTTGAGAAAACCTGAAAATCTCCCGCACCCGGTCACCGGTTATCTCCAATACTTTACCTATTTCCTCTGGTGTGGGCTCGCGGCCTAAGTCCTGCATAAGTCGCTGACTGGTCTTATAAAGCTTGTTGATTGTCTCTACCATATGGACCGGAATTCTTATTGTCCTTGCCTGGTCAGCTATTGCTCGAGTAATCGCCTGGCGTATCCACCAGGTAGCGTAGGTTGAAAATTTATAGCCTCTTCTCCAGTCATATTTTTCTACAGCTCGAATTAATCCCTGGTTTCCCTCTTGAATAAGATCAAGAAAAGAAAGACCCCTACCAATGTATTTTTTGGCAATTGAAACAACCAGTCTTAAATTCGATTCTGTTAATTTACTCTTAGCCCGTTTGTCTCTTTTTTCAACTCGCTTGGCAAGCTCTATTTCCTCTTCAGCAGTCAAAAGAGGATATTGACCTATTTCTTTCAAATATTGGCGCACTGGGTCAATAGATTCCGATTTCTCAAACCGAGAAAGTATGACAATTTCCTTCTCAAAAGTCTTTTGTACTTGTTCGCTCTCCTCCACCTCTTCCGGGGTAACCGATTCGAAAACATCTATTCCCTCACCTAAAAGCTTTTCGTATAAAAGGTCAAGTTCATCAATTCTTTTCTCGGCATCAAAAAAGATCTCCAATATTTCCTCCTGGGTCAGAAAACCCTGTCCCTGTCCTTTTTTAATCAGTTCTCGGGTAGCTTTCCTAAACATAATAACTCCTCGTTGCTATTTGCATTATACCTTTGCTTTCCCTTTCTTCAAATTGGCGAGCTTCTCTGATAGCTTAGAAATCCTCTTCTCTGCCTGTTTCAATTTTTTCTTTTCTCCTCCTACTTCATATTTTGATATCAATTTTCCTTCTAAGGCCAATTGTTCTTTAATATTCAATATCATCAGTTCATGTTTAAGCAAAGAGATTTCCTTGAGCAACTCTTCTTTGTTTTCCTTTTTTAGCTCCTCTGTGTTTAAGAGCATCATTTCTGTAAATCCTTCAACTAATTCTTTGGGTAATTTCTGAGAAAAGGAAGAAAGAGTAAATTTCGAATATTTTTTTGAATAGACTCGAAATTCCTCTAATATCCTTTTAGCCAAATTGGTTGAAATCAGTTGAGAGTAAACTCTTTTAGAGAGAAATTCGGGCTCCAGCTGGAAAATTAAGGCTAGCAGCCTTTCTTCAAGAAGCTCACGCCTACCCTTTTCTTCCTTTTTTGGACCAACATATAATGCTGGTTCCTCTTGCTTTTGTTTTCTTGAAATTCTATCTAGCTGGTCAGCAACCACCGCTGGGGAAACTTGCATTTTTTCTGCAAAGACTTTCAAGTAGTGGGCCTGGACAATCTTGTCTGAAATTGAAGCAAGGATCGGAACCAGTTCACGACTAATCTTTGCCTTGCCTGTACCTGTTCTTGAATCATGTTTTGCCATGACCGAATCAATAAGAAAATCCCAAACACCAACGCTAGACTTGAGAGATTTTTTGTAACCACTGGGGTCTGCTCTGGCAGCATCATCCGGGTCCTTGTATTTACCAAGTTTGGCCACCTTAATGTCAAAACCCATCGCTTCAGCAGCGGAAATGGCTCGCCTGGCAGCAAGATTGCCGGCAATATCGGAATCAAAAGCGAATATAGCTTCGCTCGCAAATCGAGACAACAACCTTGATTGATCTTCACTTAGAGCTGAGCCTTTGGTGGCAACAACATTTTTAACTCCCACTTGCCAAGAGGAAATTAAATCAAACTCTCCCTCAACAAGAACAACAGTTTCTTTTTTCTTAATCTCTCTCCGGGTAATGTTTAGACCATAGAGCATTTTCCCCTTATGATAAACAGGGGTATCTGGTGAATTTATGTATTTCGATATCGGCCATCTGGTGGATTTCTCTCTTTCGGGCAAGACTCGGCCGGCCAGGGCAATAGCATTGCCTCGATGATCAGAAATAGGGAAAATTACCCGGTCCCTGAATCTATCTAAAAGACCTCTTCGTCCCCTACTAAGCACGCCTGCTTGCTCCAAATCTCTTAAATCAAATCCTTTTTTCTCTTTCAAAAACTTAATCAAGGCTCGCGGACTGTCCGGAGCAAAACCCAGCCCAAAAGTTTTAATGCTTTTCATCTTCAATCCCCTGGTAGAAAGAAGATAATTTAGGGCTGCCTTACCTGTTGAATGCTGGAGAAGAAGATAGTGATAAAATTTCGAGGCCAGATCATTTATTCGATAAAGTTTCTCTTTGTCTGACTTGCCCCTCTGCCAGGTAGACTTGAGTTCAACACCCACTCTATCGGCTAAAAATTTTAAGGCTTCTGGAAAATCCATCCCTTCATACTTTTGCAAAAAGGCAATCGCGTCTCCTGAAGCATCACAACCGAAACATTTGAAAATCTGAAGCTCGGGAGAAACCATAAAGGAAGGTGTTTTTTCAGAATGAAAAGGACAGAGAGCTTTATAATTTCTGCCTGCTTTTTTCAGGTCAATATATTCGCCAATCAAAGAAACGATATCTATTTTGCCTTTAATTTCTTCTATTTGGTCAGCCATCTTTTCTGCCTAATCCATTATATCAGATATACCCGAAGAAAAACTGAAGAAATTGACTTGTTTGTGGCGGTGGGGGCGAGATTCGAACTCGCGAAGGGATTACTCCCTATGGTTTTCGAAACCATCCCGTTTGGCCACTCCGGCACCCCACCAATGTGCCCTTGACCAGAATCGAACTGGTATCTTCGGTTCCGCAAACCAATGCTCTATCCGTTAAGCTACAAGGGCTTAAGAAGGCAATTTCTTGCTCAACCAATTACTGGCTTTATCTAGGAAAGAAGGCGGCACCTCTTCATGGGGCAAAAACCTGGAAATCTCCTTGGTAATTTCCTTTTTTAACTCCGGATTGATAACAACCTCTAACCTTCCCGGCAGTTTCCAAGTTTCAATCACCAAAAGGTCTACTCCCAACCGTTTACTAAACCAAAACCTGGTCATCGCTCGCCAATCAGTCCTTTTACCGGCAACCTTTATTCCCTGATTGCTTATCTTATACTCTATGCTCTCTGGCTCAACGCTTGACATAACATAAACCAGGAAAACCAGAGAAATAACAAGAATAACAGGAAGCCAGCCTTCAACAAAAAAAAGGACTAGTCCGAAAACTATGGCAATAGCCACTATGGTGATATAGAAATCCCGGCTTCTTCTTTTAAAGGGCCTCGCTGGTGCCATCCAACTAATTAAGACTCTTTCCGTCTCTTTTCTGATGGCAACAGGTAATGTCTCTTCTTTGGCAGCCATCTTGGATTTTATTATACTTTATTTTAAGCTTCATTCCAAACCTAAAATCTGTTATAATTGAGTCTGTTTGGTGGGGTGGCCGAGTGGTCTAAGGCGATGGTTTGCTAAACCATTGAGGGTTAATCCCCTCGCGCAGGTTCGAATCCTGTCCCCACCGCAAAATAATTATTGTGGAAAAACCAGAACCTTGGAGGGTTGGCCGAGTGGTCTAAGGCGCTGGTCTTGAAAACCAGTGGGTGAAAACCCGCACAGGTTCGAATCCTGTACCCTCCGCTTTAATCTTATGAGAAACCAACAACTCTTACTATCAGCCCCAATAGTTTTCAAAAAACTCAGGGGTAAAACTGTTTGGTTCATCGTAAAACAAAACCAAGACAGCAAATGGGAAATTCCCAAAGCAGCAGCAAGAAAAACAGAGTCAACGGCGCGGACCGCAATACGGACAATGGGCGAACAGGGAGCAATGGAAGTAAAAGTTTTAGAAGAAGCGGGACGGTCGGGTGGGGTTGTAAAAATTAACAACAAAGTCGTACCACAAAGATGTCTTTATTATCTAGTAGTCCAAATAAGTGGTAGTGAAGTTATTGGATATACTGACTGTGCCTGGCTAGAATATGGCAAAGCTGTAAGAAAATTGGCCAATAAGCGAGACAAATTAATGCTCAGGCAGGCTAAAGAGGTTTTAAAAAAATTAGAAAGACAAAAGCCTCGACCGTTTTAAGAATTTGTCGAAATGTGGTGAGGTGCCGGAGTGGTCGAACGGGCTCGCCTGGAAAGCGAGTGTTCCGATTATATCGGGACCGTGGGTTCGAATCCCACCCTCACCGCCTTTAACGAGTCAGAGTCAGGCTCCAAACCTTTCCAGTTCCTTTTTCCAGCCTGCGAAAACAGGTTTTTAAAACTTTGGCCGCTTCTTTAAGGGTTGGACCAGTTGTCCAAACATCATCAAAAAGAACCGGTGATTGGTGAGTGGGGTTTAGAGAAAAGGCGCCGCGGACATTCGATTTGCGCTTCTCTTTCTTTAATTGAACCTGAGGTAGGGTATCAACCTGTCTTAAGATAAGATTTTTCTCAAACTTCCAGCCCATTTTCTCGGCAACCAGTTTTCCGATTTCCTCTGTTTGATTAAAGCCTCGCCAAAGTTTTCTTTGTCTATGTAGAGGAATAGGAACAAGCACCGCTTTAGTCAATTGAAGCGGCCTTTTCCTGAGCTCATTTGCAAGTATTGCTGCCAGCTCCTTGGCAATTTCCGAAGCAAATTTATATTTGAGAGCCAAAATTGCCTTTCTCATCACTCCTTCATAATTCCAAGCAGAAAAAGCTCCATCCAAACCCAAAGGTCTTTTACAAGATTGATGGGTCGCACCCCGAAATGAATAACTACCACAGTAGGAACAGATTTCCGGAGCTTTCTTGATTTTTTGGATACACTGACTACAAAGATATTTGCCAGAAGCACCACAGCCTAAACAAGTTCGTGGAAAAATAAAATCCAAGAACCCCATAAACTCATTGTGCACACAAAAACCCGCACTAATGTGCGGGATGGCATAATTTTTCTTGGTGGAGACGGAGGGAATCGAACCCTCGTCCGAATAAGTTCTTTAAAAAATCTCTACAAGCTTTGCCAACTTTAGTATTTCCTCTAAATTTTACCAGTTGGCCGGATAATTCAGAGTAAGACTTAAAAATCTTAAGATATGGCCTTAAGTCATGCTATATCTTACATCTCGACTGGTTTATGCCCATCCGGCTCGGTCGAGAAACAAGTCGGTGAACACCCCAATTAAGCTACTGCGTATTGGGGAGCGTAACTTTTTTCGTTGACGCTTGTTTTGTTCGGCCTTTTTTTAAGACTCTAGACCAAAGTCTGCTTGCAATCTTTTAAAGGTGCTTTTCGTCGAAACCTATTGACGTCCCCTTAATTCTTTTTCGATTTCTCTCTCTATATCTCGTTTCTTAATTGTCTCTTTTTTCTCGAATTTGCGCTTAATTTTAGCTAAAGCTAGCTTCAACTTAATTAAACGTCCCCTAGTATACATTGCAGTAGGCACAAGAGTCAACTTTTTTTGTTTCATTTTGTTCTGAAGGGAAACAATCTCCTTTTTATGCAAAAGTAGTTTTCTACTACGCGAAGGGTCGTAGTTTTGGGCCCGAGAAGCATTGATAACCGCTCCCACTAGATAAACTTCTCCTCGCAAAATTTTTCCATGAGCACTGGTTAAGTCAACAAGGCCAGCTCTCACTGCCTTCACTTCTTTACCTGTAAGACTTATTCCTGTTTCAAGTTCATCTATTAGCCGGTAATTAAATCTTGCTCTTTTGTTAATCACTCGCATAATCGACTATTCTATTACAAATGTTCCACTTTAATAGAGTAAAGTTTTGAATCTTCTAAGATGATTATTTTTTTATCTTTCTCAGAAACCACCAGCTGTTTTGCCTCATGAATCTTGTCGTTAACATATTCGGCTCTAAATTGACCATCCTTACTAAAAACAACTATTCGAGAATTTTCCGGATCTAATAGATAGATAGCAGATAATTCCTCGTTGGTATAGATATCGAGAACACTAATTAAAGAGGTTCCCAAACCAGAAACAGAAAAGGAGTCCTGTTTGCCGTGGGAAAACTTCATAATCCTACCACCTCTGTTTAAAATCCAAATAGAGCCATCTATTGTCCAAGAGAGAACGTCACTCAAATCAGGCTTGACACCCGGGCCAAGCCAATTTTGTTTAGCGGCAAAGCCTCCACCAGCTGCTTGAGTAAGACCGGGATAGCGCCAGATAAGAGATTTTTGCTTGTCCAAGACATAAACATTTCCGCCATAAATATAGGGGAGAATCTCTCCTTGCCAATCGGCTTCGAGTAAAAGCCTTGCTTCTTCGTTCACTTCCCAAACCCCTTTCTCGGAAACCACGAAATTACGATCCGAATAGACCAAGGCAAACAAGGGTTTTGATAAAAGATCGGGCCCGGCAAGAACCTCTGTCCGTTTGTTGTTTATCTGAACACCAACTAGCCTTTCTCCTTCCTGGTCTAAAATTAACATCTTCTCTTTTGACAAAACCAAATCGTCTCCCTTCAAACCTTTACTTAAAATAGAAAGGTCAAGAAAAAGATCCGGCTCGACCTGGTAAATTCCGGTGATTTGGGCCATGTTGGCGCCAATATCCCTCAAGAGAAGATCCAAGTTGGCATCTTTTATACCTTCCTCTTTTAAAGCCAAGGTAATTTCTCTGGCACTAATTAACAACTCTCGCGCCCGGCCTGGATTTAAAGAAACCAAGGACTGAGCCTCGGTAAATTCATGTTGTGCCTGGCTCAGTTTTGATTCGTATCTAGCTTTCTCCTGCTTAATCCTTCTCTGTCTTACTCCCAAAAATATGCTTATTGCCAAAAGGAAAAGTAAAATCAGCCCGACAGAAACCGCTGTTTTTCTTTTTTGCTCCATCTCAAGAGTCCGAGCATCAGGCTTGATAAAAATTTTTCTTTCCGGTAAAACCCTGATAAATCGCTTCAGGTTTTTAACAAAATAAGGATATCTCTTTTTGAAAGACATCCGTTTCTCTTGGGCCAACCTTAAAACTTGGCCTGTATCTGACTTCTCAAACTTAATCACCCCAGCACCCAAGGCTCCCAAATTATCCTCAGAATGAACAATTGGACTGAGAATTTCCATGCTTGCTGCCGGAGTCGGGGCTTCTAGGGCAGCCTTAATAATTCCCTCTGTGAGTATCTCAAAAAAGACCTTTGTTCCTAAAAGGAAAACATCTTTAGCTTGAGGATAGCCAGAGGCGCAAACAGCCTTTTCCCCCTTACTTTCAAGTATCTTGGCCAACATTCCACCCCTTAAAAGCCATGCCTGAACCCCTCCGACAACAACCACATAAAGTGCATCTTCCAAATAAACAACTGCTCCAATTCCTATTTTGCTTTTGGGAGCGGAAAATTGACTGACTACCTTGTTCACTGCCTCCTTAAGAGCATTAAAAGGACCGGCTTCTGTATTACCGAAATATTCCTCGTGGAGCCGGGCCAGAATTTCCCGACCAGCTATGACAGTATCCATCCCTCCCTCTTGAGATGTTGGGTCTTTTTCAACATCTGTCTTCATGCTAATAACAGCAAAAAGTTTTCCTCGGAGGGCCAATTTCTCCTTATCCTCCGGCTCATATTCGTGGACCTGGGCCCATCCGGAAGAGTCAGGACTACCGGTTAATTTTGCTGAAGCAAGAATAAACTTCACAGTATTATCAGAGCAAGAATAAATACTCCCAGGGCAAAAAAGAAATGAGTAAGGGCAAGTGTTTTAATTAAATCTTCAGAGCCCATTTCCAAAGTGTTAATCATCAGTTGAACCTGCCGAATAATAACATAGGCAAAAACCAAATAAAGTCCGAGACAAAAAAGAACAAAAATCTTGGCAATCTGCCAAATTGAAATATTTAATATAGGCAAGGTATCAATCATCTAACTCTTCCCTCCAATTTTTCCTTTTCTTCTTCAATTATCAATTCTTGTAATCTTTTGGCCACACGGTTGGGTCTTGGAACTGCCAAAAAATCAAAATTTGGCACTTCTGCCGCGGTCTGGACTAAAACATCTCCGTAATTAAAAATAGTTCTGACAACCCCGCCCATCTTGTAGGTAACATCTTGAATCTTATCTATCTTGGCATCAGAAACTTCTTTATAAATAAGGTTGTAAAAATCTATATCAATAATCCTTTCGTCGGTAATAATATTGACATTAAAAAACCAGATTAAAAAATTCTCTAATATGAAGGCCGTGCATCCCAGATACCAACCGATTACAGCAATGAGCTGAAATCTTGCCGGCAAAAAACTGAAAACCGGAAAGAGACTTAACAATCCGGGTGCAAAAAGCATAAAGAGAGCAATTATTATCCAGGGCAAATTAGTAATCGGATGGCGGCGTAAAAGCAGAACTACTTTTTCTTCTTTTTTCTGGGTTTCGAAACTTACCTTAGTAGGAAATTCGACATAGGCCGCCAGGGGATGCTGCCCTGCCTTGGGAATTTTTTTGGCCGCTTTTGTTTTCTTTTTCTTGGGTGCGGATTTTTTCTTAATTTTTTTCTCTTTTTTGGCTACAAAAATATCCGGCATAGTGCTCTTATTATAACACCCAAGCACGAAATTAACCTAGAGACCAGTTCTCTACTTATAAGCGCTTACTTTTTTTCGACTCCGTAAAGCGGACCAACTATCTGGATATTGGCCGGAGCCCTGAGATTGAGAAAGTCCTTGAATTGAGAACCGTCGAGTGTTTTTGTACCGGCATCGCCACTAACGGTTATGCCTGTTGTTCTGCCAGTCCCCCAATCAACACCGGAACTGGAAACATTTGAAACACTGTTATAAGAAGCAATGTCCCGATTGTTCAACTCCTGTTTGACCCGTTCAGCGCTCCAGGTATCGGTCCCGGCTGGATTTGGTTTATCTGTTTGGTATAAATGCTCGCGGGTCGAGGGGTCTGTTTGGGTCAACAATAGGACATTGACAATATCGGCGACTTCCTCTGACTTCAACCAAGCCGATTTCCCGTACTCCTTGCGCCAACCCTGGGCCGCATAAAAACAGGGAGATTCCTTATCATAGGCTTTCTGTTGAAGGTCGGAAAAACTAGCCACATCGCCATTCGTATCTCTCAATCTTTTAGTCCAGGGTCGATAACTCCAACCCACATCAGAGGAACTAAAGGTATAGCCACCCGAGGTCGAGGCATACCAGGCGGTAATTATCTGGCCAGCGTGAAGAGCCACCTCTCCCTCTGTTTGGTGAACGGCCGCCTCCCAATTACCTCCTTTATTGCCTCCTTTGTAAACCTGGCACTTCTGGGTAGTGCAAATCTCGTTGGCTCCATTGTTGGTATAAGCCAAAGCATAAGAGCGAGCCGCCACTGCTTGGGCCTTGAGGGCCTCGATGGGCCAGCTATCAGGCATTTCATAGATTCCCAAAAGATAGGTTTCTAAAGGCATTGTCCCATGTCCTGCAACTTTTATATTTATGTTGGGCCGTTTTTCAAAAGAGATGCTTTCAAAGTATGTACGAAGAATGTCTTGATAAGACTGGCCTGATTTTGCTCGGCCATAGGCTCCATATTGATTCATACCCACCCGGTGGGGAATACCATAGGTGAAAAAGGCAAAGGCCGGCCTAAATCCCGGCTCTAAGTTCCTGTCGTCAACACAATATAAGGGCCCGGCACCCAAAGTCGTTGGCAAATTAAGGCTTCCCAATTTCCGGGCAATGAATTGTTGCTGTTTTGCAGTCAGGCTGGCTAAATATACCTCAACTTTTTCTACTTCGCCCGAGAGAAAAGTCGCCCTTTCATCTACTTTACCTTGGACTGATGCTAAACTGGCCTGATTTTTTTCTAAGCCTTTTTTGTCCTCTCTTAATTGAAGAATGTCCTGGGCATATTTCTCCATTGTTTTGCGGTCTTCACCGGCCGCCTTTTGACGGAAGATTATCTCCCGGAAGGCTTGCGAGGCATTGGTTGAAGAAAGAAAGGGAAAAATCGGGTCATAAGTCCTGATAAATTTATAATGATTGTTGGTTTTTTCTTCAAAAATCTCTTGGGCATAAGCCAGGTCTTCTTCTCTCTGAAAAATATCTGCTCCTACCTTTACCAATTGATCGGAAATTAGAAGAATTCTTTTTTTCAAACCTGCCAGCTGTTTATTTAAATCGGCCAGTTCTTTTTTGTTGTATTCATGGGCCGGAGTCAAGGCATCTTTTTCCCTTTGAATCTCGGTGATTTGACAATCATAGTCTGTTTCAGGACAATTGGTGGCTCGGGCAAGACTAAACAGTGGACAGTGAACGATGGACGGTGAACAGTGAATAGTGAATAGCAAGGAAGCCAAAACAACCACCCCCAAAATAAATATTATCCCGTTCCGCGGGAGAGTTTTGAATTTTTCCCGCAAAGCGGGATCCCTCTCTGAGGGAGAATTTTGAATGCCCACAGTCTTTTATTATAGCAAGTTCTCTATACTCACTTCTTTCCCTTGTGCTAAACTGAAAATTATGAAAAGGTTGTTTTTAGCTTCTGCCCTTTTTTTATTGATACAAGTTTTTGCTCCAAAAGAAATCTTTGCTCAAGAAGGCCCCGGTACCTACCAATGTTACTGGCTACCTCTTGAGGACGGAGGAAGGTGTGTACCACTAATTTCCAATTGCAATGAAGGCTTTAGAACTGGCTCCCAGTGTCACGGGCTATCTCAAGAGGAATGCGATACTGCCGGGTCTTTTATTTGCCTGGCCGAAACCCCTGCTTCTCCCAACACTTGTGAGTGTTCTATTGGATCTTCTGGGGTATGTAGTATTACTGTGAACAACTGTGATATCCCAGGCCTAGTAACCTGCTATTCCAATTGCACCATGTGCAGTTGTAGCGGATCACCGCCAGAGACCAGCATCGTAGAACCAGATAATAGCTGCACCTGTAAATATTATGTCTTGCCAGCAGATCCCCTGCAACCTCTTTCTGGAGCAGGAAGAGGGTATTGGGGAGTTGACTCTGACAATTGTCTTTCTGGTTCTACAGCAGAGTGTAGCAGTGAGGGTTCGTGCTCTTGTGTAGCTGAAGAGGCTGACATATTTTGTGATGGTGATACGGGTATCAACACTGCCATTGGTTGCATTCCCATTGGAGACACTAATGAATTTATTGGCTTTTTTCTCCGCTGGGCAATTGGCATTGGCGGCGGTATTGCCTTTCTTCTAATACTTTTTGCCGGCTTCCAAATCATGACCTGCAGCGGCAATCCGGAAAGATTAAAGGCCGGCCAAGAGCTTCTGACCTCGGCCATTGCCGGCCTAATTCTCTTAATTTTCTCAGTCTTTATTCTAAAACTAATTGGGGTTAATATATTAAGGCTACCAGGATTCGGAGGAGGTTAAATCATCTTATGGAAGGAATCAATTTTGGCAAGCTACAGCAATATATCCCTGGTTTTAAGTTCGGTGGAGGAACTATCGGCGACATCATCAGTAGCCTGCTTACATATATTTTTGCCGGAGCCGGAATTTTGGTTCTCCTTTATCTCTTATTTGGAGGATTTCAACTGATAACTTCACTTGGCGATCCCAAGGGGATGCAGGAGGCAAAAAACAAGATAACCTATGCTATTCTTGGCTTTGTTATCATCTTTCTTGCTTACTGGATAACCCAGGCCGCTAGCTTGATTCTTGGATTAGAAGGAATAAAAAGTATTTTTCAGTAAAAAAATGAAGCAGGGTTTTGACATTGGCCAACAGTTTTTTGGAACGAGCGGTCATTTTCTTAGTCAACTGACCGGGGTTGGCAGTTTAGTCTCAGTGGTGCTGAAAGCGGCCATTGCCATTGCCGGAATCCTGCTCATTCTTCTTTTAATTTTTGGCGGCTTCTCCTTGATGATGAGTGCGGGAACAAACAATCCTGAACAAGCAGCTAAGGGCAAACAGGCAATAACCGGGGCGGTTATCGGATTCATTGTTGTTTTTGCTGCCTATTGGATAGTAAGATTAATTGAATTGCTCACCGGAGCAACTATACTCGGATGAGAAAACTATTAAGCCAGAGTCCCTTTGGCACAATAAAACTGCCTGACACTATGACCTCAAAATACGGCGATGTTGAGAGTGGAGCGATTGGTAAATTTATCAATCTAATCTTCAACTTTCTGATTGTCGTTGCCGGAATTTACGGGATTATCAACCTAATTCTGGCCGGCTATGCTTTTTTAAATGCTGGTGATGATACCCAAAAAATAGCTGGTGCCTGGGCCAAGATTTGGCAAACTCTTTTGGGCCTGGCTGTTGTTCTCGGTTCTTTTAGTTTGGCCGCCATCTTTGGCCAGCTTTTACTTGGAGACCCAACCGCTTTTCTTAAACCAGCGATACCTACACCATGAATAGTTTATCAGGACAATTGTTAGCAGAGATTAAGCTTTATCCAGACGACATGCTTAGGGGAATAGGCCCCCTTGGCCTTGAAGGAAAGGAGGCAAGTGCAGCTCCTGGGCTTTTAAACAAAGTCCTATCCGGCACTATCGGCATCATGACCATGATTGCCGCCATCTGGTTTATCATTATCCTCTTCATCGGTGCTATCGGTATCATGGCTGCTGGTGGAGACAAGGCAGCCATGGAATCAGCCAAAAAAAGTATTACCAACGGGTTGGTCGGGCTGGTCATTGTTATTGCCGCCATTTTCCTCATCGAGCTGATTGGTAAAATCCTTGGCTTTGATTTGATTCTTAACCCAGCAGAAATCATTAACACAATCGGTAGGATGGGAGGCTAAAATGGAAAACCCGATTACAAACCCCGCTCTCTCTGACAATCTCCAAGAAATTTTACAGACAGAGGGAGGAATCGGATTTCTTCAAAGGTTACTTCCTAATCTAGTTGGTTTAATCTTTGTCATTGGCGTTATCATTTTCTTTTTTATCCTGGTTA
Source organism: uncultured Gammaproteobacteria bacterium (assembly GCA_964583685.1). Lineage (GTDB taxonomy): Bacteria > Patescibacteriota > Microgenomatia > UBA8517 > UBA8517 > CAZOVJ01. Next base: position 238,765 of record CAZOVJ010000002.1, on the reverse strand, counting down.
TCGGCGCCATTCAGTGGATAACCTCTGGCGGTGATAAAGCAGCGGTTGAACAAGCCCGCGGGAAAGTAGTTAATGCCCTGGTAGGTATTGTCATTCTCTTCTCCAGCTTTGCCATTATCAAGCTTGTTGAATCCTTCTTTGGCACCAACATTTTAACCCTTGACATCGGTCCATTGAAGATTCAATAATATTAGCTAAGGAAATGTTTAGTTTTCTGTCTAATATAATCCACGCAGCAGCTGGTAGTGGTACATCCGATACAAATACAACAATAGACCTTTCGCCTAGTGGTGAGGGTTTGGCTGTAGATTTGTCAAAAATCACCGTCCCCGGAATCATATCAGGTGCTATCAAGTTTGCCATGGTTGTTGCCGCAGTTGTCTTCTTCTTCATCCTAGTCGTCGGAGGAATCCGCTGGATAGTCTCTGGTGGAGATAAGGCTCAAACAGAAACGGCCAGAAACCAGATTACCGCTGCCCTGGTTGGCTTGGTCATCGTCTTTGCCGCCTGGGCAATTATTAAATTAATAGAAACCTTCTTTGGCATTGATATTCTTGGGGGACTTACAATTCCTTCTATACAATAACAACTACTCGAATTATAAAAATTTTGAGAACCAGCAACTTGCTTGAAGTTCTCTTCTTGGGCTAAACTTAGAACACAACACATAGCTGGGGTGCAATTATGTTAAGGGCAAAGACAATTCAGGCAGCAGTGATTAAAACCCAAGGTGGCATTGCTACATTAGAGGGCCTTGAAGGTTCGTTTGCTAATGTCATCTCAGCCATCTTGGGAATAGTAGGGATTGTTTTTTTTATCATGCTTGTTCTCGGAGGATTCAAGTTCATCACTGCCGCTGGAGAACCAAAAGCCTTAGAAGGAGCAAAAAAGACCCTGACCTATGCCATCGCCGGCCTGGTCTTTATTGCCCTTTCTTATCTCGTCCTCCGCTTCATTGCTGACTTCACCGGAGTGACAGGAATTCTTAGATTCAAAATTTACCAATAGGGCCAAAATGAGTCTGCCCAAAACCACGAGATACGAGATACGAGATACGATAACTATCTTCATTTGGTACTTCGCATTTGGTACTTCGCATTTGGTATTCCCTGCTTCTACCTTTGCCCAGGTTCCTGAGCCTTATGTTCCCTGTAATGAAACAAACGAAATAACTGATGATGACGAGTTTCATTCTCTCCGGCCCTACCAAGCCAGCCCCTGTGATAGGGAAGTTAAAGAAACCAAGCTTTATTGCGGCAATGACCTGATTATCAAAAAAACCTTCACCGTTACCCCAGCTACCGGGAGCTGCAAAATAGGTCCTGATGGCTCGCGAACCTGCTATTACGAATCCCAGGAAACAGCCTATGTCTCCATAGGCTTATCCGACGCCGAACTGCCCATCATGGGCAACACCCAGCTCGTGCCAAACAGTCAAGAAGGGATGGGTGATCTAGGTGGAAATATGCTTGGTCCATCCACCAGGATGAACGAATATGTCAGTTGGTATTTGAACGGGTCCCTTTACCGGCCAGAAGAATTGTCCCTTGGCAATTGGCCTGTCAGCTCTTATAGTCCCTATACCCCTGAGCAAATAAGCTATCTTCTCATCGATTATTCAGGCCCCTTAAACAAACTCCTTCCCTGGCGCGTTCAAGCCGATGCACGATTTCAGCAGATAGCCAATGCCCGTCTAACCCAGGAATTCGAGGTTACTTCTTTTAGACATAATCAAATAGTCGTCTGCACCGCAGAGCCCGGCGCTCTTTTTCCGCTTAATCCTGAAGTCCAGGTTCCTTGCTATGAACCGGCAACCAAAAATTTGGTTGGTGAAAATCTAGCTCCAGCATTACAGACTCTATTTGCAAACCTCTTTTTCTCTGAAAACAAATATCGCCTTAGCGAATGGATTAACTATCTCCCTCCTCGTGAAGAAGATTATTCAAATTTTATCGATTACTGGCGGGATTATCTAAGATGGAGAGGAAAAGTTTGTACTCCCCATCTTGGAGTCTTTGGGTTACCAATCTACTTCTGCATCGACGATCCTCTTAGTGACCGACGCCTTTTCTCCTACCTCTTTCCCTATATCCCCTATTCCTCCACCGAGAATAGAAAGGGACAGGTTATTGCTGACCTTTCAGCCACCAGCCAGCCGGAAATTAATCTTGAGAACGATGTCGAGGTTACGGATGTAACTTTTGAACCTGATTCCCCAGACTACGAGGATTATCCAGATAGCGATTTCCACAATCTTTACTTTAGCCACATGGAAGAGGTTTCCGATTTAGCCAATCTGCTGCAAAAAACCTATGTTCCAGGCAAAAAACCCAAGATACCCAAGGTCAGAAGTGACCAAGATAGTGCCGCTATTGGAGGAGAAACCCTGGGAGTACTGACGGAAAAGGTCAAGTTTTATGACACCGATTATTGCGATTTAGAAAATGCCCGCTGGAATTCAGGCGACGACCTTTTTGGTGAATACCATGAACAAGCGATCTCTGCAAACGAAGACACAGATGAACAAATGTCCGGAACTATCCGTTATACCGCCAAATTTACTTGTGATTTCGGTGGGGCTGATGAGGCAGAACTTGATGAAAGTAGGTATCGAAATTGTATTCACCAACTTCAAGGACGACTTCCCGGGGGTACCCCTCCTTCCCAAGAGGAAATTGATCAATGCCGGCGTCAGTCCACTGTAGACATTTGCGAAAAAGATGTTTATGTTGCTCTTTCTGTTTATACCAGAACGCCCAAGGCTGACGAGGTCTGGGACAAGCTGGTGGCCGGGGAACAATCTATTTATAAACGACTTTATCCCAAAGGTCTTCTGGAGCAAGTTGAGCTTATGGATTTGCCTGGAGTAACTACTGCCCGTTATTCATCAACTACTGATGGTGTCGAAGTTCTGGCCGGAAATCCATCCAATAACAGGTCTGGTGAAAGGGCTAATATTTTTATCCCCCATCTTGGTGGAATCTATGAATATTTTTTAAAGGGAATCCAAAAGGCTTTACGGCCTCAAGACTTTGGCGAAACAATCTCTGGCTTTCCTCATCCGATTTCTCAGGACCTGGCCGGTATTGCCGTCAGATACGATGTGCCAGCAGAAGTCCTTGAGGCTATCTGGCAAATCGAAAGCAATGGTAGCCAATCAGGCCCATGTAAACCCTCGAAAAAGGGTGAGCTCTGTGGGGAATGGGATACCTACGAACTACGCTCTTCTTACTGCGGTCCTGTACAAATCGGTCGCGGTGCCTACTATGGCGTGACGACAACAGACGAACAGAACCCCAACAGTCCCAATTTCTTAAACCCTTGCGAAGCCTCTGATGCTCTGGAACTGGCTGCGCGCATCTTACTTTGGAAAAAATACGGTAGATTTAATCCCTCTGACCCTACATATGGCGGCCGGGGCATCCAGCTCGAGTATGACAGTAATGGAAAGGTGACTCTTGGGGGAGACATGGTTTATGTTGGCAACTATGGTGGAACTATTGGCTGCAGCGATGAGGAAACCAGGGAACGTGGGGGCTACGTCGATATCGGAGTGATCCGCTGGGGGGCCGGGATAACCTATTGTCACGGAGTTGCAATGTGGATTGACGAAGGTCATCTCCCCCCTGGGCGATAAGATATGTTATTATAATTTTGCTATGCCCAAAAAACTGCTTGTCTCGATTCTCCTTGCCTGCTTTCTCTTGATTTCTTTTACCGTGTCCGTTGCCAGGGCTCAGGAGGAGCCAAGGCCCTGGTATAATCCAGATTTTGCCGATTTTGTTCTCAGGGTCTTTGATCCGGATAACCCAACTGAAATCTTCGGCGAGCGCTATACCTATGCCCAGGTTGCCTGGATAGGACATTCATTAACAATAATTGCCAACGACGAGGAAGTAAGCAGGTGTTTGGCCGAAGGTAAAAGCGGTAATCTTGAGATGGTAAGAGACTGTTTAAATGTAATCGTTCCAAGTTTAATAGGAAATCAGCAAGAAAACACAGAGTCTCCTGATCAATCATCTCTCCCTTCATTAGGGCCAATACTCACCTTGGCCGCTGTCGGTGATTCCTTTTCAACAAATCATCCTGCCTCGGGTGTCCAGTATCTGGCTGACGCAGCCTCGCGTCTCCACATCATCCCTGAGGCCCGTGCCCAAGGCTACGGTTTTAGAAACCTCCAACCCATTCAGTCCCTTTGGAAGGCAACCAGTAATATAGCCTACTTCTTAATGGTTCTTGTTTTTGTGGCTATTGCCTTTATGATTATGTTCCGGGTCAAAATCTCGCCCCAAACAGTAATCACCATTCAATCTGCCCTCCCCCGATTAATACTTGTCTTGATTTTAATTGCTTTCTCCTATGCTATTGCCGGTCTTGTAATAGACCTCTCTTATGTTGTCGTCGCGGCAGTAGGAGTATGTGTGAAATCTGTTGGCACAGATATCAGCTATCTCGATTTGGGAAGGCTAATTCAAGAAATGATAGGAGGCCCCTCTCTCCTTGCGATTTGCCTCTCATTGTTGATTGCCGCTACTGTGCCTCTTGTCGGGGGGGCTGCAATCATAGGAGCGGGGTATGCGATGGGGGCTGGCGCGGTCGTCGGGGCTATCATGGGTTTAGTAATGCTCCTATTAATCTTCATTGCTCTGCTTGTCGCTGTAATTCGTATCGTCTGGCTCCAAGTTAAAACCTTTATCAACCTTCTCCTCTTAATAATTGCCGGCCCTTTAATCCTACTTCTTGGTGCCTTTCCTGGCTTTGGAGGAATTGGTTCTTGGCTAAAAAACCTGCTTGCCAATGCTGCTGTCTATCCAACGATTATTATTATGCTCTTTCTATCTCACTACTTCTTTTGGGCAACAGTTCCTCTTAAGCTTGGGCCATTTAGCAGCAGCGGCCTTGATCTCTTTGATCTTAGCAACAACACAATTTCTTCGGACCTTATTTCACTTCCGGGATTTTGGGGAAGCCCCGCTCTTGTGGGTTTTCTTGTCTCTCTGGTCATTCTTTTCCTTGTTCCTTCTGCCGGAAATTTGATTCGCTCGCTTATTGAAGGCAAACCCTTCCCCTTCGGTGCGGCAATAGGAGAAACTTTTGGCCCATCCCGCCAGGTGGGTAAATGGGGAGGTTTATACGGTGCAGAAATGGGAATTCAGGCCTTAGAAGAAGGCGAGAGAGGCGCTGGACAAGATGTGGGCCGGAAGATTGCTATCGCCCGCACAGCCAGGAGGCTGCTGGGGCTTAAAAAACAATAAATGAGTATACAAAGAAATACCGCTGCCAAGGGCGTGGAAAGGGAATTGGTAAAAATGTTTAAAAAATACGGTTATGAGAAAGCTATTCGAATAATTGAAGAATCTGCCTGGGCTGCTGGCAGACGAAGCGGAACAGACCTAACAATAGCCAGAATAATAAAGAGGGTTGTTAAGAAATAAATTATTCTATTCTGAAGCCTTCATGCATATCCAAATATTCAACTTTTTCGTGGCGCAGCGCCCTCCCTAATATTAATTGCTCATTCCCCGGAAGACCCGGTAGATTTAGTGTCGGTTCTCTTTTGTCTGGAAAGGCCACACCCCCATGAGCAGCATAAATGGCCCAAACTTTTAGGTTGTGATAGGTCTGGTGGGTTATCCCCAGTATGGATCCTTCCTTTCTTTCTTTCCCTTTGGGGCCTTCCAGGGCCTTGTTCAATTTCAAACGGGCTTCGAGTAATTCTTTCAAAGGGTCTGCCCATGTCTTTCCCCAACCGAAATCTCGCCTTTCGAACGGTTTTCCGGGATTATAATACTCAAGAAGCGGTACCGCTTTGTTAAATTTACTGGTAAGCCACCTTACTGCTGCGTCTGCCCCAATATCTCCCCAGATTACATCTCCGCCCTTTGAGAAGCGCTCCAAAAGTGTTTTTTTACTCCCCCCCTCCTCTCGGGTATGTTCAAAAAGACTTCTACAAGTGAGTATCGGATAACATTCTGGGGCATAAATTGTATAAACCTTACCCTTTTTTTCGGGAAGCTCTGTTGTTGGACCCCTTTCCCAATATTTATCTCGTGGAGCGGCTTGAAATTCTATCTTATTATCCTTATCATCATCGTCAAAACCCACCTCATTTTTAAATCTTTCTATTTGTTCAATTCCCCAAGTACTAAACGCTCCCCAATTCTGAGAATGCTCGACCTTAATCTCAAATCTCTCCTGTGGATGCATCACACTCCAAAATTCCAGTGAGGCCATTCCGCCAGGTAATCTATGAAACTTACCGGCATCAGAATAACGACTATTAGAGGATTCTATTTGATTAGAAACCCAAAATAGGTTAAAGGCAACCGCATCCGCCTCCTTTTCCAAAAGCTTTCTGGTTTCTCTTCTTTCTCTTTCATTAAGCTTTCTTGATTCCGAACGCTCTCGTTTCTCTATTTCCCTTTCTACTGCATCCTTCATCTGTTCATCAATAGATAAACTTTCCCCTCTCAATTTTGTCCGGAATTTTTCAAAATCCGCCATGCTTTTACAATCCCAGATTGTTATTGTCTCGTCTTCACCATCCTTCTCAACAACCACTTTTCTTTTTCCAACTATTGCCTCTGCATACGCCTTTAGCATTGGCTTAACCCCGGGCATTTTATAAAGCCTCCCCAGCTGCTCATTGCTTAAAAGCTGAATGTCTGCATTTTCTACATACTTATCGGGAAAGGCGGTTGTTGCCAGCTTAAAGTAAGCGGCCCGGGCAAGTTGCCATCTGGCGTCCCACAATGCTCTCTCTTCTGGATCGGAAATCTCTGTGTAAAATCTTGGCTCGATGTTGGGAGTAAATCTTGTATAAAATAGACGGTTATATTCTACGTCCACCCACCGTGCTCGTTCTTGACTGGTCGGCAACTTTTGCAAACTTCTGACTAATTCATCACTCTGTTTTTGTGAGAGCCCAAGAAGCTGCTCAGTTGATAAACGTTGAGCTTCAAAAGTAGCCAATAAACCCTCCTGGCCTTTTATTAACTCCTTTACCTGGTCTGCCAGGGGGCCTGTATCAATTTCTATACGCGGGATTTGCTCCTTCTCCCCTCCCGGGCGAATGGGGCCGTAGCCTTTAACCTTTGTTGCCTCGGCTGTCCTCTTTATTGTCTCCGGGCTCCACGACCCACCAGCAGGTATTATCTCCGGTCCTTCTCCTTGTTCAGACATGAATATATTTTAGCATTTGGAAAATTTTTTAGCTATTTATGAAGCTGACAGCCTTTGTTTCTTGCCCCGCAATAAGGACACCGACTAGTACCCCGCTGGATGGGCATGCCGCAATTTGGGCAAGGAAAGGTTTTCTCTAAAGAAAAATAAGAATAAAGAAAATTAAAAATACCTTGTCTTTTCAAGGCCTCGATATTGGACACGCCACAACTACCTACTGCCTGAAGAGGTCTTCCCATCCGAGCTGCTTCAAACTCCATCTGGGCACCGGCCAGTAAAAAATCAAGCTCTGTTGTTGCTTTTAAAATACCTGGATAGTTCCTCTCAACAATCTGATCGGCAATCTCGGTCGTTTTCCTTTTGGCTCGCCAATCATCGCCCCTTCTTATCGCTTGCCAAATTTCTGGGGGCTCAATAAACTGGGCTAAAAAGTCTATCCAGTCCATAGCAAAACCCGGCTCAAAAGGAATAGGAGTGGCCCGCAAATCATCTGTATTTTCGAAGGTATCTATCTCCTCAGGAGAAAAAGGGGCAATTTGCCTAGCAATTTGTAAACAATCTTTCTCTGTTTGTCGGCCACGAATGGCTCGACAGAAAAGGACCTTTTGCCAGCCGCCCATGATTTCAATATCGATACCAATACTCTTAAGTTCCTCAAGATAAGACTTTTGCTTTTCTGGTTCTGATATCAACTCCATCACTATAAAGCGGGACTCTGTGTAGCCTACTTCTGAGGAGGGAGGACTCGCCCAAATCAAATAACCCTCTCTGTTCCTTCTTGCCCACTCTGAAATCCGCTTAAAAGCCTTGTTCTCCCAAAAATCAATTCTGGTTTCCCGTCTCAAGAAATTCTCCAGCTTTTCGCCTGAGTCCGGGTCTACTAAATCCCCATCTGAATCCAAAATCAAAAAATAGGGATTAATCCCTTCCTCTAATTTTCCTCCATGTTGCTCAATTAGGGCTGAGGCGAAATCTCTTTGCGTTCTCTCTCTTGCCTGTCCTGGAGACTCACCCAACTTAGGCTGCCAAAGTTGGGTATTAAGTGCAAGTTCTTTTGACATTTTTTCTCCTGCTCGGGACACCCGTCAGAGGCGGGTCGGCCTTTGGCCGAAGGTTGTTAGTTTTCTGGCTCTCCCGCTTTGCGGGATTACAGTTGCGGCACAGCACCCGAATAACTCCCCGCCAAAGCTTCGGCGAAGGAGGTCACGGGTTTCCTTAAACACAACCTCGTAGAACTATATTAAAACGGGGGAGCAAGGAGTGCAAGGGGAAAGTGGAAAGGAGAAGAAGTAAAAGATATAATTAAACTACAATGAAAGCTAAAATTCCTCAAAGACTACAACCAATTCTTTGGTCACGGGATATCAAAAGTCTAGACCTCGAAAAAGACCGCGCCTACATTATCAACCAAACCTTGGCTTATGGCACCTTTAAACATTTAAAGTGGCTTTTTAAGGCTTATTCAGAAGAAGAAATAAAAAAAGTATTTCTAAAAAAACCAATGAAGATTTACTCTTCGTTCTCTTTCAATTGGGTTAAAACAATTCTCTTAGAGAACCTAAAACAAACCCTAGATGAGAGTAAGTATGTCGAAAATTTACCTAGAAATATTTGACAGAGAAAGGCTTAGGGTTTTTAAGAAACTCGGGTCTTTTAAGAAAACCGGGGTACTTGGAGGTGGAACAGCTATAGCACTTCAAATAAAACACCGAAAATCTTTTGACTTCGACATCTTTATAAAAAGCAAAACAACAGATTATTTACGTCAAAAAATTAGAAAAGTATTTGGCCATAGTTCTCAGATAATAAAAGATATTACAAACCAAATCGACATCATTACTCCAGGTGAAGTTAAAATCAGTTTTGTAAAATATCCATATCCCCCTCTACATCCCCTCGTTATGACAACCTCAATTAACCTTTTCAGTCTACACGATTTAGCAAGTAATAAAGCCTATGCCATAGGACGGCGAGGTACCTGGAGGGATTATGTAGATATGTTCTTTTTTCTGAAAGAAGGTTACACAACAATAGATTCTGTCATAAAAGAAGCAATAAAGCGTTTCAGGGGTGAATTTAACCCAAGGCTTTTCCTAGAACAGCTCGTTTATACTAAGGATATCGTCGACTTTGGCGTAAATTATCTGCGAGAAGAATATAAAGTAGAAGAAATTGTCAAATACTTTATAAAAACCACAAGAGAATACAAAGGGAAACAACTCTAACGTCCTTCTGTGAAAACAGGCACTACTTGAAATCAATCCTTCATGGGATAAGCTAAAAATTAGAACAATGGAGCAGCATCCTGTCCCGCAACAAATCTCTTCTTACCAATTTCGCTTGGTAGGAGACATGACCTTAAAGCAATTTCTTCAGCTTGCCGGGGGCTGTTTGGTCTCCCTTTTGTTCTATGCCTCCCCTCTCCATCCGATAATTAAATGGCCGGCTATTTTGTTTTTTGCCCTTCTGGGAGCAGCCCTGGCCTTTTTACCCTTTCAAGAAAGGTCTTTAGAAAAATGGATTATCGCCTTTTTTAGGTCTGTTTATTCACCAACCCTCTATTTTTGGCGAGGAAGTAAAAAGCCACCAATTTTCTTTAGAGAAGAAAGACCAGCTCCCAAAGAAGAAATAATCATCCCCCATGGAGAAAAAGCGGCCGAAACTTATTTGGCAACCCTGCCCCAATTGAAAAGTCCTTTTCTAACCAAGCTGGAAACATCTGAACAATCTTTTCTTTCTAAGATTACCGCCCTCTTAACCTCTATTCTCCCTTCTGCCCCACAAAAAACGGTCCAGGTTCCCCAAAAAACAATACCCATTCCTAAATCACCTAAACCACCTAAGGCCGGTTTTGTTGTTGAAGAAACATCAGCCCCAGCCCAGGTGGGCGTCATCCAGCCGCAAACAACCATGGTTGAACAAACTCTAAAGGGGCAAAGAGCAATCGGCGCTCAGTTGCCCCAGTTTTCCCTTGAAGCAGCCCCTCCCAATCCACCAACCAGACCAAATACTGTAGTTGGTCAGGTAATGACCCCTGAGGCCAAGATAGTTGAAGGCGCGATATTGGAAATAAAAGATGCCCAAGGCCGGCCGGTTAGGGCATTTAAAACCAACAAGGCTGGTCATTTCTTAGCCCTAACTCCCTTGATTAACGGCACCTATGAATTGATAACGGAGAAAGAAGGATTAATCTTTAGCCCTCTAAAATTTGAGGCCAAGGGCTCAATAATCCCGCCCATTGCCGTCAAGGCCAAGGCCAGAGAAAGGAGCGTAGAAGTTGTCAATTAAAAACCTAAAAATACCTTTACTGAACATCCCTGATAGACCCATCTCTTCCACCAGCCAAAAGGGGCTACCCATAGCCGATGTTCTGGAAAACATTGTTCTTTTTAAGAACGGTGGGGCTGCTCTGGTTCTTGAATCAACTTCCCTTAACTTCGGTCTCTTGTCGGAAAAGGAACAGCAGGCGGTAATTGTTTCCTATGCTGCATTTCTAAACAGCCTTTCCTTTTCTGTTCAAATTCTCATTCGCTCACAAAGAAAGGATATCTCAAATTATTTATCCTTCCTTGACCAAGCAGGCCAGAAAATCAGCAATCCCAAGCTTCAAGTCATCATGGCTGGTTATAAAAATTTCATTTCTGAAACAATCAAAAAGAAAAATGTTTTGGGCAAAAGGTTTTTCATCATTATCCCCTTCTCCAACCTTGAATTGGGAATAACAAAATCATTCCTGGCAACAACCAAAAAATCTGGTCCGCTTCCCTTTCCCAAAAACTATGTTATTAAAAAGGCAAAAATCGCCCTTTACCCAAAACGTGACCATATCATCAGACAAGCCGGTCGCTTGGGGCTTAAATTAAAACAGCTAACAACAGAACAATTAATAAACCTTTTTTACGAAACATATAATCCCCAACCCATAAAAGTCATAAAGAAAGGAGAAAATTCCCAGAATGAAACTGCCTAAAAAAAAGCCTGTTGAGAAAAGAACAACTCCGGTTCCTGCCCCCATAGTGGAAAAGCCAAAAATCGCTGACCCTTTGATTGCCTTTGAACAAAAATTTCTCCATTCTTTAGATTTAATCGCCCCGGAAAAGATGGAGGTTGATTTTGGCTACATAAAGATTGGTGATGTTTATCTGCGAACCCTGTTCATGGCCGGCTATCCTAGATTTGTCTCCCCTGGTTGGTTGGAACCGATAATCAACTTTAACGCCTCCCTGGATATCTCCTTTTATATTCATCCAGTTGAGGGAAAAGGCGTCCTCGATGATCTCAGACGTAAAATCGCTGAAATGGAGGCGGAAATCTCTACTGATATACAAAGAGGTAAAATTGCCAACCCATCAACCCAGGCAAAACTGGAAGATGCCAAAGTTTTACAAGAACAGTTGGTTAAGGGGGTAGAGAGATTTTTTGAGTTTTCCTTTTATATAACCATCCCTGCTTCATCTTTAGAGGAACTCAATCAACTTACTCGTCAAGTTGAATCAACCCTGGGGTCTTTAATGGTTGTGGCCAGACAGGCAACGCTGGACATGGAACAGGGTTTCCTTTCAACCGCCCCCTTCGGCTTAGATAAACTGGTAATCACCCGCAACATGGACACCACTTCTCTGGCAACAACCTTTCCCTTTACTTCGGCTGAACTTTCAAGTGACAGCGGTGTTTTGTACGGAATCAATTCTCAAAATGAGTCCTTTATTATTTTTGACAGATTCTCTTTGGAGAATTCAAATATGAGCATCTTTGCCACCAGCGGGGCGGGGAAGAGCTTTTTTGTCAAACTTGAGTCTTTAAGGTCTTTGATGTTGGGAACAGAGATAATCGTCATCGACCCGGAAAGTGAATATAAAAACCTTGCTGATGCTGTTGGAGGCGAATTTATCTCCTTCTCTTTTTCCTCTCCTTCTAAAATTAATCCTTTTGGTCTCTCCCAGATCTATGAAGCGGGGGAAAATCAACTGGGATTGAAAATCCTTTCTCTCCATTCTCTTCTTAAGATAATCATGGGCCAGCTAACCGCCTCTCAAGAAGCGTTACTTGATGGAGCTCTGGTTGCCTCCTATAAGGCAAAGGGGATCACCCAGGACCCGAACAGCCAAAGCAAAGAGCCACCCCTGATGGAAGATCTTTACAAAGTTTTAATCGGCATGGAAACAAAAGAAGCCCTTGACCTGGCCGCTAGAATTGAAAAATTTGTCAAAGGTTCTTTTGTGGGAATTTTTGACCAGCACACGAACATTGATATTCGAAATCCTTTTACCGTCTTTTCTGTTAGAGAGCTCGAGGATGTCTTAAGACCAATCGCCATGTTCATCATTCTTGATTTTATCTGGACAAAAATCAAAAAAGAGCGAAAAAGAAGACTGCTGGTTGTTGATGAGGCCTGGCATATGATGAGGTTTCCAGACTCGGCCCAATTTCTTTGGTCTGTGGTCAAACGGGCCAGAAAATATTCTCTAGGATTAACAACCATTACCCAAGATGTTGAAGATTTCCTGGCTCAAGATATTGGCAAGGCAATTCTTACCAACTCAGCCATGCAACTCCTCTTAAAGCAATCTCCTGCTGCCATTGACAAAGTGGGTGAGGTTTTCTATTTATCTCAAGGAGAAAAACAATTACTCATGGCCGCCAATATTGGCGAGGGGATTCTTTTTGCCGGACCCCATCATGCACCCATTAAAATTGTCTCCTCCCAAGAGGAATATCGACTTATCACAAAATGAAAAGGTCATTAGCCCAATTTTTAATCGATGTCGCCAGCTTTTTCCGTCTTCGTCCCCAGTCAGATGAATACCGGGGAGTTTCAAAAGAAACATTCCTTTCCCTTTTCCGAGGAACAATCCCTGAGAACATCCCCGCTGATCAGAAACTTCAACAAATTCAAGGCTTGCTCCAAAAAGAGGTCTCCCGACCAGTCCCGGGCCAGCCGGCCAGGCCAGAACCAGAAGTCTTGAACCTTTTAGATGAATACCAGCAACATAGCGCCGATATTGAAGCCAGCAAGGTTGAGCTTAATACAGATGTTCACAATGTCTGGAAAGAAAACTTTAATACTAGACTAGAAACCAACCTCAAGCAGAACCCAATACCCCTAAAAGGAGTGTTTGGTGAAGTAGGAAGGATGGCCGGAGAACAAGTCGTTGGCGGTCTTGTTAAAAAAGGTATTGGAAAACTAGCTAAAACAGGACTGGCTAAACTTCTTAAAAAAGGAGTTCAGTTTCTGGCTTCAAAGATTGCCGGGATTGCCGCTTCAATTGTCGCCTCGCCAATTGTTGGTGCCCTAGCTAGTCAGGTTGCCACCAAGGTTATTCCCTTGCTCAAGCGTAACTGGAAAAAGGTAATGGCTGGCCTAACTGCCGCTGGCCTGGCTGTGGTCGGCGGGGTTCCAGGAGCGGCTATTGGCCTTGGTGTAATTTTAGTCGCCTTTCCCGGTTTATTGGGCGCGGCACTCGGAGCGATGATTGCTCCTGCAGTTGTTGTAATAGTAGCTATCCCCCTCATCGTCGCCGTCATTCTCTTTATCATCAATTCCGGCGCCTACATTGTCCCCCCAGCACCCTCATTTGTCCCAGGAGCAATCACTTCTCCTTATATCGGTATTGAGAAAACCGCAGACCCTAATTGTATGAACAGGGCTGGCTGTCCCAGTTTTGGCCCAGTAGAATATACAGTAAAAATTTACGCTAAAAAAGGAAGTTTAAGCAATATTCAAATCAGAAACCAATATAAAGTCATCGGAGAAAGTAATGCAGCCGAACCAAATCCAGAGATAGAAGCACTTAACGATCTTCCTCAAACAATCTCTCCGGGTCAAGGTTTTACCTTTACCTACTCACTAAATTTGGGGACAGAATATGATAACTCAATCATTATTGACTCCCTGACTGTCACGGCCAACACATCAGAACAGAAAGGGGCAACTGCCAGCACAAATGCCTCTGTGGTCATCGGCAATCCGCCTATTGATTGTCCTGTTCCCGGAGGAAGAATGCGTGGGGCTCTTGACGGTTCTTATGATTCTGGACGGGAAATTGGCCACGGCAGTAATGAGTATTGGATAAGGGTTGGAGGTAGTTGTCGCTATGCTCTCCCTCAGGGAACTGGCTGCCGGGGCCCTTTGAACAGCCCAGGAAACATCTGCTCAGGCCAGGCAAATAGGTGCTCCTATTATGGTTATGCCATCGATGTTTTCCCTTCAGGCTCGACTGATGTCCTCGCTCCCCGGGTCTTGGGTGAAGAAACCATCTGGGTATATGACAACAGCTTTTCTAATGGTAGAGCCGGCTGGAGCCATGTTTATCTTGACTCCAATAGGGGATACACAATCGTTTTCACCCACCTTAAAAGGGAAGCGAATTACGGGACGAGTATCCCCAGTGGGGCAAAAATAGGAGAGTTATTTAATCTAGGAGGAAACACTCATTTGCACTTGGAGTTTGCCATAAACGGTGTCTACGTTAGACCCGAGGAATATTTCTGTTTTTAATGTAGAATGAAAATATGCGAAGTTTTCTAAAAAGACATAAGATAATTGCCATTGTTCTTCTTTTAGTTTTAGGTATCACTCTCTTTTTTATCTTCAGGCCCGAGCCAAGCCCTGCTCCTCAACCAGCACCAACTCCCGTCCCTTTTGTCTTAGAACAAATCTCCCCCACTGAGGGAAAACAAGAAATAGTAATTCCCGACTTGGCAATATCCTTTCTTTTCAGCTCGGCTGTTGATAAATCAAGCATCGTGGTGAACATTAATCCCTTAACAGACTACGAAATATCAACGGACAAAACAGATAAAACTATCTATCTTAAACCTGTCCCTTCTTGGAAGTTCAACAGTGTTTACAATATTAAACTTTCTGTCAAATCCAAAGACGGTCGAGGATTACCTCCTATCAATTACTCTTTTGAGCCCCTCCGCGTTACCAGTTCCGACCTTGAAGAAATGAGTATCTAAAAACTCAGCCCTGAACTCTTACGGGCATGATGAGATGGAGAAAATCCGGGTCTTTTGGGTCTTTAAAAACTCCAGGAGAGCGCGTGTCTGTAAATTCAACTTGCACCTCATCACTCTCAACCGTGCTTAGGAAATCCTCTACAAAACGGAAATTGTAGGCAATTTTCAGTCTTTCCCCTTCAACTTTCGCCTCTATTTTCGTCTTCTGACTTCCACTTTTTGAACTTTCAGCAGAGACCAAAAGCTGGCCTTTTTTAATATCAAAATTAACGATGTTTGCTGATTCTCTTGCAAAAACTGAGGCTGTTCTTATTGCTCTGGTTAAGTCTTCCTTGTCAACTCTTATTTTTACTTTAGATGATTTAGGAATTATTTTTTCAAAACTGGGAAATTCACCTTCGAGCATTCTTGCTGTAAGAACTACACTTCCTATTCCAAACATTGCCTGGTTATCGGTCTCTCTAACTTGGAGGAAAAGAGAATCCTCAGAAGTGGCCAAAATCTTTGCTAATTCAGAAAGGGCCCCTCTGGGTAAAATCATCTTTTGAGGCTTTAAAGTTTGCTTAAACGAAATTTTCTTTTGCGATAATCTGAATCCGTCTGAAGCAACCAATACCAGATTTTTCTTATCAAATAAAAACAGGACTCCTGTTAGTACAGGTCGTGTCTCTTCAATCGAAGCAGCAAATATTACCTGATTGAGGGCTTTTGTAAATTCATCCTTGGGAAGTTGAAAACTCTTTTTCCCGAGAGTTTGGGGAATTGAAGGAAAATCAGAAGCGTTTGTCCCAGAAATAAAACCAGAAAATCCTCTTGAAGCGACCTTCAGCTGTTCTTTTTCAGCCAATAATCGAATTGAATCGGGAGGAAGGTTAGAGATTAAATCAGCCGTTGTCTTGGCCGGAACAGTTATTTTTCCCTCTTTTTCTATTTTCGCTCCTATTGAAAGTGCTAGTGAAACTTCTAAGTTTGTGGCCAAAACTGAAAGTTTATTTCCTTTTGCTGCTAAAAGAACATTTGCTAAAATCGGAAGTTGTGCCCGAGGATTGACAAAGCGGATGGAAAAGAGCAAGGCTTTTGCCAATTCTTCTTGTAAAACTTGTAATTTCATCTCCATTAGTATACAAGAACCAGATAGTATTTTTCTATATTAATATTAGTAGTAGTAGTAGTAGAGAGTGTGGATATGTGGATAGTCATGCCTAGTTGACTGGAAACTGCTTTGTTGATATTGAACATATTCATATGTTTATAAAATTGTGGATAAAGTAAAACATTTTGTTGATAAGTGAATAAATCTCAAAAGTTTTCCCTAAAGGGAATCTTTAATCCCCAGGATATCCTCACGGATTTGCACATTGGTGGAGGCCATTTGAGTTATTCTATTCACAGCATGAATAACAGTTGAATGGTCCCGGCCAACAATTCTTCCCGCTTCTTCAAAAGGTAAACCCAGCTCTGTTCTTAGGAGGTACATCAAAATTTGTCTTGGCCGGGCAATAATTCTTGCACGGGCCTGGCCCATCATTGCTCTTTTACTGATTGAGAAATGTTGACAGACAGCGCTTACCAGCTCCTCCGGGCTTGTAGTTTTTCTCTTTTCTTTGGTATCCATTCCCTGACCAAGTAGGTTTTTGATGAGTTCCTCATTGATTTCCGTCTTTTTAATTTTTGTTTCAGAGATGAGGCGAATAATAAATCCCTCCAATTCCCGGGCAGTGTTGATATTTCCGGCTATTAACTGAACAAAATCCATAGGAAGTGATACTTTTCTTTGCCTTGATTTTATCTGAACAATAGCACAACGAAGCTCGAAGTCTGGAGGAGAAATGTCAACAATCAAACCAGCCTGAAAACGGCTTCTTAGACGACCAGCCAATCTGGCAATTTCAGAAGGATGCTTGTCAGAAGTTAAGATAATTTGTCCTCCGGCGGCAGTGACAGCGTTAAAGGTGTGGAAAAATTCATCCTGGACAGCATCTTTTCCAGCAATGAATTGGATATCGTCTATCAAAAGTACTTCAAGCTTTCTGTATTTACTTCGAAAAGATTGAGTGGTTTTATTTCTTATTCCCTCAACAATGTCATTGGTGAACTCCTCGCCAGTGCAAAAGAATACCTTGGCATCGATATTTTTTTTAAGTAGGCGGTAGGCAACAGCGTTCATTAAATGAGTTTTGCCGACTCCTACTCCTCCCCAAACAAAGAGGGGATTATAAGCATGAGCCGGTTTTTTGGCCACTGCCTCGGCTGCAGCCCAGGCCATCTGGTTTGAGGTAGAAACAGCAAAATTCTCAAAAGTATAGTGGGAATTAATTCTTGTGCTTATTAACCTATCCAGAAATTCTTGATACTCGTTTCTCTGTTCAAAAAGCGGACTGGAGAAGTCTTCTTGGTCTGTCTCCATTAGCGGGTTTTGTTTCACTATAAAGACCAAGTCGCAATTAAGTTTAAGGGCTTTAGCCAGAGAGTTTTGAAGAAGTCCAAAATATCTTTGTTCAACTGTTGTTTTAACGAACGAAGAAGAGCAACCAACTTCTACCAGACATCTTTTATTATTAATTTGTTTTAGCTCTGACAAATGGGTCTGAGAAAGCCAGGTTGAGAAAATAGCTGGTGAAATAGAAACCTTGACGCTTTCTAGTACTTCGTGCCAGATTTTGTTCTTGTTGTACTTTGTCATTTTTTTCCAGATTAATAAATTAAGTCAAAAAGCACGAGCAGAAAGTTTGCCAAAAGAAGCAATTGCATATTAATTAAGATATCCACAGGCCGTCAACCCCGAAAAAAGGCGAAGGCTGAAAATAATTAATTAGTTGGTTGGAAATTGGTAACTGCAGTGATATAATCATCCTATTGTGCCCAAGAGAACGTACCAACCGAGTGGAAGAAAAAGAAAAAGAAGCCATGGCTTTAGGGTAAGAATGAGAAGCGCTTCTGGCCGGAAAATTCTTCGTAGGAGAAGATTAAAAGGAAGGGAGAAACTGTCTAGCTAATGTTGGCTCGCCAAAATCGCTTAAAAGATAAATTTGCCTTTGAGAGGATAAAAAAAGAGGGTAAGCTTTGGCAAAGCGAGTCCTTTGCCCTAGTAACTCTGCGCCGGGGAGATGACGAACCCTCTCGTTTTGGCTTTGTTATTTCAACAAAAATATCTAAGGATGCTTCCAAGAGGAATAGGGTTAAAAGGGTTCTGAGTGAAGCAACCAGACACTTAGTTGCCTATATCAAGGATGGATTTGATTGTCTCTTTTTGGCCAAACAAATAGTTCTTAGAAAATATGCAGATGAACTTGTGGGGGAAGTCCAGGAGAGCCTGAGGGACGCCGGGTTATTAAAATGAGAAAGGTACTGATTTTATTGATTGTTTTTTATCAGAGATTTTTTTCTGGCTTTTTTAGCTTGCTTTTTAGTGGTGGCTGTCGATTTAGGCCAACTTGTTCTTGTTATTGTCAGGAGGCTATTACCAGATATGGAGTTGTGAGGGGAGTATTTTTAGGCCTTAAAAGGATTATCCGTTGTCATCCCTTGGGCCAACCAAGCTACGATCCTGTTTTATGAACATCTTTACCGTTTTTCTCATTCAACCTTTAGCCAATGGACTAGTGCTTTTTTATAAGCTGCTTGGCCAGAATTTGGGCTTGGCCATTATTGGTTTCTCCCTTTTTTTAAGGGTTGTTTTTAGTCCTTTAACAAAGTCCTCAATGAAATCCATGAAGAAGATGAAGGAGTTCGAGCCCCAATTGGCAAAACTGAAAAAAAGACACAAGGGTGATAGGAAAAAATTAATGCAAGCTCAAGCCGAATTTTATAAACAAAAGGGTATTAATCCAGGAGCAGGGTGTCTTCCTCAACTTTTACAACTAGTTGTTCTTATTGCCCTGTTTCAGGTTTTTTTAAGAGCACTTTCTAGTGATGGTGATACTGTTTCCAAATTTAATGAGCTTTTGTATCAGCCGTTGAGATTTTCTCAGGGCGCGGTTATCAATACAAAATTTCTTTATCTAGACATTGCTAAACCCGACCTTCTTAAATTGCCTTTTCTGGCTTTTGCCATTCCTGGGCCAGTACTTATTACGGCCGCCATTAGTCAGTTCATTTCAGCAAAAATAATGACTCCCTATATTGAAACAGAAAAGAAAATTGCCAAAAAAACCAAAGGCGAAGCAGATGATTTTCAGGTAGCGATGCAAAAATCGATGATTTACACCATGCCCTTTTTTACTCTGATTATTGGTATGCGTTTTCCTTCTGGGCTGGCAATCTACTGGGTGGTTTTTTCTTTATACCAAACCGTTCAACAATATAGGATGGCTGGTTGGGGAGGAATGACTCCTTGGATTAAGAAACTTGGTCTGTTAAAATTACCTGGTTCAAATGGCAAAGAAAGAAAAAAGTAAAGATTTAAAAAAAGAGGCAGAGATATTATCTGGTGAGCTTTTTGCCCTTTTGGGAATAGGGGCAAAAATTGATGTCCAGCTAAACGAGACATTAAAGATTGATATCGAGCCGGACAAGGAGGTTGGGCTTTTAATTGGTAGGCACGGAGAAACTTTGAATGCCATCCAGTTTTTTTTAAGAGTGGCCATTGCCCAAAAAACAGGGAGTTGGCCGAGGACTGTTGTTAATATTGGTGATTGGCGAGTGAAGCAAGAAGAGCACTTGGAATTTTTAGCCAAGCAAGCAGCAGAACGGGCAAAATTAACTGGAGAGCCACAGTATCTCTACAATCTTTCTCCGGGGCAGAGGAGAATAATTCACCTTGCTCTATCAGACAACAAAGATATTGAAACTGAATCCGAGGGAGAAGGAGAAGAAAGATTTCTAGTTATTAAAATAAAATCTTAGAAAGGCTATAATATTGGCGATGAAGCTTCATCATCGCCTATTTCAGATCTTACTTGCCCTTCTACCTATCCAGCTGGGCTATCATTTTTGGCCAAAATGGGCCTTAATTTTTGGAATAAGGGTTGATTATCTTTCTCCAGCCATTTACTTAACGGATATTCTTGTTTTTTTATTAATAGTTTTTTGGCTGATTGATTTGAAGGGGAGTAGTCATCGGTTATCAAGCCCGGGAGGGGCGGGGATGCTTGCTATTTTTTGCCTAATATTTTTTGCTTTTCTGAATGTTTATTTTGCCTTTGTTTGGCAAGTGGCACTTCTTAAATGGTTTAAATTTTTGGAGATTGGTTTGTTGGTGTTTTATTTTTCTGTTAATTACAAACAGAAGAATAAGCTGGTTGTCCTTCCCTTGGCAGTCTCGATTATCTATACCGGACTGATTAGCCTTGGTCAATTTCTTTTACAGAGAACGATTGGCGGCCCTTTCTATTTTTTGGGCGAGAGAACCTTTAGCTCTTCTACTCCTGGTATCGCCCTCTTTAACCTGTTTGAGAGAAGTTATTTAAGACCGTATGCTACCTTTCCTCACCCAAATGCCTTAGCCGGTTATTCTTTGGTTGTTGTAGCCCTTCTTTTTAAAGAGAAGGGGAAAAGCCTTTTATATTTTTTCTCGGTGCTCATGGCTTTTGTTATAATCGTCCTTTCCTTTTCTCAAAATGTCTGGCTGGTCGCTTTGTTGGTTTTTCTTTTAGTGAAGTTCAAAAACAGGTTGAATATTTCGTTTTCTTGTTCACCGTTGGTAGTTTTGTTAATCGTCGGTTCCTTGATTTTGCCGATTGTTAGTAAAGGAGTGATACTTGCTAATTATTCTTTTCCAGAAAATGTCCAAGATAGGCTAGAGTTGGTGGTGGCCGCGGGCATAGCCTTTGTAAAATCTCCACTGATAGGAGTCGGTGCGGGTAACTTTATTGCTCTACTTCCCCAGATTCAAAAGGCCAATTGGGCCTTTTTTCAACCTCGAGTTATTTGGCAGCTGCAGCCGGTCCACAACATCTACCTTTTAATTCTTAGTGAGATGGGGATAATCGGTTTTTTGCTTTTCTTTTACATAATATTTAGGGCTTTAAAGAAAGCAGAAGCGAGGAATCATCAGCATTTAATTTTTGCTTTTCTGGTAATTTTATTAAGCGGAGTAGTTGATCATTATTGGTTTACACTTCAACAAACACAGCTCCTTTTTGCTCTTGTCTTGGGTGCCCTCTTTTCCTTAAAAGGTGATACAATCAGAGAATGAAAATTTACTGTGATGGCGGGGCGAGAGGTAACCCTGGGCCGGCCGCTTCCGCCTTTGTGGTCTTTGACGAGAACAAAAAGGTAGTTTGCCAAGAAGCGAAGTTTTTAGGTCAGGCCACCAACAATGTTGCCGAATATCAAGCAGTGATAATGGCCCTTGGCTGGTTGTTAAAAAACAAAGATAAAATTAGTTTTCAAAGAATATATTTCTATCTGGATTCAAAGTTGGTTGTAAAGCAATTAAAAGGCGAGTTTAGAATTAAAAACAGAAAGCTTCAACTTTTGGTTTTAAAGATTAAGGAACTAGAGAGAGGCCTCGATTTAGTAGTAAATTATAAACACATTCCCAGGGAGGAAAACAAGAAAGCAGACCTTTTGGTTAACACGACTTTAGATTTCTCCGTCACTTGAAAAGCCCAGCTTTTCTTGTTGATGACCGACAAGTCTTTGATAAGGGAAATTAGTCTTTTGCGGAAAAGTAGGATGAATTACCATGGCCTCGCAGATTGTCAGTCTTGAAACAAAGCCTTCGGTGGTGATTTTTTCAGAAGTGAATATTTTATCTATCCATTTAGTTGATTCACTTTTGGCTAATCACTGTATTGTTAATGTCTTTACAGAAAAGGCAAAACAATGGGTAAGGGAGACAGCCTATTTAAAAGACAACAATAATTTGAAGATTTTTAAACTGAAGAATAAATTACCCGAAAGGGCGGATTATGTTTTTATTATTGAAGGAATTGAAACAGCCAAAAACGAAAAAGAATATTCCAGAAAGATAAGCAAGAGATTGTCTAGAGTCTTTTCCTTTGTCCAAAGAGTTAAGACAAAAACTTATGTTTTCCTTCCCTATGTTCAGACGAGCGCATCGCAGAAATTAACAGAAGCCTTGGTTGACCAATATTTACAAAAACTTACGCCCGAGCCGGGAATTGTTTTTCTCGGCCAGCTATATGGTCCGAAGATGTACCTTTCAAGTCAGGAGATTGTTGGCCAAATGATTAAAGAAGCTATTTCTGGAGGAGCGATTCGAATACCAGAAGAAGATTTCCCGATTTTTCCTCTTTTTGTCGGTCAGGCGGTAAAGGAATTGATTGGGGCAATTTTTTCTTATGGGTTTGCAAAAAAGAAGACCGCTTTAGTGAGAAAAACTACGGTCTATAAATTTCTGAAAAGACTTCAACAAATAAAAACAGGACTTTCATTTATTAAAGTAGCCTCAATGAAAGAATTTCCCCTGGCTAATGTTTCTGGTTTTGTTGTTGTTAAAAAGCCAGACAAAGATTTTTTAAAACAAACTTTTGCATGGTTTGCTCGGCAAGGGATCGAACCAGAAAAACTGAAACCAGAACCAGAACAAAAAAGAATAACCCCAAGATTGAGATGGCGATTTTCTTTTAGGTGGCGGCAGGTAGCATTTCTATTTTTGCTTTTTCTCTGGCTTTTAATTTTACCTTTTGTTTCAATGTTCGCTTCAGGGGCGGCCCTAACTTTAGCTTACAGAACTGCTTTAAAGGGACGCTGGGATTCTGCTCAAGTTCTTCTCAATATTTCAGAAAAACTGGCGGTCCTGGCCAAGCAGGGGATGTTAATTGAAAGGCTTAATTTTATGGCTGAAACAGCCTCTGTTTTGCAAAGAGCCAGTTTAACAGGTAAAAGAGGAATTGTCTTTCTGGATAACCTTTTTACTTTGGTTAATGGAATTTTCAGCGACCAAGAATACGATATTGGGCAGCTTTCAAAAGAGATGGTTCTAGAACTTGAGTTTTTATATCAAGAGATTTCATTTCTAGAGAGCGAGATTGACCAATCATCGCTTTTTGGCAAAAACCTTCTTTCTCAAGGGCAGGTTTTAAGAGAATTTAGGAAATATATGGGCCCCCTTAGAGAAATAGCCGGTTGTTTACCTCTTCTTTTGGGGTCGGACAGACCGAAAACTTATTTGGTACTTTTTCAAAATAACATGGAATTGAGACCCACCGGGGGCTTTATCGGTTCTTTTGCTTTGGTAACTTTTGACAAGGGAAGATTAATTGACATGAGTGTTCTTGATGTCTACTCGGCGGATGGACAGCTGAAGGGCCATGTTGAGCCTCCTGTTGCCATCCGAGATTATTTAGGAGAGGCAAATTGGTTTCTAAGAGATTCTAATTGGGACCCGGATTTTCCCACCTCTGCCAGGAGAGCGGAGTGGTTTTTGGAAAAAGAGATAGACAGAAAGGTGGATGGGGTTGTGGCCATCGATTTAGAACTTGTTAAGTCTTTTCTTAAAGAGTTGGGCCCGGTTAGACTGCCTGACTTTGGCCAAGAGATTGATTATAAAAATGTTTATGAAAAGATTCAGTACGAAGTTGAATCTGAGTTTTTCCCGGGTTCGCACAAGAAAGCTAACTTTCTCACTGCCTTGGTTCAAGTAATTTTGACCAAACTAACCAACTTGGACTCAACTGATTATCTTCGGGTAGGACGTATTCTTTTTGAAAACCTCGAGACACAACACATCCAGATATTTGTTGATAATACTAAGGTGAACCAGGCGGTTTCTTTACTGAATTGGGACGGAGCAGTGAAGCCTCTTGGCTGTAAAGGAAATTGTGCTGTTTCTTGGTTGGTTATAATCGAGGCCAATGTGGGAGTAAACAAGGTCAATTATTTTATAGAACGAAGAGCAGAGTTATTTTCCGTTCTCAGCCAAAACAAGATTGATAATCGTCTGACCATTGATTTACAAAACAATGCTCCAGCCGCGCTAGATATTACCGGCCGTTACAAGGTTTACATCAGAACAATAACTACTGAGGACAGCTTTTTTGATTCAGTTAAGATAATTAGTGCCCAGGCTAAAAGATATTTAACTCCGGAGATAAAGAAGCTTCCTGGTAGATTGGAGGCAGGAGTCTTGCTAACTTTAGCTCCAGGTCAAAAGAAAAGCATCATCTTTTCTTGGCATACGCCGGCCCATTTAGATTTTTCCCGGCCCGGCAAATATCTTCTGGGGTGGCAAAAGCAATCAGGGACAGACAAAGATCCTATTATAATTAAACTGGCAATACCTAGAAAACCGGTCAGAGTAGTTCCTGGTTTTTCCTTGACCGACGGGGAGACTTTTGGATATAATACAAACCTGTTGAAAGATTTCAGCGCCCAGATTGATTGGTAAAGATGAAGAAACACACGCTTAAAGTAGAAAAAAGAAAAATTTTAGGAAGAAAGGTAAAAAAACTCCGGAAACAGGGCATTTTACCGGCGAATATTTATGGCAAAAAGATAAAATCCTTGGCAATCCAAGTCAAAAAGAGCGAGTTCCAAGCTCTTTATAAAAAGGTGGGGGAAACTGGTCTTATTGAGCTTCTGCTTGGTTCGCTTAAAAAACCGGCCTTGATCCACAACGTTCAGACAGACCCGATTAACGAAGAGCCATTACACTTGGATTTTTTACAAGTTAATCTCAGGGAAAAGGTTTCCACCGCTGTGCCGATCGAAATAGTAGGAGAGCCTCCGGCCGAGAAGTCTGGCAAGGGAATTATGGTTGTCCAACTTAACGAGGTGGAAGTAGAAGCATTGGCCAAGAACCTACCGGAAAAGTTTATTGTGGATGTGACCAAGCTTTCCGAGGTTGACCAGGCAGTTCTTGTTAAAGATTTAACTTATGATAAGAAGAAGATTAAGATAAAAGACGATGAAAGCAGGATTATTGTCAAGATTGAAGCGCCTCGCAAAGAAGAAGAGAAAGTAGCACCTCTGGAGGAGGAAGTGCCAGAGGCAGAAATGGAAGCTCCGGAGCCAGAGGCGGAAATGGAAGAGGAGAAGGTAGAGAAAAGAGAGAAGACAAAGGAAAAAAAGAAGACTAAACCTTCAGAGACCGAAAAGACCTAGTTCTTCTTTTAAGGTTTTGATTTCATTCGAATAAGGGTCGATCGCACCGGCTGTGTTCAAGGCTCCGGTGGCATAGTCCTTGTCGCCAAGTTTATTGGCTATTTTGGCCAGTTGAATCCAGCCGTCTCTGTAGGTTGGATTTTCTTTAACTATTTTTTCCCAGAAAGCCTTTTCTTTGTCAAAAGGAGCACTTTCTTTTGAGACGCGGTCATTGGTTAGGTAAAAGTTAAGATTAAAGCCGGCCAAGGCTAAAAGAATGATTAGGCAGATAGATAAGGTAAAATACAAAAGATTTGCTTTAAAAGGTTGTTTAAACATATTAATTTTTAGGCCATGAGGCGTTGATTAATAAGTCTTTTTTATTTTGGGCAAAGCCAAGAGACCAGATGGCTTCGGTGACAAAAGGCATAAAGGGATGGAGGAGCTTGA
This sequence comes from uncultured Gammaproteobacteria bacterium, assembly GCA_964583685.1. Lineage (GTDB taxonomy): Bacteria > Patescibacteriota > Microgenomatia > UBA8517 > UBA8517 > CAZOVJ01. The sequence continues at coordinate 213,181 of CAZOVJ010000002.1, read as the reverse complement.
GAGATTCTTGGAGGACATAGTCTAAAATTTTTTTGGTTTCGTTTTTCCGAGATTTGGACTTCTCAATGTAGATATCGGCAAACTTGTGCCAGATAAAATCATAAATTTCTCCGGCTGCTTCATTTAATCTATATTTATTCAAAGCCCGGGTGACCTTTTTACTAGTTATTTTTAATTCTTTTAATATTTGTTTATCATCTTCATTTCTCGCCCTCGGTCTTCTTTGTAATTTGGAATTTGTAATTTGTGATTTCGGTCTATTTAGTAAAACAAACCGCGCAATATTCCAGATTTTATTGGCGAAATTGCGCTGGCCCCGGATATTGTTTTCTGATAACGATATATCAGTTTCCACTAAAGCTGCCCAGACAATACCGATCCGCAGGGCATCTGCTCCATATTTATCAACCATGATCTGGGGATTAATGACGTTACCTTTAGACTTACTTATCTTTTGTCCCTTTTCATCTCTAACCAACCCATGAATGAGGACCTCTTTGAAGGGAACCTCGCCGGTAGTATAAAGACCAAGCATAAGCATTCTAATAACCCAGAAGGGAAGTATTCCGTAGGCAGTCTCCATAACACTTGTGGGATAAAAATATTTAAAGTCGCCATCTTTGGTGGTTTGCAAAGTTGCATATGGCCATTGTCCGGAGGAAAACCAGGTATCAAAGGTGTCTGGGTCTTGTTTTAACTTATTGTTGCCACAAAAAGAGCATTTTTCCGGCGCTTTGCCATGACTGATTGTCCATTCAAGACATTTATCGCAGCGCCAAGCCGGAATTCTCATTCCCCAAACAATTTGCCGGCTGATATTCCAATCCCTTAAATTTTTCAGCCAGTGTTTGGCTATTTTTTCATATTTTTTGGCAACAAATTTAACCTCACCCTTTCTTATTGATTGCAAAGCCCTTTTCGCTAAGGGCTGAACCCGAATAAACCATTGTTTGGAAAGCATGGGTTCAATTGGCTCCTTATCTCTATAACAAAGCCCGATTGTATGATGAATTTTTTCAATTTTCTTTATTTTTCCGGCCTTTTCAAGGTCTTTAACTACTTCTTCTCGGGCCTTTTGGGCTTTGATGCCGATATATTTTTCAAGCGTATTTATCATCCGGCCGTTTTTGTCAATCACGGAAACCGGCGAGAGGTTGTGTTTTTGTCCTATTTCAAAATCAGTGGCGTCATGTCCGGGAGTTACCTTTAAGGCGCCTGTTCCAAATTCTGGATCGACCAGGGAATCGGTGATTATCGGAATCTTGCGATTAATAAGGGGAATGACAGCCGTTTTTCCAATTAGATTCTTCTTTGAAGAATCTTTGGGATTAACAGCTATGGCTACATCAGCAAAGATAGTTTCTGGTCGAGTGGTAGCGATAATTACTGTTTGATAGTCAAGAAAATAAAGTTTGTCGTCTCTCTCGACAAAATTTACCTCAAGTTGGGAGAAGGCTGTTCCACAACGAGGACAATAGTTAATAATTCTCTCTCCGCGATAGACAAGACCGTCATCATAAAGTTTTTTAAAAGTTCTATAGACGATTTTGGCAATGTCCGGGTCAAGGGTAAATTTATTACGTGTCCAGTCACAAGATGCCCCAAGTTGTCTTAACTGGTTTTCCATCGTGCCTTTATTTTTGATGACGTAATTCCAAATCATTTTGTAGAGTGTTGCTTGGTCATAATCGAATCGGCTTTTGCCTGTTTTGGCTAGCTTTTTCTCAAAAACGTATTGAGTCTCAATACCAGCATGGTCTGCTCCAGGAAGCCAGAGGGTTGGTTCCCCCCTCATTCTATGGTAGCGTACGAGGATATCTTGGATTGTAACAAAGCGGGCATGGCCAATGTGCAAGGGATCATTGGCATTGGAAGGAGGCATGATTATCGTAAATGGTTTTTGGGACTTTTTTATTTTTGGGGTAAAAGCACCCGATTTTTGCCAACGTTTATAAATTTTTTCTTCATATTTTTGGTGGTTATATCTTTTCTCCATCTTAGTTTGAAATTATATCATTCAAACAGGCGGGTTTCTAATTTCTAAAAATCCTTGATTGTCAGGTTGGGATTGGCCCTTATTTTTTGCCAAGGAATTGGTTGATAATTAAAGAATGCAGCCGAGGCAATAAAGGCGGCATTATCAGTGCATAATTTGACCGAGGGCACATGGAAAAAGGTAAACAGGTTGTGTTTTTTGAATTCTTCTTGAAATTTTTGGCGCAAGCGAGTGTTGGCGGAAACACCTCCAGCCAAGAAAAAACTTTTTGGCTGATATTTTTTAACTGCCTGGATACTTTTGCAAACCAAAACTTCAACTATCGCTTCTTGAGTTTCTGCCGCCATTCGGGGTACGAAGTTTTTCCCCAATTTCTTTTTTAGAGAGCCATTGCCAGTTTGTTGAAGAACTGCTGTTTTCAGCCCGGAAAAACTCCAATCAAGGTTTTCTTCAGCTCGGCCAAAGGACAACATTGGTCTTGGAAGCATTCGTAATTTATCATTTGGGATTTGGCATTTATCGGCTTCAGCAGCAATTGCTGGCCCTCCTGGATAGGGGAGACCGAGAAGCCTGGCTATTTTATCAAATGCTTCGCCGGCCGCATCATCTCTTGTCCCACCGAGCCATTTGATTTTGCCGTGTCCACTCATGAGGACAAGGTCGGTGTGCCCCCCACTAACTACTAAAGCTAGTGCAGGGAATTTTGGCAATTCCTTTTTTTGGTATTTGGCATTTTTGCGAATGAAATTGGCGTATATGTGTCCAATGAGATGGTTTATTGGGATAATTGGCTTTTTCCAGAGATAAGCAAGAGTCTTGGTTGTTTCTGTACCGACTAGAAGTGAACCGATTAACCCCGGTCCAATAGTAATGGCAATAGCGTCAATATTGGTTATCTGGCATTTAGATTTGGTTGTTGCTGCCTCTAAAACAGGTATGATGCTCTGAACTTGGGCTCTGGCTGCTTGCTCGGGGATAATCCCCCCTGTTTTTGCGTGCGTCTGGCTAGATGTGGCGATGATATTAGAAAGGATTTTTCTTCCATCCTCGACCACTGCAGCCGCGGTCTCATCACAGGAGGTTTCGAGGCCCAAGATTCGCATTTGTCTAAATTATACCTCATCAATTTCCAGAGAAACCTAGAGGCCGGTGCCGCGAAGAAAAACTGCTTGCCATGGTTGGTAGTTTGAATAAAAAGTTTTACTATAAATTGTTTCTGAATTACACTTAACGAGATAGTTAAATTTTACTTTTGCCCCCCAGGCTTTCCAATCAATCTGTTTTATTGTCCCAGCCGGCAAACTAGGGTCATCGATATAAAGATCTTCAAGAGGCTGGGTGAGATTACTGACCAACGGTTTGCTTGTTGTTGCAATTCTATTATCACTGGTTCCGTAAAATTCAAAGATTAATTTGCTGTTTTGTCTATCACTTTGGGCCTGAATGAGAATATGGGCCGGGGTATTATTTTTGATTTTTAAATCAGCGGTTGGACTGTAGACCGTTGCATCAAAGCCAACAGGAGAACCCTGTTCATAATAGCTGACCCGATAGGCATGGGCACGTCTTTCGATAATGGGTAAACCGGCGTCCAAAGCTGCCCTAAAAAAGGTGGTGGATACTTGGCAGACACCGCCACCGTCTCCGAGGACTGTTTTTCCCTCTTTGATGATATAGGCCTCTTGATAACCGGTAAATTTAGAGACATCTCCCAAAGCATTATTAAAGGAAAATATTTCTCCGGGTCTAATTAAGATTCCGTTTAATTGGGAAGCGGCAAGGGAAATGTTGTGAACGCGCGAAGAGCTAGAACCCCTAAATCTAGATCTACCTTGACCGAGCAGCTCTTTAATACCCAGATTATTTATATCGCCTGTTTGGATTTCGGTAGGAGTTCTTTTGACCGGGGCTTCTAGGCTAATTTTATTTACCTTTTTATTTGCTAGTTCCTCAAGGGCATTGATAATTTTTACTTTAAGTTCATCTCTTTTGAGTTGTATACCCTCTTTGGCTGGAGTAAATTCTTGCACTTTTCCTGGCTGGCCTTGTTGTTCAGTAGACAAGAAAACAAAGGTTGGATTTCGGGGTTCACGGTTAATCTTTTTGGCAATGTTTTCTGTTAGCTGGTCAAGTCCTTCTTCGTCATAGCCGTAATGAGGATTAAGAAGAGAGATAAGCTCTTTCTCAGGATAAACAAAGGTATTAGATTCAAATTCAATTTCCAGTGTCTTGGCCAGAAATTTTTCCGCTTTCTGTTTATAGAGCTTTATCTCTTCTTCATTAAGGCTAGGATCAATTGATACTGTGGGAATGGTAATAGGAGAGGTTTTGGCAAAGGCAAGGTTTTGGCCGATTCTTATTCTTAGTTCCTCAATATCGACATCTTTGCCAGCCTTGCCTTTTTTAATGGTGATTTGCTGATTGTTAATTTCGGCGGTCGGAAAAATTGGCTCTTCAGCCACCTGTCCGGCAATGGTTGAAAGATGCAGGGCTAGTTTTTCTTCATTTAAGTTGATTCTTAGACAATATTCGCTTTTTTTGAAAAGGGTCTTGAGAATTTTTTGTAAATCATAGAACCAATTGCCAGAGCGACCAAGAAGATAGGTAGCCTGAATACTTCTTTTGAAGTCATAAGAGAACTCAATTGATTCCAAAGGAATCTTGAAGGTTTGATAATCCTCTTGGTTGTTTGCTTTCGGACTGAGAAGGGTTAATTCACTGGCTGGTTTTATCGTTTTTGAGACGAGGCTGATGGCCTCTTCCGGAGTTGTTCCTCCAACTGAATTCCCGGCCAGGTACACACCCGGATAGATTCTTCCAAAGTAGAGTAAATAGAAAAATAGAGGAGGAAAAAGGACGGTGGCCAGTATTTTTAACTTTTCCTTATTTAACATTCTGCTGTATGATAACATTAGGATAAGATGACTGCCGATAATATAAATAGTCAAACAAATCTCAATCAACCGGGTATGCCCCAGGCTGTTCCTAAAACCAGCCAAACAGTGGTTCCAACAGAAGAGGTCACTAGTACAACTCCGGCTAAAAAGGGTATTTTTAGCAATAAAAAGAGATTTTCTAAGATAATTTTGATTATTGTCTCTCTTTTACTTTTGTTAACAGCCGTATTTTTAGTCATCAGATTTTTGCTGCCACGGCTTAGAGAGAGTACAAGGGAGACCAGTCTTACCTGGTGGGGGCTTTGGGAAGATGAGGCAATCGTCGCTCCGTTGATTGCTGAATACGAACAAAGCCATCAAAATGTCAAGATAAATTATCTCAAGCAGTCTGCTCAGGATTACAGAGAAAGGTTGACCAATGCCTTGGCCCGGGGAGATGGGCCAGACATATTCCGCTTTCACAACACCTGGGTCCCCATGTTTAAAAGTGAGTTGGATTTCGTACCTCCATCGGTGGTAAGTGCTGGGGAATTTTCTCAAATCTATTATCCCGTTGTTTCCTCTGATCTGACAAGCGGTGCCGGTTTGGTTGGAATCCCCCTTGAATGCGATGGCCTAGGTTTCTTTGTAAATGAGGATATTTTTAACTCAGCAGGAAAGAGTATTCCTCGAACATGGGATGACTTACGCCAGACAGCCAGAGAGCTGACTATCAAAGACGAAAATGGCTTTGTCCAGCAGGCGGGGGTGGCTTTGGGTAGAACTGAGAACGTTGACCATTGGCCTGAGATTTTGGCATTGATGATGCTGCAGAATGGAGTAAAATTGAGTAATCCACAAGGAAGATTAGCCGAAGATGCTCTGGCCTATTTCACCATTTTTTCTTCTGTTGATGACGTTTGGGACGAAAGTCTTCCTCCTTCAACGGTTGCTTTTGCATCAGGAAAGGTGGCCATGTACTTCGGACCTTCTTGGAGGGTTTTTGAAATCAAACAACAAAATCCGAATCTAAATTTTAAGGTGCTGCCGGTTCCTCAATTGCCAAGGGAAACACCCAATGAACAAAATATTAGCTATGCAAGCTATTGGGCAGAAGGGGTTTGGAAAAGAAGTAAATCAAGAGAGGTTGCCTGGGATTTCTTAAAATTTCTTTCCAGTAAAGAGTCTCTGCAAAAGCTTTATCAAAATGCAAGCAAGGTTAGGACTTTTGGAGAACCATATCCGAGAGTAGATATGGCTCAATTATTATTTTCTGATTCTCTTGTTGGCGCATTTGTTTCCCAGGCGCCTGACGCCCAAACGTGGTTTTTACAAAGCAGAACCTTTGATGGCCCAACCGGAATTAATTCTCAAATTAATAAATATTTTGAGGACGCGATTAATGCCGTTAATTCGGGTACAAGGCCGAATAAGGCTCTAGAAACTGTTGTTAGTGGAGTTAATCAGGTATTATCTACTTATGGACTCATTTCTCCTGCGGGCTACTGAGAAAGAAATTATTCCAGACTTGGACATGGTGAGCATTGCCGCTCTTATTTACCACAATCTTTTTGATTACCCTCTGACTGAAGTAGAGCTGATTAAATGGGCCGTCGGCAGCAAGGTAAAGGTTATCGATAAAAGTCTTTTATCGACCTACAAAGGGGGATACTTTTTCCTTAAAGGAAGAGAGGGGTTAATTTTGAAAAGAGTGATGAGGAAGAGGAGCTCGTTGAGAAAGATGAGAATTGCCAAAAAAGCGGCCAAGGTCCTGGCCCTTATCCCAGCGGTCAAATTGGTGGCAATAAGTGGTTCCTTGGCCATGGAGAATGCGAGAGAAGATGCGGATATTGACTTACTAATTATCAGCCAAGAAGGTCTTCTTTGGACGACTAGAATTATTTCCTACTTACTTCTTAAATTAACTGGCTTCTCTCTAAGAAGGGCTGGAAACAGAGAAGAAAAAGACAGGCTCTGCTTGAATATTTGGCTGGATGAATTAGACCTCTCTTGGAACAAAGGAGCCAGGAATATATATACTGCTCATGAAATAGCTCAGATTGTACCGCTTGTTAACAAAAACAAAACCTACGAGAAATTTTTATGGGCTAATAGGTGGATAAAGAATTATTGGCCAAATGCGGCAAGGGTGCAAGATTTTGGCGAGAGCAAAAAATCCTCTATCCATTCTTTCTTACCCCTTGGCCCTTTTGAGTCCTTGGCCTATAAACGCCAGCTGGCCTATATGAGAAAGAAAATTAGCAATGAGATAATTACTCCTACTCGTGCTCTCTTCCATCCTGTTGACTGGGGAGAGCATATTCTAAGATTTCTCAAGCCGAGACTTTCAGAAAGATAGAAAGGTCTTGACAGATCTCGAAAAGTCTACTAAAATAGCACTCGCTGTTAGTAAATGCTAGCGGCTTTTTAATTGAATGAGAACCAAAAGCAGGAAAACAGATGCTAGACTCCAACCGACTGCCGGCAATCTTCTTATTGAACCTCTTGAAATTCAAACACAGACTGAATCCGGGATTTATCTTCCAGATACGGCTGAGAAAAAAACCCAAAAAGGAAAGGTTTTGGCTGTTGGCCCTGATGAATTGACCGACTCCGGCAAGATAAGAAAATCACCAGTCAAGGTTGGAGACACGGTTATCTATAAACAATGGGGAGGTTCTGAGGTAAAGATTGGTTCAAAAGAATATCTTTTTGCTAAGTTTGAAGACATCCTGGCGATAGAAAATGGCTAAACAATTAAAATTTGCCGACGAAGCAAGAAACTCTTTACTTAAGGGGATTGATATTGTTGCTAAGGCAGTGGTAACCACCTTGGGACCGAAAGGTAGGAACGTTGCTCTGGATCGCAAGTGGGGTGCTCCAAATATTGTCCACGACGGTGTTTCTGTTGCCAAGGAAATTGATTTAGAGGACCCTTTTGAAAATATAGGGGCTCAGTTAGTCAAAGAAGCAGCTTCCAAAACGAACGATATTGCTGGCGATGGAACAACCACCTCTACTCTTCTGGCTCAGGTTATGAGCCGGGCCGGTATGAAAAACATTACGGCCGGAGCCAATCCAATGATTGTTAAAAAAGGGATAGAAAAAGCTACAAGAACAGCCATCAAGGAGCTGAAGAGGATTGCTAAGCCTCTTAAAAACAGAGAAGAGATTAGCCAAGTTGCCTCAATTTCAGCAGCAGATGAAAAAATTGGAGCAACGATTGCTGAAGCATTAGATAGAGTTGGCCGAGACGGGGTTGTGTCAGTAGAAGAAGGAAAGGGGTTGGAGATAGAGATAGAATATAAAGAAGGAATGGAATTCGACAGAGGTTATGCTTCTCCTTATTTTGTTACCAATCCAGAAAAAATGGAGACAGAGATCGGGAATTGTTATGTTCTCTTGACCGACAAGAAGATTTCTTCAATCCAGGAGCTTCTTCCTTTTCTGGAAAAATTTGTTAAGGTTTCGAAAAACCTGTTGATTATTGCCGATGAGATTGAAGGAGAGGCCTTAGCCACCTTGGTGGTAAACAAACTCCGAGGCACCTTCAATGTTCTGGCTGTTAAGACCCCGGGCTTTGGAGACAGAAGAAAGGAGATGCTAGAGGACATTGCCATTCTCACGGGGGGAGCAGTTATTTCCGAGGATACAGGAAAGACCTTTGAATCGATAGAAATAAGCGATTTAGGCCAGGCGGAAAAAGTTTGGGCAGACAAGGACAATACAAGAATAATTGGAGGAAAAGGAGCAAAAGAGCAAATTAAGAGTAGGATTAGTTTGATTAAGAGGCAGATTGAAGAAGTGGACTCAGATTTTGATCGCGAAAAACTGGAAGAGCGCCTGGCAAAACTGGCTGGCGGAGTGGCCCAGGTTAATGTTGGAGCAGCAACCGAAATTGAGTTGAATGAGAAGAAGGAAAGAGTAAAAGATGCGGTTGGTGCAACCAAGGCTGCCATTGAAGAGGGAGTTGTTCCCGGCGGGGGCGTGGCTTACCTGAAAGCCAGAAAAGCGGTGGCTAAGCTAGTTGGTAGTGATAAAGATGAACAAGTGGGGATCGATATTGTCCGGGATGCCCTTGAACAGCCCTTGAGATGGTTGGCAAAAAATGCAGGCGAGGACGATGGCTATATTCTCAAAGAAGTCGAAAAAGGAGAGGGTGTAGATTTTGGCTATAATGTTCTGACCAATAAATTTGGTTCAATGAGTAAATTCGGAATCCTTGATCCACTAAAGGTTACTCGTTCTGCATTGCAAAATGCTGCTTCAGTGGCGATGATGGTCTTAACCACGGAGGCATTGATAACAGATCTTCCCGAAAAGGAGAAAGAGATGCCGGCTGGACCAGGTCCTGGAGCAATGCCTCCTATGTGATAGCCAAAATAACTTTGCCAGGCTATCTTCAAATTGTATACAATTCCTTATATGAGCAAAGAAGAAAATAAAAGGGTAACGCCGGTCATTGAGGAGATTGTCGAGGAGAATTCTCAGGGGAAAGAATTTCTAGAGCAAGAGAAGCCAAGACCTAAATTTAAATTGCTTTTTTTTATCGGTTTATTAACTAGCTTGATTGTTGGTCTTCTGGCTGGCGGGATATTTGTTTATTTTAGAGGAATTGGGACCCTGCAAAATAGTCTTCCTCTTTCTACGGCTACTCCTGTTTCTTTTGCTACTCCCGCACCTACCCCTTTATCTAGTCCCTTTCAAGAGGAAAAGATTGATTTTTCTGTCTATAAAATAAACGTTCTCAATGGCAGTGGTATTAAAGGAGAAGCAGCTAGGGCGAAAAGTTTATTAGAAAGAGAGGGTTTTAAGATTTTACATCTTGGTAATGCCCAAAGCTTTGATTTTCAATCCACTCTTATTCAGGCAAAGGAAGATGTTCCCTTGGATGTTATAAACAAGCTTAAAGAGGTTTTGTTAGAGGAGTATGCAGCCGAGACAGGAGATACTCTCCAGGATACAGGCAATTTCGATATAAAAATTACGGTCGGGTCAGAATAATTGAAGAAATCATATCCAAGCTAGGGTCTTGGAAGGACAGAAAGAGGGTTCATGGGATGACCTCCTTGGCGTATCTCTAAATGTAAATGGTCACCAAAAGCATACCCGCTTGCCCCCATTTCTCCAATCTTGGTTGAAGTACTTACTTTTTGATTTTTAAGAACATCAATTTTTGAAAGATGGGCATAAAGACTGGTAATGCCGTTTCCATGGTTGAGAATAACAGAGTTACCATAGGCAAATCTGGAATATTGTATTTCTTGAACAACACCCTTCTCGATGGCATAAATATTGTCCCCGGTTCTTCCGTCTAAATCAATTCCGGGATGGAAAAAATGATATCCTTGGGTGATAATTACTTTTTCAACTGGGTAGCGGAGAGAGTGTTCAGTTATTAATGGTGTTTTGTTTACTGAGATAATTACCTGTTCGATTTCGTTATTTTCAACGGCTGCTTTTGTTGGGACAAAAGAACTGACCAAGAGAACAAAGGCTAAATTTGTACCAAGAATTTTTCTAATATTTTTGTGTTCGAAAATATGTCGGAAGAAACGAGAAATCTTGTTGCCACGCCTAACTCGGCGCAGCTCTTCAAAAGAAGGAAATAATGTTCCACCAATAGAATCCCTTTGCCGCTTCTTGACCAGGCGTAGGTCAAGGCGGTGCCGTGGGGTCAGGTTGAAAGAAAGTTTTCTCATAGAAAACAGCATAAAAAAATCTCGCATATACTTGCGAGATGTCTGTATTATACCCTATTCAGATTCAAAAAATCAAGTTTTTATACGTACCTGTCTAAGGTATAATGCTCTTGTGAGGCGATTAATTTTTGTTTTTCTAACAATTTTAGTTTTAGCTTTTCCCCGGGTTGCAAAAGGGCAAGGAGATTTGTACCAAATAACTGATTTTGTCAGTGATATTACTATTGAGCAAGACACCTCGTTAACAATTATTGAAACAATAAGAGTTAATTTTCCTGAGCCAAGGCATGGGATTTTTAGAATTATTCCGGTTGCTTATTCTGCCAAAGGAAGGACGATTAAGGCAGATTTGAAAGTTATTGCGGTGACCGACGAAAAAGAGAATGGTTATCAATACGAAATTAGTCGATTTAGACAAAGTATTAAATTAAAAATCGGCGACTCAGACAGGACCATCACCGATCTTCACACTTACATTGTTAAATATAAAATTTCGCATGTTCTCCAGCGTTTTGATAGCCACGACGAGCTTTACTGGAATGTTACTGGGAGCGAATGGGACACAAATATTCTTAACGCCTCAGCAAAAGTGACCTCGTCCAATGCCACCATTATCAAAACCGAGTGTTTTGCCGGCGCTTTTGGCTCTTCAGAAAAGAATTGTGAGCAGTCGTTTTCTGGTGAGCTGGCGGAGTTTGTTTCCAGAGAGCAACTGGGTAAGGGTAAAGACCTTACTGTTGTGGTTGGGCTTGATAAAGAAAACGATCTTTTATTTCCCGGATTGGTTGAGAAAAATTTAAAGCTTTTGGCAGATAATTGGGGATACCCAGTAGCCCTTTTACCATTGCTTGTCATTTTTGGTTTTTGGCTCAAAAAGGGGAGAGACAAACGTTATTTGTCTGACCAGATTTATTATCAACCAGAAGATAAAAAAACAAGAACAGTTTCAATTTTTGAAAGGAAATTTTTACCTCTTGTTTATTCGCCAATTCAAGGACTAACCCCATCACAAGTAGGGACGATTATTGATGAGAAAGTAGATATTCAGGATGTTGTGGCTGAGATTGTCGAGCTGGCCCGACTAGGCCATATTAAGATTGAAAAGATTGCCAGCAAAAACAAAAAAACAGACTACTCTTTTACTAAGCTTGATAAAAGTAGGGCGGGGCTTAAGAAATACCAGAAATACTTACTGTCAAAGCTTTTTGAAAAGCCAACCAGTAGCGATAATTATGTTTTGCTTTCTTCATTAGAAAACAATTTCTATAAGAGCCTGACCGAGTTTAAAAAAAGGCTTTATGAGAACTTGGCTGAAGAAAAGATGTTCGACGGTAATCCAGAAAAAACAAGAACGGCTTGGATTGTTGGTTTTGTGATTTTGAGCCTTCTTGGACTTTTGGTTGTCTCCTTTTTTATGATAACGACTGCTAATTTTGTTCCAATCGTTCTGTCTGTTCTGACCTTTATTCCTGGAATTGTCTTGGCGATAAATATGCCTCGACGAACTGCCTGGGGATATTCTTTGTTTAGGCAGACAAGAGGGTTGGCTTGGTATCTGAGGAAAGGCAAATGGAGGCACGAAATTACTGAAAAGCACCTTTTTTTAGAAGAGATTTTACCCTTGGCTATTTCTCTTGGAGTGGTTAATAAACTTACCAAAGACATGCAAGGACTGGGAGTGACTCCACCATCTTATCTTGTTGGCGTAGCTGCCGTCAGTCTTTCTTCGGACATCAGGTCTTTCAAAAGCACAGCTTCAAAGAGCCTTGTTTCCTCGCCAGGTGGTAGCTGGTCAGGTTCTTCTTCCTGGTCCGGTGGCTCTGGCTTTTCTGGCGGGAGTGTTGGTGGTGGTTTTGGTGGTGGAGGGGGAGGAAGTTGGTAAGTTTTATTTAGTTAAAAATTGAGACCCCGGCCGGAATCGCACCGGCGTACCTGGTTTTGCAGACCAGTGCATAACTTCTCTGCCACGGGGTCTTTTGGCTCAATGGCCTCATTTTAAACCAAAGAGCCATAAAAAACAAAAAAATTTTTAAACCTCCTTGGCCTTAACGGTAATTTTTCTCGGTCTTGCAGCCTCGGTTTTGGGAATGGTTACCTTAACAACCCCGTCCTTAATATCGGCTGTTGCCTTATCCCACTGGCCTCCAGTCAAGGCGGCGGTGTAGTAGTATTGGTAACTACTTGCTTTATATTGGCCTTTTTTCTTTTCCTCTATCTTTTTCTCGGCCTTCACAGTAAGAATACCGTCTTCAATTTCAACCTCAACCTCATCCGCTGGTACACCAGCCACTACAGCCTCGGCAATAATATTCTTTTCTGTTTCATGAATTTTTAGGCCTCTTTGTAGAACGGGCTCTTCAAATTCATCTAACCAGCGGGGCCAAGCAAATAGGCTTCTGAAAAAAGGGTCTCGCTTGATAATATCAGTCATCTTTTCACCTCCAATCTAGCACTCTGCTGATGGGAGTGCCAAATTAATAGTAATAAAAGAGAAGTGGCTTGTCAAGAGTTTTTCTTTTTTGTTGCCACTGAGGCAATTTATGAGCTATATTAAATTAAGGTCTAATTTTCATGCAGCAAAAACAATCTAGCGTGCCCTCCCATGGTTTTTTGAAAATATTGCATTTGATTTTAGCTCCAGGGAGACGTTTGTTGGCAATTGAGCGCTGGAAATACCAAGTAATTCTTGGACTGGGATTGTCAATGACACTGGTTGCAGGTACTGTTCTGGGGAGTTATTTATCTCAGCGGGCCCAGTACTATCGAAGCCGAGCAATTAGTCATTGTGCAATCTGTTCCCCTTTAGGAGCATGTGAGAACGGCAATGAATGTCAGGCAGTAGCCTTGGATGATGATACTTGGAAATGGTGCTGGCAATATACAGGTTGTGGTTCAGGCGGACAGGAACAACCGAGTCAAGAAACATCTACCACTCCACCCTTAAGCACAAAGGCCAATTGCGGTAGTGTTAGGCATGGTGAGGTGGATGACGGAAGTTGCAGATGCACTTCGGATGGAAAGTATCTTGGTTGCAATGTCTGTAATGATGGACATTGGGAATACAGTGCTCAGGCAAAAACTTGCGGTGATGCCGGTTGTACTCCAGGAGAACAATCATGTCATTCACTAGGGGGCGGGGTTAGTCAGGTTGATTGTACAGATGATGTTTGTACTAGCTATGAAGTTTCCCATAACCTTTGTAATTGTGGAGAAAGTGTCCCCGGCGCTCCTCAGCCTTCTCCTTCTCCGACCCCCGGTGCGACAGAGGAAGAGGAAGCTGGGGCAAGAGGCGGAATAGTAATGGAGACGGGTGGAGAAGGAGCCCGATGTGACAGTGGTTCTTCTTGTTCAGTTGGTTCATGTATTTGTCTTTGTGATGATAATCATTGGTATTGTGGAGGTAAAAATTACACCTGTAGCCAGGTCTGTGTGGACCTTTTGGGAATAGGAATTTCCGGCTGGTGTGGGGACGGGGCTTGCGAAGCCAACAGAGGGGAAACAGAAGAATCCTGTCCAGATGATTGTCAACCTGAGATAGAAACCCCTGTTGGTGGCGTGGGAGAAGGAGAGGGACAAGAAAAGGAGGAGGCAGAGGCAGTAAGCGAACAACAAAGTCAGCAAACACCTATGCCTTTCCCCCGGGGACACCAGCCGGTGATTAATGCTCCACTCACTGCTATGTGTGGAAACGGTGATTGTGAGATTGGGGAAATATTCTCTTGTCCCAAGGATTGTTTGGAGGTTCAAGAACAACTGGACAAAGAACAACCCCCTTATACGGGTCCTGCGGGAACTCCTTATACGGGTCCTGCGGGAACTCCTTATCCAGGTCCTTCTCTAGAACAACCTTCTGATTTCTTCTCATTGGTAGGACAAAGATTGTCAGAGGTAGGGAGTAAAGTGGGTGATTTCTTTTCGTTTGTAAAAGAAGCACTCCAGATAGGAAGTACAGGTACCATGTTTGAAAGAAGACAAAGGCAGCAGAGATTATATGAAGAGGAATTGAGGCAGGCTTTGGAGGACATGCGGCAGCGAGAAGAATTGTTAAAACAAGAACAGCGGGAGGCAGCAATGGAAGGAGTGGCGGACAGAGAGGCAGCCTTAAGGCAATTAGAACTTGAAGAGACAGAGAGAAACATTGCCGCTCTAGAAGAGGCACAAAGAAGGGAACAAGTCCAAGAACAAGCAACCACCGTCTTCGGGGTTTTGAGACAGGAGGTTTCGCAAGTAGGGACCAGAATAAATGATTTTTTCTCGGGCCTTATGGGAATCCCTGGTTATTGTGGTGATGGTAAATGTGAGGCCGATTTAGGGGAGACATACATAAGCTGTTCTGATGACTGCCCGTATCCGGGTCCTTCGAGAACTCCCTATCCTCGTACGGGTCCTGCGGGAACTCCTGATTATTGTGGTGATGGTAAATGTACAGGAGAAGAAAATTTTACCTCCTGTTTACAAGATTGTGCTGTCAGGCAAACAAGACCAATAGTACCTTCTGATAACCTGCAGTGTGAGGGAGGTTATTGCTCAGTGAGTGGATTGTGTGAGCTGGCATATTACTCCATGCGCGATGAAAACTGTTTGGAGTCAGAAATACGCTGCTGCTACAGAACTCAATTAAGCGAGGAAAAATTGGAAGAGATAGCAACCCCAATAGAAGTCCAAAGAAGAGAACAAGCCAAAGAACAACCACTTTATACGGGTCCTGCGGGAACTCCTTATCCAGGTCCTTCTCTAGAACAACCTTCTGATTTCTTCTCATTGGTAGGACAAAGATTGTCAGAGGTAGGGAGTAAAGTGGGTGATTTCTTTTCGTTTGTAAAAGAAGCACTCCAGATAGGAAGTACAGGTACCATGTTTGAAAGAAGACAAAGGCAGCAGAGATTATATGAAGAGGAATTGAGGCAGGCTTTGGAGGACATGCGGCAGCGAGAAGAATTGTTAAAACAAGAACAGCGGGAGGCAGCAATGGAAGGAGTGGCGGACAGAGAGGCAGCCTTAAGGCAATTAGAACTTGAAGAAATAGAGGAAAGAAGGACAGCTTTAGAAGAAGAAGCCCAAAGAAGAGAACAAGCCCAAGAACAGGCAACTAGCTTCTTCAAGGCCTTAAGTGCAGGAGTAACTCAAGTAGGAGAAACCGTGAACAGTTTCTTTGAAAAAGCAAGAATTTTAGAGAGAGAAGAAGGCCAAGAGCGGCAAAGTGGCTATGGAATACCCAGCGCTGTTGCCTGGGGTGATATGTACAGGAGAGTGGCTTATTGTGATTACGGAACGGAAACTGGAGGCTGTAGGGACAGAGGAGGTAGAATTGACGATGGTGTTTGCTACGAGTTGTGCGAAGGGACAGGCGAATGGAGTCCTCGGGTTTGTGCTTCTGCCTTCTTGCAGCATAATCTAATACCTCCGCAGTGTCCCGAGGATTTTGCCTCCCAAGCATTTTGGAGAAATATAGATCTGCAACGCTCACTAGAAGGAGAAGTTGAATATGGCCAATTTTTTCTACAAACAAGCCCAGAGATAAGAGATAGGAGTGTTATTGGGGGCTCTTTTGTGCAAGCGGGATGCGGGCCAAGTGCGGTTTGTAATTCCTTGATAGCCTTGGGTCTTGAGACAGATTGCTCTGAGATTATTGGTGCTTATAAAGAAACCCTAAGTACCTGGGGAACAGCTACGACCCAGAATATGTTAATCCTTAATAGCGTTAATGGAGTCAGGAGTGAGGCAGTTTTCTCTAATAGTAGAGGAGTGTTTCTTGACGATTCAGCCTCTGAGCCGGTTGTAGAAGAGATGAAGAGATATTTAGACGAAGGAAATGTCTTGTTTGTACTTATTTACCTTTGGAGACCAGATGGCAGCAGACACGGCCATTATGTGATGATTGATGATTATAATGAAGAGACCGGTGATTTGTTGGGTATTGATTCATTTTATACACAGGAGAGAAGAGAGAATTCTGGGTCAGCTTATCCAATTAATTATTCTGCTATGGATGGGAATGTGGCCATTCGTGATGTAGTCGTTGTAAGTTTAAGGGAAAATGGGCTGGAGTAATTTGAACCTAAAAAAGATTGCAATAACAGGAGTGATTGTTGGTATTGTTTCTATTCTTGTTTTGTGGTTGGTTTGGCTGGGAAGGAAGAGAATTGAAAGTCAACTTTTGCAACAGACAGAACTTCAAAGCTCAACAGGAGTTTTGGAAAGAGAGGTTCCGCCGGAGATCGCTATTCCCGCAAACCAGGGATCTGAGTTGCGTATGCGCCTGCCGATTAAGACGGAAGGATACCAAGTAGATTATGATTACAAAGAACTTAAGTTTGTTATCAATGTTTGCCAACCGATTGAGGAAAACATAGGAGAGTTTAAGTTATGGTTGAAAAGGGAAGGATTTGACAGAATCCCGGAAAATAAACTACTTTATATATTAGACAAGGAATGTAAAAATTACTGACTTCAATAGAACCTTGTTGTCAAGGGCTTTTCTTTTTTGTTAAACTTTGACACTCATGAAGACGTTGAAAATAATAATAGCCACGCTGGCAGTAGTTATTTTACTGGTTGCTGCTGCCCTTTTTTGTTTGGGTCGATATAAACCAACGACCGCTGGTCTTAAAATCGAGACCATACCTGCTTCAGTCGTTTTTATCGATAATGAACAAGTTGGAAGGACGCCTTATGAGGGCAAGTTGAAAGCCCAGGAGGTAAACATAAAACTGGTTCCCGAACCTTCTGACAAACCCCTTGTTCCTTATGAGACCAAGGTTTCTTTGACTTCTGGCATAGAGACTTATGTTCAGAGAAGTTTTGGGGACTTAGAAAGTGCATCTTCTGGCAGGCTAGTTTCCTTTGAAAAAATAGGAGCTAATCAAGCAAGTTTGTCGGTTGTTTCCAGCCCCGATGCCACCCAGGTAATTTTGGATGGACAAGTTGTAGGCTACACACCTTTGAAGGTTTCTAGTATTTCTCCGGTTGAACATCAATTGCAAATTTTAGCAGAAGGGTTTTTTGAAGAGTCTTTTCCGATTAGGCCCAGAGAGGGATATGGTTTGACAGTTGTTGTTAAGCTAAAACTGAACCAGGAGTACTTAGAGCCGGAGGAGCAATCAAAGGTTGAAGAGAAACAAAAAACTGAACCCGGGGTTAAAATACTGACAACGCCTACAGGATTTTTAAGAGTACGCAGGCAACCCTCAACTTTGTCCGAAGAAATCGCTCAGGTTAAGCCAGAAGAAGAGTTTAAATTATTGGAGACCGATGAAAAGTCTGGCTGGTTTAAGATAGAGTATGAAGAAAACAAAGAAGGCTGGGTTTCAAATCGCTATGCTCAAGAGATTGAGCTTATTCCCTAGATTGCCCTTATTGAAACCCCCCCATAGAGTATCCAGACAATCATTGCTCCCCAGATAAGTACAGAGATAATCAGGGACTTGTCGGTTAAAAGAAGTTTCTCTGGTGTTTCGGTTCGGTTTTTAAAGATTAGATTTTGATAGCGCATAATACCAAAGATAGTTATTGGGATGGTGGCCATGAGTAGTTTATTTATGGTTGTAGTTCTTGAAAGTTCAGCCAAAAAGAGCCAGACGGGAATAGTCGCCCGGGGAGATTCAAAAAAGGTAAACAAGGCCCAACTCATCCAGGTGGCGTTGCCGAACATGGTTACATAGGAATCTAAGAGTTCTTGAGAATAATTAATCAGACTTTTCCGAGTACTGGTTGATTTTCCCAAAGTTCCCAGTTCGGTTCTCCTTTTTGCTGAGGCGAGAAATAGAGCCATTGAAATGACGCAGAGTAGAAACCAGACAGACAAGTGGGCGTTGACGACGAATGCTCCCGCGTAAACTCGAATGACAAAACCGGCGGCAATGACCAGAATGTCAATAACCACCAAGTTTTTAAGGATAAGAGAATAACTTACTTGAAGCAGGAGATAGGCGGCAATCAAGAGAAAGAGGAGGTAGGAGATATTCTTAGCCAAAAAAAGAGCCATCAAGGCGAGAAAGAAACTTGCTGCCCAGGCAATTGGGACCGGCAGGGTGCCCTTGGCAATGGGCCTGTTTTTTTTGATTGGATGAAGCCTGTCTTGTTGAGCATCAAGAATGTCATTACCGATATAAGCGGCACTGGCAGCCATATTGAAAGCCCAGAAGGCCCAGAATGCTTTTATAAAGAGCTCTCTCTCAAGGAGACTTCCAGTAAAGATGAGGGCGGCAAAGACAGCCAGGTTTTTGACCCAATGGACAGGCCTGGCTATTTTGATAATTTCGAGCGGTAGGTTGACCATAAGATAATACCTCCCATTATCACTGTTATACCGACCATTGTATAGAGCTTATTGGTTGTTTTCAAATTGAGGGCTAAGAAACCCAAAAGAGCAGTGACCAGCCAATAGAAGAGAGCGACTTTTGCTTTACTCCAGCCGCTGTCTAAGAGCCTGTGGTGTAAGTGACCTCTGTCTCCCCAAACAGGCGATTTCCCAGAGGCTATGCGTCGGACAATAACATAACCAGTATCAACCAGAGGCACACCGAGAACCAGCATCAAGGTTCCTACTTTGGTGGTTGAGAGAATGGCCAATACTGCTAAGAGATATCCGGCCAGATTAGAGCCGGAGAAAGAAGGCATTATTTTTTGAGGATAAGCATTCCAGGGCAGGAAACCCAAAAAAGCTCCGGTGGTAATCGATGCCAGGATAATGACGGGCCATTGGGTAATATCGGCTGAGAATTTTAAAGAGAGAATGGCAATGGTTGCCCCGGCGATGGCGGCAACTCCAGGCAGTTGGCCATCAACACCTTTTGCTCCCATATTCATAAAATTCATTATCAGGACAATCCAAAAGAGAGCAAAAAGGTCGGAAAGAATCCAGATGCTTCTTGTTTTGCCTAAAAGATAAAAGGTAACTTGGGGGTGAGAAAGATCGATGATTCCGTTAAAGGGGTTGGAGATAAAGGCAATGCCAATGCCGGCCATAATTGGCGCACTGGCGGCAATGAATTGGATTATCAATCTGAGATAGGGGTTGAGATTCCATTTATCATCAGCAAGACCAACAATAGTGATGAGGCTGGCCCCAATTAAAATGCCAATTAGATGTTTATCCGCTGGCAGGAAAAGTAAAGAGCTGATGAAAACGGCGATAAATATCGCCAATCCTCCTCCCCGTGGAGTGGGACGAGTATGGATTACCTTTGGGTGCTTGTGTTTTTTGGGGTCATCGATTATTCCTATTTTCCAAGCCAATTTTATAACCAGGGGAGTTATTAAATAGGCTATTATTCCACTTAGGGCAGCTGGGAGTAATACCAACAATTTGATTTCAGGCAGATTTAGATTGAACATTAAAAACTTCCAACAAGCAAAATGATTTCAATGACTGTTATTGTTGAAAGAACAGTAATAGTAATTATTAGTCCAAAGAGGATTTTTTGCAGGAATTTGTTTTTTAAAAAACTTAAGAGGATTGTATTAAGAGTAATAATGAGGATAGAAATAAGGGGGGGCAGAATGAGAAGTATAGATTGGACCAATTGCTCTTCTCCTTGGGGTTTGCCGTAAAACAAGGGGACGACCGGGGGGAAATGGCCTTGGAGTAAGATAACCATTAGGATAACAAAGAGATTGGTTAAAAAGGAACCGATAATAATCCAATTTTCCCTCATTTGTCTCAGAATTGTAGCGGAGTTCTTTGGAGCAATCAATGCAGAATAATATTTGGATTCAATAGATGCCAAATTTCAGCGCCATCGATTGTGGCGATGAGAAGATAATTGGTTTTTAATAGGCTTGCCAGTTCATCAAAATCGGGTGCTGCGGGCAAAATGACAATTAAGGAAGGCTTGTTCTTTTCCAGGCCGGCCATCACCCATTTTTTGTTTGAGAAATCATTTATATGGTAATCGGCTATATATTTTATTGGTGCTAGCCGCCGGCTTAAGGCATAAATTGGTGGTGAATCTCCCCAGACAAAAATTTTTTCATTGGGCTTACTACTCTTGACTATAAATTCGGAGATTTTGTAATTCCTGAGTACATTGCCATCAAAGCGAGCAAAATATTCTTCTTTGCTAATTTGACCGGTGGCCAAGTGCAGGAAGCGATTATAGTAGTTAAAACTACTGTAGTAATAATATTTGTAGTAGACAGGTACGAGAAGAGCAAGAAAGAGGGGAATGACTGTCAAAGTCTGTTCGAGTTTTCTCCCTCCTATCAAAATGCCTAGGAGAATTGATATGCTTGGTACTACTTGAAGGAGATAGTGAGGATAGGGTCGTTCAGACAAGGTAACAGCAAAAAGACCAAAAAGCAGCCAGATGCTGGCCAGGAGAAAGGCTTGGGAGAGTTTTTTTCGTTTAAGGTAGAGGGCGAACAAGCCAAAAGCGACTATTCCGGCCCGACAGAGCAAGGGACCATTTCTTATTAAAAATGATTGTTGGATACTTTCCGGCCGCCAAGAAGAAAGGTAGCCGACATTTTGTAAAAAAGCAGCTGTCAGATATTCAGACAAGCCACCTCTAGAGTAATACCAGATAAGGCTCAGAAGCACAGGTAAAAGAAAACCCATTGCCAGGTAAAGTGTTTTTTTGCCAATTTTTACCAACTCTTTTCTTTTAACCCGACTGATTATCAGCCAGAAGAAGATGATGACCGGCAGGTCAAATGCCGCCGGTACTTTAAAAAGGGTGGCCATAGAGAAAAGAAGGCCGGAGATGAAAAGATTTTTGAAGTTCGGTTTTTGGCTCAGGAGAATGAGGAAAGCGGCGATAATCGGTCCAAGCATGAAATTTTCCGCATTGGCGATATTGCCTTCTAAAAAGGGAATCGTTGTTAGAATGGCGAATACCCCGGTAGAGATTTTTTGGAGCTTTCTCTTTTTCCTAAAAAGAATTTGAACCAGCTTCCAAAAGAGAATGATGGTGGCAATAGACCAGACTGCCAATATTACTTTGAACCAGAAGACATTACCTGCCAAAGCAGCCATAAAATAAAGCAGGGGCGGTTTGTTGTCGTGAATATCGCGGTAAAGTACAAGGTTTTGCCTAACTCCCTGGCCCAGGGTCAAGTAGATCATTTCATCCCCATAAGAAAATGGTTCAAAAAAGGAGGGAATGCGGAGGATAAAGACGATGACCAAGATGATGATTAACCAGATTGGCAGATGGATTTTTTTCATCTCTGTTTTAGATACCAGATAAATTTCAAATCTTTAAAAACTTTTCTTTCTCTTTCAGTATAACCAGTCAGCTTGATATCCTCAACCCGGCCGCTGGTGATTACTCCCAGACGGTTAATTTTTTTAGGCAGATGGCTGATAATGTCCTCTTTGTCCATCAAAGCTGTCCCAACGAAGAAAGGAAGCTCTTTTCCTCCAGGGATATAAAGCGGAGCCGGAATTTGGTAATATTTGCTCTCCCAAAGATGATGGGAGGCTGCGTTCCAATTGATAAGGAAATCATCTCCTCTTTTGCTTTCCCTGACGTAACTGGCTAGCTTTCTGAAAGGTCTTTTGCTGGGATGAGTAAAATAAAAAGAGTCAATAATGAGGAAAATGAGGAGGGTTATTCCCAGAACAATACTCGAAGTTTTTCGTTTCCTATTAGAGGCGAGCAAGAGCATGGCTCCGGGGATGGCGTAGAGCAGATAGCGGTTAAAAAATATTGATTGAAATTTTTGAGAAACCAGCCAGGTTAAAAGGAGGGGCAGGAAAAACCAGGAAGCGAGAAATAGTGTTTTCTGAATATTTTTTCTCCAGTTTCGCAAAAGAAATACTGTCACCACAGCAGCCAGGCCAAGTTGGGCTAAGGAGTGTTTAATTCCTTTGGCCAAATAGTCCTGAATTAAATTGATTAAGTCCATTAAAGTGGGTGTTCCCAGCCAAAAACCAGAGCCAACCATTCGCGTTTGTTTGTAAAGGGGAACAAGCCAGGGAAGATAAAGCAGGCCAATGACAAGGAAAGACTTGAACATGGAAACGGCAATTTTTCTTTTCCCAAGAATGAACTCATACAAGAACCAAAGGGCTTGGACACAAAGGGCAAAAATGGCAAAGTGATGAGAATAGATTGCCCAAGTAGTGGCCATGATATAGGCAGGCCAGTTTTTCCTTAAGAAAAAATACATTGAAGCGGTAACACCCAAGGCCAAAATAGAATACATTCGGCCCTCAAAGGCATAGATAAAGAAAAAGGGATTGAGGAAGGTTAAGGCGGCGGCTAAGAACCCGGTTTTCTTGTTCCAGAGAAGCTCGCCTATTTTGTAAACAAAAAAGATAGTGAGTAGAAAGAAAAGGAAAGAAAGTGTGCGAATGGCAATTTCCGAGGTACCAAAAATTTGAAACCAGACATGCTCGCAAATGTTATATAGAGGTGGAGAAGTATCGTTGATGATGATTTTGATAATTTCAGGTATTGGCTTGATGGAGAGGATGGCAGAAAAAGCCTCGTCCCCCCACAAGCTGGCAGTAAACTGATTCACCTTTCCACTATACCTTCTCCCTCGTCCGCTATTCAAGCCAATATCTCATAGATCTTCTCGGTCACTCTGGTCATTAAGGTTTATTTAGCATGTGCTATTATTTGGGCATGGAGGCTTCAGTAATAATCATTACTAAAAATCAAAAATCTTTGCTTCAGAAATCTCTTCCTCTCCTGCTCAATCAAAAGTTGAAAGGGAAATACGAAATCGTAGTTGTTGACTCTGGCTCAACTGATGGCGCAAGGGAGTACCTGGAATCTCTTCCCATCAGGCTTGTGAAGATAAAACCCGAGAACTTCAATTTTGCCAGCGCTTTTAATGCGGGAGCAAAAAGGGCTAGGGGCAAATACTTGATTAGATTATCTGGTGATGTAATCCCCTTTAAAAAAAACTTTCTTAGGGAATTGTTGAAACCCTTTAAAGACCTTAAGGTGGGTGGAACTTACGGGAAGTATATGATAACAGACAGAAAGGCTTATCAATATCCTGATTTTTGGCCGGCCGAGCGGTTCCCTCGAAAAATGGCCAGGTACTCTATGTATCCAAATCCGATAAAAATGCTCATAAACAGTAAATTTAGAGAGGAGATTTTCAATTTTGCCGGTGGTTGTTGCGCGATTAGAAGAGAAATTTGGAAGAAAAGGCCTTTTAATAAAAAGCTCATTGCAGGAGAGGACGCTGAATATGCTTGGTTTTTGCATATTATTGGTTATGATATTGTTTACAATCCTAAAGCAAAAGTTATCCATGAACATAGGGTTATCCAGCATGGTAGGCAGGCATTTATAGGCGGAGTTTTTTCAAAATTTATGTGGCAACTCAGGTGGCAGATGGCCAAATATTATCTACAAAGCCTTTTTTTAAAAGACCCGTACAAAAATTTGAGGATAAATTGATTAAACCTTCTCCGTCACTCGATACTTAGAATGGAAGACCTCTCTCCTGAGCCACCTCCCTTGCCTGGTTCCGAATCAGTTCTCCAACATAGATGACAATTGTTCTCCTAGTGGGAAATTCAGGGGCCACTATTGGATCGAAACCAAACTTGCTTAAGAAGAATGCACTGTATTCGGGTTTGAAGTCGGGGTTATAGAAGAGGGGCGGAAAACGTTTGTAGACTTTCCCAAAAAATCTCACGCCAGTGATAAATGAAGTATCCGGGGCATGTGACAGAGGAAAATCAGTTAATGAAAGCAACAGTTCGGATCTCTCCTCATCTGTCATGTCCGCAAAAGCAATATCTAGGATTCTTTGAGCTGCGTCAGTCCGAGCTCGCTCTTGATTCTCTATTAACTTAGCCTTTTCTCTCACCTCTACATCAGTCATAATTGGCGCATGATAGCACAATGGAAATTCCAGAATCAAGGGATATAGATTAGAAAGGCGGGAGGAGTTACTGTTTATTGGGAGTGTGAAGTTTTAGGCTCTTAATTTTTCTGAAGATTTTGTCGTGTGAGATAAGTATTAGGTTATTTTCAATTGCAGTAGTGGCAATGATTAAATCTAATATAGATGTTGTTGTTCCCCTTTTCTTTTTGTTATAAAACAGTATGCCTGCTGATCTAGCGATTTTATCAGTGAGAGGAATTCTTTTAATTTCCTTGAGTGCATAGTTTGTCGCTTTTCTTTCTTTAGAAGACAAGCCAGCCCAGATTTCAGCTATCGACAGAGTAGAAACGTGTACTGTCCCGATTTTAGAAAGTCTGGATAATTTATAGGCAGGTTTTGACCTACCTTTTAGGTGGTCAATAATAACGTTAGAGTCGAGTAAAAACTTTTTCATTCTCCCCAGATCCCATGAAGCTTTTTTAGACTGTCTTCACCCATTGCCCTTAGCCACTTTCTGGTTGAGGCTCGAGTCTTCCATTCTTCGAGTCCTTTATCTTTTAAGATGCCATATGTTTCTTTGAAAATTTTGGTTGCCCTCTTCCTGCGGAGTTCTTCTTCTATTCTTTTGGCAACAAAGGCACTCCTGCTCCGCTTGGGAACTTCATTTTTAAGAAGATTAAATGTTTCTTCGGGTAGGGTGAAACTAACTTTAACGATTCCCATACTTCCAATCTATACTTCAATTCTATACTGCTAGTATTCTTTAGTCAAGAGGAAATTATACCTTCTCGGTTACCTTGTATTCAAGATATTTTCCCAGCATGAGGCGGGTGTGGGCATCAAGGCCGGGAAGAGCGCTGAAAAGAAAACCGGCAATTGGCATGAGAATAAACTCGAAGGGAATAAGAATCGCCCGCCAAAGGGGGAAATCCTTAGGCCTTTTGGGTTTGTAGATATGGTCAAGAATAAGTATGACTACCAGAAAGGCCAAGGCTAGGGTGAGGACCAAAGATGAAAGTTTTGGCACCATGTAGCCCAGGGTCGTTCTTCCAAAAGCGGGATTGAGCAGGGTTGGCAGGGTCAGGCCGATGGTGATGATGAACCAATTGACCGGCCAGGAAACATGGGACCATAAAACATAGATAAGTCTCATTGTTTTATCCCAGAAAGGGACACCGGGAGTCAAAAGGTAGTTTTTGATAATCCAAGGGTCATCGGAAACACCCCAGGCCCAACGTTTAAATTGCTCATATTGATTCCTGATGGTTTTTAGAAGTGAAGTGGACTGGGCAGCATCAGCATGCAGAGGGAGATAAAGTGGTTCCACTTCAATTTTACCCCGTTTTTTATAATAAGCTTTGAAAAAAATTCCCCAATCTTCAGGAATTTTGTCAGCATCCCAATAACCAACCTCATCTAAAAGCCTAAAGGAAAGCGAATAATTTTGCTGGTTGATAAGACGGTCTTTTCTGGGCAGCTGAGAAAGATTCCAGATCGAACCAAAAGTGTTTGGTACCCGGGTTATTGCCGGTAATTCCCAGATATTGTTATAAAACATAATGGCTGGTTGCCAGAAACATTGATATCTTTTGGGGTTGTCTAGGAATTTGAAGGTGAGATAGGAGAAGTGTTTTCGGTGGAAAACATGGTCTGCATCACAACTGGTAATAGTTAAGTAATTCATGTTCATTTTTTGCTTGTCTATAAGGTTTCTTTTGACCCAGACGGCGGCATGGCGCTCGTTCGATGCCTTTCCCGTCACTTCTTTTGGAGCAAGTTCGTGGACGGTGACGAAAAAATTGGCGAATGTTTTCCCAAAGCCTTTTTTAAGTACGGCAATTTTCTTTTTTCTTTCTTCTTCGGATTCTTTTTTCTCGGTAGCCAGAACAATGGTGATTTGCTTTTTGGCCAGATCTTGATTGGCCAGGGACTTGATGGTTCTGACCAGAATATGCAAAGGCTCTTTATAGGTTGGAATGATGACTATGTGGTGGACTTTTTTCCAGTCAGGAAAGCTTTTCAAGTCCTTGAGCCAGTCATATTGGATGGAAGCCTGGATTCTTAGATGGGAGATAGTGGCCGTGACCGCGATCTGCAAAGATTGGTAAAACCAGTAGATGTCAAAGAGAAGGACAAAGTAAGCAACAATATTGGGAATGAAAAGTATTCCCCAATAGGGAAAAAGAATTAGATTCCAAGAAAGAAAGCCGGGCAAGATTTCCAGAAATCGTTGGACCAGCCTTTCGTGTTTTAAAATAAATTTTCTCATAATGGCTAATCCAGCCGGGGAAAGAGAACTTTTGCCCTCTTTATCTTTGGCCCCTGAAATTGCTTTTCAATCTTTTTGGCTGTTTCTGGCAAGAATGGTTTGAGGTCAGCTGCAATTTGTAAAACTTGTCCGATTAGTTTGGCCAAAATTTCTTCTCTCTCTTTATTTTTTA
Organism: uncultured Gammaproteobacteria bacterium; assembly: GCA_964583685.1. Classification (GTDB taxonomy): domain Bacteria; phylum Patescibacteriota; class Microgenomatia; order UBA8517; family UBA8517; genus CAZOVJ01. The sequence goes on along the minus strand of CAZOVJ010000002.1, from coordinate 186,369 downwards.
GTTTCCACACTTCTCTTTCGTTAATTAGTACATCGGCTTCTTTAATTTTTCCCCAGATTAAATTTAGGGCTTTATCAAAACCACATAAACCCAATGCAATTTCTATGTTCGTATCCAGCTCTCGCTTTTTTGTTTTGACTATCAACTTGTCTTTTCCGACCATTGCCGCTATGCGGGCCACTAGATTTCCCAGCCCATTTGCCAGGTCGGCGTTGTATTTCTTGTCAAAGTTTTTAAAAGAGATATCGCCATCGGCTCCAAAAGCGAATGCCGAAGTAAGGAGGTATCGTGCACCATCAACACTGTACCTGTCAGTCAATTGTTTTGGAGAAATCACGTTTCCCAAAGACTTGGACATCTTTTGTCCATCAATAGTAAAGAAGCCGTGAGCAAAGATTGTTTTTGGAAGTTCAATTCCAGCGGCAAGAAGCAATGCAGGCCAGATAACAGAATGGAACCAGAGAATATCTTTTCCTAACAAATGGATATCTGCTGGCCAAAACCTTTTCTTTGTTTTAAGAAATTGGGTAGCAGAGTAATAGTTAATTAGGGCGTCAACCCAAACGTAGATTGTTTGCGATTTGTCCCAGGGAAGAGGAATTCCCCAAGGAACTCCGGCACGAGAGATAGATATATTTTCTGCTCCTAATTCAAGTCTACTAAGAACTTCATGTTTTCTTTGAGCAGGTCTGATTTTGTATTCGTCGTCCTTGATTTTTTTATAAATTTCCTTTGATAAATCTTCCAGTTTCAAAAACCAGTTTTCTTCTTCCTGATAGATGGGGTTTTTGTTTGGGTGAAGAGGGCATTTGTTGTTGACCAGCTCTGATTCGGTCAAAAACTTCTCGCAATCTACGCAATAAAGCCCTTTGTAGGTATCTTTATATATAAAATCTGCGTCGTAAATTTTTTGAAGAAGTTTTGTTACTACTGCTTGATGTTTGAGATTAGTTGTTCTGATGAAATAATCCGGTTTGATATTCAAAAGTCTCCATGCTTGTATAAATCGTGGGGCGACAGAGTCTGCGAATTTTTGAGGTGAAAGACCCTTTTTTTCTGCGGCCTGTTGAACTTTTAATCCATGCTCATCAGTACCTGTCAGAAAAAAGACATTATCTTTTCCGATTTTTTCTTTCCAATAACGAGCCAAGATATCGGCCGCCAATGTTGTATAAGCATGGCCGATGTGTGGGACATCGTTTACATAGTAGATAGGTGACGTTATATAGATTTTTTGGGACATGGTAGTAAATAGTTTACACCAGAAAAAAATAACTTCCCAGAAGTTAATCTATTTACTGACAAATTTTTTAATTTTCTCTGCCCATTGATTGGCCCATTCTTCGGCAGCAATCTTTTTAAGGGCCAACTGGAAGCCGTTTTTTGGCAGCATGGTCTGGACGCTGGCGATGGTGGCGCTTGAAATCTTGAGATTTTCCTTGATGTTCTTATAGCTTCTGTTTTTCTTAAGCCAGTAGCTGACAGCCAGCCTTTTAACATAAATGATTAGTTCTGATTCTGTGAAAAAATCCTTCAAAAATATTTCCGCCTCTCCTTTACTTTTAAGGTCAGCAATAACTTGAATGAGCATGTGTTCAATCTCTCTTTGAAGAGAGGGGTTAACGGGCTTGCTTGATTTCCTCATGCTCTTTTTATTAAAGTGGTGACTTTATTTAATTAAAGACGCAGTTGCTTGAAAAATAAGTACAATCAGTATAGCAGTTGTTTATTGAGAGTCAAGTTCTCTTAGTAAAAAAGATTTCAAAGGCAAGGGTAATACCAACAAGAAGAAAAAAATTTAATAAATTGCCAAGGCCAAGATATCCGAGGACCAAAAAAAGAGTTATGGCCAGGGCAGTAATCGTTCCTCTTCTAGTGTGAGCAAGGATTATTGAAAAGGTAAGAAGGAGGGCTGTAAAAATTATTAAGAAAAATAGAGGTATGGCCCCGAATGTTCCCGGGTCTACAAAATAGACAAGAAAAATAGCTGTTGTCCAAAAAAACAGAGTAATAGGCAAGAGGACAAGAAAATTTTTCTTTCTTTTTCTTCTCATGATTCATTTTAGCTTAATCAAATGTTAGAATGGCAGTGTAATGGACCCAGTAATCATTCTAGTAGTTTTTATAGGAGGTTTGGTGGTTGTTGGTTTTTTGATAAATAGAAAGTTATCTGAACTTTCCGAAAAACAAAAACCATCTGAAGAACTGCTAAAGGTAATCCAGATACTCCAAGAGGCCTCAAAGGGGGACAGAAAGGCTTTGCTGAATACTTTACAAAAAAATACCCAGGCCCTGAATGAAAGGTTGGATAATGCAGCTAAGACAATTGGCCAGGTACAGAGGAATCTTGGCGAGATGAGTGAGATCGGTCGTTCTATGAAGGACTTGCAGGAATTTCTAAGTAGCCCGAAACTTCGCGGCAATATAGGTGAGCAGGTTCTCAAAGAGCTTCTTCAACAGATGCTTCCGAAACAAACTTTTCATCTGCAATATACTTTTAAATCCGGGGAAAAGGTCGATGCGGCCATAAAAACAGCCGCCGGTGTTATTCCTGTTGATTCCAAGTTTCCCATGGAAAATTTCAGAAAGCTGATCTCAGCCAAGTCTAAGTCTGAGAGGAAAGTCTTTGAGAGACAATTTCAGAGAGATGTTAAAGGCCACATAGGGGTAATTTCCAAAAAATATATTTTAACTGAGGAAGGGACAATTGACTATGCCCTGATGTATATTCCATCAGAGGCTGTTTATTATGAGGTAGTAAACAACCCCAGTCTTTTTGAATATGCAAGCACAAAGAGAGTCTTACCGGTTTCACCAACGACCTTTTACGCATATTTAAAGGCGATTTTGATGAGTTTTGAAGGACAGAAAATTGAGGCAAGGGCAAAAGAAATTCTGGCGACAATTCGGGCGGTGCAAAAAGATTATGGCAAGGTTGGAGATAATCTCTCGGTTCTCCAAAAACATCTTAATAATGCTTACAATATGATGAATAGTGTGCTGACCTCCTTTAGCCAATTAGGACAAAAAATTTCTTCCACCCAAGCTTTAGGTCATGGGCGCGAGGAAGAAAATGGCTAAGAAATTAAATAAAGAACAGTTTGAGGCAATAAAACACAAAAAAGGTCCACTCTTAATTATTGCCGGGGCAGGTACAGGGAAAACAACAGTCATTACTGAGCGAATTAAGTATTTGATTCTTTCTAACAAAATCAAGCCCGCAGAAATATTGGCATTGACTTTTACAGAAAAAGCGGCCCGGGAGATGGAAGAACGGGTAGACGTGGCCATGCCCTATGGTTATACCCAGATGTGGATTTCTACTTTTCACTCTTTTTGCGACCGGATTTTGCGCCAAGAAGGACTGCATATCGGACTTGATCCGAACTACAAATTGATGACTCAGGCAGAAAGTATCCAATTTGTTCGCAATAATCTTTTTAAATTTGATCTGAATTATTTTCGACCTCTAGGAAATCCAACCAAATTTGTTGAGGCCATGCTCCAGCACTTTTCTCGACTGCAGGATGAGGATGTTACTCCAAAGGAATATTTGCAACACGCGAGAAAACTTAAAGGAGTAGAAAAAGGGGAAAAAGAAAAAACAGCGGAATTGGCCGAGGCTTACAAGACTTATGATGAGTTAAAAATAAAAGAAGGGACAATGGATTTTGGTGATCTGATTCTAAAGACGTTAGTTCTTTTCAGGCAACGGGCAAATATCCTCAGAGAATATCAACAACAGTTTAAATATGTATTAGTTGATGAATTTCAAGACACGAATATTGCCCAGAATGAACTAGTGAGACTCCTTGTCGGCCGAAATGGAAATATAACTGTTGTTGCTGATGACGACCAGAGTATCTATAAATGGAGAGGAGCAGCGGTTTCCAATGTTATTCAATTCCGGAAAAATTTTCCAAAAACAAAAGCTGTTACCTTAAGTAGAAATTACAGATCCAAGCAGACAATTCTTGATGCGGCTTATAGACTTATACAACATAACAATCCGGACAGGCTGGAAAAAACAGAGAAGATTGATAAAAGACTTATTTCTCAAAGAAAAGAGAAGGAAAAACTTACGGCAAGGGACAATGGAGAAATTAAGCTTATACATACTGATAGAGTTGAAAATGAAGCTGATGTTGTTGCCAAAGAGATAAGAGAACTGACAAAAGAAGATTTTGAATACAAAGATATCGCTATTTTGGTGCGGGCAAACAATCATTCTGAATCCTTTATGAGGGCGCTTAGCCGGCAGGGTATTCCTTATCAATTTTTGGGACCAGGAAGGCTTTTCAAGCAGCCAGAGATAGTAGATTTAATTTCTTATTTAAAGGTACTTTATGACTTTGAGGATTCTGTTGCTCTGTATCGACTTTTGTCACGGGGAGACTTAACTATCTCGGTCCGGGATTTGATAAGGCTTGGCAATTATGCCCGACGTTTTAACTTGTCGCTTTTCGAGGCCTGCGAAAAAATAAATCACCCTTCAACAACCAGGCCAACAATATTTGTTTCCCGGGATACGAAAAAGAAAATTAAAAAAATTATAGGAATTATCAACCGACATCTAAAATTGAGAAAGCGTGAAACGGCTGGCCAGCTTCTCTACTATTTTTTAGAAGAAACAGGTTTATTAAGAAAACTTTTAAATCCAGATACTCCTGAGGCCGAAAAGCGGGTGCTCAATATTTCTAAATTTTTTGACAAACTAAAGACTTATGAGATTAATCACCAAGATGCTACGGTATCGGCCGTTGTTGATTGGATAGATTTATCAAGCGAGCTGGGAGAGAGCCCTTTGGCCGCAGATATTGATTGGAGCGAAATCAATGCCGTAAATATCTTAACTATTCATTCAGCCAAGGGACTTGAATTCCCCATTGTATTTTTGGTCAATTTGGTTTCCCAACGTTTCCCAACAATTAAACGACGTGAGCAAATTCCCATTCCCGAGGTTTTTATCAAGGAGCTTTTACCGACAGGAGATTATCACCTTCAAGAGGAACGCCGGTTGTTTTATGTCGGCATGACCAGGGCCAAAGATAAACTTTTTCTCACGGCCGCTGACTATTATGGCCAGGGAAAAAGAGGGAAAAGACTTTCACCCTTTATCTTTGAGGCATTGGGGGATGATGCGGTGGCTAGTGAAAAACCAAGCTTGATAACTGAACAGTTAAGTTTTCTCGATTATTCACCGGTTATAGACCGATTGCCAACTATTGATTACCAACCAGCAATCCGTATTGATTATCTATCCTACTCTCAAATTGAGACTTTTAGAATTTGCCCCCTGCACTATAAATTGAAATACATTCTGAAAATTCCAACACCGGCATCGGCTGTCCTGAATTTTGGCACTTCAGTCCACCTGGCCCTTAAAGATTTTTATCTTAATATTAAATCTGGGAAAAAACCTAGCCGAAAATTGATTCTTAATTGTTTAAAAAAGAACTGGGTTGTTGGGGGATATGTAAACAGAAGCCATGAAGAGAGAATGTTTGTCAGGGGCAAAAATTACCTTTTGGGCTTTTTGGAAAAGGAGTTTAATCCAAAAAAAATCCCCATTGCTCTAGAGCAGCCCTTTGTTGTTCCACTCGATCCACCAGCCGACAGACAAAGATTCCTGAAAATTGGTGGGAAGATAGACAGAGTAGATGAATTAGCGGGCGGGAAAATTGAGATTATTGACTACAAAACCGGAGCCAATGTCCCAACGCAGAAGCAAGTAGACCATGATTTGCAGCTGGCTTTTTATGCGCTTGCAGCAACAAGTATAAAAGAGTCGCCATTCAATAAAAAAGCAAAAGAGGTTCTTTTAACTCTTTACTATTTTGATAATCAGGAAAAAATTTCAACAACCAGAACGGCCAAGCAACTAGAAAACGAGAAAAAAGAAATTTTTAAGATTAGGCAAGAGATGGAAAAATCGGATTTCAGTTGTTCAAGGAGTGTTCTTTGTAAGAACTGTCCCTACAAATTGATCTGCCAAGGAGAAGATTAAAAAGGAGGGATGTTTTAACGAACGGGCCAGGGTATTGGACTTCGTACCCACTAAAGCTTTTTTTGAAATGAGTGAGGCCGAGCCAGGATTTCTTGGGGAAACGGGAATCATAAATTCCTTCAAAGTCAAAAATTTTGGCCCCGTGCTCTTTGGCCCAAAGAATTCCCTGCCAGACAATTCTATATTGAGAAAGTGAGTGGCGACCCTGCTTGCTGGTAAAAGCCTGCCAGTAGTAGGCAGTCTTGTCAGCCAAAAGAAAGATTGCACCCGCCTCGAGATCGTCTGATGCAAGAAATAGGGCAGAGGAGTTAAAGGCCTTTTTGAGTGTTTTTAAATGTGGCAGCGGTGGAACATAGTGTCTCCAGCCAACAGAGCTTTTCCATGCTTTTCTAAAAAGCGCTATATTGTCTAATTGCTTAAGTGGTAGTTTCTCGGTTTTTCTCAAGGCGTAGCGGCAATCTTTCTTTAACTGATTAAACAACTCTGATTTTGGTTTTGTTAAATCGAGTTGCAAGGTTTTCGTGGGCAAATAAGGGGATCGGCTCTGTTTATAGCCGTTTATCTTTAATTGTTTTAAGTTATTATTGGTAATTTTTAGACCTGGTTCAATGATGATTTGAAAGACAGAGTGTTTTTTGGCCAGTTTTTCAATTTTAAGGAAAGGAGTTTTCTTTGTTCTTTGGATTTTGATAACAGAGCCCAAAAAAGGTATTTTTTTAATATAACAGTAAACACCGTCGATTTTTTCAACCCCCCAGCCAAGAGCTTTCAGATAATGAGCATATTCTTGGGTTTGTCTAATATCCATATCACCTGGGCCTTTTCCCCCCAAAATCCTGTTTTTTGTTGTTGTCTCGGGATTGACGATTAGAACTTTGGTTTTAAAAAGGCTAGTTGGTTGCGAAATCTAAGAAGGGCCCAGCGAATAGTTTCCATTACTCGGTAGGGATAATAAAGCGGATTACTGACTAAGTCCCAGGTTCCCAGGAAATTGACTATTTGAGGGTTGTATCCTTCTTTAAAACGAGTAAAGCCCTTTCCCGGCTCTCTACCCCAGAGATCAAAGGTTTTTAAACCCAGTTTTTTACCAAATCTTATTGCCTCCCACATAATTAGATTATTGGCCATAATGTTTTTATGTTTATCGCTAGAGGCGCCGTAAGGGTAATAGAGAAAATCGTGCCAGACAAACAAGATCCAGGTAGTGATAATTTCGCCCTTATATCTGGCTACTAATAGTCTGGCAGTGGGTTCTTTTCTAGCGGCAACCATTTCTCGATGCAGAGTTTGCCACATCAATCGATGATACTTTTCTGTATGGGCATAAAATTCCTGTCTTTTTATGGTTTCCCTGGTCAGGGAAATATATTTTTCAAAGGCTTTCGGGGAATTATCTTCCCTAATCTTAACTCCCCGTTTTTGGGCCAAGCGAATGTTGTAACGCGTCTTTGAGTGAAAGCTTTCTAAAAGCTCCTTCTCGCTTTTCCTTAAATCAATCCAAAAAGAGGTAGGTGTAAAGAGAGCTCTTCCTGGGATTGCCTTGAATTGCTTAAGAAGGTTGGTGCTTCTGCCACCTGCTTTTATCCCGATATTTGGCTCTATTTTGGTGAAAATGAGGTTTTCTTTTTTCGCCAGTACTTTGAGGGCTACGAGCATTCTTTTTGTCGGCCTTGGTCCTTTAATAAGTGCGCCGATTTTAAAATTGGTTAAGGGGACTGGATGGAGGGTTAACTGGATTGCTTGCTGGAGCCTTTCCTTTTGAAAAGCAGCCATTCTTACTATCCTGTTTCCGGTTTTTTTTCTAAATTCTCCCCACTGCCATGATTGCAAGGGGTGGGTGGCGGCTTTATTAAAGGCATCTTTGTCCTTTTCCTTTACAAGTTTGATTGTCATTAGGTTAATTAGAAATTAGATCAATTAGATTTTCCGGTATATCTATTATAAATCTTGAGGGCGGATTAGAAACCCTTTGGCCAAAATAGAGCCGCCTTTCAGCAAAGGTTAAATAAAGCAACTCCTTGGCCCTGGTCATACCAACGTAAGCCAAGCGCCTTTCCTCCTCCAGTTGTTCCTTGTCAAGAAGAGAGCGGGAATGGGGGAAAAGCTTTTCTTCCAGGCCAACAATAAAGATTACCGGGAACTCCAGACCTTTGGCTGCATGGACGGTCATCAGGTTTATCTGTCCTTCTGGCGACTCTCCAATTTTTCTTAGAGTGTTTTCTTTATCTTGTTCTATTTCAACAAGGGCTGCACTTTCCAGGAAATCCTGAATGTTGGGAAATTCGGTAGCCAAAGATCTTAGTTCCTTGATGTTTTCAAGCCTGGCTAGGTTTACATCTGTTTCTTTTTTGTACAAGGAAAGATATTCTGTTTTTTGGAGGACAGAGTCCATCAGCTCAAGGCTGGGTCGTGTTTCAGTTTTACTTATCTCTTGTCTAAACTGCTGGAATTTTTTGAATCTCCCCTTACCTAATTTTTGGATTCTCTTTTCAGAGACCCTGTCTTTTGGGTTTATTAAAAGTCGTAGATAAGAAAGTACATCTTTGATTTCTTTTCTACTATAGAACTTTACTCCGCCAACTAAAGTATAGGGTATACCCGAACGTAGGAGTGCTTCCTCAAGGACACGGGATTGAGCATTGGTTCGGTAAAGAACGGTCGTATTTCTTGGCTGGTAGTTTGTAGACAGTTGTTGTATCTCAGAGACAACAAAACTTGCCTCATCCAAGCCGTTTTTGGCCTGGTAAAGTCTTAATTTTTTTCCTTGGCTGTTTTTAGTCCAGAGTTTTAATATTGGGTGTGATTCATTCTTTGAGATAACGAAGTTGGCGGCGGTGAGAATATTTTGGGTTGAACGATAATTTTGTTCTAGGTTGATAATTTTAATTTTAGGGAAATCTTTTATGAGGAGGGCTATATTTCTATAATCTGCACCTCGCCAGGAATAGATACTCTGGGCTGCATCACCGACCGCTGTTATATTTTGATTGTTGCCCAAAAGGAGCTTAGTTAGTTGATATTGAATTTTATTGGTATCCTGCCATTCATCAACCAAGATATATTTAAAATTGTTTTGCCAGCGACAACGAATTTTTGCCTTTTCTTTGAGGAGAAGAATTGCCTTAAGTAAAAGGTCATCGAAATCAAGAGCAGCTATCTTTTTAAGAAGTTTTTCGTATTCATTATAGATGCGAAAAATATTTTCCTGTCGTTCTCCTTGAACTACTTCAGCGTATTGAAGTGGCGAGAGCATTTCATTTTTTACAGCGGAGATGTTTGAGGCGATGGCCGATGGTCTATATAACTCAGGTGGTAAATTCAGATTTTTGACAATTTCCTTAATAGCCTCTTTTCGGTCTTGCTCATCGTAGATGATGAAATTTGAGGGAATACCAATTGCCCGACCATTAATTCTAAGAACTCTGACACAAAAAGAGTGAAACGTACCTGAGAAGGGAGGTGTTGAGGTAGCCAATTTCTCTACTCTGCTTCTCATTTCCTTGGCTGCCTTGTTGGTGAAGGTTAAGAGCAAGACTCTATCTGGCTCTATTTTCTTTTCTTTGAGCAACCAAGCTGCCCTTCTGGTTAAAACCCGGGTTTTTCCACTGCCAGCACCAGCCAAGACCAGGAGAGCTCCGGAATTATAAGTTACGGCCTCTTGTTGTTGAGGATTAAGGTCGGTTAGAATAGATTGCACAAGCAGATTCTAGCATGGAGAAGAAGCTAACAAAAAGGAGTATTGTTCTCTCAAGAATGAAAAGACGTTTTCTTAAACACCTCTGGCTTGCCAGATTGAGTTTTTTGGCAGCTATTTTATTAGGTTTCTATCTGCTTGTTCTTATGACCGGTTTTATCCTGAAAAGAAGTACCTTTAATCAGTTCTTTGAAGCTATTAGCAGTTTTATTTTTACACCCAATGAGAGGATTGAATCAATAGAAGGAAGAACAAACATCTTGCTTTTGGGTAAACCCGGAGAGGGGAATGTTGGCCCTGATTTGACTGACACAATCATCTTTGTTTCCTTCTCTCACAAGAGTCAGCAAATGGTATTTATTTCTCTTCCGCGGGATATTTGGATTCCTGAACTAAGGGCAAAGCTGAACAGTGCCTATTATTGGGGCAATGAGAAGCAGGAAAACGGAGGACTTGTTTTGGTTAAAGCAATGGTTGAGGAGATTATCGGCCGGCCGGTTCATTACGGAATTGTTTTGGATTTTTCAGGATTTATTAAGATAATTGACGCTCTGGCTGGGATAGAGATTGAGGTTGAACAATCTTTTAGAGACGAGGAATACCCTATTGCCGGTCGCGAGAATGATGATTGTGGAGGAGACCCTGAATTTCTATGTCGATATGAAACGATTGAGTTTAAAAAAGGTAATCAGTTTATGGATGGCTCCAGGGCTCTGAAGTTTGTTCGCTCGAGAAATGCTGAAGGAGACGAGGGAACGGATCTGGCCAGGGCGGTCAGACAAGAAAAGGTTTTATCAGCCGTTATCAGAAAGATATTGTCTGCCAAGATCCTCTTTTCTTCTAAAACATTGATGAGCATTTGGAAAATAACTAAGACATCAGTGGAAACAGATGTACCTGTTTCTGCTGGTGCGATTTTGGCCAGGAGAGTTTTGCAAGCAAGAGAAAATCGGAAGTCACTTGTTTTGTCAGAGGACTTTCTGGTCAATCCTCCCATTTCTCCAAGGTATGATAATCAGTATGTTTTTATTCCCAAAAACGAAGACCTGGCTCCTGGCGAAACCAGCTGGAGCAGGATTCACAGGTGGGTAGAAACTATTCTACCCTGAAGCCCTAAAAGGCCCATTGGCCTTGACTAAAGCGGCAGGCTAGATAGAACATTAGACCAATAGAGATAGGTATCCAGAGTATTTTCAAGATTTTGGGCCTTATTAATTTTGCCAGAAGGATAAAAAATGGGGGCAAAGAGAGAAGGTATCTTGGGGCACTCAGAATAAAACCAGTGGAGGTGAAGAGTAGGACCCCGAGAAGATAATACAAGGAATAGGAAATTCGCATTTTTGTTTTCCTGAGAAAGGCCAAAGGGATACAGAGCCAAGCGACTATTGAAGCAACTGCTTCAGCGAATCCAATGAGAATTTTATAACTACCCCATTCCGGAGTTGAGAATCCCCTTTTCCAGCTCTCAAGAATTCCCTGCCAGGGGAAGGCAAAGGATTTGTACCAATTTTTGTTTAAAAATTTTTGGAATGCCAAGGGGTCTTTGTAGGTATAAAAATTTATAAAAAGATAAAGAGAACTAGAAAAAACGAGAACTAGAAGCAATGGGAAAAGCTGTTTTAGTTTTTTTCTTTTCGATTGATAAAATTCGACAACAAGAGGAAACCAGATGAGTATACCAAAGGGCTTGGTTAGGGTGAGAAGGCCGGCCGTGAGAGAAGAAACAAAAAAGAGATGCTTTCTTGTTAAATAAAATGTCAAGGCAAAAAGGAGGAGAAAAAGCGATTCTGGATATGCGGCTGAGAAGAAATAGGAAGTGGGAAAGATGGCGAGAAGGACAATTGCCAAGCTGGCTATTTTTTGAGAATAGTCAAGTCTGAGAAGTTTGTAAAAAGCCAAGGCGGCCAACATAAAGAATGAATTGGAGAGCAAAACGCCGGTTATCAGGGGATTTTTAATTAGGTAGTTTACAGCTTTAATTGTAAGTGGGTAAAAAGGAAGAAAGACAATGAAACTTGCCTCAGGCCATTCTGTCACATAACCATTTTGGGAGATAAAAATGTAATGGTCTCCATCCCAGCGGCTGGCGTAAGTTTCCAAGAACTTCGAAAAGGATGGTGGCTGATTTACAATGGAGATGCTCAAAAGATATATTCCCAGCAAGAGAAAAATGCGCGAAAAGAGGACAAAAAATGCCAGTTTTTTTTCTTTGCGATTTAACATTAAGGTAAAATACTTTTAATGGAATCTGAAAAAAGGGAAAAGCTTTTTTCACTCTTCCCTATTTTACTGCTACTTTTAACAGCTTTGATAGTCAGATTTTTTCTTTCTCCCCATGGAACACTGGAGCTTGACCAAAACACTTTTATTGCTTGGAGCAACAGATTGGTCAATGTAGGGTTTGCCAGGTTTTATCAGAGCTGGTGCGATTATCTTCCCGGCTATCTTTACATACTTGGTTTTTTGGCAAAATTAAGTAATTGGCTGTCAATACCTAGCGTTATTCTTTATAAATTCCCGGCGATTATTTCTGATATTCTCAGTGGCTGGTTAATCTACTTGATTGTTAGGAAGATTAAAAACAAAAAGTGGGGTTTGATTGCGGCCAGTTTCTATGTTTTTAATCCTGCTATTTTGGCAAACTCTAGTCTTTGGGGGCAGGTAGATTCCTTAACCGCCCTATTCTCTCTTTTGGCGATTTACTTAGTTGATATCAATCCTTTTCTTTCAGCGTTTTTCTTGAGCTTTGGCACATTGGTTAAACCCCAGGCAGGACTGGCGGCAGCAGTTGTTCTTTTCATTATGTTAAAAGAGAAATGGAAAACAAAAAAGATTTTTATTTATATAGTTTTTGCTTTCTTGATTTTTATCCTGGGATTTGTCCCTTTTTCTGGAGAACAGAATTTAGTTGTTTTTATCTTGTCAAGAATCCAGACAGGTCTTAATCAATATCCCTATACGACTATTAATGCTTTTAATTTTTTGGGGCTTTTTGGTTTTTGGCAAAAGGATAACCTAGGTTTACAGATAGCCGGACTGATTATCACTTTTACTCTATCTTTATTAGTCTTATGGTGCTCAAGAAAAGTTAAGGGGGGTCGCTATTTTCTGGCTAGCATGATTTTTATTTCAAGCTTTTTCTTTTTTACCCGGATGCACGAAAGACATCTTTTACCGGCTTTTGCCTTTCTGGCAATTGCTTCAGTTTTAAATTCTCGTCTTTGGATTCCTTATCTTGGCTTTTCCGCCATTTATCTTGCTAATTTATATTATTCCTTTAACTGGATAACAAAAGATTTTTTGAGCGTTTTTTCTCCCTTGGTTCTAAAAATTTTTATCCTTTTCAACCTTGGGTTTCTCTTTTTTCTCTTCCGTGAAATATTGGTGAAGAAAAGTAAAAGGTTTGCTTTACCTTTATTCAATCAGTTAATTAAATTTAAGAAGGAAAAGAAGAGGAAAGACATAAGCCAAGTTGTGGGTCGAAACTTACTAATTGGCCTGCTCATTTTCTCCTTTTTAACCCGAGTTGCCTGGTTGGGTCAGCCCAAAAAAGAATATTTTGATGAGGTTTATCATGCCTTTACGGCCCGGCGCATGCTTCATGGGGACCCAAAGGTCTGGGAATGGTGGAATACGCCGCCTAAAGGTTTTGCCTATGAATGGACCCACCCGCCGTTGGCTAAAGAAGCAATGGTTTTGGGGATGCTTGTTTTTGGCGAAAATGCCTTTGGCTGGAGGATTCCGGCGGCCTTACTGGGCGTGGTCACGGTTTATCTTGTTTATTTACTGACAAAAGAGCTATTTAAAGACCGGCTACTAGCTCTCTTGGCCTCAGGAGCTTTTGCCTTGGACGGCCTGGTCTTAAGCATGTCCAGAATCGCCATGAACGATATTTATTTTTTGTTTTTTAGCCTGCTTTCTCTTTATCTCTTCCTTAAAAAGGAAAACCTTTTCTCGGCCATGGCCTTGGGTCTGGCTGCTGCTTCCAAATGGACTGTCATCTGGATGATTCCGGTTTTGCTAATTTCCCACTTCTCTCTTAAACGAAAATTTACCAAGGGTTACCTTTGGTTTTTGCTTGTTCCGGCAGCCGTCTACCTGGCAAGTTATCTGCCGCTCTTTTTAACTGGCCATGGTTGGGATATTTTCGTTGGTCTCCAAAAACAAATGTGGTGGTATCATTCCCAACTGGAAGCCACTCATCCTTATACATCTCCCTGGTGGAGTTGGCCCTTTTTGCTTCGGCCGGTTTGGCTTTATACCAGCGGAGCAATCAGGCATGCAGTTGCCAATATCTATGCCATGGGTAATCCCCTGGTTTTTTGGTTTGGAGTGTTGGCAATTGTCATTTGCCTAATTTATGCCTATTTTGAAAAAAATAAAAAACTGGCTTTGATTGTTTTTTCCTGTTTTGCCTTTTTTGTTCCCTGGGCAATTTCACCGAGAATAATGTTTCTTTATCATTATCTGCCTTCAATGCCCTTTTTGGCAATGGTAACAGCTTATGTTCTGAGAAGGTTTTCTAGACTGGCCATTCCCTTCTTTGTCCTTGCAGGAATAATTTTCCTTTATTTTTATCCTCATTGGATAGGCTTGAAAATACCACTTAGTCTGGACAATTCTTATTACTGGTTTTCTTCATGGAGATAAGGAACAAAAGAACCTAGAGGGCTAGGATGAGGCTGATAATGAGGAGAAGGGCGCCAATGCCAAGCCCGCAGATTGTTGGTAAGTTGATGCCTGCTTCTGGCAGCTCAGGGGCCGGGGTGGGTGAGGGGGTTGGAATGACACCTGGACTGGGTGTAACAGTCGGGCTGGGAGAGGGAGTGGATGTGGGAGTGGCTGTTGGTGTGGGTGTTGGACTTTCTGCCGGCGTGGCTGTCGGTGTAGGGCTGGGGCTTCCAGTCGGTGTTGCTGTGGGAGTTGGCGTGGCAGCAAAAGCAAAGGTCAGGGTGCAATCAGGAACAGGCGCGGGAAGTTCTTCGGCAGCCGGCCTGCTTTCGGGTACAGTGGGGGCGACCGCCTTTTGTCTTAGCTGATAGAGCCTGAAGGCGGTAAACATAGCGATGCCAGCTAAGACGATGGTGGCAATGATAATTAAGACCGTAATTGTATTTTTCTTTAAAAATTCTTTCATTTTTTTAGAACCATTCATCTAATTCTTGATGATGAATGATGGCTCCCAGACTGATACTACCCCGGCTAATATCGGTTGAGGTAATTTGATACTGGTCATAGAATTCGTCAGTTCCCGGTCTTTTGTTGGTAACCTCTGGTCTGAGAATGGCATTAATGGTAAACCTCGCCTTGTCAAAAATTCCTGAGGTTTTAGTACCGCTAACAGTGAAATAGACGGTATCTCCAGCCTGGAGCTGCCCTAGCTGTTCTGAGGTTAACTGATTCCAGCCGGTATCAAAGGCCTTGATTTCCCGACACTGACAGGTTATACCCGGAGGTAAGGTTGGGGTAGCGGTTGGTGATATACACCAATCGTCGTTATCGCAGAGATCGTGAGCGGTCCAGCCATCAGTGGAGCCTATCGGTCTTCTATCTACCTGACTACAGGGTCCGGGATGGTTACCAAGCATGAATCGAGGATTAACTCCTATTACCGGTTCGGTTTGGCATTTTAGTCCTTCGCACCGATCGCACTCGAATGTAATGTATTCAAAACCAGCTTCCTCTCCCTCGTCACCACATGATTGACCAGTCGGGCAGCTGGAATCTGGTTGCCAGGTGTAGCCTAAATGAGCACACTCTGAGGGAGCAAATTTGCATTTATAACCTGTTGTAGTACCCTTATCGCACTCGCATGCGTCCGCAGGACTACAGATGGCGCAATAAGGACCTTCTCCTTCACTGGGTTCTTCACCGCCACCGTCCGAAGTAATTTGATGGTCCTTACACGCTTCTATCGCCCTAGCGTCGCATGGTTGCCAGGAACATTCATCAGGCCCGTACGACCATCCATCAGGACATGTCCCTCCTAGGCATGGGGTACATGCTGCCTTTTCTCTTAATTCCTGGCGCTGTTGGACCAGGATTACTCCGGCCGTAACGCCGCCAACCAAAAGCAAAACTCCCAAAATTGCGGCAACTATTTTGCCTTTGCCCAATTTCTTTTTGGCTGGAGTGCTAATGATTGGAGGAAGTTCTTCACTCTCTGATTTTGAAGGCAGAGGAGATATAGGAGGAGATGGAGGAGGAGGCCCAGGAGGAATTGGTGCAGGGGGAGCTCCAGGAGTTGATGGTTGGGGAGGAAGGGTTGGAGCTGGCGGCTTGCCACTAACGGGCTGAGAAGGTTGAGAAACAGGTTTATCTGGTTTGTTTGGGGCAGGTTGATCTGGCATTGTTTAAAATTTTGGGCCCTGACTTTTAATTTTGTTTATGAAACAACAATAAATAAACAAGTGCTCCACTCAAAGTAAGTAGCCCTGTTCCTATCGTAAACAAGACTAGAGTGGGTGTCAAGGTTCCGGGAATTGGGGTTCCTGATTCAGTAGAGGGTAGGCTTACACGGGGAGAGGCTGAAGGGCTGGCAGAGGGAGTTGGAGAAGGAGATGGAGAAGCAGTCGGCTCAGCCGAGGGTGTTGATTCAAAAGCAGGCCCTTCTGCTGCTTGAACAATGAAGTTTCGGGTTAAGGTCCTTAAGATATCATTGCTGTCTTTCCAAGAAAGAGTAATTTGATGTGTTCCTTCTTCTAGTTCTTCTGGTGGGTTCCAATTCCAATTTCCCGAAGAATTAACAGTTGTTTGAGCGGAGATCGGGTCTGATTCGATGGTAATAGTAATAATGGTTCCCGAAGGCCCTTTCCCGAAGAATTCTGGCTCGGTGGAACTTATAGTTTCTCCTTCACTTATACTTTCTATACTGATTGTTTCCCCCGAAGGTGTGGCTATTTCCTCAGGGATTTCAAAGCCAGAAGAGGGCGTGGATTCTTCTGGTAAATTGATTGAGGCCTCGGGCAGTTCGGAAGCTTCATTTGCCGGCTCATTTCTAAAATCATGTGTTTTACCGAGAATGATATGGGGGGTGGGATTAGCCGAATTGGTAAAGATTTTGGCAGTAGCAACTCCCAGCGGGCCTCCTTGAACAAAGATTTCTAAAAGAACATTTGCCTGTTTTAACTGCCCAAATGAAGAAAGGTCCGCACTGCGGATGTTAGACAAGGGAATTACCCAACTGCCATCCTGAGAAGTTGTTGCCGACAGAGGGCTGATTCCTCCGGCACTGACAAAAACAGTAACTTCTGCTGCTGGTTGTCCAGTGGCGGTCAAAATAGAGCCGGAAATGATTCCCGGAACAGAGAGGATTTTAAGAGAGGGACCGGTTTTCATCCGCCAGGGAATTCCACTATTATCAAATTCGTTGGCATTGGAATTGATTTTTAAAAAGTAAGCTGTTTCAAGAGAAAGCTGTCTAGTGGTTATTGAATGAACGTTTTTTAATCCTTGGTTTTCCGGAATTGTTGTCTGTCCCAATTGTTCAGTTTTTCCCCAAATAATAAAACCACTGGTTTTTTTATCTGTTGTCCAGGAGACAGTAAAGGAAGTGTCCGTAATATTTGTTATCCTGACATCTTTTGGGGCAATGTCAGGAGAGGCCCCGAGTTTAAAGATTTGTTTACTTTGTAACAAAAGAACGCCGGCTGCCAGCCCCATGGTGAGAACTATAACAGCAATCAATGTTGGTAATTTTAGCTTATTCATTTTGAGTTTATTCATTAATTTCTCCTTCTGGACTGGCCAAGGAACTTATTTCCGGTGCTTCCATGCTGTCGATCTCTGTGTTTGTTAATTGTATCCTTTCTTGTAGCCCTTTAAGGGCCGGTGAGTCAAGATTGGGATTAAGAGGGGAGAGAATTTCCAGGGGAACAGACGACGGTGTTTTTATAGTCAGGGTTCTAAAAACATTGAATGCTATCCAAAAAGCGATGGTGATTACCGTCAGGATGGCGATGATAACTAGACTTGGTGTTTTGACTCTTTGTTTTTTCATTAAGCTATTTAGTCCTTAAGATAAGGTGCCCGGCCAGCTAGCGTCAAGACAATTGTTTGTTTTTCTTCTGTGGAAATTAGATTAAAAGAGATTGCATCTATCCGCAATGGCCTTCTCAGGCTTTCTAAATCAGAAAGAAAGGCAACCAAATCAGGATATGTGCCCGAAACATTAATCGAGAGACTTATTGCTTTCGCTCCTTCAGGAAATTCTTTTAACTCTTTTTTCTCTTTGAACTTTTCCTTTTCTTGGCCGACAAGGGTAATTTCTCCTAGAGATATTCCCAAAATGCTTACTTTATTTTTTTTCGCTATTCCTTCAATTTGTCTTACTTCTAAGCCGGGAGAAGGATTGCTCGGAACAGCCGTATCGAGCAGTGAAAGCCTGGATATTTCTCGATTAAAAAGGGCTGAAGCACGAGACAAATTCTGAATTTTTTGTTCCATTTTGACGACTGTTTCTTTTTTAGTATCTACCTCCCTCTTTAGCTGGGCGATAGTCAGGAGGGTTGGTTTCAAGGCAAAAACAGCGAAAAAGGCAATTGTGGCCAGAGAAAGAAGAATTTCTAAGAACATTTTTAAATCCTGGCGTTTTTTGTAAAGGGCAAGGATATTTAAATAATATTTTTGATAACGAAGATATCTTCGTTTCCAACCAAGAGCCATTATATATCTCCTTTCAGATTAACTTTGATCAGGAAACCAATGAACAGGTCGTCCTTATTTGTTTCAAGGTTTCTCAAAGAAACATTTTTAAATTGTTCTTTGTTTTCCAGGTTGGCTATAAATTGAGCAATTGATTGTTCGTTGGTACTCATTGCTTTTATTTGCAAATCGTTGAGGCTGGCAGAATAGGAATTTAGCTGGATGTTTTCCGGTAAGCAAGAGATGAGACCTTGGAAGAGTTCTAGGCTTTTCTGGTCAGAAGTCGATGATGAGAATATCCTAAGTTTTTTTTGGGCAAGCCTGAAATCCTTTTCAAAAGAAGAATAGGAACTGATTATCGCTTGTTTTTGTTGAATCTCTTCAGAGAGGTCAGTCAATTTGGCGTCGAACCAAAATCGGAGAAAAAAAGAAGACATAACAATCATTTCAGTGACAATTACTATTATTCGGAAAGTTGAAAGTAACCAAGTTAATATCCTCCCCAAAGTGGAGGCGGCAAATTCTTCCTGAGGTAAAAGATTAATCTGTAGAGCAGTCATAAAATAGTCTTAGTCCAATACTAAATTCAATATAGCATATATTGGATTACTTTTTGACTGCCTTTTTTTTGCTCTTAGCCAGAAGTTTTGAAAGAGAGCTTTTGATTCTGGCTGCTTTATTTTTGTGAATTATTTTCTTTTTTGCGGCCCGGTCAGCCAAAGAAATGGCTTTCCTAATTGTCTGAGGGACCTTGTCTTTTTTGGCCTGCCTCATAACCTTTTCAAGATTGCTGAAGATAATCTTATTGACAATGGTCTTTTTTTTTGATGCCCTTAGGGCTCTTTTGGCTGTTTTGCTTACTGGCATGGGTGTAATCTGGTGAATAGTGATTAGTGACTAGTGATTAGTGACTGAGTATAATTTAAAAACACAAGAATATCAATATGTTTAGAAGAATCTTTTCTCAAGGTAAAAGGATTTTAACTTCTCCGCAGGAATCCATTCTTTCTGCTGCCACCGTAATTATGGTTATGATTATTACTTCTCGTGTTCTTGGCCTTGTTCGCCAAAGGGTTCTTGTCCACTTTTTTACAGGAGAGGAGCTTTCTCTGTTTTTTGCTGCCTTTCGCTTGCCGGACACAGTTTTCGAAATTTTAGTTTTCGGCATGTTTTCCTCCGCCTTCATACCAGTATTTACGAAGACCTTGAAACTAAAGGAAAAAGAAGCCTGGGATACTGCCGCTAGAGTTGTCAATATCGGTCTGCTAATTTTTATTCCCCTGGCTTTTATCTTTGGTATTTGGGCAAGACAGATTTATAGTTTGGTTGCACCGGGCTTCACTGTTTTCCAAATAGAGAGGATTGTTAATTTAGCCCGTATACTTTTTCTTGCCCAGGGTTTGTTTGTCATAAGTTATGTTTTAACTGGTGTCCTTGAGTCTTCGAGAAGATTTCTGGTTCCTGCCTTTGCACCGATTTTGTATAACTTGGGAATAATTTTTGGAATAGTAATCTTAAATTCACGTCTTGGCCTCTTTGCCCCAGTTATCGGGGTTGTGGTTGGAGCCTTGGCCCATTTGCTGGTTCAGCTCCCTCTGGCCCGGAAGCTTGGCTTCAGATTTACAGCTAAACTTAGGCCAAATCAGACTGTCAAGAAGATTGGCAAGCTTGCCTTGCCCCGCGTGCTCGACCTTTCTTTCCTACAGGTAGAAAAAACTGTAGAGCTTTTTCTGGCTTCCCTGATATCAACTGCTTCCTATACATATTTTACTTTTGCCAATAGCCTACAGCTTTTACCTGTTAGCCTTTTTGGTTCATCTTTGGCTAAGGCAGCTCTACCAACCCTGGCTCGTCAAGGGGACAATTTAAATAAATTCAGAAGAACTTTTCTAACAACTTTTTATGAAATTGTCTTTTTGGTCCTACCAACGGCAACGATTCTTATGGTTTTAAGAATCCCCTTAGTAAGACTTGTTTTTGGTGCCAGAAACTTCACTTGGGAAGCCACGGTCCAAACAGGCATGGTAGTATCTGCTTTTGCTGTTGGTATCGTTTTCCAGGCAGTAGTTGCTCTTTTAGCCAGGGCTTTTTATGCCCTTCATGACACGAGGACTCCGGTAATCGTCTCTTTATCAAGCGTTATTTTAATAATTTTGGTTGATATTGTTCTTGTCAAGGGATTTTCTTTACCACTTTATTCTTTGGCCGTCTCTTTCTCTTTTGGGGTAGGGGTTCAAGCAATGGTCCTTTTTTATCTTTTGGGCAAAAAAGTGGGTGGGATTCCGCTTTTTAGCGCTTTATTGCCTGTTTGCAAAAGTGTTATCGCATCTCTTATGTCGGGAGCTGTTATGTTTTTTCTTTTAAAGTTCTTCGACAGGTCTGTCTGGGTAAAAAGACTTTCTTTTTTAAGTAAAATTGACGCCACCGCTCTCCCCTTTGAGCGTTTTGTCTTAGACACGCGCTATACCTTTAATTTGCTGATTCTAACAGGAGTGGTTGCTGCAGTTGGCCTTGGCATCTATCTTGGTATTTCTTTTGTTTTAAAGTCAAAAGAGTTTTTTGCTTTATTTGATAGCATCAAGAAGTTCAAAATATCACCCCCGCCCAAAGAGCCAGAGCCTCTTACCCCGCCTGCCCACGAAATCCAAAATTAGCACTTGACATGGGTGAGTGCTAGTGGTATATAGAATGCTAATGACAGCGGCATTGAACGCAAGGCAGACCCAAATATTGAAATCTTTAATAGATGAATATATTGCTACAGCAGAACCGGTCGGCTCGGTTTCTTTAGAAAAGAAATATAATCTAGGGGTCTCGCCGGCAACGATTCGAAAAGAAATGGGAAATCTGCTTAAATTTGGATATTTGAGGCAGCCGCACACTTCAGCGGGAAGAGTGCCTACTCCTCTGGCCATGAAGTTTTATATAAATCAGCTGATGGAAGAGAAACAGATAAACTTGACAGACGAGGTGAAAGCAAAACTCAAGTTACAAAATGTAGGTCATAATTTTGAGCAGCTGATGTCTGAAGCAACACAGGTCTTGGCGGATAAGACTCAGACTTTGGCAGTAGGATTGAGTGACGAAGGCAATGTCTGGCGCTGGGGTTATGCTCATCTATTTGCAAGCCCTGAATTCTCAGACTTGCAGGTTTGTCGAAGTCTTTTTTCTTTTTTGGAAGAAGGCAAAAGACTTCATGAACTTTTCTTTGAAAGATTAACTGGCCTTTCATCGATTGAGGTGCTTTTTGGTGAGGAGCTAGGCTGGCCCGATTTTAAGCCGATAGGGATGGTTGCTACTCGATTTTCTGCTGCCAGGAAAGATGGGGCGATTGGAGTAATCGGTCCCTTTCGGCTTAACTACTCGGCTATTATACCAATGGTTAAGTATTTTGGGAATTTAATCCAAGAGTGTTTGGAAGCTGATGAGTAGATCTAAATCCAGAACCAAATCTGAATTAGAGAATCAACTGGCTCGGGCACTGGCTGATTATGATAATTTGAGGAAAAGGGTTGAGAAAGAGAGAGCAGAGATTGGAAAGTTGATGAACATGAGACTCATAGCCAGATTCCTAAGCCTTTTAGATATGCTTGAAGATGCACAGAAGCACTTTCAGGATCAGGGATTGGCCATTATAATAAAAGAATTCAGAGATATACTGAAAGACGAAAATGTACAGGGAATTAAGGCAGGTAGAGGAATAAAATTTGATGAAAAAATACATGAGACAGTGGAAATTGTCGCTGGCGGGAAAAAGGGAATGATTGCCAAAGTTCTTTTGGCTGGTTGGAAGTTTAAAGACGGTCCAATTATCAGGCCAGCTCGAGTTCAGGTGTATAAATAAAGTATGGGAAAAATTATTGGAATTGATTTGGGAACCACGAACAGTGTCGTGGCAGTGATGGAAGGAGGACGTCCAAAGGTCATTCCTGCGGCTGATACTGGTCGAAATCTTACACCCTCGGCTGTTGAGCCGGTCAAGAATCTCATTGGTGATGTGGCTAAACGACAGATGATTCTTAATCCCAAGAATACTATTTACTCTATTAAACGCTTAATGGGGAGAAGGATTAGCGATGCGCAGGTAAAGAAAACCCAAAAAATGGTTCCCTACTTAGTCAAATCAGGCAAGGATTCGATGGTAGTTGTTGAGGTTGAAGGCAAGACCTACACTCCTCAAGAAATTTCAGCCAGGATTCTTGGCAAACTTAAGAAAGACGCCGAAGCTTATCTGGGTGAAGGGGTTGAGGAGGCAGTGATTACTGTTCCTGCTTACTTTGATGATTCTCAGCGCCAGACTACAAAACAGGCGGGAGAAATCGCCGGGCTTAAGGTTAAGAGAATTATCAACGAACCAACAGCAGCCGCTCTTGCTTATGGGTT
Source organism: uncultured Gammaproteobacteria bacterium (assembly GCA_964583685.1). Lineage (GTDB taxonomy): Bacteria > Patescibacteriota > Microgenomatia > UBA8517 > UBA8517 > CAZOVJ01. The sequence continues at coordinate 163,642 of CAZOVJ010000002.1, read as the reverse complement.
GGATAAAAAAAAGACAGAAAAGATTGCTGTTTATGATTTGGGTGGAGGAACCTTTGATATTTCAATTTTGGAGCTTGGAGATGGAGTATTTGAGGTAAAAGCAACTAATGGTGATACTCATCTGGGAGGGGATGATTTTGACGAGAAGATTGTTGATTGGATTGTGGCCGAGTTTAAAAAGGAATATAGCGTTGACCTGAAAGCCGACAGACAGGCTCTACAAAGGATTAGAGATACGGCTGAGAAGGCTAAGATTGAGCTTTCGGCTGCCTCAGAGGTTGAAATAAATCAACCCTATATAACCCAAAAAGACGGCCGACCATTTCATTTGACCATGAAACTGACCCGGGCTAAGTATGAGAGCTTGGTTGAGGATTTGATTGAAAGGGCAATGAAACCGGTCGAGGCATGCTTGAAAGATGCCAAACTTGATCCTCATGACGTGGACGAGGTTATTTTAGTCGGTGGGATGACCAGGATGCCCAAGGTGATCCAGGCAGTTAAAGAATATTTTGACAAAGAGCCCAACAAAAGTGTTAATCCGGATGAGGTGGTGGCTGTGGGGGCAGCCATTCAGGCAGGGGTTTTGGCAGGCGAGGTGAAAGATGTTTTGCTTCTTGATGTGACGCCCTTGACCCTGGCCATTGAAACCCTTGGAGGGGTAGCCACGGCGATGATTTCGAGAAATACAACAATTCCAACTTCCAAGAAAAACATTTTCTCAACCGCGGCCGATAACCAAACACAGGTTGAAATTCATGTTACCCAAGGAGAGCGGTCGATATCTGCTGACAATAAAAGCCTTGGTCGCTTTACTCTTGACGGAATTCCTCCAGCCCCTCGGGGAATGCCCCAAATAGAGGTCACTTTCGACATTGATGCTTCGGGAATCTTGAAGGTTACTGCTCAAGATAAGGCAACTGGAAAAACTCAAAATATAACTATAACCGGTGCGGTTGGTCTTTCAGAAGATGAAATTAAAAGAATGCAGGAAGAGGCCAAGAAGTATAAAGAAGAAGATGAGAAAAAGGCTGGCCAGATTGAGGCTAGGAACAAGGCTGATTCTCTGATTGCTGCCTCGGAGAAAGCCTTAAAGGATGCAGGGGATAAGGTTTCTAAAAGTGTCAAGGAAAAGGTAGAAGAAAAAATTAAGGCTCTCAAGGAAGTTTTAGATAAGGCCGATAAAGAGAAACTGGAAAAGAAAACTCAGGAGTTGTCTGAAGAGCTTCAAAAGATAGGGGCGGCCATGTATGGTTCAGCAGGTTCTTCACCGGGCCAGCCAAGCAAGAAACAAACTAAGACAAAGAGTAAGAAAACTAAGGATAAGGAAAAAGCGGAAGAAGGGGAAGTAGTAAACTAAGGGTGTGGCGGCGAAAAGTGATTATTATGACATTTTGGGAATCTCCAAGGATTCTTCGGCTGAGGAGATAAAAAGGGCTTATAGGAAGCAAGCCCTGGAGTGGCACCCTGATAAACATAAGTATAATAAGGAAGTTGCTGAGAAACGCTTCAAAGAGATAAATCAGGCATATCAAATTCTTTCTGATTCGGAGAAAAGGCGGGCTTATGACCAGTTTGGCCATACAGCCTTTTCTCCTGGTGGTGCACCTGGATTTGGCACGGCTGGACCGTTTGGTCAAACAGGCCGTTGGGGTCCATTTACTTATACTTACACAAGCACGGGTGGTAGCCCTTTTGCTGGTTTTGATTTTGGCGATCCATTTGAAATCTTTGAACAGTTTTTTTCCGGGGCTTCTCCTTTTCGTCGGTCAAGGATTCCCCGTTATAGTTTGACGATTGATTTTATGGAGGCGGTCAAGGGAGTCGAGAAGGAGATAGAGATAGGAGGCAGAAAGAGAAAAATAAAAATACCGGCTGGAGTTGACGATGGTACAAGGATTAATTTTAGGGATTTTATCCTTTCTCTTAATGTCAAACCTCACGATATTTTTGAAAGAGACGGTTCTGATATCTTTGTACGGGTAAATATTCCCTACTCATTGGCAGCCCTAGGAGGAAATATTGAAGTGCCAACTATTAATGATGGGGAGATAAAGTTAAAGATTCGGCCTGGGACTCAACCCGGAACAATGATTCGTCTTCGAGGCAAGGGAATAGTCCAACTTCGTGGCCGTGGGGACCAGTATGTTCGGATAAACATAGCTGTTCCTAGCCGACTCAGCCGTCAGCAAAAAAGATTGGTTGGAGAGATGGAAAAGGAAGGACTTTGATTTTATGCCAGGGGAAGAGGAGATAAGAAGCGGAGAAGCTCCTCCTATTGTTCGTTTTAGGGTAGATTCCAAAAGTGAAGAACGGCCTGGCGAGACTGAAAATCGAGACTGCATATTGGTTAATGAAAAAGAGGCCTTGTTTATCCTTTGCGATGGGATTGGTAGGGGAAAAGGCTCTGCTCAGGCAGCGCAAACTGGGGCTAAAGAGATAGAAAGAGTATTTAGCTCGAGAAGTGAAGATAAGCCTCTTGACCGCGAAAAGGCAAGAGAGTTGATGGTAAAGGCGATATATTCAGCTGATGAAGAAGTCAGAAAGGAAAAATTAGGCGGTACTACGGTTTCTGCAGTAGCACTCTTTCGAGATAAGGATGGAACTTATGCTGTTATTGGTAATGCTGGCGATAGTAGGATTTATTTATTTAGGGAAGGAGAACTTCAACATCTGACCGTGGATGATATTGATCCCTTGAGGAGAATGAGCAAAAAGGAGGCAAAGGAAATTCAGATAAAGATGGCGAATATAGAAAAAATTACAACTCTATACCAAAAAGTGTTTTTCAATACTAGAAATGTCATTACCAATGGACTGGGAGGACCCTCTAAAGTAGAACCGAATGAAAGGATTGTTTCACTTCAAGCTGGAGACAGGATGATTCTTGTTTCGGATGGGGTATCTGACAATCTGAGAGATAGTGAGATAGAAGAGATTATCCAAGGAGGTGGAAATGGAATAAAAGGGATAGCCAGAAAACTGGTTAGTCAAGCTCAAAGCAGAGCTCAAGATGAGGAGAATTTCAGACGTAAACCAGACGACACGAGCGTCATAGCGATTGACTTGCCAGAATAAGTGGAGTAAACTGGGAAACAGGTTAGGATTTAAGGAGCGGTGGGATGAGTGCCCACCGTTTTTGTTAAGACAGATTGAAAGGAGCTATGGTACAAATACCAAGAACAGAATTTACCCAGGCATTAAAAGCCATCGCCAATGAGCGAGGCTTGGATACCAAGGTTATTATTGAAACAATCAAGCAGGCAATTATTGCTGCTTTTAAGAGGGATGCACGAGACCATGGAGACGAGGTAGTGGATTTTGAATATGAGGTTGAGATAGACCCAGTTAGTGGGAAAGTGAAAATTTTCGCCTATCATCCGGATAAACCCAAAAAGAAGAAAGAGGTTACTCCTCCAGGTTTTGGTCGAATCGCCGCCCAAACAGCAAAACAAGTTATTTATCAGAAGATTAGAGAAGCGGAAAAGGGAGTAATAATGGATGAGTTTACTGCTCGGGTAGGAACATTAGTTTCTGGGAAAATTCTTCGCTTTGATGGCCCAGACGTAAGAGTGGACTTGGGAAGAACAGAAGCAAGAATGCCGGCAATAGAGAGGATTCCCAATGAGAGGCTTATTCCTAATCAGAGATTAATGTTTTTGCTAAAAGAGATAAAAGAAGGTCTTCGTGGCAAAGAAATTATTTTATCTCGTGCCGACGTGGAATTTGTTAAAAAACTTTTTGAAAGGGAAGTTCCTGAGGTTGCCTCTAAAAGCGTTGAGCTAAAGGCAATTGCCAGAAAACCGGGAGTAAGAACAAAATTGGCTGTTTTTTCTAGTCAATCTGGAATAGATCCGGTTGGATCCTGTGTTGGCCAAAAGGGAGTTCGGGTTCAGGCAGTAACCAGTGAATTAGGAGGAGAAAGGATTGATGTTATTCCTTGGTCTGATAAGCCGGAAGATTTCATTAAGGGCGTTATGGCTCCAGCCGAAATCGGTGGCGTTGAATTAGATAAGAAAAAGAAGTTGGCTAAAGTTATTGTTCCTGAGGACCAGCTTTCTTTGGCAATTGGCAAAGAAGGCCAAAACGTAAAATTAGCAGGACAGCTTGTTAATTGGGTAATTGAGGTTGAAGAGATAAAAAAGAAGGGGAAGAAAAAATCCAAATCTGATGAAAAGCAATGAGAAAAAATTTCACCCACCGGTTGTTGCTGTCTTAGGCCATGTTGATCATGGGAAGACAACTCTCCTGGATGCCGTAAGAAAGACAAGTGTTGCCCAGCGGGAAGTTGGGGGAATTACCCAGAGTATTGGGGTATCGGTTGTAACCGCCAAAAAGAGAAAAAAGATTGCCTTTATAGATACTCCCGGACACATTGCCTTTACCCAAATGAGGTCGCAGGGAGCAAAAGTGGCGGATATGGCCGTTTTGGTTGTTTCAGCAGGTGCCGGGGTAAAACCTCAGACAAAGGAAGCAATCGGCTATATCAATCAAGCTAGAATTCCCTTTGTTGTGGCTGTAACTAAAACAGATCTCCAATCTGCCTCTGTCGAAACAGTAAAAAATCAGCTGGAAAAAGAGGGGATTGCTTTTGAGGGAAGAGGGGGAAATGTTCCTTTAATTTCTGTTTCTGCCAAAACAGGACAAGGAATTGAAGATCTTTTGGAAATGATAACTTTAGTGGCAGAAGTAAATGAGATTGGAGCGGATTCTTCAAAAGAATTAGAGGCGGTGGTTATTGAAACATCTAAAGATAGAAGTGGGTTGCTCGTTTCAATAATCCAACGTAGTGGCCACTTAAAGGTTAATGACCTTATAACGACGGATAGTATTGGCTGTAAGGTAAGGGGTCTTTTCCAGGGAGGGAAACCAGTAAAGATGATTCTGGCCGGGTACCCGGGGCAGATACTTGGTTTTGATTCTTTACCAAAGATTGGTTCTCGGATACGCAGTTTAGAAAAGAAGGGGACAAAACAAAAAGCTGTTCCCAAAATAGAAAAGACAAAGATTGTTTCTGCCAGCAAAAAATCAAAAGATTATATACCCGTTCTCATCAAGGCTGACAAAACAGGGTCTTTACAGGCCCTGTTGACTAATATTCCAGATGGAATTAACCTTTTGTTCACTGATATAGGTGAAGTTAACCAATCTGATATCTTTTTAGCAAAGTCAGGAGGAGCGGATATCTGTACTTTTAAAATTAAGACCCCAAGCCAAATACAAAGATTAGCAAAAACTGAAGGGGTGGCGATTTTCGACTTCAATGTCATATATGAGCTTTTTGAATTTCTAGAAGATTTGGTTAAGAAGGAGAAGGAAGAAATTGCTGGCCGGGCAAAGATAGTAGCGACCTTTCCATTTGATAACAAAAAGATTGCCGGGTGCCAGGTCTTGGAGGGCAGAATTTTGAAATCTGAGCACCTGATTCTCAGGCGGCAAGAAAAAAAATTAGGAGAAGTAGAAATAATTTCCATGAAAAAACAGAAGGATAACGTTGGAAGAGTTATAACAGGAGAAGAGTGTGGTTTGTTATTTAAACCTCAACTTGATTTTAGAGTTGGTGATATGTTAGTATCCGTGAGCAAATAGAGATAAAGATGGAAAATTCTTTAAAGCCCCTTCTCGATACAAGTAAGTCTGTTCTTATTCTCTTGCCCATAAACCCATTTTTCGATCAGGTGGCTGCTGGACTGTCGTTTTATCTGTTTCTTTCAGATAAAAAAGAGGTGAGCATTTCTTGTCCAACCCCGATGCTGGTCGAATTTAATCGTCTGGTTGGAGTCAACAAAATAAATTCAGAGCAAGGGAATAAAAATTTGATAATTAGATTTGTTGGCTATAGAGCAGATGATATTGAAAGAGTGGGTTATGATATTGAAAACAAGGAATTTCGTTTAACGGTTACGCCAAAAGCGGGTGTTACATCTCCGAAAAAGGAGCAAATTGAGTTTTCCTATAGTGGGGTTTCCAGTGATTTACTTGTCCTTTTTGGGGGGAGAAGCGAGAAGCATTTTCCCGCCCTTTCAACAAGTGATTTTCTCGAAACAAAAACTGTCCATATTGGAACAAGGGCGGTTTCTACTTCTGACAATCGCAAGATAATATCCTTGGCAAGACCAGCCTCTTCTGTTTCAGAGGTGGCTGCCACTTTAATTAAAGAAAGTGGGTTTAGTTTTAATGCCGATATTGCTAGCAATCTTTTACTGGGAATCGAGCATGGTAGTAAGAATTTTACAGTTCCGGAAGTTACAGCAGAAACATTTGCTATCGCCTCTGAACTTATGCGTGCAGGTGGTCAGAGGGCTCCTCGACATCAGGTTGACCCCCGGGTTTTTCCGGCCGGGGCAATACCCAAACAGACTTCTCAAGTTAATAAAAAAGAGGAGCCTCCGAAATCTTGGCTCGAACCGAAAATCTATAAAGGAAATACAATAAGCTAAGAAGGATAACCAGGTGGGTTCTTTTTGTTTTTTGAGTTTTAAGGTTAGCTGTGATATTATTCGAAGGATGTAAGCAAGGTTTATCCGTTTGCCAGTTGGTGGAACGGTTTACTTTGCTTAACATGGCGATATGGCGTTAGCGAAGCAAGAAAAGCAAAAAATTATCAAAAAGTATGCTCGTGAGAAGGGTGACACTGGTTCTCCGGAGGTACAGATAGCGCTTCTGAGTGTACAAATTAATAGGCTTATTAAACATTTAGATGAGCACAAAAAAGACCTTCACTCAAGGCGAGGATTGCTCAACATGGTGGCTAAAAGAAGAAGGCTTTTAAGTTATCTCAACAAGCGAGATGAGCAACGCTATAAGAAGCTGATAAAGAACTTAGGATTGAAAAGATAATGTCAAAAAGAAAAAATTCCCAGAAGATAGAAAAGTCTATTGAGTTGGGAGGGGAAAAGTTGACCCTTTCTACCGGGCACGTAGCTGGGCAAGCTTCTGCTGCTGTTTTGGCTTCATACGGAGAGACTGTTGTTTTGGTAACAGCGGTTAGTTCGCCTCAAAAAGAGGATTGGGGTTATTTCCCTTTGATGGTTGAGTATAGAGAAAGGCTCTATGCCGGAGGCAGAATTAAGGGAAGCCGTTGGGTAAAAAGAGAGGGAAGGCCCTCAGAGAGCGAGATATTGACTGCTAGATTCATTGATAGGTCTATTCGGCCACTTTTCTCTGAAAGTTATAAGGAAGAGGTTCAGATTATTGCTACTGTTCTTTCTGTTGATTTAGAAAACAACCCAGATATAGTTTCAGCCATTGCCACTTTGGCTGCCCTGGCGATTTCTCCTATTCCCTGGTCCGGACCTGTGGGTATAGTGAGGGTGGGCATAAAAGACGGGACCTATTTTACTAATCCTAAAGATTCAGAGCTATCTTCCTCAAATATGGATTTGGTAGTGACGAGTAGGGCTGATGGAGTGATTATGATCGAGGGAATGGCCAGAGAGGTTACGGAGAACGAAGTTTTAGGTGCCATTTCCTATGCCCAGGGCGAGAATAGAAAAATTATTGATTTTATCAATGCTTTTAGCCAAGAGGTGGGTAATAAGAAGCAACCTTTAGCCAAAGAAGTTTCTGATACTACTCTGCAAAGCAAAATTAAGAAGTTGGTAGCCAAGGACATATCTGGCTTAATTGAAAAAATTGCTAGCAAGAAAGCGGGGGTGACAGAATATGAAATAATGAAACAAGCAACTCTGGAAAGCTTATCAGACAAGGAACAGGCTCAAGGAAAGGTCATTTTTGATAAATTATTTGACAGTGAAGCGAGGAAGCTTATCTTTTCCGGTAAAAGGCCGGATGGGAGAAAACCGGAGGAGATTCGCCGATTACGAGCAGAGGTGGAAATTTTGCCCAGAACCCATGGCTCGGCAATCTTCTCCAGGGGCAAAACCCAGGCTTTATCGGTGGTTACTCTTGGCTCTCCCTCTCTGGAGCAATTGATTGAATCGGCCGAAGGCGAGGAAACCAAGCGCTATATTCATCATTATTCAATGCCCCCTTATTCTCTGGGTGAAACCGGAAGATTGGGTTGGCCTTCACGTCGCGAGATAGGACATGGGGCACTGGCCGAAAAAGCTCTTTTGCCGGTTATTCCTTCTGAAGAAAAGTTTCCCTATACAGTAAGAGTAGTTTCTGAGATTTTAAGTTCGAATGGATCAACCTCCATGGCTGCAGTTTGTGGCTCAACTCTGGCCCTTATGGATGCCGGTGTTCCCATTAAGTGTCCGGTTTCTGGGCTGGCTTTGGGTCTGGTAATTAAAAATGAAAAGGAATTTATTATTTTATCGGATATAACTGGCTTAGAGGACAAGATCGGAGATATGGATTTTAAAATAGCGGGAACAGAAAAAGGGATAACAGCTTTACAGATGGATGTAAAAACTCTCCACTTGACGCTAGCCATGCTTGAAAAGGCCTTGGACCAGGCAAAGAAGGGACGCTTGGAAATTTTTAAGGTGTTAGCTAAGGCAATTTCCAAACCCCGTTTGAAAGTTTCTGATTATGCTCCGAAAATAAAAGTCATCAAGGTTCCTCAGGACAAACTTGGTGAGATTATTGGTCCCGGGGGCAGGATTATACGCAAAATTATTGCTGAAACCGGGGCTCAGATTGATGTTGAAGATGAGGGAAAGGTGAACATTTCTGCTATGAGTGATGAAAAGGTAAAAGCGGCTGCCCAACAGATAGAGGCTCTTACCAAAGAGATAAAGGCCGGGGAGATTTATGAAGGTGAAGTTAAGAGGATTCAGCCGTTTGGCGCTTTTGTTGAAATCCTGCCAGGAAAAGAGGGACTGGTTCATGTTTCAGATATGTCGGATAAGTTTGTTGATGACCCTTCTAAGGTTGTGAAAATTGGTGATAGGGTTAAAGTCCGTGTCAAAGAAATTGATAATTTAGGACGAATTAATCTTTCTATGATGATGGATGCAAGCAGGGATAGAAAAAGAAGAGATCAAAGAAAGGGAGGTTTTACCAGATCTAGACCTAGGTCTAGAACAAAATCCTCTTCTGGGCCCCATTTTCCGACAAGTCGATTTTTACAGCCTAAACCTAGAGGCCGCTTTAGACGCTAGAGGGCATGGTATATTTAGATTGTGAATAGCATTGATCAAATATCGGTTCTTTCTCAAAAGGTCAAGGCAGCTGCTCTACCCCAGAAACTAGCAGAAGTTATTCTTAATCGCTTAGAGCAGTTGTCCAAACTAAGCGATTCACAGACTTTCTTACCCGAGCTTGATAGAATTAATCGTTATATTAATTGGTTAACTAATCTTCCTTGGAACAAAAGAACAAAGGATATCTTAGATTTGGAACATGCTAAAAAAGTTCTTGATAAGAATCACCATGGTTTAAATGAGATCAAAAATAGAATTTTAGAATACATATCGGTAATAAAACTAAAACAAGAAAGGAGTGGGGAGAATTTAGTGCGAGCCCCAATCCTTTGCTTTGTTGGCCTGGTGGGGACGGGGAAAACGACAGTTGCTTATTCAATTGCCGAGGCGATGGGAAGAAAATTTTGTCGAATTCCATTCGGAGGAATGGGTAGCCCCTTTGATTTAAGAGGACAGTCTAGAATGCACCCAGAAGCAGAACCCGGGAAGGTGATTAAGGCATTGGCTGCTGCCCAGAGCAAAAATCCGGTAATACTTTTAGATGAAATTGACAGGGTGACAGACCAAGGTCGGGCTTCGATAATGGGGGTTTTAGTTGAACTTTTGGACCCTGAACAAAATCAAGCGTTTGTGGATCATTATATTGATTATCCCTTTGACCTCTCCGGAGTTCTTTTTATTACCACCGCCAACAATACAACAAATATCGCCACCGCTGTTTTAGATAGATTAGAACCAATATCCATGCCGTCCTACTCTGACAAAGAAAAGATAACCATAGGTAAAGATTATCTCCTACCCAAGGTAATGAAAGAGGCAGGTATCCCTGAAGGAACGTTGGTTTTTGACGAAGGTGTTTGGTCAAATATAGTCAGACCTCTAGGTTTTGACGCAGGAATAAGGACTCTTGAAAGAACTATTGCCGGAATTACCAGGAAGGTAGCCAGGCAACTGGTTGGGGGCCAAAGTCAAAGTGTTAGAATTACACGAGAGAACCTGAAGGAATATTTACTTCAATAATCTCCATGGATAAAAAAGAAAAACTGAAACAATTGAAAGAAAGAATGGCCTCTGATATGCGACTTCCCTTTCGGGAAAAGGCAACAAATCTCGTCTTTGGTGAAGGAAATCCCAAGGCTAAGATTCTTTTTATTGGCGAAGGGCCAGGATATTGGGAAGATCAAAAAGGGAGGCCTTTTGTTGGTAGGGCCGGTACTCTTTTAAATCAACTACTTCAGTCTATTAAAGTGCTCCGGGGGGATGTTTTTATAACAAATGTTGTCTGTTTTCGTCCGCCAAATAATAGAGATCCTCTTCCCAAGGAAATTGCCGCCTTCCGGCCATATCTAGATAAGATTATTGAGATTATCCAACCCAAAATCATTGTTACTCTGGGCCGCTTTTCAATGGCTAAGTTTCTACCGAATGTTCGGATTAGTAGTATTCATGGCAAGCCTCGTATAGTAAACTGGGGGGGGAGAAAGATAACCCTGATGCCAATGTATCATCCGGCCGCAGCCTTACGAAACAAGGGAATTTTGGATCAAACAAGAGAGGATTTTCTCAATCTTCCGGAAATTTTGGAAGAAGCTGACAAATTAGAAGTAGAGCAAATGGAACTGGTATAAATTTCTAATCATGCCTTTACGTTTTATAGCTATCTCAGGAACAACAGGAGTAACCGAAAATCTCTACCTATATGAATATGGAGAGGATATGATTATTTTAGACTGCGGAGTGGGCTTTCCCGGATCTGAGATGTTTGGGGTTGATTTGTTGATACCTGACTTTTCTTATATTTATAAAAATTCAAAAAAACTGAAGGCTATTTTTATCTCCCATGGGCACGAGGACCATCTTGGTGCCCTGCCTTTTTTACTTAAAGATATTTCTGTGCCAATTTATTCAAGCCGTCTGGTTGCTGGTTTTATTGAAGATAAGTTTAAGGATTATCGATTGTCAAACCGAAAGATTAATGTTTTCGACCCGGATAAGGATAGCTTATCAATCGGGCCATTTAGGATTGTTCCCTTTAGGGTGTGCCATTCGGTTCCGGACAGCGTGGGTTTTGCCATAGATACTCCTGAAGGGCGAATTTTCCATGTATCTGATTACAAATTTGATTGGACACCAGTTGACGGAAAACCTTTTGCTGTCGAAAAAGTGGCTGCTTTGGCTTCAGGCGGGGTTTTGGCCCTGGCTTCGGATTCTCTGGGTGCGACTACTCCAGGATATACCGAAAGCGAAAAGCAAATAGAGAGAAGAATTTTAAAAATAGCCAGAGAAACAAGGGGCAAAATATTCTTTACCACCATTTCCTCAAACATTTCAAGAATACAACAGGCAATAAATGTGGCCAAAAGTTTGGGACGCAAGGTTTCCTTTATTGGTCGTTCTATAGAAAACAAGGCGGGTGTTGCTAGGAAACTTGGCTATCTAACTTATTCTCCGGGATTGGTTATTCCCGCCAAACAAGCCCAAAGGCTAAGGAAGGAAAAGATTACCTATATTATCTCTGGAAGCTATGGGCAACCAGGTAGTGCTTTACACAGGCTGTCTTTGGCTGAACACGAGCTTCTCACAATTGAACCAGGTGACCAGGTGATTTTTTCTTCTGACCCGGCCCCACCCGGATCAAAAGCTAATGTCGATTATGTTGTTGACAATCTTATCCAGCTTAATACGGATGTTCATTATTACGATATACAGGAAAACTTGCATGTTTCTGGCCATGGAAGCCAGAAAGATATAGAGATGCTTTTTGCCCTAATTAAGCCTAAATATTTTTTGCCGATTGGAGGAACGATTAGACACATGCGAGCCTATAAGCACCTAGCCCAAAACATGGGTGCAAAATCTGACTCTGTTTTCGAATTAATGCCCGGAGACGTGGTCGAATTTAAAGACAAAAATGCTAAAATCAGCCAGAGGATTCCAGTTAAAGATGTTTTAGTAGACGGGCTGGGCATTGGCGATGTTGGCAATGTTGTCCTTCGAGATAGACAGATTTTGGCTAAAGAAGGAGTGGTCATTGTTCTAATACAGATAGATAGAAATAATCGGCAATTCTTGACCCCTCCCGAGTTAATTAGTAGAGGCTTTGTTTTTGAGAAGAGAGAAAAGGCCTTTCTGCTTCGGGCAGGGTCAGAATTACAAGAAAAGATTGAGAAAAGAAAAAAAATTGACAAACGCCTAGTTAAAGAAATGGCCATTAATTTTCTGGAGAAGTTATTCTTTAAACAAACCGGCCGCCGACCGATGATTTTACCGGTGGTAGTTGAAGTTTAAAGATTTGAGGTTCTTCTATTCCTAGGTATAATGTATTTATGGCTAGAAAAAAAAGACGAGGCAGACTTCCTAAAAGGTCCTTTAAATTAAGGCTTAAAAAAGCAACTATTTACTCAATTGCCCAGATTACCTTTTTTTCATTGGCTGGTCTGGTAATTGTTTCCTTTTCCAGACAAGGCAAAATACTTGATGAGCTTAATGACCTTTTAATTGCCTATCTTTCTTGGACAACCATTTTTCTTCCCTTTGTTCTTTTATCTTTTGGCTTTCTCTTTTCTAAATTTAAGCTTCCTCTCAATCAATCTAATGTTTTGGTGGGAAGTCTTCTCTTTTTCATTTCAATTGCGACCATCAGTCGGGCCGGTATTTTGGGCAAGGCTGCTTGGGAAGGAGTGGCCGATTTGATTACCGGGGTGGGTGCTTTTATTGTTCTTTCGGGTACAATTATAGTTGGCCTGGTTATCCTTTTTAATACTTCGATTGACCAAGTCTTAACAATGATGGCTTCGGTTTTGATGCAGGTTAGGCATTACCTTTTGGGAGACAGGAAGCTAGGCAAGGTTTTTCCCAAAGGTAAACTAAGGGTTTCTAGGCCTTCTCCAGGCCCTGTGGTCAAACAGGCTCCAGTGCTTACTGATAAAGAATCGTTGGGTCCCAAATTAGTGAGCAATGTTCCTGGCGAAGATAAAGTTTGGAAATATCCTACATTGGAAGTCCTAACAGATACAAAGAGTGGTAAGGCAGACAGAGGAGACATTAAGGGAAATGCAGCCATTATTGAGAAAACCCTGGAGTCATTTGGAATAACGGCGAGGGTGGTGGAGGTTAATTTGGGTCCGGCTGTTACCCAGTATGCCTTGGAAGTTGCCCTTGGGACTAAACTTTCCAAGATTACCACTCTCGAAAGAGATCTTGCTCTGGCTCTGGCTGCTCCGACCGGAACTATCAGGATAGAAGCTCCGGTACCTGGTCGTTCACTGATTGGTATTGAGCTGCCTAATAGAGCCCCGGAGTTTGTTCCTTTAAGAAAAATGCTCAGTTCCGATGAGATGCGCCAGGCAAAGTCAAAATTGACTCTTGCCCTAGGGCTGAATGTTTCGGGAAAGCCAGTTCTGGCTGACCTTGTCAAAATGCCCCATGTTTTAATTGCCGGACAGACAGGTTCGGGTAAAAGTGTTTGTATCAACTCTCTTTTAAGCTGTCTTCTTTTTAGGACTGCACCTTCAGAGATAAAATTTATCTTAGTTGACCCCAAAAGGGTAGAGCTTACCAGGTATAATGAGATTCCCCATCTTCTTACACCAGTCATTATTGACCCTGGAAAGGTCCTCTCCGCTTTTCGTTGGATATTGGCGGAAATGAATAGACGCTATAAGCTTTTTTCTCAGGCAGGAGCGAGAAATATAGATACTTACAATGAAATGTCTGGCTTTCAAGCACTTCCCTATATTATTCTCATTGTTGACGAGTTGGCAGATATCATGCTTTTTTCTCCGGTAGAGGTTGAGGATGCGGTAACGAGAATAGCCCAGATGAGCCGGGCAACAGGGATTCATATGATTCTTTCAACTCAACGTCCCTCAGTGGATATTATTACCGGGCTGATAAAAGCAAATATTCCTTGTAGAATTGCCTTTGCCGTTGCCTCCCAGGTTGATTCAAGGGTAATACTGGATACTCAGGGGGCAGAAAAGCTTTTGGGCAGAGGTGACATGCTTTACCTTCCGCCTGACCAGGCCAAGCCAATTAGAATCCAAGGTACTTTTGTTTCTGACAAGGATATAAATAGCCTGGTTGGCTTTTTGAAAAAGCAGGTTGTTACTCCTCAATATACAAAGGAGATTACAAGCATGACTAAAGCGAATATTTCTGAATTTCAGGGGGCAGATAGAGATTTAGATGAGTTTTTTACTGAGGCGATAAGGGTTGTCTGTCAGTATAAGCGGGCTTCTGCTTCCCTACTCCAAAGAAGGCTTTCGATTGGATATGCCCGGGCAGCCAGGATAATTGACCAACTAGAGGCAAACGGTGTTGTTGGACCGGCTGAAGGATCAAAGCCAAGGGAGATTGTAATCCAAAACGCGGAGAAGTTTTTAGCCTCTATTCCGGAAGATGCAGACAATAGGTGAAGTTCTCAAAGAGGCTCGTCTTAAAAAAAGATACTCGCGGGCCAAATTAGAGGATAAGACAAAAATAAAAGAGGAATTTATTAAAGCAATAGAAGAGGGAAATTGGCAAGCCCTACCTGATTTTTCAGTAGTTTTGGGGTTTGTTAAAAGTATTGCTCAGTTTCTTGGAGCGAATGAAAAACGAGCTGTTGCTTTATTGCGGCGAGACTATCCTCCCAAAAAAGTTTCTCTTAATCCTAAGCCTGATTTTTCAAAAAGGCTTATTTGGAGCCCAAAATTAACCTTTTTACTGGGAGCAGTAGTTACTCTGGCCGTAATTTTAGGCTACCTTGGTTTTCAATACTGGCATTTTATTTCTGGGCCAATGCTTACTGTTTATGAACCCAAGGAAGATGTCCTTATTCAACAAAGATTAGTTAAGGTAAGCGGAAAGACCGATACTGAGGCTAGCATAAAGGTTAACAATCAACCGGTTTTAGTCCAAGATGATGGAAAATTTGTGACAGAAATTGAGGTTTTTAAGGGGACTGATAAGATTGAGATAAGAGCCATCTCTCGATCGGGGAAAGAAACAAGTATTCAGCGAAGAATTGATGTGCAATTATGACAGGAATTCAGTTACTTTTGACCATCGTTATTATTTGTTTGACTGTTCTTCTACTGGTAGTAGGTATTCAAGTGATTTTATTTATCTTTGATCTCAGGCGGGCAGTAAGGAGATTTAATAGTCTACTTGAGGATGCAATTCTGGGAGGTGGCTTGATTAGACCGGAAAAGCTAACCGGTATTTTGGAGATTTTTCGGAAAAAGAAAAAGCTTGAAACCAGAGAGCAGGGAAATATTCAGGCCCCACCCCTTTCTGAGGAGTGACTAAGTATCTGGATAAGGTTTTCAGTTGAGGGTATAATTCAGGCAGGATGACAACAAATGAAGCCAGAAAAAAATATATTGGTTTCTTTAAGAAAGCCCCACGAAGCCACCAGGAGATTAGCCCGGCTCCTTTGGTTCCTGAGAGTGATCCGACAACGCTTTTTACTCCTTTTGGAATGCAGCAGTTAGTTCCTCATCTTCTGGGAAAACCCCATCCTCAAGGAAAGCGTTTGGTCAATTCTCAACCCTGTTTGAGGCTTGAGGATATAGATGAGGTTGGTAATAATCGGCACACAACCTTTTTTGAGATGCTTGGCAACTGGTCCTTGGGTGATTACTTTAAGAAAGAACAACTTGCCTGGATTTGGGAATTTCTTGTTCAGGAGCTTAAGTTGCCCAAGGATAAACTCTATGTAACTGTTTTTAGCGGGACAAAGGATGTGCCCAGGGATGAAAAATCGGCGGAAATTTATAAAAAATTGGGCGTCCCGGAAAAAAGAATTTTCTATTACGGGGTCGAAGAAAATTGGTGGTCAAGAACAGGAATTCCCAGCCAGATGCCCAGCGGTGAAATTGGCGGACCGGACTCTGAGATTTTTTACGAATTTACCCAGGTTAAACATGATTCGAAATTTGGGAAAAAATGCCACCCGAACTGTCAATGTGGAAGATTTTTGGAAATAGGAAATTCAGTTTTTATTCAATATAAAAAGAAGAAAGACGGTTCATTGGAAGAATTAGCCCAAAAAAATGTTGATTTCGGAGGAGGGTTGGAAAGAACTGTAGCTGCAGTAAACAACGAACCAGATATTTTTGAAACTGATGTGTTTGTAGGCGCAAAAAAGAAGATAGAAGGATCTATATTACGAGATTCTAAAGATTCCTCTAGGTCAATAAGAATAATCTTAGATCACATAAGAGCGGCTATATTTCTTGTTAATGCTGGCATAGAGCCTTCTAATAAGAAACAGGGGTATATTTTACGCAGGTTGATAAGAAGATCTTCTATACAGGCAAAATCTTTGAATATTGATTTAGAAAAGGGTTTGCTTTCTGAGGTTATCAACGAATTTAAGAAAAGGTACCCAGACGGCTATCTGACGCGGCCTGATATTGCTAAAGTTATAATCAGTGAGACAGAAAGGTTTGAAAAAACCCTAGCCTCCAGTCCTGTAAAAAAAGAAATTCAATTACTACAAAAGGGTTCAGTTATCTCTGGACAGAGAGCGTTTGATTATTATCAGACATACGGGTGGCCACTAGAGCTGACTCAAGAATATGCAAAAGAGCAAGGTGTCGGTATTGATGTTAAAGGTTTTGAGAAAGAAAGGAAAAAACATAAAGAAAAATCTAGAACGGCAAGTTCTGGTATGTTTAAGGGAGGATTGACGGATACAAGTGAGGAGACTAAAAAGTTACATACAGCTACCCATCTTTTGCAGGCAGCCTTGAGAAAGGTTTTGGGCAAGCATGTTGAGCAAAAAGGTTCTCATATTACGCCTGAGCGTTTGCGGTTTGATTTTTCCCACCCTAAAAAATTAACTGATGAGGAAATTAAAAAGGTTGAAGATTTAGTAAATGAACAAATTGGGAAAAATTTAGAGGTTTCGTCTGAGACGATGACTCTTGAGCAAGCCAAGAAGCAGGGAGCATTGGCCTTTTTTGGACAAAAGTATGAGGAGAAGGTAAAAGTTTATAGTATTGGTCCGCCAGCCGGTGGATGGTTTTCTAAGGAGATTTGTGGGGGCCCCCATGTTCGTCGGCTTGGCGAGCTAGGGCGTGTTAAAATAATTAAAGAAAAGGCAGTTGCCTCGGGTATTCGGAGAATCTATGCAAGAGTATTATTGGTCTCTACTAATCGAGCCTAATTGGATTCAGGCGGCTGTTTGGGTAATAGACCAGGAAACAAAGAAGGCAAAAGTTTACTCAACCAGCCCCCCCTCTCGTTGGGAGAAAGATGAGGATTTGCCAAATGTGGCTGATACTTCTTTATCGCTAGCAATACAGGATTTACCCGAAGATGCACCCGAACCCTCAAAAACAGTTTTTGGAGTTTCATCATCATGGGTCTTGAAAGGCCAGATAAAAAAAGAATATTTGGACAAGATAAGAGGGATTTGTTCTAAACTTTCTCTTGAACCAGTGGGATTTGTTGTTCTTCCAGAAGCAATTGCTCATTTTATTAAATCAGAAGAAGGTTCTCCTTTAAGTGCGGTGGTTATTGGTCTAGGCCAAGAACTCTTGGATATAGCTGTTTATAGACTGGGAAATTTAGTGGGCACAACCTCTGTGACAAGAAGCGTTTCAGTGGTAGACGATCTTATTGAGGGGTTGGTTAGGCTTAAAACCGGTGAGCCATTTCCCTCACGATTTTTGATATACAATGGTAGAGAAGGCGACCTGGAAGAAGAGAAGCAGATTCTTATAGCGGCAGACTGGACAGGAAATTTGCAAGAAAAGGTACAATTTCTTCACACCCCAAAGGTGGAAATTATTGACTCAGACAGTAAGCTTTTTAGTGTTTGTTTGGCCGGGGCATCAGAGATAGAAGGAGTTGTCTCTCTTGAGGTTGAAAAGAGGCAAGAGCCGGAAGAAGAAGGAGAAAAAAAAGAACAAGAGAAGGAAAAGATTGAGAGCCAGGCCCTTGGGCCAGAAGATATGGGATTTACCGTTGGTAAGGATATAACTCAAGAACAGCAAAGGAGGGAGGTGGATCAAACAATGGCTACTCCCCCTGTTGTCAAGAAACCTTCTTTTTTTAAGAAAGCATTGTCTTCTGTTGTTTTAAAAAAGCTGAAGAGTTTTCCCTTTTCTATTCAGAGAGGGATGACGGGTAAAAGATTTTTCGTTTTTGGAGGAATAGGTTTTGTCGCTATTATCATTCTTGCTCTTTCTGCTTGGTGGTTTTTACCTAAAGCAGAGGTGACAATTTATGTTGCCCCCAAGAATATTGAGCAAAAAGAAATTTTATTTGTTGATCCGAGAGTAAATGGTGCCAATTTTGAAGAGAGGCTTTTGCCTGGTAATGTTTTGGAAACATCAGTTTCAGCCGATAAAACACGCTCGACCACAGGAAGTAAAAGAGTGGGGGAAAAGGCCAAGGGTAAGGTTTTGATTCAGAATGGAACATCTTCGAACATCAGGCTGGCGGCAGAGACAAAAATTTTAGGACCAAACAATCTAAGTTTCACACTTGACAGTTCAGCTTCAGTGTCGGCCGCAGTTTCTCCTTCTTCTCCGGGTACAGCCAGCGTCAGCGTCACTGCGGAGGAAATTGGGGCTGAGTACAACTTGGCGAAAGAACAAACCTTTCAGGTGGCTAATTATCCCAAGAGCGAAGTCGACGGGATAGCAGAGGAGGATTTTTTGGGTGGGTCGAGTCGGGAAATTAGCGTTGTCTCCTCTGAGGATAAAGATATTTTGGAAAGAGATTTAAGCGAAGAATTACTTGATCTTGGCAAGAAGCAAATTCGAGAGCAGGTAAGTGAAGAGAAGATTTTTATCGAAGAGGCAATAGAAAAAACAGTCTCAGCCAGGGATTTCAATCACAAGCTTGGCGATGAGGCACCCACCCTTAAGCTGAGTATGTCTTTAGACATGGCCGGTCTAATTGTTTTAAGGTCAGATTTACAGAAATTGGCAAAAGGGATTTTGGAGGACCAGGTTGCCGAGGGTTTTGTTTTAAAGGAAGAGCAGATTGAAGCAGAATTTTATCTGAATGAAAAGAGTGAGAACGGAATTTGGCAGCTTGATGTAGTTTTTAAAGCCAATTTGCTTCCTGAGATAAGGCCGGAGGAGATTACTAGGGCAATTAAGGGAAAATACCTGCCCCTGGCTGAAGATCATCTTTCAACAATTTCTGGATTCACTCGGGTGGAGATCCGTTTGAAGCCATCTCTTCCTGGAAAACTGAGAACTCTACCCCGAATCAACAGGAATATATCTATTGAAGTAGTGGCAGAAGAATGAATCTCTGGCAAAACAAAACTTTCATTACCATAATAGCTGCCGTTTGTGCAGTTTCAGGTGTTGTTATTCTCTTTTCCGTTCTTTACCCAATTTTATCCTATGAAACAAAGACAGCCAGTTCTTCTGTCTCCCAGCCAGACTATACAAAGGCCAGCAATTGGTTTGTTGGTGGAAAGGAAAGCAATGATTTTGTTTCTCTGAAGATTTCTTTTTATACTCTTTCCATTCCCAAGCTAAAAATAGAAAATGCAACTGTGGCCATCGGTGGAGAGGATTTGTCTCAGAGCCTGATTCAATACCCGGGTACGGCCCTGCCCGGCAAGCGGGGGAATGCCGTTATTTTCGGCCATTCAATCTTGCCTCAGTTTTACAACCCCAAGGATTATTTGGCCATTTTTTCTACTCTGCCCAGTCTGAAAAGGGGTGATGAGATTGAGGTAGAATATGACGGCATTTCTTATCAATATCGGGTTGAGGACATTTTTGAGGCCCTAACCACAAACATTCAGGTTTTAGAGCAGAATCAGAGTGATTCTTTTTTAACCTTAATAACTTGTGTCCCGCCCGGCCATCCCCTGAAGCCCAAAAGGCTGGTTATTAGGGCAAGAATAGTGCCCTTAGAAGAAGCCCATGTCCATACTCGGCATTGATTATGGTGAAAAGAAGATTGGTTTGGCTCTGGCAGTTTCAGCCATTGCCGAGCCCTTCCGGGTTATTAGGCTGAGGAAGGTTGAGGAAGTTTTTCCAAAATTAAAGAAGATTGTTGTTGAAGAGGGAGTTGAAAGGATTGTTGTCGGCATATCGGAAGGAGTAATGGCTGAGAAAACAAAAATTTTTGCCAAAGAGCTGGTCAAGATTACTGGTCTCAAAGTTGATTTGGAAGATGAAACTCTTAGTTCTCAAGATGCTCAGGCCTTGGCTATTAAAGCCGGTATTTCTAGAAAGAAGAGAAAGAAACTTGAACATGCCTTCTCCGCCAGCCTCATTCTCCAAAAATATCTAGACAGAACCACCTCTCACTTTTGACAGATAATTATGTTATAATTTGTTTATCTAGAAAGTAGAGAAAAAGGAGATGTTTAAGAATATCATTGCTCCTATCCAGGCTTGGTTGCTTTCTCAAGGAAAGTGTGTTGGTTGTGGTAAGGAGTTGAAGCCGAGGAAAAGAACGAAGAGGAAGGATGGAACTGAAAAGGTAGTTTGCTCTTGCGGTCGGATATTTATTTTTGACCCCAAAACAAAGAAATACAGACGGGCACTCCTTGAAGAAGTATAATTATTAATCCAGATGAGAAAGCTTTTAGCCTTTTTATTAATCATTATTGGGCTGGTTGTCGGAGGGCTGTTTTGTTGGCATCAGACCCTTGAACCTCTAAGTAGCGAGAAGATTATAAAGAGGTTTGTGATAACCAAAGGCGCCTCAGCCTCTCAGATTGGCAATAAACTTAAAGAAGAAGGTCTAATCAAAAGCTCTTTGGTTTTTAAAATTTATGTTCAGGTTTCCGGTAATTCTGATAAGATTCAGGCCGGCGAATATCGATTGCCAACTAATCTTTCTCTGCCCGAGTTGGTGGCTACCCTCTTAAGGGGTCCTTTAGAGGTTTGGGTAACTATCCCTGAGGGCTTGAGAAGAGAGGAGATTGTTGAGAGATTTATCCAGGCTCTAAGTTTAGTCGGTGAAGAGGCAAAGATGTTTCAAGACAAATTCTTATTGATTTCCAATAATAAGGAAGGATTTCTTTTTCCAGACACCTATCTTTTTCCCAAAAGCGCCTCGGCCTCAGCTGTAGTCAAGAAGATGCTTAACACTTTTGATAAAAGAGTTGATTCGCAGATAGAAAGAGACCTGCGAAACAAAGACATGGGTTTAAATGAGATGGTTATACTTGCCTCGATAGTGGAAAGAGAGACTGGGACAGAAACAGAGAAGCCGATTATTGCTGGTATCCTTCTTAAGAGATTAGAAGAGAATTGGCCTCTCCAGGCCGATGCGGCTGTCCAATACGCGGTAGCCAGTGCCAAATGCCGAATGTCAAATGCTAAATGTGATTGGTGGCAGTTGCTTGATAAAGATGATTTGGCCATAAGCTCTGGTTACAATACCTATAAATTTAAAGGTCTGCCTCCTAGTCCCATTGCTAATCCTGGACTTTCTTCAATTAAGGCTGTTGTCTATAGTCAAGATTCTCCCTATTGGTTTTATTTACATGATTCTCAAGGCGGGATTCATTATGCCCGGACAATTGAAGAGCATGATCAGAATATCCGGACATATTTGGGCAAATGACGTGACAAGTTTGCGATGCACGTGCACAACGAACTTGTAAGGGATGGAGGCTTGACAGCTGATTTTATTTGTGTATAATCCATAGCAGGCGTACCCAGTACGCTTCTCCCGCGTACAATGCGGGAATTTTGCATCCTTAGAAATCGCTCATGGCCCAACCTAAAAGACGCAATTTCGGAAAAACAGAGAAAAAACTGCCCCCATTAGACCTTATTCTAGTTCAAAGAGAGTCTTGGCAGTGGTTTTTAGAAAAGGGAATCAAGCAAGAGCTGGTCAAGATTTTACCAATTGAGGATTTTACAGGGAAGAATTGGCAGCTGGAATTGATTGAGCCTAAGCTGGAGCCTCCCCAGATTACTCCGGATACAGCTAGAGAAAAAGGTTTGACCTTTTCTTCTTCCTTCAAGATAAAAGCAACCTTAATCAATAAAAAGACGGGCAAGAAGGTTAGCCAGGAAGTTTTTCTGGGGAACATTCCCCAGATGACCTCTTCAGGAACATTTGTTGTCAAGGGAGTTGAAAGAGCCGTTATCAATCAGCTGGTAAGGTCCCCTGGAGTTTATTTTTCAGGTGATTTAGATCCTTCTTCCGGCAGAATGCTTTATAAGGCGGAGATAAGACCCCTACATGGTTCTTGGATTGAGTTTGAGGTGAATAGAAAGGACATTATTGCTGTTCGGATAGACAAAAGAAGAAAAATGAATGCGGTGACATTTTTGAGGATAATGGGGGTTGCCTCAGATATCCAGATTTTGAGACTTTTCTCCGATGCTGATATAGATAATAGCCACCGATATATAGCCAGCACAATAGAAAAGGATTTAACCAAGACGCGCGAGGAGGCGTTTCTTGAATTTTATAGAAAGATGAGACCAGGAGAGCCGGCTGTTTTAGAAAATGCAGAAAATCTAGTTAATACTCTTTTTTTTGATCCAAGAAGATACGACTTGGGAAGAGTGGGACGATACAAGATAAATAAAAGATTGAAGATGGGTCTTCTTAATGATGAGTCAAGTGGAGTTTTAACAAAACAAGATATTGTCGCCACCTTATCCTACTTGATTTCTCTGCAAAATGGTCAAGGGAAAGTCGATGACATAGATCACCTGGCTAACCGCCGTCTTAGACGGGTCGGAGAATTGGTTGCAACCCATGCCTTCAGGGTTGGGCTGTTGAGACTTGAACGTTCTGTTAAAGAAAAGATGAGTTTGATTTCACCTGATGACCGACCACTACCCTCAAATCTGATCAATGCCCGGCCTTTGATTGTTTCCTTTAATGAATTTTTCCGATCAAATCAACTATCAACAATTTTGGATAATACGAATCCCCTCTCAGAAGTAGATAATTTGAGACGTATTTCTGTTTTAGGACCAGGAGGAATCAGTCGAGAAAGGGCTTCTTTTTCTATCCGGGATGTCAATTCCTCTCAGTATGGGAGGATTGACCCAGTGCGTTCTCCAGAAGGGCCGAATATTGGCCTGGTTACCTATCTTGCTCTTTATGCAAGGATTAATGAGTATGGATTTTTGGAAGCTCCTTATAGGGTAGTTAAGAAGATTAAAAGAAATGGTAAGACAAAGGTCAAGATTAGTGATGAAATTATTTATTTGGCGGCTGATGATGAGGAAGACTACCACATAACCCACCTGGGAGTGAATATTGATAGATATGGTTTTATTATTGATGAGAGAGTAGCTTTTAGGCATCAGGGAATCTTTACAGAAGGAGCGGTAGATTTAGTAGATTTGATTGATATCACTCCTCGCCAGGTCTTTGGTACCTCCGCCTCGCTGATACCATTTTTAGCCCATGATGAAGGGAATAGGGCCTTGATGGGAGCAAATATGCAATGCCAGGCTGTTCCCTTGCTTAAACAATCCGCACCGATTGTCGGAACAGGGATGGAAAAGATGATAGCTAGTGCTATGGGTCGGGTGATCAGAAGCGGCTATCAGGGGAAGGTTGGATATGTGGATGCCCAGAGGATTGAAATAAAACTTGATAAAAAGACTGATGAAAAGAGGCTAGATAATCTTGAAATAAGCGACAAGGGGAGGAAAGCTATTTATCATCTGGATAAGTTTAAAAGGAGTAGTCAATCTACTTGTTACAATCAAAAACCCAGGGTATTAACAGGCCAGAGGGTTAAAAAAGGAGATCTTTTGGCAGATGGTCCTGCTTGCGAGGATGGAGAATTAGCTTTGGGTCAAAATTTAGTGATTGCTTATTGCTCTTTTGAGGGATATGGTTTTGAAGATTCAATTCTAATTTCTGAAAGATTGGTTAGGGAAGACATTCTTACTTCAATTCAGATTAAAGAGTATAAGGTAGAGATTGTTGAAACTAAACTCGGGCCAGAAGAATTAACCCGTGATATACCGAATATTGCTGAAACAGAGCTGGCAAATTTGGCTGAAGACGGAATTGTTATTGTCGGAGCTGAAGTTGGACCGAGAGATATCTTGATTGGTAAGATAGCTCCCAAAGGTGAAACAGAGTTAACCTCGGAAGAGAGGCTTCTTAGGGCTATTTTTGGAGAGAAAGCAAGGGAGATAAAAGATACCTCACTTAGAGTTCCTCATGGAGAGGGAGGGACAGTTGTTGAGGTGATGATTTTAGACAAAGAAAAAGGAGATGAATTAGGGCCTGGAGTAATAAAGAGCGTGATTGTCAAGATTGCCCAACTGAGAAAGATTACTGTTGGCGACAAGCTCTCAGGCCGCCATGGCAATAAAGGGGTTATTGCCAAAATTATACCCATCGGAGATATGCCTTATCTGGATGATGGGACTCCGGTTGATATCATTATTTCTCCTCTTTCTGTCTTAGCTCGAATGAACTTGGGACAGTTACTGGAGTGTCATTTGGGCTGGGCACTTGAGCATAAAGGAGAAAAAGGGGCGGTACCGGTTTTCGATGAAATCGGCGAAGATGTAATTGTCAAAGAATTAAAAAGTGCAGGCCTGCCTGTAAACGGCAAAACAAGGCTTTTTAATGGGAAAACAGGAGAGGCATTTAAGGAAGATACGGTTGTCGGAATTGGTTATATTTTGAAATTGAAACACATGGTTGAGGATAAAGCCCATGCTCGCTCAACTGGCCCTTATTCCCTGGTTACTCAACAACCTCTGGGCGGAAAAGCACAAATGGGAGGACAGAGACTGGGAGAGATGGAGGTTTGGGCACTAGAGGCTCATCGAGCAGCCAATATTTTACAGGAAATGTTAACCATAAAATCCGACGATATCATCGGACGGGCTCAAGCTTTTAGGGCAATTGTTAAAGGTGAAGATATTCCTGATGCCAAGGTTCCCGAGAGCTTTAGGGTTCTCATAAGAGAGTTGAACTCTCTCTGTTTAGCGGTTGAGCTTGGGAAGGAAGGAGATAAAGATGCACTTCTTCGATTAAGAGATTTAACAGATTTTAAAAGCTTACGGCTGAAATTAGCTTCGCCGGATGAAATTCGCGCTTGGTCAAAAGGTGAAGTAACAAAGCCAGAAACAATTAATTATAGAACTTTGAAACCAGAAAAGGATGGTCTTTTTGACGAAAGAATTTTTGGACCGACTAAGGATTATGAATGTTATTGTGGGAAATATAAAAGAATAAGATATAAAGGGGTTATTTGCGATAAGTGCGGGGTTGAGGTGACCGAATCGAGGGTTAGGCGTGAACGGATGGGCCATATCAATCTTGCTGCTCCAGTGGTTCATGTTTGGTTTTTCAAGGGAGCTCCTTCAAGGATATCTCTTCTTTTAGACCTTCCCCCGCGTGCTCTTGATCAGGTAATCTACTATGCAAAATATTTGGTAATTTCGGTCAACGAGAAACAAAAGAAAGAAGCGATTAAAAAATTAGAGAAAGTAAGGCTAGAGAAGACTAAAGAGATAAAGGAAATTTTTAAAGAGAAAAAGAACTTGATTAAGAAAGAAGTTAAGGAGAAAAAAGAAAGTGTAAGAGTAAAAATTAAAGATAAAGAACAATTGGCTCTGGCGATTTCTGAAATTGGCCTTGAGGTTCGCAAAAAGAAAGCAACCTTATCCGAAGAGGAACAGACAATGCTTGAAAACATGGGAGAACTTTTCTCTAAGCTTGTTAGTTTGGTTAGGGGAATACAAGCACTTGGATTCTTGTCTGAAGATGAATACGACAAACTTGCTTTTTATGATGCGACCGCTTTTCTCGAAGTCAAGACAGGTGCTGAAGCAGTTCTTTCAGCTTTGGAAAGTCTTAACTTAAAGAAGCTGTCTCTAGAGATAAAAAAAGAACTGGAAGAGCTAAAAGGTCGGGGTGAACGATACATAAAGCTAGCCAAGAGATTGAAACTAATAGATGCTTTGCGAGATGCCAAAATTGACCCAAGCTGGGCAGTACTCAGGGTTCTGCCTGTCCTGCCTCCGGATTTACGGCCAATGGTTCAACTGTCTGGTGGACGCTTTGCTGCTAGTGATTTAAATGATCTTTATAGAAGAGTTATTAATCGCAATAATAGACTTAAACATTTAATAGTGCTCGGTGCACCCGACATTATTTTACGCAACGAAAAGAGGATGCTTCAGGAGTCGGTTGATTCTATGATTGACGCTTCCCAGCGTAAAGCTACCCGAAGAGGACGAGGAAGACAGGTTTTAAGGTCTCTCTCAGATATGCTTAAGGGGAAAAAGGGAAGATTTAGGCAAAATCTTCTTGGTAAAAGGGTTGACTATTCTGGACGTTCAGTTATTGTTGTTGGGCCCGAGCTTAAGCTTAATCAGTGCGGACTTCCAAAAGAGATGGCTTTGGAGATGTTTAAGCCTTTTGTTCTTCATGAGATGATTATTCGGGAAATCGCTCCCAATGTGCGGAGTGCTAAAAATATGCTTGATCAAAAACCAGCAGAGGTTTTTGATATTCTAGAAGAGATTACCAAAAATCATCCTGTTCTTTTAAATCGGGCCCCAACTCTTCATAAGCTGGGGATTCAGGCTTTCTATCCTGTATTAATTGAAGGGAAGGCGATTAGAATTCATCCGGCAATCTGTGCTGGTTTTAATGCTGATTTTGATGGAGACCAGATGGCAGTTCATATTCCCCTTTCAAAAAAAGCAGTCAAAGAAGCAATAGATTTGATGTTATCTGATAAGAACTTGCTCCGACCAGCTGATGGATCACCGATTGCTGCTCCTGCAAAGAAAGAAATAGCTTTGGGAGTTTACTACTTAACCAGCGAGGATTCACGAATTAAGCCCTGCGAGACGGTTTTTAGTGATGTTGATGAGGCAATCTCCGCTTATCAAATGGGGGTTATTGAACTAAGGCAAAAGATAAACATAAGGCTGGCTTTAAAGACAGTTGAAACAACCACTGGCCGGCTACTTTTAAATAAGGTTTTACCTCCTGGTTTCAATTTCATAAACCAGGCTGCCGATTCATCGGTCATCAAGGATTTGATGAATAAAGCTTTCTTTCAGCTCAAACACACAGAGACGATAAAGCTGATTGATAATATTAAGGATTTGGGACTCAAGGGAGGAACAATATCCGGTCTTTCTTTTGGCATTTCAGACGCCACTCTTTTACCCGAGAAAGGTAAATTGATAAGACAGGCTGATAAGAAGATTGCCGGCATTGAGAATAATTTTAGTCAAGGTTTAATTACCAACGAGGAGAAGAAACGGTTAATCCAGGAGATATGGATAGAGACTACGGAAGAAATTGCCGACAAAACCTGGGAAGTAATAGACACAGAAGGCTCAATCAGAATGGTAATTGATGCCAAGGTTGGCCGAACCTCACGTAACCAGATTAAGCAGTTGGCTGGAATGAGGGGATTGGTTGTTGACCCCCTGGGTAAAATCGTTGAACTTCCTATTAAGGGTAATTTTAGAGAAGGACTGTCGGTTTTTGAGTATGTTGCTTCCAGCCGGGGCTCAAGGAAGGGCTTGACCGATACAGCCATTAAGACGGCTGATGCCGGTTATCTTACTCGAAGATTGGTTGATGTTGCCCATGATGTTCTTGTCAGGGAAGAGGATTGTGGTACGACTGAAGGTTTGGTTATTAGAAGATCTGTTCGTCCAGAATTTTTTGACAATAGGATAGTGGGAAGAATCGCTAGCGAGGACATCAAAACTTCTAAAGGAAAAGTTATACTCAAGAAAGGAAAAATTATTGATGAACAAAAGACTGAAGAGATTAATAAAGCAAAGATAGATGCGGTTATGGTTCGTTCACCCCTGACTTGTTCAACTCGATATGGGGTTTGTGCTCAGTGCTATGGCTGGGACCTTTCGAATAAGGAGATAGTTAAAATTGGTGTTCCAGTCGGGGTCGTTGCCGCTCAGTCGATTGGTGAACCGGGAACCCAACTTACTCTAAAAACAAAACATTCTGGAGGAGTTGTTGGTGTTGATGTTACCCAGGGTCTTCCTCGAGTTGAAGAGTTGTTTGAGACCAGAACTCCCAAGATCCTTTCACCATTATCGGAGATAGCCGGGAAGGTGGAGATTTCTGAGACGGAAGCCGGTTGGAAAGTTAAAGTGGTCAGCGTCCAGACAAAACCCAAAGAAGAAAGAGAATATTTAATTCCCAAGGCGAATGAACTGAGGGTGACCAAAGGGCAACTTGTCGATGTTGGGACTCAGCTTGCTTCTGGCTCTCTGGACATAAAGGAGATCTTGGCGGTTCGGGGGTTGAG
Source organism: uncultured Gammaproteobacteria bacterium (assembly GCA_964583685.1). Lineage (GTDB taxonomy): Bacteria > Patescibacteriota > Microgenomatia > UBA8517 > UBA8517 > CAZOVJ01. Next base: position 135,310 of record CAZOVJ010000002.1, on the reverse strand, counting down.
GAAAGCGCAGGAATATTTAGTTAATCATTTGCAAGAAGTCTATGAATCTCAGGGAATTCCTATCAATGACCGGCATTTTGAGGTAATTATCAGAAAAATGGGTGATGAGGTAAAGATTATGACCGCCGGGGATACTTCTTTACTCCCCGGTGAATTGGTGGAAAAAGCAAAATTTGAAGAAGAAAATGAGGCGGTTTTGGCAGCGGGAGGAGAGCCGGCCAGTGCCAGACAGGAAATATTGGGTATTACCCGGCGCTCACTATTTACCGAAAGTTGGTTATCAGCTGCTTCCTTTGAGCAGACAACAAACGTTTTGACCAAAGCAGCCTTATTTGGGAAAAGAGATTACCTGCGAGGATTAAAAGAAAATGTTATCATCGGTAGGTTAATTCCAGTGACTTAATTATGCCAACAACATCACAACTTGTCAGAAAAGGTAGAAAGAGAATAATCAAAAAGACCCGTAGTGCGGCTTTAAAACGTTGGTTTAACGCAAAAGACAGAAAATTTAGAGACTTACCCGCTCCTTTTAAAAGAGGGGTTGTTTTGGCGGTTCGGACAATGACGCCCAAAAAACCAAATTCTGCCTTGAGGAAAGTAGCTCGAGTTAGGCTTTCCAATAAGCAGGAGATTACTGCCTATATTCCTGGCGAGGGACATGAGTTAGCTGAGCACTCAATAATCTTGGTTCGAGCAGGTAGGGTAAAAGATTTACCTGGGGTAAGATACCAAGTGGTTCGTGGTAAATATGGGACAACAGGGGTGGTTGGCAGAAAGACATCTCGAAGTCGTTATGGAACCAAAAAGACAGGTGAGGTTGGAGTTGCAGAAGTCTCAACCACTGGTGCTAGTAAAGAGGAATAAAAGATGACTAGAAAAGGACAAGTAAAACCAAGAAAGCTTCAGCCAGATTCGATTTACAAAAATATACTTGTTGCCAAGTTGATTAACAGAAGCATGCGTGATGGCAAGAAAAGTGTGTCTCAAAAGCAGGTCTATAGCGCGTTTGAGCTAATAATGAAAAGAACAAAAGATGACCCTGTTAAAATTTTTTCCCAAGCACTTTCCAATATCAAACCGAGCATGGAAGTAAGACCAAGAAGGGTGGGGGGTGCAGCTTATCAGATTCCTATGAGTGTAAGGGGCCCAAGGAGGGAATCTCTGGCAATTCGTTGGCTAATCCAGGCTGCCCGAAGCCGTTCCAATTCTGAATATCATACCTATGCTGAGAAATTGGCAGCTGAAATTGTTGATGCTGCCAAAGGTGAAGGTGGAGCGGTTAAAAAGCGACAAGATGTTGAGCGTATGGCCGAGGCCAATCGCGCCTTCGCCCACTTCCGTTGGTAGATATTCATAGTATAGCTCGTATGCCAGGACAACAAACAAAGAAAAAATCAGCAATGGTGGTGACGGTTACCAAGGACCGTGATGTTCCATTGGATAAAATCCGAAATATCGGTATTATTGCCCACATTGATGCAGGGAAAACTACAACCACGGAGCGTATGCTTTTTGAGACCGGAAAAACTTATCGGCGTGGTTCTGTTGATGAAGGAACTACTGTTACTGACTGGATGGAGCAAGAAAGGGAACGCGGTATCACTATCGTGTCTGCGGCAATTACTACTTTTTGGGATCTGAAGAAAAGTACTAGTGTTGACAAAGGACATTATAGGATTAATATTATTGATACTCCAGGACATATTGATTTTACAGCAGAGGTTGAAAGATCCTTGCGGGTTTTAGATGGTGCGGTCATGGTTTTTGATGGCCGTACCGGAGTTGAAAGTCAATCAGAGACTGTTTGGAGACAGGCAAATCGCTATGCGGTTCCTCGTATTTGTATTTTAAATAAGCTAAATTTGATTGGGGCTGATTTTGAGAGAAGTATTACTTCTATTAGAGAACGCTTGGGAGCAAATGCGGCTCCAATCCAGATTCCTTTGGGATTAGAACATAATCTCCATGGAGTGATTGATATTGTTCGCATGAAAGCCTATACCTATAAAGGACTCGAGGACAACAAACTTAAAGAGGGAGAAATGCCACGGGCATTAATTAAAAAGGCCAAAAGATACCGTCAAGAATTATTTGAGAGGGTGGCCGAATATGATGACCTTGCCTTAACAAAATATCTTGAGGGCAAAGAGATAAATGTAACGGAGTTAAAGAAGGCGATTAGAAAGGGTGTTATTTCCGGTAAATTTTTTCCAATTTTGGGTGCGGATAATAGAACAGCAACGGTTCAACTTCTTTTAGATGCCATAATAGAATTTTTACCTTCTCCTCTGGACCTACCTCCTGTTAAGGCAGAAAATCCCCAAACAGGAGCAAAAGAGATAAGGGAGGCAAAAATTGATGCTCCATTTTCAGCCTTGGCCTTTAAGGTCGTTACAGACCCCCATGTAGGCAGATTGGTTTATCTAAGAATCTATTCGGGCAAGATTCTAGCTCGTCAGAGTATTTTGAATGCTACTAAAAGAAAACAAGAGAGGATAGGCAAACTTGTCCTTCCCCATGCCAATCAAAGGGAATTAATTAACGAAGCCTATGCAGGAGAGATTGTCGCGGTGGTAGGGGTTAAGGAAACGACAACAGGAGATACACTTTGTGATCCTGGACATCCGGTTCTCTTTGAATCTATTTCGTTCCCTGAGCCGGTTATTTCTCTGGCCATTGAACCAGCCACCAGACAAGATCAAGAGAAGATGGGAACTGCCTTGAGGAAATTATCGGATGAAGATCCCACTTTCAAGATTAAAGCCGACATGGAAACTGGCCAGACGATTATTTCCGGCATGGGAGAGCTTCAGCTTGAGATTCTTGTTGATAGGATGAAAAGAGAGTTTGACGTGGTAGCCCGAACAGGCACTCCCCAGGTGGCCTATAAAGAAACTATTAAGAGAATAACAACAGCTGAGGGTAAGTATATCAGGCAAACTGGTGGTAGAGGCCAATATGGCCATTGTTTTTTAAGAGCTGAGCCTTTGCCTCGAGGAGAAGGTTTTAAGTTTGAGTCTGAAATAAAAGGAGCGGCCATTCCCTCAGAGTTTATTCCGGCAATAAAAAAGGGTGTTATAGGAAAAATGGAGAAAGGAGTCCTGGCCGGATATCCGATGGTGGACATGAAGGTTGTTGTCTATGACGGTAGTTTCCATGAAGTTGATTCTTCAGAAATTGCTTTTAAAATTGCCGGCTCTCTGGCCCTAGAGACAGCTGTTAAAAAGGCTGATTTAACTTTACTGGAACCGGTTATGAAACTTGAAGTTTCCACCCCAAAAGAATATATGGGGGATGTTATCGGTGATCTTTCCTCTCGCCGCGCCCGTATCCAGGGAACAGAAACAAGGGAGAATGTGGTTATTATTAATGCCCTTGGGCCCTTAGCGGAGTTTAGAGGTTATGCAACCGGTCTTCGTTCTCTTTCAAAGGGGAGGGCAAGCTTTTATATGGAGCCTTCTCGCTATGAAGAAGTTCCCAAAAATATTACCGAGACCTTAATTGCTAAAAAGACTAAGGTTAAGTCTGCTAATGCTTGACAGTTTGCTTAAATTCTGATTATAATAGCGCCTAGTTGCAGGGCTTGGGCCCTGTTTAATTTGTTCTTCCAGAGATGAAGTGCTAAAATATAAAGGTAAGGATGGCAGCAGAAAAGAAACAAAAATTTGAAAGAACCAAGCCCCACATTAATGTTGGGACTATTGGCCATGTTGATCACGGAAAAACTACTTTAACGGCTGCCATTACCCGGGTTTTGGCCAAACAGCCTGGCAACAAAACAAAACCTTTTGACTTCTATGAAATAGATAATGCACCGGAAGAAAAAGAGCGAGGTGTAACCATTAATATCAGTCATATAGAGTATGAGACAGAAAAACGCCACTACGCCCACATTGATGCTCCAGGACATGCTGATTACATCAAAAACATGATTACCGGTGCTGCTCAAATGGATGGGGCAATTTTGGTTATTTCTGCGGCTGACGGCCCGATGCCCCAGACCCGCGAGCATGTTATTTTGGCTCGCCAGGTGAACGTTCCAGCCCTGGTTGTTTTCTTAAATAAGACCGATACGGTTGATGATCCGGAAATTGTGGAGATTGTTGAGCAAGATGTTCGCGACCTTCTCAAGAAGTATGATTATCCTGGAGACAAAGTTCCCATAATCAAAGGTAGTGCTCTTAAAGCTTACAAGGGTGATGCAGAAGCGGAAAAGGCGGTAGTAGAGTTAATAAAGGTGGTTGATGAGTATATTCCTCAACCAAAAAGAGAAACAGAAAAACCGTTTTTAATGCCCATTGAGGATGTATTTTCAATTAAGGGTAGAGGAACTGTGGTTACCGGCAGAGTTGAAAGAGGACAGTTGAAGCTAAATGGAGAGGTAGAGATTGTTGGTATCAAGGATACTCAGAAAACGGTGGTCACTGGTTTGGAAATGTTTAGAAAAACCCTGGATGAAACTCAAGCAGGAGATAATGTCGGAGTTTTGCTGCGGGGAGTTGGCAAAGGTGATGTCGTTCGTGGTCAGGTTGTGGCTAAATCAGGGACAGTTACTCCCCATACTGTATTTGAGGGCGAAGTTTATGTTCTCGCAAAGGAAGAGGGAGGTCGTCATACTCCCTTTTTCAGCGGATATAAACCCCAATTTTATATAAGAACAGCTGATGTTACCGGAGAAGTTACTCTTCCTAAAGGGATTGAGATGGTTATGCCCGGTGATAATGCTAAAGTAAAAATTAAGCTTATCCAGCCTGTTGCCATAGAGGAAAGTTTGAGATTTGCTATTAGAGAAGGTAGTAAGACTGTTGGTGCTGGAGTTATTTCCAAAATTATTGCTTAATGCCAGCAGGAAGATTACGAGTTAAACTTAAAAGCTACGACCATCGAGTGATTGACGAGGCGGCAGCAAAGATATTGGATACAGTTATGGTTAGTGGAGCAAAGGTGGTTGGCCCTATCCCTTTGCCGACAAAAAGAACTTTGATTCCGGTTCAAACTTCTCCTTTTACAGACAAGGACGCTCGGGAACATTTTGAGATTTTAGTTCACAAGAGATTGATTGATATCCTTAATCCTTCTGACCGAACAATAGACTCCTTGTCCAATCTTGACCTCCCGGCCGGGGTCTCTATAGAAGTGAAAATGTAATAATTATAGATATTTCTTCTATTTATAAGTCTTCTGTCTGTGTTGAATAACGTTGATAAACAAAAGCCTGTCTTGGACCAGATAACGATAAATAATCCAGTAAGGCCAAATTTTGAGCGAGCGTAATCCTCCAAATTCACCCTTCAGCTTCTTGCCTGCATATGGGTCGTTTTTAAGTTTCTGGATCTTTGCCAGGACCTTAATTTGTTTGGTTTTCGGAAGTTTTTTGAGCTGTTTCCTGGCAGTATTAGAATACTCAACCTTCATAATTCTTTAAGGTCTTTAGGAGAAATTCCCAACTCCTTTAACAAATTTTTTTCAGAAGTAATCTTGCCAGACTTTCTTTCTGTTTCACTCATAGCAATATCTCTGATTAATTTTTTGTCTGAAAGGATATCCATTGTTTCTTGCCAAGAGGCAACTTCATCTGGGTGCATTATCACAGCTTGAGCTTCACCTCTTTTGGTAATAGTTATAGACTTCAATTTAGTGACAACTTCTTCTAACAGAGAATAAAAATTAGCCCTTGCCTTGCTAGCAGAAATGGTGTTAGGAATTGTTCTCATCTCAAAATAACAGTACCAAATTCAGTACTAGATGTCAAGTCTTGCGTGGTAGGGTCTTGTTTGGTATAATTTGGCCATCGTGGAGGTGGTTTTTAAAATTTAACCACTAGTTTATTCAAGGAAGTACCAAAAAGGTGCCTCTGGGCACTTTTTTTAATGGTCAAAGTTATGTTAGGGACAATATTAGGAACAAAGCAAAAGATGAGCCAGATTTTTGTTGAGGGCAAACGAGTGCCGATAACCAAGGTTTCGGCCGGGCCATGCTTGGTTACCCAGGTCAAAAGCAGGGAAAAAGATGGTTATTGGGCAATTCAACTAGGCTTTGGAGCGAGGAAAATCAGGCATTTAAACAAACCGATGCAGGGGCATCTCAAGGCTGCCAAAAAGGCAGTCCGACATTTACGGGAAATAAAGCTTTCCCAAAAACCTAAATTTAAGGTTGGAGATGAGATAAAAGTTTCTGATATTTTTAAAAAGGGAGATAGGGTTCGGGTAAGCGGGATATCAAAAGGAAAAGGTTTTGCCGGAGTAATCAAACGCTGGGGATTTAGTGCCGGACCGAGAACCCATGGGCAAAGTGATCGACGCAGAGCTCCCGGTTCGATTGGTCAAGGTACGAGCCCTGGACGAGTTCATAAGGGGAAGAAAATGGCTGGCCGAATGGGATCCGAGAGAGTGACGGTTGAAAATCTGCAAGTAGTTTCCATTGACCCTAAAAAGAATGAGATGAGTATTTCTGGACCTGTTCCTGGTGTTCCTGGAAGCCTTTTGCTCATAAAGGGATTAGTTAAGGAGAAGGAGAATGATTAAAGCAAGAACTTATTCGGCAAAAGGAAGAAAGCTGGCAGACACTGTTTTGCCTAAGATTTTTGAAGAGAAGGGCAATTTAAAACTTCTTAGCCAAGCAATTCATGTCTATAGAGCAAAAGAGCATCAAGGTTTGTCTAAGGTCAGAACCCGAGGAGAAATTAGCCTGACAACTAGAAAGTGGTACCGACAGAAAGGTACGGGCCGAGCAAGACACGGACCTCGCTCAGCACCGATTTTTGTTGGTGGCGGCGTTGCTCATGGGCCAAAGGGTGTTAGAAGACGGTTAACCCTTTCTCAAAAAATGAAGAAGAGAGCTTTAAATATTGCCCTTTCTTTAAAGGCAAGGGCGAAAGAAATTGTTGTTATTAGCGGCTTGTCCAACCTGAAGAAAACCAAGGAGACCCAGACTTTAATTGATAAAATTAAAGACAAGGAACTAAAGAAGCTTACTTTTGTGCTTAGCGATAAGAATCTATCTATCACCCGGGTCATTAGAAATATCCGGAACACTCAAGTGATAGCCTTTAAAGACCTGAATGCTTATCAAGTATTTTTTGCTGGAATGATAATTTTAGATAAAGAGGTTTTAAGCGAGAAGCGAGAAGCGAGAAGCGAGAAGAAATGAAATTAAAACCAGTTTTAACAGAGAGGAGTTTGCAAGAGGCCGAAAATGGCAACTATACCTTTTGGGTCGAGAAAGGCATGAATAAGCAGCAGATTAAGGTGTTGGTTGAAAAAATTTTTGCGGTCGAAGTTGCTCGTGTACGGACAATGAATTATTCAAAAAGAGTAAAGAAAGACTCTAGAGGCAGAAAGCAGGTGATTAAATCAAGGAAGAAAGCAATCGTGAGTTTAAAGGGAAAACAGGAAATAGATTTGTTTAAGGAGCAAAAATGAGAAGCTTAAAGAAAATTTTGCCTAAAAAATCGGGTAGATCGAAGGGGAAAATCAGTGTTCGTCATCAGGGAGGGCGAGAGAAAAGACTCTTGCGGAATGTTGATTTTAAAAGAGATAAAAGGGATGTTTGGGCTAGAGTTGAAGCTATTGGGTATGATCCTAACAGAAATGCAGAGCTTGCCCTTTTAATTTATGAAGACGGTGAAAGGCGTTATATTTTAGCCCCCCGGGGTTTGAAACTTGGCCAAAAAATTATTGCCGCTGAAACTGCTCCTTTGGAAATAGGTAATGCCTTACCTTTGTCAAGGATTCCAATAGGGACCCAGATTCATAATTTGGAAATAAAATTGGGCAAGGGAGGACAGCTGGTGAGAAGTGCTGGGGCAGTGGCAATTGTCCAAGGCAGAGAGGAAAAATGGGTTCTCGTAAAGATGCCCTCTAGCGAGGTAAGAAGATTTAAGCCTGGAGTCTATGCAACACTGGGACAAGTTGGACGAATCGAAGCCAAGACGGAGAAACTTGGCAAGGCAGGCCGAAAGCGAAGAAAGGGAATACGACCGACGGTTCGGGGCACAGCCCAGCATCCAGGAGCACATCCTCATGGTGGCGGTGAAGGCAGGAGCGGTGTTGGTAGGAAACACCCGATGACTGTTTATGGTAAGCCAGCGGTAGGAAGAACCAGAAAAAAGAAAAAGTATTCAGTCAACTTAATTATTCAAAGAAGAAAACCGGGTAAACATGGGTAGAAGTAGTAAAAAAGGGCCATATATTGATAAGCGCCTTTTTAAAAAGGTAAAGGCTGGTATGGGAGATAAGAAGGATCCTATTAAAACTTGGGCAAGAAATTCTCAGATTCCACCTGAGTTTGTCGGTAAATACTTTCAGGTTCACAACGGGAGGACGTTTATTGAGGTTTTTGTCAGCGAAGAAATGGTTGGCCACAGACTGGGAGAGTTTGTCCCAACCAGAACTTTTAGAGGCCATGGTCAGGTTGTCAAGCGAATAATTGAAAAGACTTAACAGTGATGGATGTTATTGCAACACAGAGATTTATTCGAATATCGCCTAGAAAGATTAGGCCGATAGCCAATATGGTTAAAGACCTATCCCCTACTCAGGCAGTGAAAACTTTACCTTATATTGGCAAACGGGCAGCTGAACCCCTGGCAAAGGTTATAAAAACTGCTTTAGCCAATGCCAAGGCAAAAGGGCTTAAAGATAAGGGCTTGGTTTTTAAAGAAATTCAAATAGGAGATGGTCCGAGATTGAAAAGAGGCAGATGGGTTGCCAAGGGAAGGTGGCACCCATACCAGAAGCGAATGAGCCATATTCGCGTTGTTTTGACAGCAGAACCCCAAGCATCAAGTGGCAAATTGCAAACAGATTCAAAAGGTCAAAATAAGAAATCTAAAAAATAATATGGGACAAAAAGTCAATCCAATAGGGTTTAGAGTAGGTAGATTTTTACCTTGGAAATCCTCTTGGTATGCAGAAGGGTCTAACTATAAAGATTTTTTGATTGAAGATATAAAGATAAGAAAGGCTCTAATGGAACGACTTAAGCTTGCGGGGATAGTTGATGTTCAGATTACAAGGCTTCCCAAAAGCATGATTATAAACCTATATGTGTCAAGGCCAGGAGTAGTGATTGGGCGTGGGGGGACCGGGATAGAGGATATTAAAAAATATATTTTAGAGCTTATCAAGAAGACCAGGGGGGAAATCCCCGGAGACTTAAAGATTGATATTCCAGTCCAGGAAATAAAAAATCCAGAACTCTCTGCTTATTTAGTGGCAACAAGAATTGCCAATGAGCTTGAGCGCAGAATTCCCCACAGAAGAGTAGTTGGTCGAGCAATGGAAAGGGTAATGCAGGCAGGAGCTGGGGGTGTCAAGCTAGTTTTAGCCGGAAGAATTGGAGGAGCGGAGATAGCCAGAACTGAAAAATACCATATAGGAGCAGTTCCCACCCAGACACTGAGAGAAGAGATTGACTATGCTTGTTTTCCAGCCCTTTTGAAGCGCGGTTATGTGGGCGTGAAGGTTTGGATTTACAAAAAACCGGAGTAAGTTTATGTTAGAACCAAAAAAGAGAAAATATAGAAAAGATTTTCGGGGAAAGGTTAAAAGGATATCTACTCGAGGCACAAATCTAGCTTTTGGTGAATATGGCCTGAAGATTCTTGACAGTGGTTGGCTATCAGCCCGTCAGATTGAGGCGGCCAGGAGGGCGACTACCAATTCCTTAAAAAGAAAGGGTCGTGTTTGGCTTAGGATTTTTCCCCATAAGCCGGTTAGTAAGCGTTCAGCCGGTCAAAGAATGGGCGGAGGCAAAGGAGATGTCGATCATTATGTTGCCGTGGTTACCCCTGGGAGAATTATCTTGGAGGTTGCCGGTGTGTCACAGGAGGTAGCAACAACAGCTCTTAAAAGGGCGGCGGCCAAACTTTCTTTCAAAGCTAAGGTGGTCAGTCGAGAGGAGAAGCGATGAAAAGGAAAAGTCTGCAAAAATTGAGAGAAAAGGGAATAGAAGAACTTAAGAAAAAAGTTTTGGCAATGAAAAAGGAGCAAGTAGAGCTTGTTGCTAAAATTGCTGTTGGTCGTGAAAAGAATCTTAAATCAACCAAAAACTTAAGACGAGACATTGCCCAGTTGTTAACTCTTATCCGAGAGAAAGAACTATTGGAACAGAAAACAAACTTATGAAGATTTTTAGCGGACAGGTTATTTCAGCAAAAACAGAAAAGACGGCAGTAGTTGCCGTCGAAAGAATTGTCACTCATCCGATTTATAAGAAGAAATTAAAAAGGATTAAAAAATATCATGTTCATGATGAGATTGGGGTGAAGGTGGGAGATAGAGTTAAATTTGTTGCCAGTCGGCCATATAGCAAATTGAAGAAGTGGAAGATTATTAAGGCAATAGATGGTAAGAAAAAAGTGATAAGAAAGAAGAAATAAATGGTTCAACTGAGGAGTATTTTAAAACCAGCTGATAATTCGGGAGCAAAAGCATTAGCTGTAATTGGCGTCTCTACAAGGATAGGCAAAACAGCCAGTGTTGGAGATGTGGTTACCTGTGTTGTACGGGGAGCTAGCCCAGCCGGGGCTGTTGTCAATAAAGAGAAAGTCAAGGCGCTAATTGTTAGAACAAAAAAAGAAATTGGAAGAAAAGATGGAAGCTATGTTCGTTTTGATGATAATGCAGCTGTGATTATTGATAAAAATGGGCTTCCCCGAGGAACCAGAATTTTAGGCCCGATTGCCAAGGAGGTAAGAGAGGCGGGCTATACAAAGATTGCCTCTCTTGCCAGAGAGGTAGTCTAGAATTAGAGGCCAGAAGAGATATGTTGAAATATAAAGTTGGAGATACAGTTAAGATTACAAGCGGTAAAGATAAAAATCGGAAAGGAAAAATTGAGAAAATCTTTCCCAAAGAAGGTAGTCTTTTAATACAGGGTATCAATATTGTCAAAAAACATGTCAAGGCGGCCGCTTCGGCTGACAAGAAGGGTGGAGTTTATGAGATTCCAAAACCATTGGTTTTTGCCAAGGTTGCTCTTATTTGTCCTCATTGCAAGAAGCCAACCAGGATTGGCTTCAAGATGGATAAAAAGAAGAAGGTGCGTATTTGTAAGAAATGTAAAAAAGAAATAGATAAAAAACAATGATAAAAAAAAGATTGCCTTTAAAGAAAAAATATAATCAGGAAGTGGTGCCAACTTTAAAACGTGAGTTAGATATTAAAAATTCTTTGGCCATCCCAAGAATTACCAAGATTGTCTTAAATATGGGAATACAGGATGCAGCCAAAAATAAAGAATTATTTGAGAGATTGATTTCGGATATTAGTTTGATAAGCGGGCAGAAGCCAACAGTGCGGCCAGCTAGAGTATCGGTGGCTGGATTTAATATCAGAGCCGGCAACCCGGTTGGTCTTAAGGTCACTTTGAGAAGAGACAAAATGTATGCTTTTCTAGATAGACTTATTTCCATTACCCTGCCCCGTTTAAGAGATTTTAGGGGTCTTTCTTTAAAAGGTTTTGATAAACAGGGAAATTATACTCTAGGGATTAGGGAGTACAGTGTCTTTCCAGAGGTTGATTTGGGGAGCTTAGAAAAACCTAGGGGTTTGGAAATAAGTATAGTAACAAATACCAGGGATTCTCAGGAAGCAAAAAGGTTGTTTGAGCTTTTGGGAATGCCATTTGAAAAGGAGGAACATGGCAAAACTCTCTAAAATCGCCAGGGAAAAGAAAAAACTCAGATTTAAGACTCGTTATACCAATCGCTGTCGTATTTGTGGCAGGGCTAGAGGCTATATGAGGCGTTTTGGTTTATGTCGTTTATGTTTTCGAGAACATGCCCAACGGGGAGAAATCCCCGGGGTCAAGAAAGCGAGTTGGTAGATATGGTTAATTATCCGGTTGGAGATTTTCTTATTAGAATTAAAAATGCTACTTTGGCTGGCAAGCGAGAATTTGAATTGCCAAAAACAAAGATGATTAAAGCAGTGGCTCAGGTTTTAAAAAAAGAGGGGTTTTTAGAATCTTGCCTTGAGAAGAAGGGTAATTTGCTTATCAAGCTGGCTTATAAAAAGAAAAAGCCGGTAATTTTTGGTCTGAAATTGATTTCCCGACCTGGTTTGAGAATCTATATCAGGGCCGATGAGCTAGCCCAGAAAAAAGGCATGTCGGTTTTTATATTATCAACCTGTAAGGGAGTAGTCTCTTCCCGGGAGGCACTTAAATTACGAGTAGGTGGAGAACTTATAGCGGAGTTAAAGTAAAATGGCAAGACTAGGCAAATTACCAGTTGAATTGCCTCAAGAAGTAAAGGCTGAAATTGAGGCCAATAAGGTCAAGATAATTGGGCCAATGGGAACCCTTGAAAGAGATTTTCCCAAAGAACTACGAATTAGGATAAAGAAAAATACCTTAGTTGTCGAGAAGAAAGGAGAAAGTAAATCAGCCAATGCCTTACAGGGTACTTTAAGGGCTCATCTCCTAAATATGATCAAAGGAGTAAACAAAGGATGGTCAAAGAATTTGGAGATAGTGGGTGCCGGTTACCGGGTTGAAGTTAAAGGTAATCAGTTGGTTTTTATGATTGGTTATTCTCATCCGGTTATCGTTGAGGCTCCAGAGGGAATCAAATTTACTGTAAGTAAATCAATAATCTCGGTTGAAGGTATAGACCGTGAACTGGTTGGTCAGGTGGCAGCAAGGATAAAAGCAGTGAGAAAACCTGACTCTTATAAAGGGAAGGGAATCAGATATCAGGGTGAGGAAATTCGACTTAAGCCCGGCAAGGCTGTTGCCAAGATTCAGGAGCCAGGAGAGTAAGATGACAAGAGAAAAAAGGAGAAGAAGGATAAGAGCAAAGATTGTCGGAACAAAAAAAAGACCCAGGCTTTCAGTTTTTAGGTCGAGGAAACATATTTTTGTCCAGATAATCGACGACCAATCGGGCTGTACCTTGCTTGCCTGTTCGGATAAGGATTTGCAAACAAATCAAGGAACGAAAACCCAAAGGGCCAAAATGATCGGAGAAAAACTAGCAGAATTAGCCTTAAAGAAGGGAATTAAGAAGATTGTTTTCGATAGAGGAGGTTATAAATATCATGGAAGAGTAAAGGCCTTGGCAGAGGCGGCAAAAGAGAAAGGACTTGATTTTTAATGCCCGAGGTTATTAAAGAGTTAGAGGAAACTGTAGTTCAAATAAACAGAATTTCCAAGAAGACAAAAGGTGGAAATCAAATAAGATTTTCCGCCTTGGTAATTGTTGGTGACAGAAAGGGAAGAGTCGGAGTCGGGCTTTCCAAAGCTCGAGGAGTAAGGGATGCGATTCAGAAAGCTTTATCTTATGCCAAAAAGAGGATGATTAAAGTTCCCTTAAAGGGAACAACGATTCCTTACGGAGTAAGAGAAAAATTTAGTGCCGCCCATATTCTTTTAAAACCTGCTCCTCCAGGCAGTGGGGTTATCGCCGGCGGTCCGATGAAGCTTGTTTTAGAGGCAGCCGGTATTAAAGATGTAGTTGGTAAAATTCTTGGAACGAGAAATAAAATCTCCAATGTTTATGCGACAGTGAATGCCTTGAAAAGGATTGGGTCCATGGAACAGAGTTTTATGGGTAGGAGAAGGGAAAAATGACTGATTTAACCAAAGTGATCCAGAAAAGAAAAAAGAGAGTTGGCCGAGGCTATGGAAGCGGGAAGGGCGGCCATACAGTTGGTCGTGGTCAAAAGGGTCAAAAGGCAAGGAGTAAAATCGGAATTTTGTTTGAGGGTGTCAAGGTTAAGAAATCCCTTCTTCGGCGTCTTCCTCTCCAGCGCGGAAAGGGAAAGTTAAAATCAGCCAAGAAACCAATGATTGTTAAATTGGAGGTTTTGAATTTATTAGCTTCAGGTTCCAAGGTCAGCCTGAAGAGTCTAGCTGAGGCAGGAATTATCAATCTAAAGGATGGCCAAAAAGTTGGAGTAAAAATTTTGGCTGGTGGTAAAATTCAAAAGAAATTAACAATTACTTTGCCGATATCAAAATCAGCTGCTCGTCAAGTTAAAAAAATAGGGGGTAAAATAATATAAATGATTTCTTCAATTGTCCGTTTTTTCCTACAAATCTTCAAGTCTCCGAAAATTAGAAAAAGATTAATTATAACCGCAATCATCTTGGTTGTTTTTCGTTTGGTTGCCCATATTCCTGCAGCCGGTATTGATAGGGCTTCTCTTCAGGCCCTATTTTCAGGCAGCCCCTTCCTTTCTCTATTAGATGTCTTCTCCGGCGGAACATTGGCCAATTTTTCAATTATGGCTCTGGGCTTAAGTCCCTATATCAATGCTTCGATTATCTTACAACTTTTGACCTTTGTTATACCCTCCTTGGAGGAGTTGTCAAAAGAAGGAGAGTATGGTCAGGAAAAGATTAATCAATATACCAGATTTTTAACAGTTCCCTTAGCCGCCATGCAAGCCTTTGGTATGTATTCGTTGTTCAAGGGCCAGGGAGTGATTATGGAGATAAGTGCTTTGCCAATCGTTGCTCTGGTCGTAACCATGGTTGCGGGAACAATGTTTGCCGTTTGGTTGGGCGAGTTAATAACTGAATATGGTATCGGAAACGGAGTTTCTTTGTTAATTTTTGCCGGAATAGTGGCCAGATTACCACTAAGCCTTGGAAAATCGGCGGCAACAGTTCCCTCAAGCAATATTTTAAATACAATTGTATTTCTGCTTTTGGCAATAACAACTATCGCTTTAATAGTTTTTATGAATGAGGCGACGAGACAAATTCCCATAAACTATGCCAGGCGGGGCAGGGGGAGAGTTCTCGGAGGCTCTAATTATATTCCCCTGAGACTTAATCAGGCAGGGGTCATTCCCATTATTTTTGCCGTTTCTTTGGTTTTGCTGCCTTCTCTTTTGGGACAGTTTTTGACACGAATAAATAATCCACTGGTTGTTCAGATAGCGACAAAGCTGGTTCAGATGTTTAATCCCCAATCAATGGTTTATAGTTTTGTTTATTTTGCTCTGGTTGTTGCCTTTACTTATTTTTATACGGCAGTGGTTTTCAATCCGGAAAAAATTGCCGAGAATTTACAGAAAAGTGGCGGTTTTATTCCGGGAATAAGACCGGGAAATCAAACTTCTAAATATCTATCATCTGTTCTTTCAAGGATTACATTAGTGGGCGCACTTTTTTTAGGGTTTATTGCTGTGCTGCCTTCTTTTTGCCAAAGACTGGTTGCTGTTCCCAACTTGGTCATAGGAGGAACAGGAATATTAATTGTTGTCTCAGTTGTTCTTGAGGTCACTCGGGATATTGAAGGAAAACTGGTTATGCGAAAATATGAAAAATTTTTAAGATAGATGATTATCCTAATTTTAGGACCCCAGGGTTCGGGAAAGGGAACACAGGCGGCAAAACTAGCTAAAAGGTTTGGTCTGTTCTATTTTGAATCAGGTAGGTTCCTACGGAAGTTGGCCAAGAAACGACCAGATATTGATGAGAAAATAAATAAAAAAGGCGAGCTACTGCCAGACGAGGAAATTTTTTCCTTAGTTAGGGATTTTTTCGAGAATAAGGGTATAAAAGACAAGGTTATTTTTGAAGGTTTTCCAAGGTCAACTGGACAGTTCAATTTATTAAAGTCCTGGTTGAAAAAGAAAGGTGTGGGAATCGACTTGGCAATTCTCCTTAAGATAAGTGAGAAAGAGTCAATAAGACGCTTAACTGCAAGGAGGGTAAATATGAAAACAGGTAAAATTTACAATTTGATTACCAATCCTCCTGGTTCGACAGTCAAGAAAAAGGATTTGGTTCAAAGAGAAGATGACCAAGAGGAAACTATTAGAAAAAGGCTTGGGCTTTACAGAAAAACGACAGAGCCTTTATTTGATTTATTAAAGAGAGAAACTATTTTAGAAGAAATTGATGGAGAGCGGCCAATTGAGGTAATACAGACAGATTTGGTTGCTCTTCTTGAGAAAGTGAGCCGTGCAAAGAGTAAAAATTAAAAGCAGTCAGGATATAGAGATAATGTTTGAAGGAGGCAGGAAACTGGCCCGGATCAAGAGTAAATTGATCGAGAGAGTTAAAGAGGGAGTTAATGCTTTTGAGATAGAAGACTTGGCTACAAAATTAATTAAGAAAACCGGAGCCAAGCCTTCTTTTCAGATGGTTCCAGGCTATTCTTGGTCAACCTGTATTAATGTCAATGATGGCCTTGTTCATGGAGTTCCTAAAAAGGAGATTGTTTTCCAAGAGGGCGATTTAGTCAGTATTGACGTGGGACTGTTCTATCGCGGGTTTCACTCCGATACCTCAACGAGCGTTTTAATTGGCAAAGACGAGCAAAAAAGTAGATTTTTACTGGTTGGGAAAAAGGCCTTAAGCCGGGCCATAAAGGCAATGCAGATTGGCAATAGGCTCATGGATATCTCAGCTGCCATAGAGAATACCTTAAGGGAAGCAGATTATAGGCCAATTAAATCTCTGGTTGGCCATGGAGTTGGTCGTGAACTTCATCAATATCCTCCTATCCCCTGTTTTCTATCGGGTTCAAAAGCCGAATTAATAGAACTAAGAGAAGGCTATGTTTTTGCCATTGAAGTGATGTATAGCCAGGGAACTGAGGATGTTCGGATTGATGATGATGGCTGGACAGTACGTACAAAAGATGGTAAAATGTGCGCGCTTTTTGAAGAAACAGTAGCATTGACTAGTCATGGTCCCACTATTTTGACTGCTTCAAGGCAAGATTGATATGGTTAAGAAAGGAAAAAATATAATTCTTGATGGCAAAGTTTTACAGGCCTTGCCAAATACTATGTTTAAAGTAGAGTTGTCAGACGGCCGGACCATACTGGTGACCTTGACTGGTAAAATAAGAAGAAATTATATAAGAATTCTGCCGGGAGACCGGGTGAAAATTGAAATGACACCCTATGATCAGGAAAGAGGAAGGGTAATTTATAAATATTAATATGAAAGTCAGGTCATCGGTTAAAAAAATTTGTCCAAATTGTAGAATAGTGAGAAGAGGGAAAAGAATATATGTTATTTGTAAAAATCCCAAGCACAAGCAAAGACAAGGATGATATAGATGGCAAGAATTGCAGGAATCGACCTAAAAGATAATTGGAAGATAGATTATGCCTTAACTCAGATAAAAGGAGTGGGCTGGTCCTTGTCTAAATCGATTTTAGATTCTTTAAAAATAGATGTGGCTAAGAGGGTGACCGATCTTTCTACAGATGAAATATCGCAAATTTTAGCTAAACTGGAAGAACATCCAACAGGGGGAGAGTTGGCTAGAAGGGTTCGGGTAAATATTCAGAGATTGCAGGTGATTAATTCTTACCGAGGAATGAGGCATGCTCGAGGGCTTCCAGTTCGGGGACAAAGAACAAAGACAAATGCGAGAACAAAGAGGGGGAAAAGAAAAACAGTTGGAGCATTTAAAAAAGAAGCATTGACCAGAACAAAGAAGACTTCGGGTAAGAAAGAAGGAGATAAAGAAAAATGACCACAAAAAAAAAGATTGAGTTTGGCAGGGTTTATATTTCGGCTAGTTTTAATAATACTCTGATTACCGTAACCGATGAAGAAAGTAGAGCGATAATTTGGGGGTCAGCAGGTTCTGCCGGATTTAAGGGAACTAGGAAGTCAACTCCTTATGCAGCCACTACAGCTGTTAATCAGGTAATAAAAAGAGCAAAAGAAGAAATGGGATTGAGGGAAATTGAAGTTTATATAAAAGGTCCGGGTCCTGGCAGAGATGCTGCCTTGAGAGCAATTAGGGGAGCGGGAGTTAAAATTTCGCTAATTGCCGATGTAACCCCAATTCCCTATGACGGACCACGGCCCAAAAAGAAAAGGAGGGTTTAGAAGAGAGGAACGTGGCACGATATAGAGGACCAAAAGACAAACTTTCCAGGAGAGAAGGTTTTGACCTTTTTAATAAAGGTATTAAATTGACCCGCTTGAACATCCTTCCCGGGGTTCATGGTTCTAAGCGGCAAAGAAGGCCCTCTGAATATGGACGTCAATTGAGAGAAAAACAGAAGGTAAAAAGACTTTATGGAATTTTGGAAAAGCAGTTTAGAAAATACGTAGATACTGCCTTAAAATCAAAAAAAAATACGGCAGATACTCTTTTTTCTCTTTTAGAGACAAGGCTTGACAATGTTGTTTTTAGACTTGGCTTTGCCCAGACAAGGCCGCAAGCAAGACAGATGGTTGTTCACAGACATATTTTGGTTGACGGGAAAAAGGTTAATATTCCTTCTTATCAAGTTAGACCCGGGGAAACAATAATGTTGTCAGCCAAGGTAATGGAAGTGCCTACAATAAAAAAACTTTTGAAGGAGAAAGATTCTCCTGTACCTGACTGGCTGGAACGGAAGGCAGCAGCTGGTAGAGTTGTCAGGTTGCCCATAAGAGAAGATGTTCAAGAGCCAGTTTCTGAACAGGATATAATTGAGTTTTATTCAAGATAAACGATTGGAGGTGAATGAGATGGACAATCCGCTTTTTAAGATAAAACAAGAAAGTAAAAAACAAAACTATGCAAGTTTTATCATTTCTCCATTAGTGGCAGGTTATGGTTTGACTTTAGGTAATGGCCTGAGGAGGGTTTTATTATCCAGTCTTCCCGGAGCAGCCATAACCCGGGCAAAAATTGCAGGAGTCCGTCACCAATTCTCAACCCTTAAGGGAATGAAAGAGGACGTTGTTGAATTTTTATTAAACCTTAAGAAGGTAAGAATAGCTTATCATGGTAAAAAACCGGTTAATGTTTCTCTTTCAGTTCAAGGTGCTGGGGAGGTAAAGGCTGGCGATATTAAGACACCAGCTGATGTAAAGATAGCCAATCCCGAGCTTGTTTTAGCCAATCTGGGAAAGGGTGCTAAACTAGAAGTACAAATGCAGGTGGAATCTGGAGTTGGCTACTCTCCAGCAGAAGAAAGAGTGAGCCGGAAGGTTGGAGTTATTCCATTAGACTCAACATTCTCTCCGGTTTTGAGAGTTAATTATAAAGTTGAGGAGACACGTGTTGGTAGATTAACTAATTACGATAAGCTAACTTTACAGATCTGGACGGACGGAACTATTACACCAAAAGAGTCTTTATTAGAGTCGGCAAAGATTTTAGTTTCCTTTTTGAATCAGATAATATCTCCCAAGAAATTAAAGAAGAAAAAAAGCCTCAAGCCGAAAGATACTTTAGGGTCTGTTGGTCAGCTTTCTGTTGAAGAGGTTGGACTTCCAACCAGAGTAGCCAATGCTTTAACAAAGGCAGGTTATGAAACGGTGAGAAAACTAGTGAAAGCGAAAAAGGAAGAATTGATGGGTGTTAGGAATTTAGGAGAAAAATCTTTGAAAATTATCGAAATTGCTCTTTTGGAAAAAGGAGTGAAATTTGAGGATGCGTAAGAAGATTTTTGGCCGTCAGTTGTCACGAGCTAGAGGTTCTAGGGTCGCCCTATTTAGATCTTTAACCAGGGCCTTGGTTCTCTATGGCGAGATAAAGACAACAAAAGCAAAGGCAAAATTTGTTCAGTCAGAGATAGACAAGATAATGACTCTTGTTAGAAAAAATACTCTCAATGCTAGGCGTGCGGTTTTGGCGAAATTGGGTAATGACAAAGAAACGACCAGAAAGCTTTTTACTGAGCTTCTCTCTCTTACTAAAAAGAGGAAATCAGGTTTTACAAGAATTATCAATCTTCCCCGAAGAAGGGGGGATTTGGCTCAAATAGTTAGATTTGAATGGGTGGAAAAGCCCGGGAGTGCCAAGGGAAAAGTGCGCAGCGTTAAGAAAAAGACAAAAAAAATTAAAACTAAAAAAACCTAAAAAGAATGAAAACCTTCCAACCAAAAGCTAAAGAAATTCAGAGAGAATGGCACTTAATTGATGCCCGGGATAGAATCTTGGGGCGTTTAGCCAGCGAGATTGTTCCTCTCCTAACCGGTAAAAATAAAGTTTCCTATGCTCCCCATTTAGATATGGGTGACTATGTAGTGGTCATCAATGCAGGAAAAGTAAAAGTCAGCGGACGTAAAGAGAAACAGAAAGTATATTACCGACACTCGGGCTATCCTGGGGGATTTAAAAAAATCTCTTATCTCAAATTAAAAAAGGAACATCCAAAGAGAATTATTGAGCTAGCGGTTAAGAGAATGCTGGCTGACAATCGGCTTAGAAGGCCAAGAATGACGAGGTTAAGGATATTCAGCGGAGAAGAACATCCATATAGAAATAAATTCAAAAATGGCTAAACCTAAGAAAAAAAATTGGATTTATGCAGTAGGTAGAAGAAAAAGCGCCTCTGCCCGTATTCGTCTTTTTAAAGGTAAAGGGAAGAATGTGGTTAATAAAGTCCCTTTTGCTGAATACTTTCCGGGCGAGGTAATGAAGACTTTCTACTCGAACCCTTTTGAGTTGACCGATACCCTGGGTAAATATTATGTAACCGTCAAGGTTGTTGGCGGTGGTAAAAATGGACAACTTGAAGCGGTAATTCATGGAATTGCCCGGGCCTTGGCCCTGACAAAACCTGATAAATTTAGACCGCCTCTTAAAAGGGCCGGACTTTTAACTCGCGATGCTCGAGTCCGTGAGCGGCGCAAGGTTGGTACCGGTGGCAAAGCCCGCCGTAAAAAACAATCACCCAAAAGATAATTTATTTAAGTAGGTAGTTCTTGATTAAAAATTTTTCTTGTTCAACAATGATATTTTCTGGAATTGACTTGAAAAATTTGATTTTCCTACCCTGGATGCTTCCCCGTAACTTTCCAGATTTTGGTTCGACTAGAAAGGCAATGCTGATAACATGAGCGTGGCCATGAATGCCCTCTCTTGAAAATTCCATTACATCAATTATTCTTCTTATCTTAACCCCTAATCCTGTTTCCTCTTTGGCAACCCTTTTTATTGCCTCAGATAATTTTTCTCCCAACAGAATGGTTCCTCCTGGGAAATGCCATTTACCCTTATCAGGAGGGATGTCTCTTTTGACAAGGACGATTCCTTTTTGTGTTTTAATAATCAAATCAACACAAAGTCTGGGAACTTTTTTGTAAATATATTTGAATTCTTTAAATGGGAGTTTTTTTGGGTTTACCATTCATTTTTCCTTCGCTTGCGAAGTCAGTTTCTTGATTTCTTTTAAGGCTAGACTTTTTGCTTTTCGAAGGATCTTTTGCATTTTTGTTAGATTAAATTACTGAAGATTTCTTTTGCCTTTTTATTCTCAATTATTATTTTGTTTAGTGCTTCGAGGATTGGCAGTTTATCGGTTTTTCCTTTAAGAAGAAGCAGTAGGCTCGGGAGGGAAACGACACCCTCGCCTTGCAGAGACGGCTTTCCGTTCTTGGCCAATTCCCTGCCCATTGCCTGATTCCGTGAATGAGGACTGAATCCGGTAGCAATTAGGTCACCGAGGCCGGCTAGCCCGAGCATTGTTTTTTTCTTGGCTTGTAATTTTTCGGCAATGATAAGCATTTCATCTAATATCTTGGCCACTAGCCAGCCTTGAGCATTTTTGCCCCAATCCAATCCTTTGGCAATACCTAGGGAGATGGCGTAAATATTTTTCAAAACACCCCCAAGAGCTACTCCCCGGACATCATCTGTGTAGTTGAGGTTGAGGTTTGTCCTGGTAAAAAGAGGATTGATATTCTGGAAAGTCAGTTCGTCATCAGAGGCAATTATTCCAAAACCTGGCAATCCTTTGTCTAGTTCCTCAGCAATCATCGGACCAGCCAAGAGGCTGAATCTTTGTTTTTTGGCCAATAATTCAGTTAAGAGTTCATTCATAGTTTTCAGTGAGCCTTTTTCAATTCCCTTGGCCAGAGAGATGACAATTGTCTTTTGTCCAAGATGGGCATTAATCTTACCAAGGGTTTCTTTGACTGCCCAGGAAGGAATACAAAGAAATAAAAAATTTGACAGAGGTATTGTTTCAGGTAGAGGCTTTTGATTAGGAAGTGGGGTTCTGTTCCAATGATAAATTTTTAACTCTTTCTTTTTCTGAAGAATTTTGGCCATTGCCCTGCCAATTTCTCCGGCCCCGATAACGGTAACTGTTTGAGACATAGTTCTATGGCTTCAATTTAAACACAGACTTTGTTAGAATACAATAAGTTCTGCTTTGGAGACGGGGAGTAGTTTAGTGGTAGAATGCGCGCATGGGGTGCGTGCGGCCCGAGTTCGATTCTCGGCTCCCCGACCAGCACGAGGCTGACACTCCTCTTTTGGTCGAGATTTACAAAAAAGTTAGAACCGAATTTCAAAGTTGTTAGCTCGCCTCGCTCCGGCGCGGTCATTTGTTGACATTTTTGCTAAAATAGGTTGATTTATGAAGTATTTTAAGTCCCTTTAATATGGTAATCACCGAACATGAGCCCTTCTCAGGCAAAGATTATTCTGAACGACTAGATACAACTGGCGAAGCCCTAGCATACTTTGGGAAACTACCCCTAAGCGATATTTACGGCAGAGATCACCCGCAACCTCTAGAAGTGCCAATTACTAGGGAGCAATATAACCGTTGGAGTGATCGTTCAATTCCTAGTGAAGAACTTGATGCAGAAAAGCTGGCTTTTGCCAAACAACATGGTCTTTCAGGAGTGGGCACTTACGGAAGGGCTTTTAGCAGAGATGGCTTCGCCATGATTGAGTTTTCTACACGGGAACTTACTCAATGGATGCCTTCGTTACCTGAACGCCAACTAATTATTTGGTTAGCCAAAGCTGTTAAGGGTAATAGCGACGTTCCGCAGATGATAGAAGTGGGACATGGTTCAGGCATTGTGGCTAAAGTTTTTGGGGTAACTAAAGAGATAGTAGTAATTGGTTTTGACACAGAGGAAAAAATTATGGATCGTTATGACCTGAGTGTCGTTCCAGATATTCCGGATTGGGTACGACTATTTAAGGCAGATATTTGGGACCAGATTAAATTATACGACCCAAAATTTACTCCAGAAACTGATGCAAAACGACAATCATTACTTGAGGCAGTTCGTGGTGCCGGCCCTAGTTTTTATGAGGTAGAGGCTGTTCTATTTTCTGGACAATATGGAGATCCGAGAAGACTCAATAGCGAAATCGCTACTCTCCAGGCACTGGTTCACGAGCGCACGACTGATTCTCCTGTTGATGTAGTCTTATGTAGTTTCATGGCTACTGAAAGTGAGTTGACGGTACCAATTAGAGACGGGATTTACCCGAAGGCAATAGTCTACATTAAGCCAGTTGAATTTGAATCGAAAGCAGGAGCTGGCGACTTTGATAAACCCTCAGTTGATCCAGAAAAACTAGATCGTTGCTTTGAGGACATTGAAAGAAGTATTGATAGCGATGATGATCTCAAGGATGATACTGAATTTGATTTAGAAGCTGAGATCAACCCCAATAGTCATATTAGTTTTCATCCTGGGAAAAATTACGAAGTAGTTGCTCGCTGGCCAACAACGTATGCTAATATCCATTATGATCAATCAAACCTTTTCCACCC
Organism: uncultured Gammaproteobacteria bacterium; assembly: GCA_964583685.1. Classification (GTDB taxonomy): domain Bacteria; phylum Patescibacteriota; class Microgenomatia; order UBA8517; family UBA8517; genus CAZOVJ01. The sequence continues at coordinate 111,860 of CAZOVJ010000002.1, read as the reverse complement.
ACTCGACCTTGGGTTTGAAGTGATAATCCAACTCAGAAAGGATGTCAGGCTAGCTGATATTCCCTTTCCTGGCTTAGAGAGATTTCCTTTTGATGATGACATTGAATTTTGTTTAGCAAAAGGCGATCAACTTCAGCGATTTCGATACGGAGTTGAACAAGCTCGGCAATCTCTTCTTAAATTAATGTAAACTTTTTGAGTCAAAACTCCTTTGGTCTTGCAAAGGTTAAGAATTCGTGTTAAAAGGAAACGTAATGGCGAGGAAGCGAAAAGAAGTTAAAAAACCGGAAAGGCAAGAGGGAGCCTCCCAAAAACTTCAGGCAGTTAAGCTGGCCATGGAGCAGATAGAAAAACAGTATGGTCGAGGTTCAATTATGCGTTTGGGACAAAAAAGAGATGAAAGACTTAAAGTAGAGGTGATTCCGACCGGCTCAGTTGCCCTAGATTTAGCTTTGGGAGTTGGAGGTTTACCTAGGGGAAGAATTGTAGAAATTTATGGACCTGAAGCCTCGGGTAAAACCACTTTAGCCCTTCATGTCATTGCCGAAGCCCAGGGAAAGGGAGGACAGGCAGCTTTTATAGATGCAGAGCATGGTCTTGACCCTGCTCGAGCTGAAATAATCGGAGTTAATCTAGACGAGCTTCTCTTGAGCCAACCCGATACTGGCGAACAGGCTTTGGAAATTGCAGAAACCTTGGTACGCTCCGGAGGTCTAGATGTGATCGTGATTGATTCTGTGGCTGCCTTGGTGCCACGAGCGGAGCTTGAAGGTGAAATGGGTGATGCAGTGATGGGCCTGCAGGCTCGCCTGATGAGTCAAGCTTTAAGAAAGTTGACCGGAGCGATTTCTAAATCCAAAACAGTTCTTATCTTTACTAATCAGATAAGGCATAAGATTGGAGTGATGTTTGGCAATCCGGAAACAACTCCGGGCGGACTGGCCCTTAAATTTTATTCTTCGGTCCGAATTGACTTGAGAAGGATAGAAGTCCTTAAGGATGGCGAGATGGTTATTGGCTCGCGTCATCGTGCTCGAGTTGTCAAAAATAAAGTAGCTCCGCCCTTGCGGGTGGCTGAGCTTGACATCATGAATGAAGAGGGAATTTCAAAAGCAGGTGGGCTTTTGGATGTTGCCGTGGATCTCGGTTTAATTAATAAAAGTGGTTCGTTTTTCAATTATAATGGGCGAGTAATTGCTCAAGGAAGAGAAGCAACTAAACAAGTCATCAAGAAAGGCAAGAAATTTGGCAAGGAGCTTGAAGAGAAGATAAGAAAGATGATGGCTTCTGGTAAAAAGCTACCCAAGGAGATTGGCGAGGAAAAAAAGGAATAACAAGTCTAGGGAAATGCCGGTTATTACCTCAATAAAGCCCCAGAAAAGCAAAAAGCGAGTCAATGTTTATCTGGATGGAAAGTTTGGCTTTGGGCTTGATTTGGAAAATTTTATTAAATTTGGGCTGAAGCTCGAGCAGGAATTATCAGAGGAAGAGATTAGGGAAATTTTAAAAAAGGCCGAGTTTCAAAAGACTTTAGATAGACTTTTGAAGTTTGCCATGCTTCGCCCCAGATCGAAAAGAGAAGTAACTAATTGGTTGAGGAGAAAAAAAGTAAATGAAAGACTGCATAAAGACCTCTTTAATAGACTAAAGCGCTTGGATTTGATTGATGATAAACGCTTTGCCGAATGGTGGGTTGAGCAGAGGATATCTTTCCGACCAAGAGGCAAAAGAGCTTTAAGTTGCGAATTAAGGGAGAAGGGTATTGATAGAGAGATTATTAGCCAGGTTCTAGAAAAAGCAGACATTGATGAAATGAAACTTGCTCGCAAGCTTATAGAAAAGAAAAATTATCGTTGGCAAAGCTTAGCCAGACTTGAAGCCCGGCAAAAGATGTCTGGATTTTTAGCCAGAAAAGGATTTAGTTGGGAAATAATTCGCAAGGTGACAGAAAGAGAGTTGACCGATGAGGTTTAGAAGGGTAAAATTCAAACTGGAGCAAGAAATGATGTTAAGAAGAATAGTAAAAACATCTTCTTCTGTCGGTCTTTAATTTAAGGCCTGATATTTTCTTTCTCCAAAAACCATTATGGCAAAAGACGACATTCAAATTTTGGTTGAGGATTTAAGAAAGCAACGCGCGTCCCTAGAAAAAAAGGGAAAAGCCTTCAAAGGGCGTGAAGAAGAATTGTTTGAGCGCTTGGAAAAGGTTTCTGGAATGACTAAAGAGGAAGCCAAGAAGGTACTTCTTAACCAGGTCCAGAAAGATTTGACAGCTGAAATAGCTAAGAAAATTAGGTTGGCCGAGGAGAGAATAAAAACTGAGGCAAATGAAAAGGCCCGCGAGATCCTGGCCGATGCAATGCAACACGGAGCCACATCCTATGTGGCTGAATACACTGTCTCTAGTCTTCTAATTCCCTCTGAAGAAATCAAGGGTCGGATTATTGGTAGAGAAGGGAGAAATATACGGGCTTTTGAAAAGGAAACAGGAGTTGAAATAGAACTTGATGAAACAAATGAGATTAAACTTTCTTCTTTTGAGCCTATTCGACGCGAGATTGCTAAACGGGCTCTTGAAATATTGATTAAGGACCGGAGAATTCAGCCTTCAAGAATAGAAGAGGTGGTTAAACAAGTTAAAACTCAGATGGAGGATATTCTTTTAGAAGAGGGAAAAAAGATTGCGGAGAAATGTGGTGTTTTTAATCTATCCACCAAACTTTTGAAGTTGATTGGCCGGTTTAAATTTAGAACTTCCTATGGCCAGAATTTAGCTCTTCACACAATAGAAGAGACAAAGATAGGTGTGGCTATTGCCAACGAAATTAAGGCAAAAGTTGAAGTGGTCCGTTTAGGGTGCCTGCTCCATGATATTGGAAAAGTGATTAGCGAAGAGGAAGGTACTCATGTTGAGGTGGGAGTTGCTCTTTTAAAGCGTTTTGGCTTTTCAAAAGAGGTTATTGCTACGGTTGCCGAGCACCATGAAGATGAACCTTTCTCTTCAGTCGAGTCGATTATTGTTTGGACAGCTGATGCCATATCCGGTTCAAGGCCCGGAGCACGCTATGAACCTCATGAAGAGTACGTTAAGCGAATGGATAGAATAGAAAAGATTGCTGCTGACTTTCCCGGTGTTGAGCAGGTGATGGCCTTCCAAGCAGGCCGGGATGTTAGGGCGATTGTTGAGCCAGATGAAATAGACGATGATAAATTGACAATTTTAGCTCATGATATAGCTAAGCAGCTGGAAAAAGAGGTAGAATATGCTGGACAGATTAAGGTGACAGTAATTAGAGAAACCAGAGTGACTGAGACGACCAAGGCAAAATAAGGAAGAACTTGACTTTTGGCTAATTTTCCTCTAATCTCTGAGGCTAGAATGACTAAAAAGCAATTAATAGAGCTTGTAGCCCGAAAGGCGCACCTGACTAAAAAAGGAGCAAAGGAATCTGTTGAAGTTTTTTTGAATGAGATTGGCAGAGTGCTGGCTAAAGGAGAAAAGGTAGTACTTTCTGGTTTTGGTACATTTCGGGTAATTTCCATGAAGGGTAAAACTGTGAAAATTCCCAAAAGTGAAAAATTTGTAACCATTAAACCCCATCGTTTACCCCGTTTTACTTCTGGAAAAAGACTCAAAAGACAAGTAAGCCGTTGATGGTATACTTGGCATATGGAGAAGGCTATTATTGTTGATCATTTGATCAAGAATTTTAAGCTTACTGAGAAAAAACCAGGATTAATAGGAGCTTTTTCTTCATTCTTGCTTCCCAAGAAAAAAACAATCTCTGCTTTAAAAGAGATTTCTTTTACGATTAAAAAAGGAGAACTGGTTGGTTTTATTGGACCGAATGGTGCAGGGAAGACAACGACTCTTAAGATTCTCTCCGGTATTCTCTATCCAACTTCAGGCTTTGTCCAGGTTGCCGGTTTTACACCTTGGAATAGAAGGTCTAGCTTTTTGAAACAAATAGCCCTGGTGATGGGACAGAAGAACCAGCTCTGGTGGGATTTGCCTGCCCTAGAGACCTTTGAATTGAACCGGACAATATATGAAATTCCGGATAAGACTTACAGGGAAAGCCTGGAAGAATTGGTTAGTCTTTTGGAGGTAAAGAAGCTTCTTTCTACTCAAGTCCGTAGACTTTCTTTGGGTCAAAGAATGCGATTGGAATTGGTGGCCGCACTTTTGCATCGACCCAAAATTCTTTTCTTGGACGAACCGACAATAGGTTTGGACTTGGTTGGCCAGCAGAAAATGCGCGATTTTATTCTTGATTATAATAGGCGTCATAAGGCGAGTATTCTTTTAACTTCTCATAATATGGATGACCTGGTTGGTTTAGCAAAGAGAGTGATTGTTATCAATAAGGGTGAAATTCTCTTTGACGGCCTCCTAGATGAGCTTGTTGCCCGCCATGCAAGAAAGAAGATAATTAAGATATATCTTGAGAAAAGAATTGACTACAAGAAGATTGAAAAAATAGGAAAGATTAAGAAAATTGAGCTTCCTCAGATAATTATTTCTGTTCCTCGATTAACAGCCGCTGTTGCGGCCGCAGAACTTTTACAAAACTTTCCCATTGTAGATTTAACAATTGAAGAAGAAGCAATTGAGAGCATTATTCGTAGAGTCTTTAAGGGATCTGCTAATGAAAAAATATCTGACCGTCTTTAAGATTTCTTGGCAAGAAGAACTGGTTTACCGAACTAATTTCATAGTCTGGCGGATAAGAAATATTACCCAGATTTTCCTTATTTTTTTCCTTTGGGATACGGTTTTTTCAGACCCCTCAAAAGTGGCCTTTGGCTATAACCGAGCCCGAATTTTGACCTATGTTTTCGGAATTATTATTATCAAGGCCTTTGTCTTTTCGGCCAAGACTTTAGACGTTGCCGGTGAGATCTCGCGTGGTGATTTAACAAATTATCTTTTAAAACCAATAAATTATTTTAAGTACTGGCTGACCCGAGACCTTTCAAGTAAGGCTCTTAATTTAGTTTTTGCTATTCTGGAATTTATTGTTCTCTACCTACTTTTGAAACCAACCTTTTTCTTTCAAACAAACCTGGTCTTTTTGCTCGGATTTCTGGTTTCTTTAATTTTGGCTATATTTTTATTTTTTCTCATCCTTTTTATCACTAGCTTTATACCCTTTTGGGTGCCTGAGTTGGCCTGGGGAGCGCAGTTTTTGGTAATAGCGATTATTGCTCAGTTTTTGTCAGGAGCTTTATTCCCAATTGACATTCTACCGAGTTCAATTCAAGGCATTTTGTTAGCCACTCCATTTCCATATTTGATATTTTTCCCTTTGCAGGTTTATTTAGGGAAAATTTCTGGTTTAGGGCTGGTAAAGGGACTGGCAATTTCTTTTTTTTGGTTAGTTGTTCTTTGGTTTCTCATGAATCAAATATGGAGGCTAGGACTGAAAGCTTATCGAGCTGAGGGAAGATGAAGAAACTTTCACATTATCTAAAAATTTGGTGGCTGATGAGTAAAAATGCCTTTTTGGCTGTTTTTGCTCAAAGATTGAGTTTGCTCATCTTTTTATTTGGGAAAATTTTAAGATTTGCTTTTTTTGTGGCCTTTATCTACTTCCTTTTCCAGGGAACAGGTGCTTTAGCCGGATACAGTTTAAATCAGACAATGTTTTTCTTTTTAACTTTTAATTTAGTTGATATTGTTGCTCAATTTTTGTTTCGGGAAGTATACCGATTTCGTCCTCTCGTGGTTTCCGGAAACTTTGACCTAGTTCTGACAAAACCGATAAGTGCACTTTTTAGGTCTTTGATGGGTGGAGCGGATGTAATTGATTTAATAACTGTACCCCCTCTAATCGTAGCCATTTTTCTGCTCGGCCAAAGTTTGAACCCCAATCTTGGCCAGATTTTGCTCTACTTATTTTTGATGATTAATGGCCTTTTGATTGCCGCCGCGTTCCATATTGCGGTTTTAGCCTTGGGGATAATTACCTTGGAGATTGATAATACCATTTTGATTTATCGGGATTTTGTTAATTTGGGCAAATTTCCGGTGGATATTTACAGAGAGCCATTACAAGGAATCTTAACTTATCTTATTCCGGTGGCCATAATGATTACCCTGCCGGCAAAGGCTTTAATGGGATTGGTGACAGCAGGAGGAGTTTTAATGTCCTTTGCCTTGGGATTGGGCCTTATTTTCCTGGCCATGAGATTCTGGAATTTTGCTCTCAGGTTCTATACCAGTGCCTCGAGTTAAAGATGAAAAAACTTCTTATAATTTGCGGGCCGACGGCGACAGGGAAGACGAGTTTGGCGCTTCATTTGGCTAAAGTATTTGATGGCGAGCTTGTTTCTGCTGACTCAAGGCAGGTCTATCGGGACATGAATATAGGGACAGGTAAGGATTTACCGCTAAATCCCAAATATCAAATATCAGATATCAAATGGAAGAGAAAAAAGCTAGGGTTTTATAAGATAAATGGGGTGAGGATTTGGGGGTATGATTTGGTAGGGCCGACAGAAGAGTTTAGTGTTGCCCATTATGTTGAAATTGCCGATCGGATTATAAAGCATGTTTGGCAACAGGGGAAATTACCGATATTAGTTGGAGGAACAGGGTTTTATATCAAGGCCCTGGTTGATGGTCTGGAAACCCTTTCTATAGTCAAAGACGAATTCTTAAGAAAGTCACTGAAATACAAAGAGGTTTCAGAGCTTTTTGAGATTCTGATTGAGCTAGATCCTCTTCGAGCCCGGTCTATGAATCGGTCAGACAAGAAAAACCCCCACAGACTAGTCAGGGCAATAGAAGTGGCTAAAGCAGGAGTAAAAGCTGACAAAGCTCGGGGATTTTCAAAATGTGAAACCCTGTTTATTGGCCTGATTGCTTCAAAAGAGGCTCTTTTTAAAAAAATTGACCAAAGAATTAAGAAAAGAGTCAAAGCAGGAATAGAAGGGGAGATTAAAGAATTGCTTAAGAAGGGTATTTCTTGGCATTCTCAGGCAATGTCCTCTTTAGGCTATCGACAATGGAAGGGTTTTTTTAAAGGCAACAAAACAAAGAAGCAGGTTATCAGTGAGTGGAAAAAAGAAGAACAGAGATATGCTCGACGCCAGATTACCTGGTTCAAGAGTGATAAAAGAATCAATTGGTTTGATATCACCAGGATTGGCTGGCAGAAAAACTTAGATAAATTACTAAAAAAATGGTATTCTTAGATAATTATGCCTAGAAAAATTGAGATTTCTCATAAAACAATTATTTTTAGTGTCTTCTTTTTGATTGCCGTTTGGTTCATCTATTTTATACGAGATGTTCTCTTCCAACTTTTTCTTGCCCTCTTAATCATGTCAATTTTTAATCCTCTAGTTTCTAAACTCTCTAAAGTTAAGATTCCCAGGGCTGTATCAATTTTACTTATTTATTTGTTGATTTTTGTTTTTTTGACTTCTGTTATAGCCGGGATAATTCCTACTTTTATAGAGCAGACAAGTAATTTTATTCTCAATTTGACCAATTATTTGAATCAAATAGACCTCCCCTTTTTTGTAAGCCAAGAGATTACCAGAGAACTTACTTCACAGCTTGCTAATCTTCCTAGTCAAATATTGAGGGTAGGTATGTCGATATTTTCCAATATCTTCAGTCTTTTTACGATTTTTGTTTTTGCTTTTTATCTTCTCTTGGTCAGAGACAAATTGGACGATCAATTGAGTGTCCTTTTTGGCAATAGGCAAAATATAAGCAAGAGGATTGGCCGATTCATAGACCAATTAGAGATAAAATTGGGCGGTTGGGTACGGGGTCAGTTGATATTGATGCTTACGGTTGGGATGACAAGCTATGTGGGTTTTATCATTCTTGGGATACCTTATGCTTTGGCCCTGGCCCTTTTGGCAGGAATATTGGAAATTGTTCCCCTGCTTGGTCCAACTCTTGCTGCCATACCGGCGGTAATTGTTGGTTTTGGAATTTCACCAGTAATGGGCTTGGCAGTTACAGCTTGGGCATTTTTAATTCAACAATTAGAAAATTATTTTCTCGTTCCAAAGGTGATGCAAAAGTCTGCTGGCATTAGTCCTTTAATTACCCTTTTATCCTTGATTATTGGTTTTAAAATTGCCGGTATTATTGGTGCAATTCTCTCTGTGCCCATATTGATTAGCCTTCAGGTGGCCTCGAAAGAGCTAGTTTCTCCCAGATAGTTCACTGACTGGAAAAATTTGCTTCTTTTTGCTATAATACGCTTACTCTGGAGGAGGGGTAATCGCTCCGCCAAAATTTGCGCCTAGAGCCGTGTACGAATAGTACTTAAAGGCGAAAGGCAAAAATTAGGCGGGGAGGAAAGTCCAGACAGCAGAAGGCAGGGTGGTCCGATTTACATCGGACACGGGTAACCGCTAGTTAGAGCCACAGAGACTACGACTCATCCTAATACCTAACGGTATTAGGGAAGAGGGTGAAAAGAGGCAATCCTCCCTGCTGCAACCTCCGACCGGGACGTCATTAGGATGCCTTCCCGACTCTCCTCGCTCAGCGAGGGGAACGTCCCAAGGTGAGGGCATAGACAGATGATTACCTACCTGCCGTCAGGCGGGACTAAAACAGAATCTGGCTTACTATCCTCCAGAGCCAGAAAAAAGCTCGCTTTTCCGCGAGCTTTTTTCTTTCTTGACATTTGTGTTAAAAATTTGTGAAAATGGAAAAGACAGATATTTAAGAAAGGAGAAGGGGGGTGACAAATTTGGAGACTTTTTCTTCTTGGCAAAGCGCCTTAATTGCTTCTTGGTGGGAAGTCTGGCTTGCCTTTACCAGTGTATTGCCAAACATACTGGGAGGGATTTTGGTTCTTGTTGTTGGTTTGATATTAGCTTATTGGGCGAAATATTTGATTGTTAAACTTTTAAAGCTGGTGCGTTTAGAAAAATTAACCAAAATGGCCAAAATTGACCAGTATTTGGCCAAGGCAGAGGTTCGTTTTACCTTTATTGAACTTTTAGGAACCCTAGTCGAGTGGCTGATTATTTTAATTTTCTTTCTTGCCTTTGTTGAAATTTTGGGCTTGAGTATTGTTTCTCAGGCTCTTTTGAGGGTTATTGGTTATCTGCCAAATGTGATTGCTGCTGCTCTGATTCTGGCTGCTGGTTATATAGTGGCTGGAGTGGCAGACGGCCTGGTTAGGGGATTCCTGGCATCTTTTGATCATGCTATAGCTAAGCCGATTGGTAAACTTGCTCGTTGGTTAATTTTGATAATTGTCTTTTTTGCCGCCATAGACCAATTGCAGATTGCCCAAGGGTTGACTGCCACTTTTTTCCAGGGGTTAACCTATACCATTGTTTTAGTGGTTGGTCTTTCTGTTGGACTTGGGGCCAAGGACGTTGTTGCCAAAATTCTTGACGAGTGGTACGAGAAGATTCGTAAGTGAGTAGTAAGCTGACAAAAAGGAATCCGGTATTTAACCGGGATTCCTCTTTATTTATATTATCTTCGTAGGAGATTATCCTCCGATTCGGAACATTTTGGTGCCACAGACTTCACAGGTAGCAGTTGTTGCTTTTTTCCCATTTTTCATTGTGTAGGGCTTAGGGTCTTTACCTTTTCTCTTGGCACGACACTTAACGCAATAAAACATTTTTTATTATTCACCTCCTCTCGGTTATGTGCCTAAGTATAACATTCTTTCTCAGGCTGAAAATGAAGAAGATTGAGAAAGGTAGCTTGTTGTTTCCTCTTGTTCTTCCCTGTAGAGGAGATATTTTCCGAAGAATCGGTATTTTTTAAAGAATGGGCGGTTGCTAATTTATTCTGAGCCTGATTTTGATTTGCCTCTTGACAGCAGGCTTGCCCGCCTTGATTCGGCGAGGCAGGCCTGGGTGCAGACAGGATTTTCTCCTTGACAGGGAGAATGACAAATGCATAAAATGATTGAGTCAAAATGTTACTCATTCCAGATCAAAGAGCTAGGGTGGTGTGATTTTTAATTTAGGAAATTTTTTACCTGTAATATTAGTTGTTTTCGGAGCCTGGCTAGTAGTCTTGAGCCTGGTTTTTTATTTATTACTCAGCCATTATCAAAGGCTAAGTAAGGGTGCAAAAAAAGAAAATTTACAAAAGATTTTAGATAAAATATTAAAAGCAGAGACAAGAAACAGGAAAGAATTGGCATCTTTAAAAATAGATATCAAGGGGATTAAAAAAAAGAGCCTTTTTCATATCCAAAAAATAGGTTTTATGCGCTTTAATCCTTTTAATGAAACAGGAGGAGAACACAGTTTTTCTTTGGCTATTTTAGACGGAGAGAGTTCGGGGGTTGTTATTACTGGATTGCATGCTCGCGAGAGGACACGAATTTATGTGAAACCAGTTAAAAAAGGTGAAAGCTCTTATGAATTATCCAGAGAGGAAGAAAGGGCTATTGAGCAAGCGAAAAAATGAAAAATAACAAAATATTAGTATTTCTGACAAGCAAAAAATTTATGGCCTTTTTGGGTTTTATCGGCCTATATTTGATTTCAACTGGTACTTCTTGGGCACTATTTTCCTACTTGGCAACCGAGCCTAGTTTGGAAGTTGTTTCTGATGAGCTTCAGTCAGTTCGTTCAAAGATAAACATTGATTTGCCAAAGACTGAAGCCTGTCCTCTTAATGGTGGAATGTTTACCAGGATTGAAAAGGATATATGGGAAGAAAGACGCCCTTTGGCGGTGATGATTGAGAATCATCTGGATTCGCGGCCACCTTCTGGTCTGTCTAAGGCAGATGTTGTTTACGAAGCTGTAGCCGAAGGTGGAATAACTCGTTTTTTGGCTATTTTTTATTGCGGAGCGGCAGCAGAAAACATAAACCTGGCTCCTGTAAGAAGTGCAAGAATTTATTATATTGACTGGGCGGCCGAGTATGGAGAGAATCCTATCTTTGTCCATGTTGGTGGTGCTAATGATTATGCTGGTTATGGGGATACGGCTCGGGAGGTAAGAGCTTTGGAGGCCCTCTCAACCCTTGGCTGGAGAGTTCCCAAGGGAAATGATCTGGATACAACCTATGATTCAGGTTTACCTGTCTTTTGGCGCAATCTTGAAAGATTGGGCAGGACAGTAGCTTCTGAGCATACAATGATGGTCTCTACAGATGCTGCCTATGACGAAGCAAGCAAACGAGGTTTTGTTGCCAAAGATGAAGCTGGAAATTCATGGGATGAGAAATTTGTTTCTTGGAGATTTATAGACGATGGGCCAGTAGATTCTTCTCAGGCTACTAACATTTCATTTGAATTTTGGAGTAGTCAACTGGAGTATAATGTTGAATGGAAATACGATTCATCAACAAATAGTTATTTAAGATTTAACGGAGGGGAGTCACTTACAGATTTAGCCTATGACAATCAACAAATTTCAGCTAAGAATGTTGTTATTATGTTTGTGGTTGAACGTGGACCCATTGACAGAAATAAACATATGAGTTATAAGACAATCGGTAATGGTAAGATGTTGCTTTTCCAAAACGGGGAGGTTATTGAAGGTACTTGGAAAAAACAGTCCAGAGAAAGTAGGACAAGATTTTTCGATGATAAAGGTAGCGAGATTGCTTTTGTTAGAGGACCGATTTGGATAGAAGCAGTGCCTGCTGGAAACGAGATTGATTATTAGATAGAACCCCTGCCCTTCAGAAGAATGGCTGAGCTTAATGACATTATTACCTCAAGGGTCAGGATAAAGCTATTAGAGCTTTATTTTGCCAATCCGACTGAGATGTATCATGTGCGAGGCGTTGTCCGAGAAGTAAAAGAGGAGATAAATGCAGTCAGACGAGAACTTACTCGTATGGAATCAGCCGGAATATTAAAAAAAGAACCTCGTGGCAATAGAATTTATTATTGGCTGAGGAATGATTATTTATTCTCTGGAGATTTAATTTCAATGGTGGCAAAATCAGTCGGTCTGGGGGCGCAAATTATTGCCAATAAGAATAAAATTGGTAAGCCTTCTTTTGTCATGTTTTCTGGTAGATTTGTTCGTCATAAAAAACATAAAAAAGAAGATGAAGTAGATATTCTTGTAGCGGGAGAGATTGTACTACCCGAACTGGCTGCTCTTATACGGGCTGAAGAATCAAGGAGAGGCAAAGAGATAAATTACACGGTAATGAGCAGGGATGAATTTGAATTTAGAAAAAAGCGTAGGGACCCCTTTTTACAGGGAATTCTTGCTGGTAGCCGAGTGATGATTATCGGCGACGAAGTTGACCTGGTTTCTTGATGTGGGGAGGTCTAATTTCCTTCAGGCGATTTAATAAGGCTTTTTTGTCATTTCCCAGTTTTTTGGCAACAACTTCTTGGTAAAGCTGTTCAAGAATTTCTCCAACCTTTGGCCCAGGTTTTAAGCCGAGTTCTTTCATAACATCATGGCCGCTGATTTTTATATCCTGGATAGTAAAGGGTTGTTTTTGGACGGCGATTAAGCGTTTTTTGAATTCTTCAAGTCTCCAAGAGGTTTCTCTTGCTCCTCCACCAAGTCTATCAGCCACTCGCAAATCGAGGATATCAAGAATGTTCTCTTTACCAACTCGTTTGATAAAGCGTCTGATAGCCGAGTCGGTTTGCCTTTCATCAACAGTAAACTGATGCCAGCGCACTAATTTTATTAATCTCTCTCTTTGTTTTTTTGAAAACCTCAGTCTTTTAGCTATTCTTTTGGCAATTTTTGCTCCGACAACCTCGTGATTGTAAAAAGTTATTGTCCCATTAGCCATCTTTTTATAGGTTTTTGGTTTACCGATGTCGTGAATTAGTGTTGCCAGGCGGACAATGTGGTCTAATGACTTGCAATTTTTGAGTGATAAAAGGCTATGGGTCCCGACATCATAAATATGGTGCCTCCCAGGACATTTTTGCTCTACTCCAAATGTTTTTTCAAATTCTGGGAGAATTTCCTGCATCAAAGCAGAACTTTTTAACATTATTAGGCCTTCGTAAGGATGAGGCGAGGCAAGTGTTTTCAGAAACTCATCGCGGATTCTCTCTTTGGCGATTTTATTGATTAAAGTGGCGTTCATCTTTATTGCAGCAAAGGTTTTTTCTTCAATAGTAAATCCTAATTCTGTGGCAATTCTTATTGCCCGTAGCATACGCAGGGCATCTTCAGAAAATCTATCTTGAGGATGGCCAACGGCCCGAATAAGCTTCTTTTTTAAATCCTCTTGGCCATTAAAAGGGTCAAACAGGCGTAGGCTGCCCCTGGCTTTTAACTGCAAGGCCATAGCATCAATGGTGAAATCTCGTCTGGCTAGGTCTTGGTTAAGAGTTTTATCCCAAACTACTTTGTCAGGGTGTCTTTTGTCTGAGTAACCAACCTCGGTTCTAAAGGTTGTTATTTCATGGGGTTTGGGGCCCAATTTACTGACTAGGCCAACAGTTCCAAATCTGTTATCGTAAAATCCCTTAGGAAGGAGCTTTAAGATTTCTTCCGGAGTGGCATTGGTTGTAAAATCCCAATCATTAACCAGCCTGGCCATGAGGAGATCACGCACTGCACCGCCGACAATATAAATTTCAAATCCGGCATTCTCAAATTTTCTTAAAATTTTTATAATTTCTGCTGGTAACTTAAATTGCATTACGATAACATTATACTTCAAGAGGAATTTTATGAATAGTAAAAAATGGGAAATTCTCCACCAGTCACCGTACACCGACCACCGTACACCAACCACCGTTCACAGGCCAATTGTTGATATTCTTCTTAAAAATCGGGGAATAAAGACCGAGAAAGAAAAAAAAGAATTTTTTAACCCCACTCCAGCAGAAAAGTTGAGCTTAAAAGAGCTGGGGATTTCTCAAAAAGAGATTGGCAAAGCGGCAAATCGCTTAAAACAGGCCATAAACGACAATGAAAAAATAGTTGTCTATGGAGATTATGACGCTGATGGTGTTTGCGCCACTGCGATTTTATGGGAATGTTTGGAGAAATTGGGGGCAGATACCTTTCCCTATATACCGGAAAGATTTTCAGAAGGTTATGGTCTCAAGAATGAAACCTTAAAGAGGCTTAAGGAAGAAAATCCTGGGTTAGGTCTTATTTTTACAGTTGACCAGGGAATTGTTGCCAATAAGCAAGTAGATTTTGCCCGAGATTTGGGGATAGATGTGGTGATTACAGACCATCATCAACCGGGGAAGACCAAACCCAGAGCTCAGGCCATTATTCACAGTCAAAAGATTAGTGGCTCGGCAGTTGCTTGGATAGTGGCTAAGGAAATTGTAAAAAAATTCAAAAATCTCCCACAAAGGGACTTAGAGCTTGTGGCTATTGGCACGGTTGCTGACCAACTACCCCTTATCGGCGCCAATCGGAGTTTGCTTAAATACGGCCTGGAAGAATTAAAAAATACTGAAAGACTAGGACTTCTTTCTCTTTTTGAAATTAGCGGTTTAAATCCTAAGAATGTGACTACTTATCATCTTGGTTTTGTTATTGCTCCGCGAATTAATGCTATGGGAAGAATGGGAAAAGCGATTAAGTCACTGGAACTTCTTTGCACTAGAGATGAGAGAAAAGCGAAAGAATTGGCTCTGAATTTAAATAAAACAAATATCCAGCGCCAGCAGGTGGTTAAAAAAGTAGTGACGCAAGCTAGGGAAACAGTGAGAAAACAGGAACAGCAAAGTGTGATAGTTCTTGCCAGTGAATCTTATCACGAGGGAGTTATTGGTTTGGTAGCCAGTCGCCTGGTTGCGGAGTTTTATCGTCCGACAATTATACTGGCCAAGAAGGGAGAAGTTGCCAAGGCCTCGGCTCGGTCAATTCCTGGCTTTAATATCATTGAGGCAATAAGAGAACTAGATGAATTATTAATCGAGGGAGGAGGTCATCCCATGGCCGCTGGATTCAGTATTTCCACAGAGAAGATTGAAGAATTTAGACAAAGATTTAATGATGCTTCAGTTCCCCAACTCACAACTGATATTTTGACCAGAAGATTCAAAATCGATTTGGAATTGGACTTTAGTCATTTAAACTGGGAGCTGGAGGATATCATTTCCTCTTTTGAGCCAACAGGTCTTGCTAACCCCAGGCCCATATTCCTGACCAAGAATGTAAAAATTGTTGGATTGAGAAACGTCGGCAACGGAGGAAAACATTTGCAATTAAAACTTGAAAACAAGGAAAGAATTTTTGAAGCCATTGCTTTCAATTTTGGAAATTATTCTCCCAATCTTTCACCAGCCATGACTATTGATGTCGTCTATAGTTTGGAAGAGAATGTTTGGAATGGAAATAGGAAATTACAATTGAAAATAAAAGATTTAAGGTTAAAATAGAGCATGGAGAAAGGGAGCCTGGAAAAGGAGTTTAAGGGACTATTGGCTTTGGTTGAATCTTATAATCCTCAAGCCAATATTAGCCAGATTAAGCAGGCTTGGAAATTCAGCAAAATTGCTCATGTAGGGCAAAAAAGACTTTCTGGTGAGGATTTTGTTTTTCATCCACTTAGGGTTAGCCAAAAATTGGCAGGTTGGGAATTAGATACAACCTCAATTATTGCTGGTTTATTACACGATACAGTTGAAGACGGCGGGGCGACCCGTAAAGACATTGTTAAGGGTTTTGGGGAGGAGGTGGCCCAGCTTGTTGATGGAGTGACCAAGGTTACCAACATCCGGCTTAAAGGCAGCAGAGAAGAAGAGTTTATAGAAAATTTAAGGAAAATGCTCTTGGTTATGGCTAAAGATTTAAGGGTTATCTTGGTCAAACTCGCTGACAGGCTTCACAATTTGGAGACCCTTTCAGCTCTTCCCCTGGAGAAACAAAAAGAAAATGGCCAGGAGACTTTAGATATCTATGCCCCCCTGGCTGAGCGTTTGGGTATTGGTGAAGCTAAAACCCAACTTGAAGATTTAGCTTTTCCCTATGTTTACCCTGAGCATTACCGAAGACTTCAATTTATAGCCAAGCCCCATTATAAAAAGGCAGCAGAAGATATGAAAAAGATGAAAAGGGTTTTATTACAAAAACTGATAGAGGAAAAAATAAAAGCGAAGATTTCTGGCCGTAAAAAGGGATTGTATTCTTTATGGGGGAAACTGGAACGCAAAGAGATAAACCAGGATTTTAATAAAATAAATGATATTGTTGCCTTAAGGATTTTAGTTAATAAGATTAGTCAATGTTATACAACTCTGGGAATTGTCCATGGTGCTTACAAGCCAGTTCCCCACATAGGAATTTCTGATTTTATTGCTCAGCCAAAACCTAATGGCTACCGCTCTATTCATACAAAGGTTTTCGGGCCAAGGGGGAGAATTGTTGAGATTCAGATTAGAACTCATAAGATGCATAAACAGGCAGAATTTGGTGTTGCTAGCCACTGGGTTTATGCGGCTGTCAAGTTAAAGGGGGCGAAGGATGAGCAATTAGAGAAAGGGAGAATAAAAATGGATAAAGAAAAACTTTCTTGGGTTAAGGAATTGGTCAGATGGCAGGAGGAAATGACTGACCCAAAAGAGTTTTTAAGAGCAGTTAAGTTCGATGCTTTGCGTCATAGGAATTTTATTTTTTCACCCAAGGGAGATGTTTTTGATTTGCCCTTTGGAGCAACTCCTGTGGATTTTGCCTTTGCCGTCCACACTGATTTGGGAAAGTGGGTCAAGGGAGCAAAGGTTGATGGCAAGATGGTTCCCTTGGACTTTCAATTGGAAAGTGGTCAGGTGGTGGAGATAATTAAAACTAAAAATCCAAGAAAAGCAAATTCCGATTGGTTAAAGTTTGTCGTAACTACAACAGCCAGACAAGAGATAAATAAGTATTTGAGAAAAGAGGAAGGAAAAGGGTAAAATTGGGAAGATGGAGCGGACTTTAAGTAAGGATACTGTCAATAAAATTGGTCAGAGAATAAAACTACAGGGTTGGGTAAACAGTATTCGTGACCATGGCCAAATAATTTTCATTGACCTTCGCGACAGGACTGGAATAGTTCAGTGTGTCGTGGACAAGCTACCGAAATTAACAATGGAAAGTGTTGTTGAGATTGTGGGAAAGGTCAATAAACGACCGGAAGAACTTATTAACTCCAAACTGATAACAGGTAGACTTGAAGTAAAGGTTGAGGAATTTAAGATTTTGTCTCTTGCCAAAGAACTACCCATCCCCATTAGTGTAGATGGCCGGGACATAGAGGAGTCAAAGAGACTCAAATACCGATATCTTGACTTGAGATGTAGAAGAATGGTTAGAAACATGGAGCTTCGTTCACAAACAAGCCAATTTATAAGAGAATTTTTGATAAACCGAGATTTTATTGAAATAGAAACTCCGATTTTGACCAAAACCACTCCTGAGGGAGCAAGAGATTTTATTGTTCCTTCAAGGCTTCAGCCGGGGAAGTTCTATGCTCTTCCCCAATCTCCTCAACAGTACAAGCAACTTTTGATGGTTGCCGGGTTTGAAAGATATTTTCAGATAGCTAGGTGCTTCAGGGATGAAGACCCGCGAGCTGACAGGGCCTATGGTGAGTTTACCCAACTTGATTTGGAGATGAGCTTTGTTAAGCAGGAAGATATTTTGAGTATTACAGAGAGACTTTTTACAAAATTAATTAAAGAAGTTTTTCCAGATAAAAAGATTAGAAAATTGCCTTGGCCTAGAATTTCCCATAAGGAAGCCTTGAAAAAATATGGTAGCGACAAGCCGGATCTCAGAAAAGACAAGGATAATCCCGATGAGCTGGCCTTTGTCTGGATTGTTGACTTTCCACTTTTTGTAAAACAAACAAAAGAAGATTTCTTTCATGGTGCAGGTGCCAAATTCGCTCCGTCTCATCATATGTTTACAGCACCACGACCTGATGACATTCCTTTACTTGATAAAGATCCTATGAAGGTACGAGGGCTTCAACATGATATGGTTTTAAATGGCCACGAAGTAGGTGGTGGAAGTATTAGAATTCACCAAACAGAGATTCAAGAGAAAGTTTTTGAGTTGATTGGATTTACTGAGAGACAGAAGAGGCAGTTTGAACACATGTTAACTGCCTTTACCTATGGTGTGCCGCCTCACGGTGGGATTGCATTGGGAATTGATAGATTTTTAATGGTTGTTCTTGGGGAGCCAAGCCTTCGTGAAGTAATCGCTTTTCCCACGACTGCAAGCGGAACGACTGCAGTAATGGATGCTCCCAGTGAGGCGACTGAAGAGCAGCTTAAAGAACTCAAGATAAGGGTTATAAAAAAGAAAAGGTGAGCGAGCTAGTTTTTCAGAGGATTATCAAACTTTTATCAAATAAGAATATTAAGTATCAGCTTTTAGAGCATAAGCCGGTTTTTACCAGTGAGCAGGCAGCAAAACTTCGAGGTACAAGTTTAAGAATTGGGGCCAAGGCTCTTATTTTTTTGGCTGATAAGAGGCCGATTATGATAGTTATTTCTGGTGATAAAAAGGTTGATACCCGGAAGTTTAAAAATATGTTTAAGATTAAAAATCTGGTCATGGCAACTCCGGGTGAGGTCGAACGACTAATGGATATTAAGGTGGGAGCTATTCACCCTCTAGGTAATTTACACAATCTGCCTGTTTATGTGGATGAATCTTTGAATAGAAATAAAAAGATTGTTTTCAATGCCGGATTGCATGATAAGTCTATCAAGATGGAGTATCAGGATTATTGCAAACTTGTAAAACCGAAATTGGGAAATTTTGCATTTTGAATTTTTAATTTTGAATTATCTATGAAGTTACTTTATCTTTCTCTTCTTTCCTTTGTGTTTATTAGCAGTTGCAGTCTGGCACTTTCAAAGGAAAATACTCTCCCGGAAGAGAAAAAACCGATTGTTCAAGAATCCTTGGCTCCACTGCCAATGCTTTCCAAAGATACCACCTTTCCTCTTTTTTCTGGGCAAGGAGTGATAGCCGTTGATTTGGACTCTGGAGTCTTTCTTTATGAAAAGAACGCAGATTCACCTTTTTTTCCAGCCTCAACTACCAAAATTGCCACCGCCTTGGTAGCCATGGATTTTTATTCTCCCGAGCAAATTTTAGAAGTAAAGAGAATCAAGGTTAAAGGCCAAAAAATGTACCTTGTATCTGGAGAGAAAATCTCAGTTGAAAATCTTTTATACGGGCTTTTGATTTTTTCTGCCAATGATGCGGCTGAGGTTTTAGCCCAAAATTATCAGGGAGGAAGGGATAATTTTATTGCCGAGATGAATCTCAAGGCAAAACAGATCAAACTTAATGATACCCATTTTACGGACCCGACAGGACTGGGAAGTGAAGGCCATGTTTCAACCGCCAGAGACATGTTACGCTTGGCTACTGTCGCCATGCAGGACCCAATTTTTGCCAAAATTGTGGCCACAAAAGAGAGGCTGGTTAAAAGTTCTGGAGGTAAAATTGTTCACCATTTATCCAATATTAATGAGTTATTAAGGAGTGTTGAGGGAGTTTTGGGAGTTAAGACCGGCTGGACAGAAAGTGCTCGAGAAAATTTAATTACCTACATTGAGCGTGATAATAGAAAGATTTTGATTGCTCTTCTTGGTAGTCAAGATAGATTTGGCGAAACAAAAGAACTTATTGAATGGATTTTTGACAACTATCAATGGCAGGAAATAGAATTTTATTCTCCATAATAATCATCCGTGACGGCTGGAACATAGGCGGTAAAGCCATGGTCTCCTTCAAAGACAATTATCGGCTGGTAAAACTCTGTCCGGACTCCAGAATCATAATAAGCGAGATAGATTTTACGTATTGTAATTTTTCCATCCTCGTTTAAGCCCAAATTGGCAATATAACCTTTGTCGGCAACTAATTTATCCAGGGCTTCTTGGCTGGTTTTAATCGGATATGTTGCCGATTGACTTTCATCAACCGGGAAATAATGGAATTGAGCAGCGATTATCTGTTTTTCTCTTTGCCTGACACCACTGGCGATAAACCAGATATTTGCCTCATTAGGCTTAGGCGTTAAGCTGGGGAGTTGATTATAAGATTTTCTAAAGAGATTAATTTTGATTAGGTCTGCTTCAGACAGAGAAATAGCGTCAACTAGGTTTTGACTTTCTACTTTTAAGAACTGGTGAGTAGTTATGCCAGTTAAGTCTTCTGGTAAGAGATTGGCTGAAGAAAGAAAAGATCTTACTCGCGAGGCAGCAATTTCCGGAGATGGGGGCTGCCCCTGCGAGAGAGCGAAATCAGTTGGCAGATTATAGCTTATTGAAAAAATGCCACTGACAATGTTCATTTCAAGAATGGCCGAAGTTTTGCTGTGGAAAAACCGATAAACGGTGGCTGAGATTTCTTGACTTTCTGGAGAGAAACCGAGTTTGACTGCTTTCTCACGGGCGATATCCAGAGAAAGTAAATGAACCGAGAGTTTGGGCATAAAGTAAACAATTATTTGGGAGGGAAGAACAGGAAGCTCTCCTTCTGGGGTCTCAACTTTATACTCAAGTTTGGGTAAATTCTTTTTTTCGGGAAAGGGAAGTTTGGGTAACTTGTCAAAAGCAACTGTTGGTGGAGGAGGTGGTGCTGGAAAGAGGGTTCTATAAATATTTTTTCCGATGCCCCAGAGCATTCTCAAGACGATTAAGAAGATAACGGCGTAAATAGAATAACGAATTATTTTTCTGGTGGTCGTTGCTACCCGAGTTAAATTGGCCATTTTATGTATAAGGCAGGACTGTGCCCTGCCTTTTGAGTATAAGGCTAAAGGATGATAGAATTCAATGAGGATGAAGAAGGGTTCTCTTGATCGCAGCCGAAGAATTAGGACAAGAATTGCTCCATCGCCAACAGGCTTTGTCCATGTTGGTACTGCCTATGCTTCTCTTTTCAATTACGCCTTTGCTAAAAAACATGGGGGAGATTTTATTTTGCGTATTGAAGATACGGATATCAAAAGAGGTGTGCCTAAGGCAGAAAAAGTAATTCTCCAGGGGCTTGCCTGGTTGGGAATTAAGTGGGATGAGGGGCCTTATAGACAATCTGAACGGCTTGAAATTTATCAAAAATATATCCAAAAACTTATCAAAGAAAAAAAGGCCTATCAAGACGAGGGCGCAGTAAGATTTAAATTTCAAGGGAAATCGGCTGTTGCTTGGCAGGATTTAGTCCGGGGCGAGATTAGATTTCCAGCAGAACAGATTCAGGATTTTGTCATTCTCAAATCAGATGGATATCCAACCTATAACTTTGCTGTTGTTGTTGACGACAGCCTGATGAAGATTAGCCATGTGATTAGAGCCGAGGAGCACATTTCCAATACGCCAAAACAGATTGTTTTATATCAGGCTTTGGGATTTGAGTTGCCGAAATTTGCCCATTTTCCCTTGTTGAGAAATCCGGATAGAAGTAAAATCTCCAAAAGAAAAAACCCAGTTGCTCTATCTTGGTATCAAGAACAGGGATATTTCCCCCAGGCTTTGCTAAATTTTTTATGTCTTCTCGGTTGGTCTCATCCTGAAAACAAGGAAATTTTCAGCCTCAGTGAATTTATTGAGGTTTTCAATTTGAAAAGAGTACGCAAAGCCGGACCAATTTTTAATTTGGAAAAACTTGATTGGATGAATGGTGTTTACATTAGAAAGACTTCAATCCGCCAGCTGGCGGATCAAATCTGGAATTTTTTCAAAAGAAAATATCCTCAGAAAATGATTGAGCAAATAATTCCCCTTATTAAAAATAGAATTAGGAAGTTATCTGAGTTTGAAAGTTTGGCCGGGTTTTTCTTTGTCAAGCCTAAAGTTGACAAAAAACTTTTGGGCAAGAATTATCAAAATCACTTGAGGACGGCTATTCTATCTTTAGAAAATGTGCAACCATGGGATATTCAGGCAATAAACAAATCTCTTTTGCGGCTCATAAAAGATAATCATTTCCAGACCGCTGGTTTCTTTATGGACCTACGGATTGCCGTTACCGGGAAAAAGGTTACCCCGCCGATTAATGAATCAATAGTTATTCTCGGCAAAGAAGAAGCCCTGAAGAGACTTAAACAAGCTTTATAAAATGACCAAACCTGCTCAAAGAAAAAAAAGAATTAAAAGTAAAATAACTGCTGAACAGTTAAGACAAAAACTCAAATTAAGACATTTGAAGGCAAAGACTAAGTTCTCTAAAAATTACCCTCAGTTTGAGAAATTTCTAAAAGACAAAAATTTTGAGATAGATAAAATAAGGGAACATTCGGCCCGACTTTTAGGAGCAGGAGCTTTAAGTGGTGCTCTTCTTTTAGCGCCTCCAGTTGGCAAAAAAGCCCTTTCTCTTCCGAGCAAGATAGTCGAGAAATTAAACCAGCAGGCAATAACCGTACCAATACAACAGAAACTTTTACTTGATGCCTTACCCAAGATTCTACCCAAAAGAGTAAGTCCTCTGACGCGGACTGAGGAGAAATATCTTGAAAAACTCTTTAAGGAAATAATTGGTATTAAAACTAAGGCTACCCTTGAGGGAGAACATTTAAATACAACATATGGCTATGTTGGTGCTGAACAACATCTTAGACGTTACCCCGGTGATTCTTTGAGACAACACGGCGAAAGTGTTATTTTACGGGAAGGGATGGCTCCTGGGCTTGGTGCCTGGGGTTACTTTGCTTCTTCTAAAAACAAGTTAACTCCGGAGTTGGCAGAAATAGAAAAATGGTATGCTGTTGTTCAGACACTCTATCTTCCAGATTGGAATAGGCGGCAACCTTATTTGCGAGATTGGTATAAATATCGGAAGGTTTTGATTGTCAATGTCAAGAATGGCAATGCTGTAGTGGCCGCAATTGCTGATGCCGGGCCAGCGGCCTGGACAGGCAAGAGCTTTGGTGCTAGCCCGGAGACAATGCACTATTTGGGAGGATCCCGCTATAAAAAAGGGGCTGTGATTTTGTTTTTTGTTGATGACCCGGAAAACAAAGTTCCTTTAGGGCCGGTGGATTATAATAAAATCAGTCTACCGGAAGTTGCCTTAGACAGGATATAGATATGAGCCTTGTTTTTTATGACAAACTGATTAGCTTTGAGAGGATTGAGATCCATATAAAAAGTCTTGCTCAAACAACGGAAGAGAGAGAAGAACTTTGGCAGATAGTGGATGAGTTGATTCATCAACGGGTTTTAGATTGGTTACTGGCTAAGCTCCCTCGTGAACATCATGAAGATTTTTTGGGAAAATTTATTGAGACACCTTATGATGAGGGCTTGTTTAATTATTTAAAAGAAAAGATTGAGGCTGATATTGAAAAATTGCTCAAGCAAGAAATAGAGGATTTAGCCTCGGAGATTCTTGACGACATTCTCAGATAAAAGCAATGGATAGAAATTTTGGTGGTGTAATCTGGACAAACCATGCTCTTCAAAGACTTAAAGAGCGAGGGATAAAGCAGGGTGATGCCTGGGCAACCTGGCGCCGACCAGATCAGTCAAGATATGCCCAAAGCCGCGGGGCCTGGGTTTATTATAAAACTTACGGTAACCAAAAGATTGAGGTGGTGGCCAGGAAAAATGAGAGAGGGAAGTGGGTTATTGTTTCTGTTTGGTCAAGGCTGGTATTTGAAAAGAAAAGAAAAAGAGCCTCTTTTTGGAAGTTATTGCTTCAGAAATTAAACTCCACAAAATAATTAATTTGAGCTTCTTGCCTTAATAATTCTAGGAGAGATTGGATTTCTTGATTTAATTTTTGCTGGCCAAGCTGTTCTCTGGCCGTTTGTTTCATTTCCTCAGGCTCCATCTCTTCAGGGAAAATATCTTTATTTGTTTCCAGATATTCTTCCACTTCCTCATCGCTTACCTCAATATTTGTTTCCACTAGTTTTTCAAGAATCATCTGCATCCTAATCTGCTCGACAAGCTCTTCCCTAGTTGTATTCTGATAGGCCAAGATATCCTCAAGTTTTTGGTTTTGCGCCTTGAGATTTTCTTCTATTTTTTGAATTTCCCCATTTATTTCCTGCTCGCTGATGCTGATATTTTGTTTTTTAGCCTTTTGTAAAACCAGGGTTTTGGTCACAATACCATCAAGGATTTGCTTACCGCCTTGTTTTTCCAACTCTTGAATTAAATGCAGCCTGGTGATTGGTTGGCCATTGATCAAGGCAACAATAAATAGACTTCTGAAGTAATAAAGGGCTCCAGCTCCAAGTAAAAGGATGAGTCCAAGGATGATTAAGAACTTTCGCTTACTGATAATTCTAGCTGGTTTCTCTTCCGTGTTTTCCGACACCTAATGATTCTAGCACAAAAAAATAAAAAATGCTCACTCATCTTCGGCCAGAGTCTGACATAAAGTTATCTTTTGTGCTTCCTGGTCAAGACCATTCTCATCAAGGGAGGCAATCCGGGCAATCCGCGGTGCCAAATTCAATCCTTTCCCCAGATCAGGATGAGCTTCTAATTTTCTTAAATAATCTTTTACTATCTCAAGCCCCTCTCTTGCTATTTGTTGAAATTCAATCGGCCTTTCTCCTTTTTCAAAAGGATATCTTTTCTCAAGTAAGGCTCCTGTTAGATGGTTAATAAATAAAAGATTGGCAGTAAAATTTCCTTTGTTCTCAGCCTCTTGAGGAATACCATCAAGAAGAAATAATATTGCCTGAGGGCCCTTTGTCCTTATTGTTACTCCGCGCTTTCTGGCGGCTTCTTCTAGGGGGCTAGGCGGATCGTAAAGCAAACTTGGAGAAAGAAACAACTGCATATTGGCAGATAAGGTGTTCATTTCTATTCCAAGTGATTTCCTTAACTCTTCCATTTCGTTCTCATATCTCTCAGAACTTCTTATTAACACCACACAATTGCTATATAAAGAATCAAAGAAAGGCTTAGAAAATCTTTTTTTGCCAATCCCTAATTGAGAAAGAAAAAAGTCGGCCTCCACTGTTGCTTGAGAGAAAGAGAGATGTATGTGACGTATCTGGATTTCTTCTAAGGTTGGGATTCTCTGTTCCGCGGATAAAATTAGAGATTAAGAGTTAGTTCTTGGAGATTTTTTCCGCTTCTGGTTTATCCTCAGGAAGTTTGGCTGGCTCTATCTCTTGAGCGGCTGCCCCGCCCGCCTTAGCAATTTGTTCAGCTTCTCCAGGCTCAATTCTCCGGCGCCTGGGTAATTTCAGCTTACTCTCTCCAGTTTCTGACATTGCCTAAGTGTAACAGAGTTCGTCTTTATTTCCTGATTTGTTTTTTCAGTAAGTCAATAAGATCTCTGGCCTCTGGCTTTAGGGCATAACCAAATGCAATACCGATGGTAATGGCGACGGCAAAAGTCAAACCACTGACAATCGCATTGATTATTGTTCTGCCGACTCCGAAATAGTCGAGAATGATAAGAATCAGGAAAAATTTGCCCAAAACTAAGACTATTCTTGCTAGCCAATCAATAATTCTATTGTCTATTTCCGTTCCTTTGATATCAATTTTCTTGACCAGTCTGATAAGTAATTTAATTATTGATTTACCAATAAACCAGATAAAGATGGCAATGACAACCTTGGGAACAAAAGTAACCAACTGATTCGCTAGTTCTTGAAGAGAATTGATAATTATGTCAACGATGCTCATTCATCTCACCTCCTTTTTAGATTTATTAATGTAAACATTTAATACCAACAAAGTCAAAATTTTAGCGATTGAATTTGTCTAGGGCTACCTCTAGTCTAGTAATCAAATCGTCAGAATCTTGGTATTCAATGAATGTCTTTGATATTTCTTTTAATGATCTTGAGGGCTTTGTTTTCTTTTTGTAGATACAGATTATTGGAGTTGAGGTATAACTTGCCAATCCTAATTCAATGCCCATGCCCGTTGAGGGATACGAAACTTCTGTAATAACTACATCGCAGTTTGTGATATATTCTCTTGAGTTAAAAAAACTATGGTTGTCATGAGGTAACATTACTTCGTGCTCGCGATATAGACGCGAGTTTTTAATCGGCGTGTATAACCCGTCTTTGAAGTTAAATTTTGTTGAGTGAGCAATATATATTTTCATTTCACTTTTAAGGATATCATAAAATTTATCTTTCGCATTTCATTCCAACCAAGAATGATACCTACACTTTTGGATGGACGGCCGCTCACAAAACATTAGGTTTTTAAGAGGTGTTTTAATTTAGTCATGCTCATCAAACATCTTATTAAAGGTTAAATCATTTTTTCTTAAATACTCAATGAGCATAACAGCATGTTCTTTTTCTTCATCGCGGTTGTGGGAAAGAATTTTTTTCAAGTTCTTGTCTTTGCTTGCTTGAATTCTTTCCTCATAAACATTGATGGCATCAAGCTCTTCAATCAAGGATTGCCTGGCTCGAGCTAAATTTTTCCCTTTTTCATTCTGTTTTTCTGCATCAGAGGTCAAGTTATAAACCATCCTCATCACCCCCCTTCAATCTTAATCGCCTTGCCCAAAAATTTCCAACTGGCTGAGCAGGCGACTGATATAAATCTAATTTTAACAAAACAATACTCTTATTAGAATTAGCTCTTTTACCTCCTGTTCTTCTTAAAAGAAGATATTCTTTCAAAGTGTTAAGTACTGGAGGGATTTGAGAAAAATGATGATGACAAAATCGAGGGCGAGGGGGACCAGTAAGAATATGTTTGCTTTTTTAACAAGCTCGATGAGTTCATTTGAAAAAAGTGTATTTGGGTTGATGGATGGGAGGCGAAGGCCCAGGAAATATAAAATTGCGTAAAGGGCCATAAAAATAACAATAAGCTTCCATGCATCTTCTAAATCTTTTTTACTGGCAAACATCGTGTTTGCGATTTGAAAAACAAGATAGCCGATCAAAACTAGGACCAGGGGGTTTTCGGTCAGGTTATTTGTTGTCGTCCAGTAAAGGCTTGTAAGAATTATTGTTGTTCCCAAGATAAATGGCGCGATACCGATAAGGGTTTTTCTGATTGGGTCGGTTTTACCAACAGAGAGGCTTCCAAGTTTGACTTGGTCATTTTTGTCAATCTTTGGTAAAAGTTCAATTTGCCCTACCGGAACCAAGAGGCCCAGGGCCACCAAAAAATGGGCGACCTCGTGAATGAATGTTCCCGGTAAAAATATTATTGCCAAAAGATAAACAGTCCACTTGCGACTTTTAGTCACTCGGTAAAAAAGCCCAGAAAGCTCGCGGATGAGAATACGAGAGAGCAAGAAAAGAATTAAAAGTTGTAAGAAAAAAATCAGGCTATAAACCACTAGCTAAAGTGTAAGCAAAGTTTTTCTCTTTAGCAATGAATTAAATAGGCAGAAATTATATAATTGGACCGACATGAAGCTTGTATTATTCACCACCAAAGTTGACAGAGGAGGAAAAGCAATAGAAAAGGAGGCAGAGAAAATGTCATTACCTTGCCAAACCTACTTTTGTGAGGAGCTTGTCTATAAAAATGGTAAGATCTTCGATTCAAGTCTCAATCCACTTTCTATAAATCGACACGACAAAATAATCCTAAGAGACCCATACAATAGCAAAAGTGACTATAGTTTCTTTACCAAGAAGATACTGAAGAAATATTACGAGAACGTCTTACTCGATAGAGAGCGCTACTCCAAATTTCCTTTCTACGAAGATAAATTATTTCAGGTTGACCTCTTTATTAAGCTTGGAATTACAACTCCTGAAACTTTCCTGGCTAGAAACATAAACAGACTCTTGAGGTTCCCGGTGATAGTAAAACCTAGAATTGGCTCACGGGGTCGGGGAGTACGTATTTTTAACAAGCCTAAAGAAATGGAGAGTTTCTTCGTGGGAAAAGACCCTCTTAAGTACATCATTCAAAAATACCACAAAGCAAAAAACGAATACAGGATCCTACTTTTAAAACACAGAATTCTTGGCATCGTTGGCAAGAACATCTATCTAAAGAATGAAGGAAGAATCTGGGTAAAAATCAACAAAGCTGTTAACGATCTTCCCAAGAAAATAAAACAAGACGCTATAAGAATCACTAGGGGACCAAAAGCTGATTTTGTTGGAGTAGACGTAATTCAGGCAGAGGATGATAAGTACTATTTTCTAGAGGCAAACCTCTCTCCCCAGTTTGCTGGGTTTGCAAAGGTGACAGGTGTAAACGTGGCCAGGAAAATCATCTCCTTAGCTCGATCACATCGGCCTTGATAATTTTACTCACAAAAACTTCTTCTGTTCTTAAATGTTTTGCGAGAAAACATTTAGCTTTAAAATCTGAACAATGAGCAGGGTAAATAGGTCCATTTACTTCTTTCTTTAATACTTCTACTGTCTTTGTTAGTCTTTTTTTATATTTTCCTCTAAGATGGAATCCTCCAATAACAGAGTATACATTTTTGACATTAAAGACCGTTTTTGCTGTTGCCACAATATTGCAGATTCCAGAGTGAGAACAGCCTGTCACAACTACTACACCCCTTTTTGTTCTAACCGCTAATGCAGAATCATCAAATAACAGGTCGTCTTCTTTCTCATTATTTCTAATAATAAAACCAATCGGTTTTCTTTTCTCAAAACCATAATTTTCTTTTATCTCTCCCAGAAAAGCAATATTTTGGGTTATGAAATAGGGTGTTTTTGATTGAATATAGTTGAAGTTTTTACCGGCTTCTTTTTTAGAAACTGGTGAACCGATATAGTAATCGTCTGATAGATATTTAGGCAAAAAGACAATCTGGATGAGAAATTAAATCAATTTTCTTAGAAGAATGGGGGAAGCTCTTCAGACCGGTTGTATGGTCATTGTGGCCATGACTTAGAACAATGCAATCTGTGTTAGATAAATCAATATTTAGTTTTTTGGCATTTTTAAGATAAACATCTGAAAAACCCGTATCAAACAAAATCTTCTTGCCATCTGTTTCTATCCAATAACACAACCCAGGTTCTCCTAAAAAATGTTCATCTGTAAACGTATTGTTGTCAACTAAAACAGTTAATTTCATTACTTACATGATATAATCTTTAGGTTCTAACCGTCCAGGGTGGATGAGAGTTATCTTGAGGAGAAGTTGGTGCTGACTAGATCGGTCTAGAACCCTTCGAGCCCACAGTTGCTTACTCCGAGTGTATCACAACTGAGGCTGAATAAGATAAATAAGACAGTATACAAAAGGAGACGTGTCAAGCTACTAATAAAAATTAAGTAGTTTATGTCGTTGTTAATATATTTGGTGATACTGGGTACTCGCTGATCATAGGAGTATTTACTGTAGCTACTACAGCTTTTCTTTCAGAAGTATTGTTTGACGAGCTAATCCGTCTAACTATTTCTTTTATAATTATTCTCATTAGTTTCTTAGCTTCGATTTCGTTTTCCTTGATTGATAAATTCCAATCCAACCCCGGTCCAGTATTTGCTTCCAGAAGATAAATATTACCGTCATTGCTCGCGATGAAATCAAGAGCAAACAACGAAGACTTTTTATTCAAGGTATTGGCTATACTTTTAGAAACCGCTGTTATTTCCAAGGGAACTTCGCTTTTGGATATATATTTTAGCAATCCACCTGCGTGCTCATTGCATCTAAAATCTCCTTTTTTGGCAATTCTTATGTATGTTTGAACAATTTTTTGTCCTAAATATATCAGCCTTATGTCGGTTGATCTGGAAGAGTTTTGAATGCTGAAACCTTTATCAAATTTCACAAAGGGTTGGATGATAAAAGATACACTTTTATACTTTTTTACTGAGGCAATCATCATTTCAGTCTGGTCGTTACCGAATTTGTAAACATTTAACCCGCCAGCTCCAAATCTATCCTTCATTACCACCTCTTCTGAGAAGTCGCTTCTGTTTTTATGTTTGGCTATTTTTTCCTTTAGGAGCTTTTGCGCCTTTATAACACCTTGTCTCGTACTATCTTCTATTGTTACTGTGGGTATAGAAAAATTATTTAGCATTTTATAGGTTTTCTGTTTATCAAAACAAAGGTCAAAAAGGTATGGATCGTTAAACGGCCTGATTCGTTTTGAAGAAAAAAGCAAATTACGCTTCATTTTTCTGCTTTTACTCGTTGGGGAGAATTTGTCAAAAATCATTTTAGAAAAGCCTGTTTTTCGGATCTTTATCCAAGTTTTATTTTCGAAAAGCCAATAACTTCTGACTAAACCAGCACCAATAATATCAGCAGATGTAGTGAAGGCTGCTTTTAATTTATTTTTTCGACAGGTTTTTAGAAAGTAACCATAAACTAAATTGTAACTTTCGTTATTAGACTCTTTAGGAAAAGGCGCGGTGATGTCTCCAGACACAGAACTCGCACTGTTAGCGAGTTTTTCAGAGTAAACAATTAATACGTCAAAATTGGTAACTTGATTCATAAAATAACTTTCACAGATAAAACAATAATATTTCCTTTAGGGAGAAAAGAAGAATCCTAAAGCAGGCAACAAGCAATATTATACATCTTATTGGGCTTTAATGAAAGAAATATGCGAACTCACGGGATTTTAGGCTGGAGGAGTTCCAAGATTTCCAATCTAGCTGAGCAGGTCGGTTTAGACCCGTTCAATATTTTTGAAAAAGTTTTCGTAATTCGACTTTTGCCTGTTCCAAAGTTTTTCTTCTCTCCGGCGGCAGTCTTTTTCCTGCCCGGTTGATATAAAAATTCAACATTGACATGGCTGATTGAAAAGGAGAGGCCCTGCGTCTTGAGCTGTTTTCCGCTGATTGTTTAAGAGAAGCAGCAATCTGCCCTGGATCATCCCAAGTGAAAACACCTTCCTCTAAATCAAGGGCAATACTATTCTTTGTAACGTAACCAGACCAGTTCTTTTTAACGCCCATTTTTTAGCTTGCTGCGAACAGTGCCTGCCCGTCTATGGAGGGGACAGACTTCGAACTTTTTTTATCACAAATACTGAGCCCTGCGTTGTTCCAACCTTTCTGCAATTTTAAATAACTTTTATAACTCCTAGAGGTATCTATATAGGGGAATGATACTCTTTACTAATTATTGTTTAAGGCGTAGAATGCGAGGCTAAATGAGGGAATTACTGACGGGCAGCGAACAACTGCTAAGTAATCATGAAATTCTTCATCTCTACGAAAAAGCCAATACTTTCCTTTCTAGCCCAAAAGGGAATAAAGCTCTTAGAGAAATGGAGGTTATGGAAGAAGTTCTCCATGGAGGACAAGTATCATATATTGACAACGAACGTACGTATTCTGCAGACGACTATCAAGAACGCCCAGAACTCTTCACAATAACAAAATTTGGAGCCGCTTTGTTTATTGTTGGTGAAGGAAGATTATTCTCTGTTCAGAACCCACAAGAAGGCTGGAATGCTCTCAAGAACCAAGTAAAAGAAGTTATCCCTGATTTTGAAGAACGATTTCTTGAAGACGCCGAAACATTCAGACCGTTAACAGGTTATGTTGCTCAAGTGAAAGACCCCCCCTCAAATTTTTTCGCCAGATGTGGAATGAGCCTTTTGACGAGGAAACTTCCCTTGCCCTACTTCAACGGGGATGGTTGCCAATCCAGTATTTGATTAAAGCTTATGTATTGACGACAGATAATCAACTTCACGAGGCCCCTTGGGGTTTTTTCGAATATTTCGATTTCATTGAAGAGTTCAAGAAGGCAGGAACATTTAAAGACAGACCTTGGGAAGTCTCTTCGTTTCGAATAGCCTTACCCGACAAACTAAGATGAAGTGAGCTGCTGGGCTGAACTCCCCGGTCTAGACCCGTTCAATCCCATATCTAGTCAAACCTGGACAGTAATCACAAGAGTTTATCCAGACTAAACGAATATTTTGATTACTTGCACTATTGTTAAAAAAACCGTCACTATTGTAAGCAAAGCCAATCTTTTCTGAAGATTGTTGTTTTCACTATTGAGAAAAACGATTGTTTTTCTCAATTTAATCACTTCTCTCTCAAGATCATCAACAGACAGAATAGTATCTGCCTGAATAGAAATAAGTTGTTTGTTGTGAGCAGTACCAGTCGAAGCATGTTTTTCTGCCTCAGACAAACTTTGTCTTTTTTCTTTTGTTAACATTGTAGTTAATGTTTCCTGTCTCTTGGTGGAAATGGGTTTCTTCCTGGTGTTACCGTGTCACTATCTCTGATTTTCCCATCCAATCCATGAATTCTCACCTCCCCGCCCCCAGAGCTTGCAGAAAACCTCTTTGCCTCTTTCTCAGCCTTTCTTTGGGTGGAGTAAATTCCAGACACCCTGTCTGCACCTGCCTTTTTGGCATTCCAACTTCCATCGTCGTTTTTTGTAACGTGATAATTTGACATTATTTTCACCCCTTCTAAGGGAGCATCTCTGCCTAAATGAAGCGACTGTCTGTAGATCTTTACTGCTCCGAAGAAACAAGATTCTCTTACCAGGCAATCGCTTTATTGATTGGCGATTGCTTCCATACAACTAAATTATATCACTCTCAGTCAACGATTGCTAGAATTTCAGCTGAGCATGTCGGTCTGGAACCCTTCTGTCATTTTAACTTAAAAGGAATCCTTCCTCTTTAAAACTACTATAAGGTAAAAACGGCAAATTAAACAAGATTCTAGAATAAAGTGCTTGTTATCATTAAATCTATAGGATATAATTGCCGCAATGAAAGAGATAGTTATAAATCTTGGTGGAGAGGGAGAGATTCCAGGTGCCATTGATGTAAATCACCCCATAATTTTAGATAATCAGTGGAGGTGTTCGAGGAACGGATTGCCTTTAAACGAAGTAAGGCAGGGTTGTACGGTAGTTTGTTGTGGAGATAGATTGCCATTTTGCGATCATTGCGCTGACAAAGTAGTTACAAATGGTGTTCCTATCGATATAATGACGTGGATGGGTCCAGGATACAGCAGTAAAGAGATAAAAAGAATAAGGAAATAAGAAAGGAAAAATTAATTATATCTGATGGAGACACAACGATTGGTAGCAGGTTAGTCTAGAACCTCGTTATCTGT
Source organism: uncultured Gammaproteobacteria bacterium (assembly GCA_964583685.1). Taxonomy (GTDB): domain Bacteria; phylum Patescibacteriota; class Microgenomatia; order UBA8517; family UBA8517; genus CAZOVJ01. The sequence goes on along the minus strand of CAZOVJ010000002.1, from coordinate 78,999 downwards.
ATTGCCTATAACTTTAAAGCAACTTCAACACCTCAGCAAAATGGTTTTTTATTTCCTTGAGAACAATTTCGTATCCACCAATGATATTATGACTTTTTAACTCTTCGTCAAGAGTAGTCATTATCTTGTCTTCACCCTCATATACTTTAATATCCTCCAATTTTTTGGTTAAAGGGCTAATAAATATATAAATAGTAACTCCGAAATTATTATACTTTCCTTCTGCTGTGCACAAAAAATCAACTTTTTTCCAGAACTTAATATTATCAGGAATATAGCCCAATTCTTCTTTCAACTCCCTTATTAATGCGTCTTTGGGTTTTTCTCCATTTTCAATGTTTCCCCCAAAATAGCCATGCTTTTCTCCCGCCTTTGAATAATTACCCCTTTCCTGAAGGAGTAAGTTTCCTTCATGGTCAATAAATATTAAAACAGCAATTTTTTTATTCATTATTTATGGAATCTGTTTTGTAACTGACTGAGCTTGTCGGTCTGGGCCCTTCCAGTCCCATATCTGGACATCGAACCTGGGGTTCCTAATCCGAGCTAATTGAGCTTCCCGGTCTAGTCCCTTTCTATCCTTATAAAATTACTCTAGAACACCGCATTTTACTTCAACATCCTTCGTATCAGGCTCGGGCGGAAACCATTGACCGACCGCTTCTTTATATCCACTAGCGCTACCAATAACTACACACACGGCCTGCCCCTTTTTTTCTTGACTTGGGCTATTTTTTGATCGAACCTATTTTATTTCAAATTTTATTGAAATTCCTGCCTTTAATTATAGTTTTTAATTCAGGACACCTCTTTTATTAAAAGGCTATAAAATTCGTCTTTCGTATACCTTTCATACCAAGGATGGTGTCCGCATTTATTCAGCAAAATAAATCGGAAGTTTTTTATTACTTTTTTCAAGGGTAGCTCAACCCCTTCTGCAGGATGCGGGTCAAAATCTCCGTGAATGGCTACTACTGAACAGCGAATATTTTTTCCCAGCCCAAGTAAACTACCATTTTTTCGTAATTTACTTGCCTCACTCCATACTCTTTCATAAATTTCTGGCTGTGTTTTTATTACTTCATTCTTATAGGGAATAAGACTAAAAGAGTCAGCTTTGTTTATTAGTCTTCCAATTTCATCAAATGCAGATTTTTGCTCATTCTTTTTTAAATCTTCTAAATTGGCGAATAAAGAATTTAGCTTTTTTCTTTTTTCTTCTGTAAGCCTGCTCATTCTAGTATTCATTATCCGCTTTGCATATTTGACCTCAAATGGACCACTGCTAACGAGAATTAATTTCTTTACTAATTTTGGATATTTTGCTGTTAGTATAAGACTTAACCAAGCACCCCATGACCAACCAATAAGCGTAACTGGCAATTGGGCATTTTTTTCAATGATGGTTTTGAGTTCTAGAACTTGTTCTTTAATAGAATTCCTTGTTTGAAGCGGTTCCAATACTCCTTGTTTCTTTGATAGATGTCTAGCTACAGGGGCCATTTCTCCAAGTGCACCAGGACCTCCATGAACAACAACAATGTTGTAAGGGGCTTTTCCATATTTTCTTAAATTTTTCATAACATCCTGAGGGTTCGAACAGCCTAGTTAGATGATAATTTTCAAGGCCAAATTTCTTTGCTGCGAACTGTGGACAAAGCTAGAACCTGCTTCTATAATTATAACGTTCTCTATAGAAAATATGTCTGATAAAAAACAACAGCCAATCATTAAGGTTAACAGCTTAACCAGGAGGTTCAATAGTCTTGTTGCCGTTGACAATATTTCTTTTGAAGTAAAAAAAGGAGATATATTTGCCTTTCTTGGACCCAATGGCGCTGGTAAAACAACTACTATCAGAATGTTGACTACCCTTTTGAGGTCAACAGAAGGACAGATGCTAGTCAACGGTTTTGACCCGTTAAGCCAGCAAGACGAGGTGAGAAAGTCCTTCGGAATTGTTTTCCAAGATTCTAGTTTAGACGATGAGTTGACTGCTTATGAAAATATGGAATTCCATGGCGTCCTGTATAAAATTCCTAAAAAAACAAGAAAAAAAAGAATCCAGGATCTCTTGGAAATTGTTGATTTGTGGAACCGGAAGAATAATTTAGTTAAAACTTATTCTGGGGGGATGAGAAGAAGGCTCGAGATTGCCAGAGGCTTACTCCATCATCCAAAACTACTTTTTCTAGACGAGCCAACTTTGGGACTTGACCCCCAAACCAGACATAAAATTTGGGACCATATAAAACAGTTGAACAAAAAATATCAAACAACTATTTTCTTTACTACCCATTATATGGAAGAGGCAGAAAAAATGGCCAAAACTATCGCTATTATCGATCACGGCAAGATTATTGCCCAAGGAAGAACGGAATCTCTCAAAAAAGAAACCAAAACTAAAACTTTAGAATCCGCCTACTTGGCTTTAACCGGTAAAACTATTAGAGAAGAGAATGCTGGTATACAAGATAGAGCGAGACTAAGAATGAATAGATTTAGGAGAAGACAAAGATGATTAATATTATTTACATTATGTGGTTGAGGCAGATTAAGAGATATTGGCGGTCAAAATCTCGAATTATCGGCTCTATCGGCCAACCGCTTTTGTTTTTGGTGGCTTTGGGTTTTGGTTTGGGGCCAGTGTTTGAAAAAGCCGGTGGTGGCAATTATATTAACTTCCTAACCCCTGGTGTTATAAGTCAGGCAATCTTATTTATGGCTGTCTTTTCGGGAATAGAACTTATTTGGGACAGACAATTTGGTTTTCTAAAAGCAACCTTAGTCGCCCCTGTCTCAAGATTGGAGGTTGTTCTAGGTAGAGTACTCGGCGGGGCAACAGTTGCCACTTTTCAGGGCCTTATAGTCCTCCTCTTGACTTTATTAGTGGGATTTAAGCCTAAAAGTCTTACCATAATTCCTCTCGCAGTTTGCTTGATGTTTTTAGTTGCCCTTCTATTCAGCGCTTTAGGAACAGCAATTGCTTCCTTAATGAAAGATTTTCATGGCTTCCAGCTAATTATGAATTTTTTGGTTATGCCTACCTTTTTCTTATCGGGAGCCATTTTCCCGCTAAATAATGTTCCCAGACTAATCCAAGTTGTTTCCTATATCAACCCATTAACTTACGGAGTCGATGGCCTTAGGCAGGTTTTGGTAGGCACCACTCATTTTGGGTTAACAACAGATGTCTCGGTGTTAAGTATTGTTGGGATTATTTTGTTATTAATTGGAAGCTATCTTTTTTCTAGAATTGAGGCCTAAATTTAAAAAGACTTTGTTTTGCTGACCAGATCGGTCTAGAACTTTTAGGCCTATATACAATTTTATTCTTTCGTTTGAGATTGAACGCGCTTTTTCGCAAATTCAAGAAATTTTCCAACCTCAGAACTCATGAACTCTTTGTCTTTCTGCGATGCCCGGTGTTCGTATGACTTTCTTGCGAGTTTAATAAGTTCTTTCCATTGAGGTAGGGCTTTAATGGCCCACTCAGATGCTTTGTCTTTTGAAATAACAACGTCTTTTGTCTCAAAGCTATAAATCAAGCGACAGAGGTTAAGAATGCAATAATCCGGGTAATTTTGAAGATTTTTTTCAACAAAGTCCAACTCGCCATATAGTGCAGTTTCAATCTCTGACCACTCGGCAGGCTGGTATATCTCTTTTGGATCAGGTCCGTAAAAAACAATACACCTGCCCGCTAAAATATGCTCACGATGTAGGGCCCATGAAGTATCAGTTGCTCGTTTCCACATTTGACTTTTGGGTGGGACCTTCTTAACAGTATCTTTTAAGAGGATGTAATAACCATCGAGCTCTCCTCCAAGCGGCGGAAATCTTTGGGCAATAGACTCGTGAAGCTTTTCCAGCTGCAGTTTTTCGTTTTCTGTAAGACTTCTTGTTAAAATGACATGGAAGTCGATATCTCCCGTAGGTAATTTATCTGGGAAAGCTGCGGCTCCGTAAATATATACTCCATACAGTTTTTTACCCAAGATTTTTTTGAGGCTGTCCATAAACGCGTTACCAATGGTATTGACTTGCTGTGAGATATTCATTTATGTTTATGCTGGCTGAGCTTGTCGGTCTGGGCCCTTCCAGTCCCATATCTGGACATCGAACCTGGGGTTCCTAATCCGAGCTAATTGAGCAGGACGGTCTAGACCCTTCTGGTTCTCATAATTTGCTCAGGTACGCCTCAATTAACTTTACGTCTTCTATATCTTTCTGACGAGCGTTTTTTCTACGAATCCAGCTCTTCTTTGCTCTGTATAGAAAGTTGATTGTTATGTATCTGACACCATCGACAATTATTGATTCGTCAATAAAATCCTTAAATCTGTAAGTTTTGCCCAATACAGTCCAACTTGTTCCAATCTCAAATTTATCATCATGGAGGATTTCGCGGCCGTGGTTTTCTGTGACATTAAACTGTCCAGATTTTCTCAAAGAGTCATAAGCCTCTTGATTCACGACGATATCTATATCTTTACTTTTCCGTATCCCAAGCGCTTCAAGAATACCCGAGCCGATAACGATAGAGTTATCCGGACTCAAGCCAAGTTTATGTAAAATTCTCTTCATTTATTTTAGTTTAGGCTGCGAACCATGTCTGCCCGCCTAAGGAGGGGGCAGACTTCGAACCTATTTTACAACAAGCAAACCTGTGTTAATCCTCAATTTGACCTAATATCGTAGTTTTATTACTTAGAGTAAAACTGTCCGTCTTTAAAATTAAGTCCTAACTTTTCGAGAACGAGGTTGACCGTTGCTTGAACACTTTTGTTTGTTGTGTCGATGGTTACACAGTCACTATAGTCGAGCTCACGCATTTCTTTATTTATTTTTTCTATCACTTCTTTTCCGTGCAATTTCAGACCAGTTCTTGAAGCATCACGTTTTTCTAATTCTTCTATGTCGGCCCTCAAAATTACATGATAGAAATTAATATCTTTAAAATGATTTCTATACCTCTTAATGACTGAAGGTATCTTAACCAAGTCAGAAATAAAATAGTTAAATCCATATCTAACATAGTTATTTGCCATGCACGATACATTATCGGCTGCAAGTAGTCTTTGTCTTTCAAACTCATTAGTGTCTTTTTTCTGGTTTCTTGCACTAACGACTCCACCAAATATATGGTGTCTCAAACTATCAACATCAGTGAAAGCACCGTATCTTGACTTTTTTGCTAATTCTTTCGCTATAGTGGATTTGCCAACTCCAGGAGGACCATTAAACAGAATAACTATTGGAGGAGAGTTTCTCATATTTATTATATTTTAATGGAGTAAGAGTTCGAATCCAAGTTGAAATATTTGCTGAGCTTACAGGTCAGGACCCTTATGAGCCCATAACCCGAACCCGCTAAAAGGATCTTTAGGTCTTGGGTTCCTTCAATGGAACAATTACATAATTCAAATTCGCAGCTTCAGGGTCGCCAAGTTTGATTCTGTAACGAGTTCCTATAACTATTTCGACTGGAGTCTCTGATAGTGCCTTATTTAGTTCGTTTTTAAATTTTTCCATCGAAATCGGGCTCAAAACGGGAAGATTGTAATCTTTCAGAAATCTTCTAAATTCTTTTTTAAATTCTTCATGAAAAACTAGTTTATACCGATCTGCTTTATTAACAATAAAATCTCTTAAGATTTTTCCAACTGGCTCTGTCCTGTCGATTTTATTGTGAAGTACCCAATTGCAATAAAAGTTTAGGATCTTATATCTGCCCTTTGCATTCTCCCACTCCAATAATTTTCTAATTTTCGACAAGATAAAAACAACTTGAATTTCACTTTTAATTTCTTTTTTCAACTCAACTGTTAATTTATCTAATATTTGCAATCTCATAACTGATATATTTTATTAACCCTTTGACCTAAAGTTAATTTTTATCCATTCTTTTGTTTCAGATATATTATCTTCGCGATAAACACCTTTATTTATATTTTCAATTATCCAATCGGAAATTTCTTGTATGGCGATATTTAAAAAATCTACAATCACAATATCACTGGCTGCATTCCACATAATTTTTGATAGTGGCTTTTCCAAATCTGGATCCTCTCTTTTTATTTTAGCTTTGTGTTTTTCTCTATTAGCCGGACTGATAACAACAAAAGGCTTAGCTAAGGTCCATTCTTTGGCTTCCTCGAAAATTTGGCGATATTCTATTGTGGGATAGTGCAAGGTCACTGCAATATTGTCTACTTCTATGGTGGCAAGGTGGCTGATTTTATTTCGGATATCATCCCATATCTTTTCAATTTTATCTTTTATTTTGGGTATGCCAATGTCTTTCGGATATTTTATAACAAGAAGCACAAATGCTTGCTTTTCGTTTATTTCGCCTATTTTGGGCACTCGCACATATTTCTTTATTTCTGATGGAGCGCTTTTCTTGATCCCTTTAATTTTAATAACTTTCTCGGATCCAACATAAGCCTCTCTACCTATGTTAAGCACTAAGTGAATCTTTGAAATAAAATTCAATATTGCAAATTGTCCTATTAGAGAAAGGTGATTCCCACCGCCCAATTTATATTCTTTTAAGATTGGTAGCCCGGTTTTTGATCTTAAAAAAATAAACGAGTTCACGTCACTAAGCATCATTAGAGAATTTTTGATGTATTTTGAGATGAAATCTTTTGTGCTATCCATGTCAATCGGAACGTGAACCACGAGCATGTGGTCACACACCTGCCCGTCTTGGCTGAGCAGGTCGGTCTGGGCCCTTCCAGTCCCATATCTGGACATCGAACCTGGGGTTCCTAATCCGAGCTAATTGAGCAGGTCGGTCTGCCACCACTTGATCCCATACTTACGGTACTATTCCCAGCGAATTGAGCATGCGGGTCTGGACCCACTTGATCCCATACTTACCGTACTATTCTGGGATAATTGAGCAGGTGGGTTTCGAACCTTCCCGACCCGTAACCGCTTGTCAAAAGTGTATCACACTTGAGGCTAAATGAGACAAATGAGACAGTATAAAAAAGGAATTTATAACTCTTGACGAAGCTCGGTGGATTTTAAGGTTGCAGCTCTCGGTGTGTTTTTGAAATCCGTCCTATAATCTTCAATCAGCCAGTCTCGAATTTCCAAAGGATAGACTAATTTCTTGGATAGACTTTCAATTTTTATCCAACCCGGTTCATAAGTTTGATCTTCATTTTTCATTGTCTCTAATTCATTAAAATCACCTAATTTTGGGTTTCCTGATATGTAATCGCATAGGTAATAGAATTGTTTATGTCCTAAATTCGAGTAGATATGGGTATAAAGAAGTTTAACTATTTTACATTTAGTACTTGCCTCTTCTTCCACTTCACGGACGACCGCTTCTTCTACATTTTCGCCTTCCTCAACTCCTCCACCCGGAAAAACCCAAAATTCTTTTCCATTACGAGTTCTGTGTACAAGCAATACTTTATCGTCTTTTACTAAAACTGCGACAGCTCTTATTGCTACTCTTGTCATCTTATAGCTCCATCTTTAAGTAGTGCAGAGGATAGGGTTTAATAAACATGGAAAGTTTGTAATACTTGTCAATTGTGTAATTTTTCTTACCAAGTGCATGTATAGACAATAAATGTCTAAAAAATATAGAATGGCCAACTACGGCAACTCTTTTGTACTTCAAGCCCTTTAAGAACTTATAAAACTTATCAGCCCTTGTGACCATTGTATTGAAGCTTTCGCTGCCGTCATGGCTCCAGTTGGGATCCGTACTCGATTTCGGCCAATGTTTTTCCCAGAATTTTCTAGCTTCTTTTCTTGGAACTCCATCAAGTTCTGTAGGTCTTTTATATTCATATATGTAATCTACAATTTCAAAATTCCCAAAAAGTTTTTCTGCTGTTTGTGTCGCTCGAAGCAGTGGAGAACATAATACTTTATCAAATTCTAATTCTTTATAATAACTAATAGATTTATCTTTAATTGCATCTTTAGCCAATGGCGAGTTATCTCTTTGTGATATTCCTCTTTTTGCATCCACACTCATAGCATGCCTGATTAGATAGACTTTCATAAATGTATGATACCACTTTGCGATATAATCAAAACATGAGTCAGGTTAATTACAAGAAATTTTACAATAGAGTTGGTAAACGAATTGGTTGGGACTTCAGTCGATTGAAAAAGATCGAGGAAGGTAAAAAATGGAATTTTATTGAGGAAGTAGCGAAAATCGCAAAACCAACAGACAAACTTTTAGATATAGGAACTGGAGGAGGAGAACAAATTCTTAGGTTAGCTGAAAAAGTGAAGTTTATAACTGGCATAGATCATTCAGTCAGTATGGTTAACACTGCAAAAAGAAACCTTAACAAAGCAGGGTATAAAAATGTACGCTTTCTTCGAATGAGTTCAGTAAAGCTTAAATTCCCTGATAACTCCTTTGATATTGTAACCAGCAGACATTGTGACTTTTATCCACTAGAGGTTTATCGAGTCTTAGTGAAAGGTGGTCACTTTTTCACACAACAAGTTAGCGAAGGTGACAAAATTAACATTAAGCGGGCTTTTAAAAGAGGTCAGGCGTATGGATTAAAAGACGGAACACTTAAGAATAAATATATAAAAGGTCTGAAAAAAGCTGGGTTCAAAAATATCAAAGCGAAAGAATACAATTCGACTGTCTATTACAAAACTTCAGAAGATTTAATTTTTCTGCTTAAACACACTCCAATAATCCCAGGTTTTGGAAAAAGCAAGAAAGATTTTGGGATTCTAGAACGATTTATCGAAAAAAACAAAACCAGAAAGGGAATAAAAACTAATTCTAAAAGATTTATGATAACTGTAAAAAAATGAACAGTACTCAAAAAACGTCTTTAAAAGTCATGGGTGAGCTGAATATATTACATTCAAGTATAATTGACATATTTTGACTGCTGTTATAATATCGCATCAAACTATGGGAGGGGGTGAGAAAAATGACGAGTGAAGTTATAAGAGAAACGAGAGATTTAGCTGATGCCATGCCCCAGCAAAACGACACAAATATTAAAGCAGAAGCTACCAAAGGTGTAGTACGTGCCTCTGATTGTGATCAGAGTTGCGGAGACTGTTCAAGCTGTGCTTGTGGTGGTGGTAGTTGTGGCAGCTGTTCAAGCTGTGCGAGCTGTGGCTGTGATTGTGCCGAAAATAGACTAGGTAAATAACTAATCAGTTATTTATTAATAGTCTTGACTAACAAAACCTGCTATGGTTAGGTGTATTTTTTATGAATGAAGATTTTATCAGTTTGATCAAAAACCTCAGCCCCATCTTGCAAGAAATTAAATTAGTCGAATCTTTTGAAAGAGTTCGACAACATTATGATGAGCCTAAGTTCTGGTATTATTCAGCGTCAATCAATGATAAACATTTAAAGCAAGATGGAGCACACTTTCACTCAAAGGCTTCAGGAGTGTCATTTTTCTCCCAATATGAGGCAGTACTAAAAGCTTTAGCTGAAGCGATAGAGAGATATGATAATTTCGCCTTTTTTAATAAAGAGGTTAGTTATGTAGGTAGCTATTCGAAAATCAATAAAAATGCCATTAATCCAGAGAAGTTCATATTTTTTTCAGACAAACAACTTCATCAAAATGAATATAAGAATTTTCGAATTGACGACAATTCATTGTTTAGGTGGACAGAAATGAAATCTTTGAACACTAACGAGAGCTGTCTCGTCCCTTGCCAGGTAATTTACCTATCCTACCGTCCCGTCAAAAAAGAGCCAGCCATCTATCCATCAATTAGTACTGGGGCTGCCGGTCATTTTAAACTAGATTCTGCAATATTGGGTGGAATTTATGAAGTTATTGAGAGAGATGCATTCATGATTTATTATCTGAATAAACTAAAACCAAAAAGATATGATCTTTTGTCTTCTAATAATGAAAAAGTTAAGAAACTATTAGAAATATCTCAGAGATATAGATTGAAAATATTTTCTTTAGATATAAGAACAGATTTGCCCATTCCAGCTGTTGCATCTGTGGTGGTCGATGAAACCGGATTTAGTAAAGCTGTTTCTGTAGGTTTAAAATCTCACTTAGATATAGAAAGTGCAATTATCGGTTCGATCAATGAAGCATTTCATACAAGAACATGGATACGCGAATCATATATACAAAATCCATCAGATATTTCAAAAACAGAGTTGATTAAAAATTCTACAATTAAAAATCGAGGGCTTTTTTGGTACCCATCTAAATCGATCTCAAAGTTAGACTTTTTTATTAACAACTTAGATCTTGTAAAAATAGAGTCCGCAAACAAGGATCTTTCTGCACGAAACCAGCTGCGTATATTAAGAAAATCTCTAGAAGATAGGGGTTATAAAATATATTACAAAGATATTACCTCAAAATACTTTATGGATATTCCTTTTAAAGTAGTGAAGGTTGTGATACCGAGAATGCAACCTGTGTATCTTAATGAAAAATACCCACTACGGGGAGGTGAGCGTTTACACAACGTTCCGAGTAGTTTGGGCTACAAAAATACCGGAAAATTAAACACTTATCCTCACCCATTTTTATAACATGAACAAGTTAGGAAAAATAATTAAAACGCTGAAAATCTCTAAATCAAGGGAGTTCAATAATAATATAAAGATTGACGATTTCAGTAAATACAAGACAACACCTTATTCCACTTGGCCGGAGCATTGGAAGAAAGTTTATTATAAAGCTTATCCCAGGATGGAGCAGGTTTTACTACCTACACCCACCAAACCGAAATGGAGCTTGAGTAATGCATTAACAAAAAGAGAGTCAATAAGAGAATTTACAAAAAAGAACATTAAATCCGCTGTTTTTTCCAATCTAATGTTTTACTCATGCGGGTTAAAGAGGTTATCGTTTAAAAAGACAAAAGACAAACGATTTTACCCTTCTGCTGGAGCAAGATACCCATTAGAAATTTATCCTTTTGTATTCAAAGTTGAGGATTTGCTGCCAGCAATATACCACTATCATGTTAAAAGCCATTCTTTGGAAAAGATATATGATAAACCCTTTTTCAAAGAAACAATGAAACAGTTTAACCAACCTTGGATTCGAAAATCTTCTGTTTTACTAGTAATATCGTCGATATTTGACAGAACTGAGGAGAAGTATGGTGATAGAGGTTTGAGGCATATTTATACAGAGTACGGTCACTATGCACAAAATGTTAGCTTACTAGCTGCCGAGCTGGGGTTGGGCGCTTGTTCAATAGGTGGTTTTATTGACGATGGCTTAAACAGACTTCTCGATTTTGACAAGATTGATGAAAGCGTCATTGGAGTTATAGCACTAGGAACAGTACAATAAGGATAAGATGTTATTGTTCTTAGTTAGACACGCAAGTAGCGAAACCCCCAGAAACCAGTGGCAGACTCCTGACTCCAAACTGGGCAAGTTTGGTGAAAAACAAGCAGAGGTTTTAAGTCAAAGATCCAGATTCTCCCGATTAGACAAAATCTTTTCAAGTAAATGGGAAAGGTCAAGAAAAACTACAGAAATTCTCTCTGGTAATCTGAAAATTAAAACAGAGACTCTAGATTACATACACGAAAGAATGCAATTACCTCAAATGTATGGAGCAGATAGAAACAGTAAGATTTCAAGAGAATATGTTAAAGAATATTACGCAAACTACAGAAATCTTGATTGGAAGTTTAAAAATAAGGAGGAATCAGTGAGAGAAGTCCTAGGCAGAGCGGATAAACTCTCAAGTTTCTTAAGGAAAAAATATAAAGGAAAACGAATTTTGGTCGTATCGCATGACGTGTTTATCAGATGTTTTATAAGTATGGTTATATTAGGGAATAATTATTCGGATGAGATGATGGCAAGAGTTATTAGAACACTAACAATAAACTACACAGGTATCTCTCTCCTGATTTACAGCAGTCAAAGGAAATCCTGGAAAGTAAATTACATCAACGATTACTCTCATTTTAAGCTTCTAGAAAAAAAGGGCTAATAATCTTTCCAGATTGATTCATTTTCAAGATGAGCCAACACTTTTTCGTGAGTCTCTTGTGCAACAGGCAAGTATGAGCTATGTCTTCTGTAAAAATAATTTAGTGCTCTTGATGATATAAAAAGCAAGTAAAAAGCCAAATTTGATTTTTCTTTATCAGTCATTTTTTTGCCTTCCATGTATCCGTTTAAAAAGTTTGTAAAGTCATCAGCACCTACTCTGTCAGTTCTGACAAGGTGAAACAAGTGATAACCGATATCGTTCATCCAAGTTTCTTCTGTCCAATTTCCAAAATCTATGATTGTTGGTTTTCCTTTTCCATCTACGATAACTTGCCCATCATGTAAATCGTTGTGGTTGAATGTTGGTTCTGAGTGCGTACAGAATTGATCCGCAGCATCGGTAAGTTCTCCTAATATTGAAGCAGTCCTACCGTCTGCTTTCAGCTCTTCGATATTTCCCCTAGACCACCTATAAATATATCTATCATAGTAAAGAAATGAGCTTCGACCACTAGATAGCCAATCTTCACCGACAATCTGTGCACTTTGGTGCATTTTTTTAATTTGCCTTCCAACTTCTGCTTTTACATCAGGGTTTGGTTTATCATACAATTTATCGCCTTCAACATAACTAGATACAATAGCCAGTTGGTCCTCTGAATAGCTTATTAGCGCAACAGGTTTTGGGATAGAAATACCTGTCGATTCTACTGTATTAAGACCTTCCCATTCATGTCTAGCCCGATCGTTGTTTAGTGGTTTTTTAACTACCACCTTATCTCCGGAGATAGTAGTTGCATAAATGATTTCTGCCCCAGTAAACGGGATCTTAATTCTTTCACCAAGTTCGAGATCGATTGAACCTCTGCTTTTTGGGGAAGATTCTATCGTACCGAAACGCTTTCTTTCAACCATAGTAATGAGGATTTTACCATGCTATAGGCTCTTATTTCATTTTTTCTAAAATTTTCTCTATTGTAGATGAGTTAAGTAGATATCTAATCCATCGAATGTTGTGCGATAGAAATAGGTCCCGAACCAAAATATCATTATAACTGCATAAAATTAAGGTTTTTCGCGATTATTACAAAGAAATTCCTACATTATTTTCTGTATTTATTATTCTCCGATCATGCTGGAGGGTAGCTTTGGAGTTCAAATCTCAGTTTGCTGGCGAGCATAGACGCTATTCGAACTTATTTATTATATCAACAACAGCCCGCAGTTATACCAAATTATAATTTCAAATATCATTAACTACGAAATTGCACAACACACTTGAATCAACATAAGAAGCAATAAAGGAATGGCTTAACCAACTGTAACGGGGATGACTTTATTTACTAACCTTCTGAAACTTTCCCAATAGGCTGCACCCCAAGCTGGAGTACCAGTGAAATAGTGCATCTTTCCTGTAGTTAAATCCACTATTGTTGGAAATTCTGTAGATGACCAGTGTTTGGGTGGTGTTCCATTTTTCACTCCTTCAACAACACTTTCTTCTGCTTTGTTTACAATTAGCACTGGAAATGTAAAAAAGCTCGCGCCTAGGCCTGGGGGCATAGAAGTTGACCTGTTGCTCCCAGCATACTCATAGGCTTGACTTGAAAAACTTCTTAAATCGGACAGCTTTGCTTCTTGCGCAACACCAACAACTACAAAATAATCAGCTTTACCAAACTTGCTAAGCTCAAACTTACTCAACCTACCAACTACGGGAAATGTGTAATCTCCATATTTAACATCAGATTTTACTTCGTACCCTTCGGATTTAAGTTTATCTTGAATCTTTTTTAGTAAATCTGTTTGTGTCATATATTTGTATTATAACAAAAAGATTATATTGCTGAGCAGGTCGGTCTAGAACCTTTCGAGCCCATAACCGATTACTCCGATTGTATCACGTTCGAGGCTGAATGTTATAACACTGAGCAAAGCGAAGTGAGACAAATGAAACAAATATTATTGTCACAAAAGTCATTCTGTGTTATGCTCACATCATAATTTCTGCTTTTGCTACGCCTTGCCCCTTAGCTTTGATATGCCAAAACCAGAGGTTGAACCCTTAGGTCTTTCCAGAAAAGAAAACTATCCTACAGTCGAACGGGCTATAGAGGATATTGATTTGCCGCTTTTCGTAAATTCATTCATTCGACCGTATAGACCTGAGGATTCTGTCGAATTTATGACTCACGAACTTATAAACTTTAAGCCCTCAAAAGAGTGCGAAGCGTACCGTAAGGCAATTAGTGAGCTTTTGGAAAATCCATCTGCCCGAGAGGCCGTTGACGCCTTTATCGTTTGTTCATACGCATGTGTTGATGCTTCTAAAAAACGCCTTGAGCTTCTTGGAAATCTGGAACCGAAACAATATATCAATCTTTCATCCAGAAGAGAAGTTAAGAAGCTCATCGCCGTTGACTACCTTATTCTTGCTACTCTTGCGGGTAGCGTAAAAGCGGTTGACTCTATACCATGCCAATCACCTGTATTTGATAAGCTTTGCGAGCGTCAAAATATTATAGTCAACAATAAAGACTACCAAACCGCTTTGGGTCTTCTTGATTCGATGGATAATTTTGGTCAAGGAACATTACGAGTGAAATATGACTACTTCGATACAGTTTATGGCGTTGAAAATATTCAATACTCTAAGAGTGAACAGTGGAAAGAACTTGTCCGGTGGGCCCTTCGAACATTGGATGTAAAGTGTAAGTTCCTGATGTTATCTGGGTTTACTTCCGAATACCCTGAAGAAGGAGAAAAGAAATTCGCTGAAGCATTTGATCTTCTCACTAAGCGCAATTTGTCTATTGTCGGAGAGTTCCTTACTTTTCGCAGGAAGGCGGATTTTTTCTTGGGGGCTACCCGCTATGTTGACGTACTCAGGTCACATAACTTACCTGTACTATTCCCAACAATACAAGAGAACCTTGATGTACACTTTGATATTAAAGGTCTTTATAACCCCTGTCTGCTTACGCAAGAAGATGTAATTCTCTCACGCCGTGGCATGGTGCCAAACGACGCAGTATCTCTTCCAGATAGTAATGTTACTATTATTACAGGTCCAAACAATACGGGGAAATCTGTATATATAAAGGCGGTTGGACTTGCACTCGTTCTTGCACATAGTGGTTTTCCTATTCCTGCAACAACCGCAGATATCCGCCAGTTTGACGGTATTGGCACACATTTTACCCACCCTGAAGATATTGAGCGTGGTGAAGGTGGATTTGCCGATGAGTTACGACGTTTAAAGGAAGCCCTTATGTTTGCCAGCAAAAGGACATTTTTCCTTATAGATGAACCAATAAAAGGCACCTCGCCCCAGGATGCTATAGAGATATCGCTACGGCTTATCTCTGCCTTAAGAAGGCTTGGTGCTCCTACCTATATCGCCACACACCTTCATGAAGTTGTAAGTGCAGTTGACGAATGGGAAGGCATTCAAAATATGCAAACAGAATTTCAAATCGATAAAGGCAAAATAATCCCTTCATATAAAATTGTGCCGGGTATGGCCCAGGCAAGCCATGGCGTTCTTTTAGCTGACGAACTTGGGTTTTCAGAAGAAGCACTCAGACGCATGATTAAGGAAAAAACGTAAAATATCGCAAGTTAAAAATGTGGCACTTTCCCACACCAAGTGTGGATTAGCTTCACGCCCCAGGATTATCACTTTTTACTAGCAGCTCCTCGGTCTAGATCAATTTAGTCCTTATAACTGGACCGTATGCCTAGGGTTCTGATTCCGAGAAAATTGAGCTTATTAATCACAATCGCTTCTATTATAAATGAAGAATGTAATTTGGTATAATATTTTGATGGTTAAACGATTAGAAATTTCAAAAATTCAAAATTTGACTCAGGATTATGAGCATGATTTGGTTAGTTTCTGTAAAGATTTAGTAAAAACACCTTCAGTAAATGGGCAAAACACTGAAAGAAAAATAGCTAAGTTAGTTGCTTCTCAAGCCGAAAAGTTAGGACTAGCACATAAACTAGTAGCGTTGGAGGGGGACAGACCGAATGTTTTTGTTGGGACAAACTTTAAATCTAGGTTAGGACTTTTATTTGTAGCTCATCTTGATACTGTTCCAGTAGGTGATGAAAAAAAGTGGAAATATAAGCCATTTGGAGCTGAAGTTAAAGACGAAAGACTTTATGGTAGGGGGGCAATTGATTGTAAAGCTGGAGTTGCTTTATCTCTTTATGCCTTAAGGATACTTAAGGATTTAGGTAAGCCAGAACTTGCCAAATTTGTTGGTGTTGTTGATGAAGAAAGTGGAGCCGACTCAAAACTAGGAGCAAAATATTTGTTAGAAAAAGGTCTTCAAGCCAAAGCCGCTATTTATACTTATCCTGGGGTTGAAACGATAACCATTGGTCATCGTGGTGGTGTCCGCATTTGGGTTGAGTTTACAGGTGAAGCAGTTCATACAGGTTCGAGTAGTTGGCAAAATAAGAAAAAAGGAGCTAATGCAATTAAAGCAGTGGTTCGTTTTATAGATCGTCTATCGGAAATAACAATACCCAATGTTCATCCTGCCTTTCCTGGTTACGGTTTTGTTTTAACTCCAACATTATTACAAGGTGGAAGTGGAGAATCAATTGTTCCTGATAGAGCTAAAGTTTTACTTGATGCTCGATTATTACCTAATCACAGCAACAAAGAGTATATAGAAAAGATTAGAAAACTAGCTCAAGAATGTGAGCAAGAAAAGATTAAATTTCAATTGACAATTAAAAATAATGTTCCAGGGGTAGTAATATCCCCAAAAGAACCTTTGGTTAAAATTCTTAAGAAGTTAGACAAGGAAGTTATGAATATCACCCCAGAAGTTCGAGGTTGTGGTCCTTGGAATGAAGGATATATGTTTGTTAAAGCAGGTATTCCAATGGTTTGTGGTTTTGGAGCCGAAGGAGATGGAGTACATTCTGCTGACGAGTATCTAGAACTTTCTTCACTAACTAGGGTTTTAGAAATTTACGTGAGAGCAGCCCTAGAGTTACTATAAATATAAATTCCTGAATCTAGAGTTCGGATCTTATTTTCGAATTTGGTATATTTTAGCTAAATTTTTAACTGAAGCTCCTTGTTCTAAAGTTTTCTAATCCTGATAATTGGACACTGTGCTTAGGGTTCTGATTCCGAAATAATTGAAGCAGGTCGGTCTAGACCCAACTTGTCCTCATAACTGGACGTCGTGCCTGAGGTTCTTAATCCCAGATAATTGAGCAGGCCGGTCTAGAACCTTTTGAGCCTATAATCGATTACTCCAAGTGTAACACTCTTGGGACTCATTAGAACTATTTCCATTTCAATTTACAAACGGGGCAATCTTTTCTTCCTCTAAGGCGAAATTTAAATTTTGCATTCCCTTGACCATCGACTTCTAAAGTAAGTTCCTCAATTTTTCCATTGGAACGCAATCGCTTTATACTGCAGTTCTTTAGAATGCCTAATAGATGTTTGACGAACGTATACCATTTTCCCCGGTCATCAGTTAGTTCAGTTGTTAACTCCTTATCTTTAAAGAAAC
The DNA here is from genome assembly GCA_964583685.1 of uncultured Gammaproteobacteria bacterium. GTDB lineage: Bacteria > Patescibacteriota > Microgenomatia > UBA8517 > UBA8517 > CAZOVJ01. The sequence continues at coordinate 61,478 of CAZOVJ010000002.1, read as the reverse complement.
CTCTTAGTTCATTTCTCAACTCGTCGAGCTTGAAAAAGGATGGGAAATGACTAATAAAACTTCTAGCTATTTCATGGGCTGTTAAGCTTGGATTTACTAGAACCTCGAATCTGTTAAGGAATGTTTCGACGGCATCATTGTGAGTCAACTCTACATGACAAGCCCAGTCACGGTAAAAGTCTAAGAATGTTTTACTACTTCCTAAATTTGCTTGATCGACATTCGCTTGTCTTATTTTTCTAATTTCAACAAGCAAATAAAGTACCTGAGGCTCAGAGTCTATGCCTCTACTAAGCTCACCCGATATTTTACTAACAATATCTTCTACCATTTTTTTAAACAGATTAAATGTTTAAGTTAGCAAGCAGGTAGGTCTGGACCCTTTCGAGCCCATAATCAATTACTCCAAGTGTATCATAATCGAAGCTAATTGAGACAAATGAAACAGTATAAAAAAGAGATTTCTAATTCAGTTTAACAATGTAAAGATTAAGAAGGCTGGCAAAACTCACCCACAAAAGATAGGGAATTAAAAGGTAAGCTGATATTTTTGATATTGGAAAGAACTTAACAATCGTTAAAACAATAAAAAACAAAAGCACCAGGATTTCCAAAAATGCTACCCAGGGCAACTGTAGGCCAAAGAAGACAATTGACCAAAAACTGTTAAGCCCCAGTTGAATTGCAAAAATGGTTAGGGCAAGTTTTTTTCCTGCTTGATTTTTTTGACTCCAAACTAAATACAGAGAAACTCCCATTAGTAAATATAGCAAGATCCAGACGGGACCAAATAACCAGCTGGGTGGATTGAAAAAAGGTTTGTTAAGGCTAGCATACCAACCAGAAATCGAGGGAGTAGTAAAAAAAGCTCCAATAATTCCAGCCAGCTGACAAATGACGATTGAGGCAATAAGTTTAATCATACATTCATTCTACATAAACTAAGGTTTATTTATCAATGTGGACGTAAAAGTTGAAGAGATGAGACAGTATAAAAAAAGTGCTGGCACTACCTGACGATTTCCGAACTGCAAACTGGACAGAAATTATTCCTTATCCTGAATTAGTTTACCAGTAATCACAACAGTTTCTCCATTCTTATGCAAACTAATGAGGAATGATATAAGTTATTCACTCGGCAGAGCTGGAAAACTCGAAAAAGAGCAAAGTACGAAAATGGTAACCATAGTTACCTCGCTGTGCTCTAATATAATCATCTTCTCTAACAGTAGTCAGTAAAGGGAGTATTGTTTCATCTATTTGTCCCCCGTGGGCCTCGGCTATTTGCAGTATTCTTTCTACAAACCTACCAAGAGCGCGTCTTGAGTTAAATGTTGCACTAAACTCAACAACACACGAGTTTGCAGATTTTATATCATACACATCCGACAGGTAGCGAGGTCTAAGGGTAAACTCTGTTTTGGCATAATCAACTAAAGATTGTAACTTATCCAGACCTCTAATTGCCCCTGGAAGATACTTGCCCACCCTAACACTACTTACCTGACGATACCGAGAATCATCGTTTGACTGAGTTTCAGTTCGAACTTCTTCAATAAAAGCCTCTGCTCTTTTCTCAAATTCAGGAGATTCAAATGGTCGTTCTGTCATTGTTTGAGTGTGAGTATACCATACCCGGTTTGTATCTAAACATTGCACAGCAGGGAGAGGTTTCGAATCCCAGATGGGGTTGTTCGGTTTAATAAAGTTTTTTGAGGTTAAAAAGTGGTGCTGAGCAGGCCGGGCTAGGACCTTTATATCCTTATAACTCATCTAATTTTACCAGAAACGTTTACACTGAGTGTTCTCGTCGTAACTTACGTGCGGTTGGGGGGTACAATAATAACGCCTATTACTAGTACTTAAACCACAATGAAAGTTTATTTCCTGAAGGTTTGCTTCGAAAAAATTCCCATTTCTTTTTCGACTTTTTAGCTAGTTTTATTGAAGTTTCAACTACAGCGTGGGTTGTTTCACCCACACTCGCCTTTGGCTTTTCAATCTTTTTTCGTTTAGAAAACATTATTTTGCTTCTTCAATTGTACCAATTATGTTAATATCACTTTCTAAATATTCCACTATCTTTTTCATTATAGCATCTTGTTCCTCTGATGGTACAACAACTAAGTCAGCATCTATTCGTTCCGCTTCTTCAATGTTTATGGAAAAACCATGTTCAGGATACATCTCTGTTAAGTGCCTCGCAATTTCTTCTGCTCTTTTTTTAGAATATTTTCCAGAGAGCAACCTAGCCGCATATTCTTCCGCCGCCAAGAGCACCCTTGAAGATCGGGTATAATGAACAACGTCAATTTTCTCGAAAATTGGTTTTAATAAACCACAGATATAATTTAAGCTAAGTGGCAAGAGTGTGCTAATTTTTTTATTAGCCCTTTTTCCTAACAGAATCATTGTAGAGTCTATGGCCTCAAGAGAGAAGGCGTGTAAGCGCTCTAATGCTTGAACTTCGTCTAGAGCCGAGATCCTCTCTTCCTTCTCTGGATCATAATACCAAGCATCCAATGGTCCTAATTCACCAAAACTGCCTAGCATTATCTGGCCTGCTCCCAATACGGCTAGGGTTGCTGCACTTTTAGCGTATCGGGGAACCAAGGCCAGATATTTTGGACTAACCTTTCTAAGCAACACAGACAGCCTATATGCATCTATTGCGTAACCACCTGGAGAATCAATCAGCAAAGCCAGCTCTCGAGGAATATTGTCGACTTCTTTTCTCAACCTCTTAATCAGGGCTTCATCGAGTTGTCCATATGGCCCTTCTCCATTTTGAATTACCATAAAGACCTTCTTCTTGAGAGATTTTTCAAGTGCTTGAATGGCCTTGGCCAACTTTAAAGGTAAATGGCCATCTTTCAGATCTGTATATACTGAAGCGGTGTATTGTTTTGGCGTCTTGTTTCTGCTAGTTTTTCTTTGTTTTCTTGCTGCCATGTTTGTTATTGGCAGTGCGTCAATATAACATTCAAGGTTATCTCAGTCAATACTAGGGGATTTATACGGACATTGAGCGTGTGGTACGAATGTTTGAAAGAAAAATAGCCGTTTTGATAGAAAACATGGGATTTTCTAGAGACATGGGCTACATATGGGTGCTCAATTTGGCTGAGCAGGTCGGTCTAGAACCTTTCTATCATTATAACTAACGGCATATTGTACTAATTACACAATACTTCCTATTTTTGTACCTTTTTCACACTTTCCCCAGTTTAAGTTTTTTGGGATTGCATTTTTATCATCTACATACCTTCTAAAAATAATTGCTTTCTCTAGCCATTTTTTCTTTACTCCCAAGTCACGCTCGAGGCTGAATGTTATAACACTTAGCAAAGTTGAAGTGAGACGAATGAGACAGTATAAAAAAAAGGCCTCATGTTTCTTGACGGAGATTTGTGGATTTTAACGTCGCGGATTTAGGCGGGTGCTCGAAGTTTGTTCTGTAATCTTGAATAATCCAGTCCCGAATTTCCAGAGGATAAAGTAATATTTTTGGCAAGTTTCCAATGTTTACCCAAACTGGTGCGTAAGTCTGATTTTCTTCCTTCATTGTATAGAATTCATTGAATTTCCCCAGGTTGGGGGTTCCTGAAACGTATTTACACAGGTAATAATATTGTTTGTGACCAAGGTCAGAATAAACGTGTGTATAAAGCAATTTAACAATTTTACACTTGATGCTTGTCTCTTCTTCAACTTCACGGCTAACTGCTTCTTCAATTTTCTCATCCTTTTCTACTCCGCCTCCTGGCAAAACCCAAAATTCCTTACTATCTCGAGTTCTATGAATTAAAAGTATTCTGTCACCTTTTGTTAATACCGCTACTGCTCTGACTCCTGTTCTTCTCATAATCGAATTTTATCAAGTTTGCGAGCGATAAACAAAGCATGCCTAATAAGGACGAGGGGTATCTGGTAAAAAAGTTAGGAGACCGGTGTTGTTTATAATCTTGTAGTTAGAAAATTTTGGAAAATATTGTCTGTGTTAATGTTTACCTCGTAATATACACCCTTTTCACTCACTCATTGATCCAGTAAAACATTGCGTAGCGTTTACAAAACCCTGATATCTGGTTAAAGTGTAATAATATGGATTTTTATACCTTAAGGGTTGGGAAAGTTGCGAGAAAGCTGCCAGTTGTGGCACTGGGTCCCAAAATAAAAGTTGCCTCTTTTAACTTACTTGGGGATGAAGAACTTGTTGAAATTATAGCCCAGAAGTTACTCAGGAAGTTAAAGGGTGTAGAGTTTGACTATTTGGTTGGGCCTGAAGTTAAGGTTGTTCCTCTGCTTCATGAACTCTCCAGGATTCTCGGTAAACCTAAATACGTTGTTTGTAGAAAGAAGATCCATGGATATATGGTTTCTCCAGTAAAGTCAAAAGGAAGACAGGGGCTTGTTCTGGATGGAAGGGATGCGAGACTTCTCAAAAACAAGAAAGTAGTTATAGTTGATGACGTTATTTTTTCCGGATACACAATGCGGGTGATAAAGGGATTGATGAAAGGCATTGGGGCAAAAGCGGTGATGTATATGGCAGTTTTTAAGCAAGGAGACCGGACGGATGAAGACCTTCAAGACTTGGTCTACTTAGATACCCTTCCTGTTTTCAGCTCTTGACATAAAAATTAAAACCTTATAGTCTGAAATTACAGAATAATAACCTGTTTGCCGCAGGAAAGTTTTGTTAATAGAATGGCAGTCAACAAGAAACATTTTTTTTGTTTTATAAAGACACTAGTTTGTCCTGCTTTAAGCAGGATTTTTGTTTTATAAAGAATATCTGAAAGAGATTAAAAATGAGAACTGAAAGGGATACGATAAGAGAGCGGGTCTGGGAGCAGCTATCGCTGGTTGCCAGGCCAGACAGTAGGTATCATCTTAATTTTGCCGAATTTATCCCGGATTTTGAAGGGAGTGACCAGGCACTGACTCATTTATTGGATCTCGATCTTTATAGAGAATCAAAGCGGATACTGATAACACCCGATAATTGTTTAGAAGGGATACGAAGCCAGAGTATTCGAGATTCAAAACAAGCGATTGTGCCGACTTATGGTATTCGTCGTGGAATGATTTTGCTTGAGAGAGGAATGGTGCCTCAAGGGCAAGAAAACTACGCTTCTTCATTGGATGGCATGGAGCGTTTCGGGGAGAGATTAACCCTTGCCGACATTCAGAAGTTAGGGGAAATTGACTTTTTGATAACTGGCGCATCTGTTATAAGCATCAATGGAGTGAGGTATGGCAAGGGCCATGGCTTTTTCGATATTGAGTGGGCAATGATGAGGGAAATAGGTATGGTTGGCGAGGAAACACCCGTGGTGGCTTTTGTTCATGATTGTCAAGTGACAGAGAACGAACTTCAAGTAGAACCTTTTGATACTCTCTGTGACATTATTATTACCCCTAGCCGCCTCATTCGTGTTTCAGAAACCCAGCAAAAGCCGAAGGGGATTTACTGGGAACGTCTGGATCCACGTCTATTTGAAAGTATTTCTTTGCTTCCTGAATTAAGAAATATGCAAAAAGGTAATTAGCACATTAACAATTAAATTTAAATAGTGATTTCAGAACTGGAAGCAGTGGAGGGAAAAGATAGTCACTTCTATGTGGCTGTTTTCTTCCTCTGCTGTTTCAAATAAGGAGGCTCTATGCAAACTTGTGTCCAACCGTCCGATAGATCTAAGTTCAAATAAGGAGAAGATCCAATGACTACTTCGGAATATGTCGTTAGGCGCGACCCGGCACTGCGACTTATGTTTACTATCGGCATGGCCGTGGCTATTGCCGCCATCGGCTGGGTGATGATGACAGTAGGATCATCGCCAACTGTCAAAGGAGCCAGTTTTATCTGGCTTCCGGCGGCCTTGCAGCTTGTTGCCGGCATCTGGCTGGGGCCTTGGTATGGTTGTCTAGCCGCGGGGTTGGGAGCCTATGCGGCAGGAATTTTGGCGTACGGCGGTTGGGGTATCGTGGATATTATCATGAACCCAATTGCCGGCGGCCTCGCAAACGCAGCGTTGCCCGCTCTCCTGTTCACCGCCTTCAAAATCGATCCAACTTTGGGGGCAAAGAAACCATCTGACGTGTTGACCGGAGCCGTTCGGGTCATGATTTTGACCCTCCTGGTTTTAGCAGCAGGTTTGTTGAACATATCCCTCAACTTAGTAATGCCCTGGGGATTTCTAATTCCCTTGGCAGTGCTTGTAGTTGGGGCACGTTTGCTGCTTGGGGGGTTAGAGCTTAACCCGCGACATTTCCTACCTGCTCTGCTTATCGTCGTCTTGATATGCCTGGTAAGCGCATTGATTGGCGCGATCGGTGCAACCGTTGGTGGGAAACCGTTTGCAGCGGCACTGGTTGATCCAGGAATAGGGTGGTTTATGGGAGACAGTGTCTCTGCCATCTTGGGTCTATTCCTACTACCAATGTACACCCAACGATTACGAGATGCCGGAATAGCCAAGTGAGATATGCGGATCTGGGAGACGGATAGTACCACTACCCGTCTCCTCTATTTCCCTTAGGGAAGGGAGAGGAAAATGTTCTCAAATAGAAAGAGAGGTTTCGGTTTAGGTGTTCTCCCACCAGAATTGAGATTCGCCATAGTGTTCACAGTGAGCCTGTTGTTTATCTTTATAAATAACGTAACAGGAGCCATTTCCCTTCTAGTAGTAGGGTTGCTTTTGTTTCTTGCTAATAGCAACAGGAACTGGAAATTGGCTCTGGCTGCGCCAGTCTCAGGCGGGATGGTGTTTCTTTACAACGCCATACTTTCACCCCCTGAGTACGGTGGGATTCACTGGTTTGTCTTTACAATCAATTCAGTGGGAATAGAACGCGGTTTGGTTACCGGCTCAAGACTTGCTGGGGTGATGTTGATCTCGTTCGCCTGGTTGTTTTCAACACCGGCGCCAGAGATGTATCGGGGGATTGCTTGGATTAAACCCATAAGAACATGGGCTTTAGGGATTTTGCGGGGCATACAAATACTCAGACGGGAATTTGTTGCCCTTACTCAATCACTAATTATCCGAGGTTTACGATGGGATTCAATTAGGGCCAATATTAAAAATCTTGTGCCCTTGGCAGTAGCCATCATCCCTCGGATTATAGTAAATTCCCAGCAAGCAACACTTGCTTTTCAATCTCACCACACAGAAGAAAGCCAGATGGAAGGAGACATTAAACTTAAGAATGTCTTTGCTCGTTATTCTCCTGGACTTCCGGATGTTCTTGAAGACATAAGTCTAACCATTAGGTCAGGCGAATTTGTCTATCTCGCTGGTAAGAATGCGGCGGGAAAGACGACTCTTTTAAGAGTGATGGGTGGGGTCGTTCCCTGGATTATGGGAGGGCTTAAAGGCGGGGTATTGGTTTCGGGTAAGCTTGCCCACGAGATACCGTTGTCTGCCTTATGCAGCTTTGCCCGCTATGTTGCACCAGATCCTTTTGCTTCAATATACGGTCTTACAGTGGGACAAGAGATTTCTTTTTTAGCTAAAGATGAGAAAGAAGCCAAAGAAGCTCTAGATACTATGGGGATTGGTGAGTTGTGGGATCGTGAGACAACGAAGCTATCCGGCGGTGAACAAGTACGACTGGTGTTGGCTGGAGCTTTGGTCTCTGGGGCAAAGACACTTTTACTGGACTCGCCCATGCAGGAGCTTGATCCTCAGGGTAGAGTTGACTTTATGGAAGCGCTCAGTATCTTGCGGTCCAAACAAGCTTGCACTGTAGTGATAGCCGACCCATTTTGGCAAGAGTTGGCTAGATTTACTGATAGAGTCTATGTTCTAGAGGAGGGGAAACTTACGGCAGACCTTAGTCCAAACAATTTCTTCAATAGCGACGAGTGGCTATCTCGTTGCAACCTTGTAGACCAGCCGGAGAAGTATCCCAAAAGTGACTTGGGCGATGTTGTTGCCCGAATGAACGGTGTATATGTAGCCCTCGAGGGAAACGAAATCCTTAAAGGCATTGATCTTACCTTGAAAGAGGGAGAGGTTGTTGCCATTATGGGACCCAACGGCTCAGGCAAAACAACTGCCATGCTTACCCTGGCTGGTGCCATAAAACCAGCTAAAGGTACGGTAGAAACGGTGGGTCAGGTGGGCTACGTTTTCCAACATGCGGCTTTGCAGATAACTGCCATGATTGTTGAAGAAGAACTTAGCTTTGGTCCAAAGATCTTGGGGTGGTCTGAATCGGATACAGATGCCTTTGTTAGGGGGGGTCTTGAATGGACAGGTTTGAATCCTTTGACTTGTCCGCTGGACCTGCACCCTTCAGATGTAAGAATGTTGGCCATAGCGTCCTGCAACACAGCTGTTACAACTTTGGTGTTGGATGAACCCACAATTGGTCTTGACTCAGCTGCTATGTTGAAGGTGGCTAAGTTGATTCAAGATCTCAGACAGCAAGGTAAAGCCTTGGTGGTTATCACTCACGACGAGCAGTTTGCAAAGATGGCTAACAGGGTGATTGTAATAAAGGACGGTAAGGTTGTTGAAGAGAAACAGTAGGGGAGACTCGGGTAGGAGGTTAAAAGTTGATAAGAGTTATAAGCAACTCGAATCAATAATCTTTTACACGGGTCTCCTCGGGAGGGATTTAGAAAATGAAGGACAATGTAAGCACAAAAGCTTATATTACTTTAAATTTTCCCTCCCGAGGCTTCCAATTCTGGAATTAACATTCAAATAATGAGTTTGATGAGACTAAGCTTCATTCACTATAACTGCGAAGTAATTAAAGAGTAAGCTGGCCTAGACCTGTTTTATCCTTACAACTCCATAACTCCTAATTTACCATAAAAGTACAAGTGAGACAGTATGAAAAAGGTATCCAATTCGGCTGAGCATACCGGGCTAGAACCTTCCGAACCCATAACCTTATGACTAATGTTTTATCTCAAGCTAGAGAAGTTGTTTCCTGATTTTACTCAACCTCTGGAAGGAGATGTAGTCTTTGTTGGTAATCTTGCAAACAATCCTCGATTACTGCGTGAACTTCACTTAGATCATAGAAGATATCATCTGATTCACCCTGTTCGATCAGGTGATCATGGAGCAGTTCGTCTAATCGGCTAAAAAGAGCAATAAAAGTTGTCCTTTTCTCACCTTTTGTTAAGGGGGCTTGGGCAAGTGCTTGTTTTGAGGTATCAATGTTATGTCTAACATCAGCGATAATATCAAAAGGCAAAGTTCTAGGCCTATCTTCCTCGACAGCATGTCGAATTGGTTTCTTACCCCAATACCTTAAAATCAGAGCCAGACGATATCTGCCAAATTTTTCTTCAAACAATGATACAATTTGCTCCTTCATTTGATCCAGCGTCTCCGCATTCATCCTTAATTCGCCACCTTGCGGGTGCTCTGTTTTTATAGGCCCAGTAAATAATTCTTTTATTCTCATTTCTGCCTTTTGATTCGTTTCCTGGAATTATAGCTTATTATCAATTTTTTTCAAGAATAAAAATAAGGACTTTTTTTGAGACCACATAGTGCCGCTTGAATCTGTGCTGCGGGGCAGGGATTCGAACCCCGATTCCTGCTTCCAGAGAGCAGTGTGCTACCATTACACCACCCCGCAATAACACTTAAATTTTACCATTTTTCAGGCTAAATTGAAATACTGTATCTATGGTTTTTTAATGATAATTAAAAGAAAAAATGGTTATTATGTTTTAAGTGAGAAAACAAGGAGGAATCTGGGTGGGTCTTACAAAACTCGCAAAGAAGCAAGAAAACTTATATCAAATTTGGAAATTCCAGATAACGAGCTGGATAGGTCAACCAACAACATACGACCAGAGTAATATTTTTGGAGGTTATTATTGACCGACCTTTGGGGAGTAAACATCCCAAACATTGTTTTCTCTATGAAGCAAATTATGGGCTTATTCCCAATACATATTCTCCAGATGGCGAAGAATTAGATGCTTATTATTTGGGAGTCGGTAAACCTCTTAAAAAAGCCAAAGGGATTTGTATTGCTGTGATTCACAGAATCAATGACAATAGCGACAAACTAATTGTTGTTTCAAAAGGAATCAAATTATCAGATGAAGAAATTGAAAAACAAACCAGATTTCAAGAAAAATGGTTCAAGCATGTAATTATCAGAAAAGGTAATATGTTAAAATAAAACTATTACGGATTTTGGTGTATACGACCGCGTTGGTAGAGTCTTTATTAATTCATTTTTGAATGTACAACCGATGCTTGCTAATAACGAAGACAAACTACTCGAACAAAAAGGAATTAGCCCAATTAATAGAAAAAGAACAAGGATGGGTAAATGTGCTTTTTTAAATCAGGAGACTTACTGGCCCACTAGTGACAGATTTGTTAATTTATATTGGCTCGAAATACCAAAAAGTACATATAAATTTTCTCTTATAAATGATTTTATGCCAAATTCATTATTGAAATTCACTGAAAAATTTTATAAGGAGATTTCTCCCAATTTATTAGGCAGTATAAATACCTGTAATTTATATCTGACGGATAAGGGTAGGGTTCCAAAAGTTCAAGCCCTTAACTTGTATGTTAGCCAAGGAAAAGTGTTGCAGTTCCCCAGCAATAGCAGAGTTAGTTTAATTGAACGCCAGGGCAAACTTTCAATTAGGTTTTTGAAAGCAGAAGGCGAAATGGCTATAGGGAATATAGAACTGAAATGGATTGGCGCCAAAAATTATAAGAATTTAGGGCCAAACAATGGTTGTGATGCCATTATTTATGGGGTTTCGGATATTCGATTTAAATACGAAAATAGTATTCGCAAGGCAAGAATTGCGATTAGAAAGACAACGATGTTGAATTGCTTTAAGGATAGAATACTCTTAGGTGTTGATCTTAATAAAAAAGGACAAGTTTCTGTTGCGAAGAAAAGCACCAAGCCTTTGAGCTTATTTGACTATCTCTATGTAATCGAAACAGATAAAAGATTGCAAAATGATATAACGGTTGGAGATTTGATCCATAAGGTGGTAATTGATAATTACACAGTAAGAAGACACGATAATGCTGTTACATTAAGCTTTACTTTGCCTAAAAAAGCTAAATCCCTTAGAAAGATAATAACTAGAGAAGTTATTCCTAGTTATGACGGCAAGATCAAGCCTCTAGAGAAAGGTTTTTTTAAAGCGTGGAGTATTATATTTTTCACGAAAAGTAAGGTTATCTTTTTCCTGGCAGATTCTTTTCCTTTTATTGAAAACCAATCAGGTTTAAACATCTATGAGCTTCATGACCTACTTACTCAAAAATTTGATTTTGTTCAGGCTGCGGTTTGTGATGCAGGGCAAAGCAGCAAACTTTGTGTTAAAGATAAAAATAATGGTTTCAGTGTTTTTGGCAATTTACACTATATTGACTTCACAGGTGCTAAGCCTAAGTGGAATGGGATTAATGGCAGAAACATTCCTTCTGTCCTTATTGCGCATCAATAATTTATTTCTCAATAAAATTTATAATGAAAACAAAAAAAGTTGGCGTAGTTCATGGTCGTTTCCAGCCGATTCACTTGGGGCATATGGAATATATTTTAGCCGCTAAAGCTCGTTGTGACTATCTAATAGTCGGCATTACAAACCCAGATCCGACGCTTACAGCGGACCATCAGAGTAATTTAGCACGCTCTTCTACTAAATCTAACCCATTTACTTATTACGAGAGATTTTTAATGATAAAAGGTGCTTTATTAGAGGCGGGTGTTCGCAGGGAAGATTTTGATATCGTTTCCTTTCCTATAAATTTCCCACAACTGATCCTTAATTACGTGCCCTCAGACGCAATTTTTTTTACTACCATTTATGAAAGATGGAATCGAGTAAAAGTGGAAATTTTAAAATCGCTTGGCTTAAAAGTCGAAATTTTGTGGGAGAAAGATATGTCGGATCGATTTACCATTGGTGACAAAATAAGAAATCTCATTGCCTGTGGCCAAAAATGGGATCATCTTGTACCAAAGGCCGCAGCCAATGTTATCCGAGAATTTGATCTTGAAAAAAAGCTTAAGAGCAGAAAATAAAAGCGTATTCAGAAGGAGGTCTTGATCTAACCGACGGGTTTAATAAAGTTAAAAAATCATATGTACGAGTTTCGAAGTAAAGTTTGGTATTCACCTTTAATGTCTCAAGAATTGGGTATAATACATGGGTTTTCAGATAAATCTCTAGGGAACATGGCATTGAGTAGAGGCAGCAGGCAAGTTTCTCTGAATAATCGAAATAATTTTATGGAAAAGATTAATCTTGATGTAAGTTCAATTCTTTTAGAACCGGAGATTACCCAAGGAACCAACTTACTAACTTTAATGGATGATAATACTAAGAAGAGACATACTGATTCACACTCGAAGTTTCCGCTGGAAATTATAGGAAAAGGTTACGATGGCATTATCACCGATAACAAAAATGTTACTTTATTTTTATGTGTGGCAGATTGTGCGCCGGTATTATTTTATGATTCAGTTCAAAAAGTTATTGCGATAGTCCATGCAGGTCTTTTGGGAGCAGTTGCCGGAGTCGCTAGGCATACTGTTGAAGTAATGCAACGAGTCTTTGGTGTAAACAGTGCTAATGTAAGGGTAACCATAGGTCCTTGCATAGGCAAACAGAGTTTTGATATAACCAGATCTAATATGTGGAATAATGTGTTGGTTAAGTTTGATGCGAGAAAATTCTTGCCGGAATCTTTATTTAATAAACAAGGGAGTAAACTTTTTTTCGACTTACCTCTTTGTATTAAGATGGATTTGATTGGGGCTGGAGTAGCTCCGGAAAATATTGAGACTTCTGGCCTATGTACCATACGTGATGGTAGCCATTTCTTTTCCCATTATGGAGCGGGTGCAAAAGGGAGCGAGCACCAAAAGCTTGAAGGGAGATTTGCTTCAGCCATAAAATTAAAATTGACATGACGTCCTAAAGATAAAGCCCCCAGTTAGTAGTTATTGTTACTTTTGTTGAAGGTTCCAGGGAGATCTTGATCCGTCACTAGATAACTGGCAGAAACGGAGGCGGGTTAAGCAGTGTGCTACCATTACACCGCCCCGCAATAGCGCTTGAATTTTACCATTTTTCAGGCTAAATTGAAATACTGCACCTATGGTTTTAAAATAGTTTATGAAATCGAAAACTGAATATCTGACCTTTAATACAAAAGATAAAATTGAGTTTGTCAATATTACCAGTGAGGTTGAACGTGTCGTGGCAGAATCTGGAATAAAAGAAGGCCTTTGTCTTGTGAATGCAATGCATATTACGGCAAGCGTTTTTATTAATGATGAAGAGAGTGGACTCAAAGAAGATTTTAAAGAGTGGTTAGGAAAGTACATCCCTTATGATCCAAAAGGCTATAAACACAACTTAACTGGTGAGGATAATGCTCATGCTCATATTAAAAGGCAAATTATGGGAAGAGAAGTTGTGGTCGCGGTTACAAACGGAAAGCTAGATTTTGGCCCTTGGGAACAGATTTTTTATGGAGAATTTGACGGTCAAAGACAAAAGCGGGTTCTGGTCAAGGTTATTGGAGAGTGATGTTTCTTCTGATAGATAAACCCAAGGGAATGACTTCGCATGATGTAGTGGATAGGGTGCGGGGGATTACTGGTGAGCGACGTGTTGGTCATGCTGGCACCCTTGACCCCAATGCAACAGGTTTACTCATTCTGGGTATTGGTCGGGATTCAACAAAGCAACTGGGAAAAATTACCAGGAAAGGTCGGAAAACATATAGAGCAGAGATTTTCTTGGGTGAAGAGCGAGAAACTGATGATAGCGAGGGAAAGGTTACCTCAAGGGTTAGGGGATTTCTAGTTCCGGCTGAAAAAGAAATAAAGAAAATTGTAGATTCTTTTAGGGGCGAGATCAGGCAGATTCCGCCCGCTTTTTCAGCCATAAAATTAAAAGGCAAAAAGGCTTATCAACTGGCTCGGAAGGGAAAAGAGGTTCATTTGCCATCCAGGAAAATAACGATTCATTCAATTAAAGTGCTTGACTATAACTATCCGATTTTGGCTATTGAGTGTTGGGTTTCCAGTGGGACCTATATCCGAGCTCTAGCCCGAGATATTGGTAGAAAAATAGGATGCGGTGCATATTTAAAAGAGCTGAGAAGAACCAAAATTGATGGATATTGGCTGACCAAGGCGGTTAAGCTTGATGTTTTAAATAAAGCTAATTGGAAAGATTTTGCTATTGATTATCTTCGGTAAAAAAAGAATAACCCCTACTATAATTGAAAGAATGGCTGCCAAAAGAACGGCTGCGGCTGAAACATTTTTGGCTATTCTGGCCTTTTCAGATATCTCCGGGCTGACCAGGTCAACAAGGGCCTCAAGCCCAGTGTTGATTAGTTCCAGAATGAGGACAAAGCTGATGGTAAATAAGAGAATGAGCCACTCTATTGTTGACAAGCCTAATATTATTGCCAAAATCATAATTGATAAAGCCAACACAATATGAATTCTAAAATTTGGCTCCTTGATTAAGGCTTCTTTAATGCCCGAGAAGGCAAATTTGAAACTGTTGCCAAGGTTGTACTTTTTACTCATAAATTAATTCTAGCACAGGCATTAGAATCTATGATAGGATAAATCAAATGCCCAAACGAAGTTTTTTGCTTTTAACACCTATATTTCTACTTTTGGCGGCCGGAGTTTTTGTCGCCACTTACAGAAGGGTAAGTTTTTGTAGCGGTTGTTTAACAGAGAGTTATTCGGGCTTGTTTGAAGGGGAGGAAAAAGCTTTTTTTGAAGGCAAAGAAATCCCTGTACCGGAATTGGTAGCAGAAGAAAAGAAAATGCCTGTTTTAGGAGTGGCTGTGCCCTCTAATCGCTGGGTTGAGGTTGATCTCTCGGACCAGGAATTGAAAGCTTGGGAAGGGGATAATCTTTTTTTGCAAACAGCGATTTCAACCGGGCTTCCCTGGACACCGACGCCCCGGGGGGAGTTCCAGATTTGGATTAAGCTCCGTTATGCCAAGATGGAAGGAGGCCAGGGTAAGTATTATTACTATCTTCCCGGTGTTCCCTATATTATGTATTTTGAAAATGATCAGGTTCCTAGTTGGAAAGGCTATGGTTTACACGGAACTTATTGGCACAATGATTTTGGCCGGCCTCACAGTCATGGTTGTGTCAATCTGCCAACGCCTGTGGCTGGAAGATTGTATTATTGGACAGCTCCGATTTTAGCTGAAGGAAGGAATTCCGTCTACTCCAGTCCAAAGAACCCGGGTACTCGGATAGTTATTCATGATTGATACTCCCATTGTTATCTTTTTAAATACCTATGGTGTTTTATTATTGTTTGTCGTTGTTTTAACTTATCTTTGGTTTGTTGAAAAGAAAAAGAAAGAGGTTCTCAGAATTATCTTTGCTTCGATTTTAGCGGGAACAGTTGCCTTGATTGCCAAAGAGCTCTTTGCTCTCCCCAGGCCATATCTGATAAACGGGAATCAACCTTTGGCCGGTCATTTTACCACTTCCAGTTTTCCCTCCTTGCATACCGCTTTGGCTTTTGCCTTGGCAACAACAATCGCCCTGCATCAAAAGAAAATGGGTCTACTGCTTTTCCTAGTAGCCTTATTGATTGGTATTGGTCGGATGTTAGCCAACGTCCATTACCTCATTGATGTTGCTTCTGGGGCGCTGATTGGCATTTTAATTGCCTTATTTATAGATAAATTTCGAACACTCAAAAGTTGACTACTAGCACTCTATATGCTAGACTGCTAAACATTATTAATCTATGGATAAAAAGTCGGAGATGAGAACAGTACCAGTAGTTGCTATCCGTGGCTCGGTAATTTTTCCCCATACCGATTCAATACTTACTTTTGGTCGGCCAAAGTCTATTGCCGCCGTGAACTCTGCTTTTCAAGAAGGACGGATAATTGCTGTCTTTAGTCAGAAAGATGCGAGAGTAGTAAACCCAAAACCTGAGGATCTTTATAAGGTGGGAGTTATTGCCACCATAAGCCAAGTTATTTCAGTAGAGAATGGACTGCACGCGGTGATTAAGGGACAAGCAAGGATAAAGTTAGAAAAGATGCTTGTTCAACGGCCTTATTTGCTGGGGAGGGTTTCAGAAATTCCTGAAAAGGAATATTCAGGGGATAAGGTTGAGGCTCTTTCTCGCCAGCTTTCAGAATTGTTTAAAAAGGCAATAAATTTGGGTAAAGGGGTAGAGATTAGCACGGTTATGAAAATCATTTCTGGACAAATTAGCCCGATTGAACTAGTTGATACGATTGCCCTGCTTCTTGATGTAAGAGCTACAGAAAAACAAAAATTACTCGAGACTTTTTCTGTCAAAAAGCGGCTTGAGAAAGTTGTTGAATTTTTAAGCCATGAAATAAATATTTTAGGCCTGGAAAAGGTGATTTCGGCCAAAACTCAAAAAAGATTCGAGAGCCAGATGAGAAAGACGATGCTCCGGGAAAAAAAGCGCACGATTGAAAAGGAACTTGGTGAAGAAGACGGAGCAATGGGGAATGAAGATATTAAAGAGCTTCGGATTAAAATTAAAAAGGCGAAGATGCCCAAAGCTATTCGGACAAAGGCAATGAAAGAGCTAAAGCGTTTAAGCCAACTTTCACCTCACAATCCAGAGGGAGGTTATATTAGGAATTATTTGGATTGGTTAGTCGAAATGCCCTGGTCAAGAGCTTCTAGTGACAAAACTTCAATTGCTCGAGCGGCCAAGATTCTTGGTGAAGACCACTATGGTCTTGAAAAGGCAAAGCAAAGAATTTTGGAATCTTTAGCTGTCATGAAAATTAAGAAAAAAGTTAAAAAGACGAAAAAGAAAAATAAACCTAATGAGTCTCACTCTACCATTCTTTGCTTTATCGGCCCACCTGGTGTTGGTAAAACTTCAATTGGCAAGTCAATTGCTCGTTCCCTGGGAAGAAAATTCGTCAGAGTTTCTTTGGGAGGAATTCGTGATGAGGCAGAAATAAGAGGCCACAGGAGAACTTATGTTGGTGCTTTGCCTGGAAGAATCATTCAGGGAGTTAAAAATGCTGGCACCAAAAACCCGGTATTTATGCTTGACGAGATAGATAAGCTAGGAATTGATTTTAGGGGTGACCCTTCTTCAGCCCTTTTGGAGGCACTTGACCCTGAGCAAAACAGAGAATTTTCAGACCATTTTTTGGAAATTCCTTTTGACCTCTCAGAGGTGATGTTTATTTGCACCGGGAATATTCTTGATACTGTCCCCCCTCCACTTAGAGACAGAATGGAGATAATTAAATTTCCCGGCTATACGGAGGAAGAAAAATTCAAAATTGCTCGCAAGTATTTGTGGCCAAAGCAACTTAGGCTTCATGGAATTGAAAATAAGAAAATTAAAATTAACAAGGAAACGCTACTTCGGGTAATTAGACATTATACTAAGGAGGCTGGTGTGAGAAATCTGGAGAGAAACCTGGCAACTATTTGTAGAAAGGTTGTCAGATTGATTGCCGAGAGGAAAAGATATCCAGAAAATATTAACCCATCTAAAGTAAGAGAGTTCTTAGGCCCTTCTAAGTTTTCTTCGTTGATTAGCGAGAAGCAAGATGAGGTTGGTATGGCAACCGGATTAGCGGTTACTCCGTCCGGCGGAGAGATTCTTTTTATTGAAATAGCCCTGATGCCTGGGAAGGGCAAATTAACCCTGACAGGACAACTGGGAGAAGTGATGAAGGAATCTGGCAAAGCTGCTTTTACCTGGGCGAAATCCCATCATGGTTTGCTTGGATTAAAAGAAGATTTTGCTCAAGGAATTGATGTTCATATGCATGTTCCTGAAGGGGCGGTTCCCAAAGATGGGCCTTCAGCCGGTATCGCCATGACTACCGCTCTTGTCTCCAGCCTTTCTGGCGTTTCTGTAAAACGAGATGTTGGTATGACCGGTGAGGTGACCCTAAGGGGTCGTGTTTTGGAGGTTGGAGGTATTAAGGAAAAAGTTCTAGCTGGCCATCGTGCAGGTTTAAAGACGATTGTTCTTCCAAAAGACAACAAAAAAGATTTAGAAGATATTCCTGGTAAAGTTAAAAGGGATATTAAGTTTGTGTGTGCTGAAAACTTAGAGCAAGTTTTGAAAGTAGCCATGAAGAAATGGCCTCCGCTTAAAAAAGGCAGGCAGCTAGAGCCTTTTCGTTCTCGCCCCAGCTTCCTCACCGCTAATTGAAGGTTAGTGTCTTGCCTACCCCATTCTCTATGAAGTTGTCTTGATATACCTCTTTAAATAATTCTCTGGTTTCATCTCCAGAGCAATGAGAGGGAGCCACTTTTTTAACCCCTAATTTTTCAAAATCATCAACCACCTGTTTTAGTTGGGAATCTGAGGCACTCAATAAGTGAAATCCTCCCAAAACTAAAAATATTTCTTTTCCAGCAAATATTTCTTTTATTTTCTTGATAATATTGACAACTCCGGGATGGGCACAACCAGTGATAATGACTAATCCTTTATTGGTATTAATAATTAAAGATTGTTCCTTAATGATGTTTCCCAGTTCACCGGTAGAATAAATTCCCTCTATAATCTCTCTTGAGTCCGAGATGTCAAAATATTTTCCTCCATGAGATTCTATTGTTTCTCTTATAGAATTTGGGAAAGAGCTGGGGATGTAGACCTCCACCTCTCCCTTTCTTTCCAGCAGGCCTGGTAATCCTCCAACATGGTCTTGGTGAATATGAGAGAGAACAACAACGTCTATTTCTTCAAGAGCGATATTGAGTTGCTCTAGATTAGAAAGTAAAGTAGGGCTATCGGCCCCGGTATCAAACAATAGATTTTTTCCAGATGCTTTTATTAGGCAGGCAAAACCCCAGCCAGTTTGCAAACGAGGGTCTACCTGATAGTTGTCGTAAATGGTAATGATGGAAACTGCTTTTTCGGTCACGGTTTTTGATAATTCCGGCTGAGTTTTTTCTTTTTTGAAAAGATTAAAAGTCAGCAATAACGTCAAGGCTCCAAGCAAAAATATTATACTAAAAATTGCCTTTTTGGCCATTCCTTTAACTCGGTTATATTATATCTGCAAGGAGTTTGAAGGACAACTGTGGCAAATGGGATCTTTCTTGACAATCTCCTTGGTTTGACGAAAGATAGATAAATTGAGAACCTTTTATCATGAAGAAAAGAACAGTTATTATCGGTATTGACGGGGCACCTTACGGGTTGATGGAGGACTTGTCGGAAAAGGGAGTAATGCCAAATTTTAAGAGCCTGAAAAAGGAAGGTCTTTTCCAAAAAATGCGTTCTTCTATTCCACCGATCTCCTCCATCGCCTGGAGCTCTATTATTACCGGCAAAAACCCAGCCCAGCATGGCATTTTTGGCTTTATGGAATTTATCCCGGGAACTTACAGCCTCTCTTTCCCTGATTTTACCAGCCTTCGTTGTCCTCCTTTTTGGCAGAAGAAGGGAAATAAAAAATATGTGATTATTAATGTTCCTTCCACTTATCCAGCCCAGCCCTTAAATGGAGTTCATATTTCTGGCTTTATCTCCTTAGATTTAGAGAAAGCACTTTATCCTCAAAAATATCTCCCTAAATTGAAAGAATTAAATTATAGGGTGGATGTTGATTCTGCCTTAGCCCATCAATCAAAAAGTTTATTTTTAAAAAAGTTGTCAGAGACCCTTGAGGCGCGAATTAAAGCTTATCGTTATTTTTGGCAAAAAGAAGACTGGGATGTCTTGATGCTTGTTTTTACAGGCTCTGATAGACTGGGCCATTTTCTCTGGGACGCTTATCAAGAAGAGAATCATCAATATCACTCAGACTTTATTCATTATTTTCAGAGAATAGATGTTGTCATTGGCGAGATTAAGGAACGGCTGGAGGAAGACGATTCCTTACTGATGCTTTCAGACCACGGGATGGGAAGGATGAAGATAAACGTTAATATTAATGTTTTCTTAAAGCAAAAGGGGCTTTTAGATTTAGACAAAACCCTTAAAAGTTATAATCAAATTACAGCTAAGACTAAAGCATTTGCTTTAGATCCTGCCAGAATTTACGTCCATGAAAAAGGGAAATATCCGCGAGGTAAAGTGACCAAGGCCGAAGCAGGCGATGTTATTAATGGAATGGTAGAGATTTTTAACAAATTGAAATACCGAGGTAAAAAAGTAATTAAAAGGATCTATCGCCAAGAAGAAATTTATCATGGCAAATTTCTGGATTGGGCGCCGGATTTAGTCCTTTTGCCCAATCCTGGCTTCAGATTGAAAGGGGCGATTGATAAAGAAACTCTCTTTGAAAAAGATATTTTCACCGGCAGTCATACTCTAGAGGATGCTTTTCTCTTTGTTAAAAGCCCTCGCATAAAAACTCTAGCAAAAAATCTCAGTGTAGAAGATTTTGTTTCTCTTTTAGATAAAACTTATGCATAACAAAAATAGAACTTGCTGGAATTGCCCGGCTGCTAAATTTAAAGGCAATGTTGATTTTCGTGCTTGTGGCCAGGAAAAGAAGATTGAGAGTTTGAGGGGTGAAGGACAGATAGTGATTGAATGTCACCGAAGACCAGAGTTGGGACTTTACGAACCTAACATCACTTTCGAGCAATGTTCCCAATGGCGAAAGACAAATTATGGCTACTTACTTCGGGGGATGAGGGTGATGATTTTAGGGATAGATGGTTATCTCGGCTGGACTCTTGCTTTAAAGTTAGCCAGATTAGGATGTAAGGTTAGCGGGATTGACAATTATTATCGAAGAGACTGTGTGATGGAAAGAGGGGCCCAGACAATAGTTCCCATTAGCCGAATGACTGAGCGCCTCAAGCTTGCCAAAGATGTATTGGGTATTGATATCAACTTCCGCAAAATGGATATCAATGATAAAGAAAAGCTAAAAGATTTCTTAGACGAAGAAAAACCAGAAGCGATTGTCCACTACGCAGAAATTCCCTCTGCTCCTTATAGTATGATTGATGCTAACCATGCCATTGAAGTCCAAAGAAATAATGTTTTGGGAACCCTTGGTCTTTTATGGGCAATGAAAGACACAGTACCGAACGCCTCTCTGATTAAACTTGGCACGATGGGAGAATATGGGACGCCCCTGACTGGTAGGCCACTTTTTGAAGGAATGTTCCCTGCTGACGCTGTTCTCAAATGGGATAAGAGAGAATGGAGTTTGGGCGGCGAATTGACTCCCCGGGATCCGGTCAGCTTTTATCACGTTAGTAAGGTTCAAGATACCTTTAATGTTTACGAGGCCTGTAAATATTGGTGGTTGCGTTCCTATGATGTCATGCAGGGCGTTATCTATGGTGTTTACACCAAGGAAGTAGTGACTGATCCCGGGCTTCGGACTCGGCTTGATATTGACGAGTGGTTTGGGACAGTCGTTAACAGATTTGTCGCCCAAGCCATTTTGGGTCTTCCTTTAACTGTTTATGGTAGTGGTGACCAGATAAGAGGGATGATTGCCTTAGAAGACGCGATGGAGTGTATGGTGAGGTTAATTGCCTCACCACCAGAACCAGGACAGTATGCGGTCGTTAACCAAGTTTCCGGCCTACACAAAATAATAGATTTAGCGGAAATAGTGGCTAAAGTAGGGAAGGAGTTCGGACTTAAAGTAAGGATTCAGAGATTAGAAAACCCGAGGGTTGAAGCAGAGGTGCATCCTTTTGAGGTTGTCTCGCAAAACTTACCTCGAGGACTGGGTTTCAGACCAAAAATTAGTTTGGAAAAGGAAATTTCCCGAATGTTTAAGCTTTTAACAAAGGCTGAAATCAAAAAAAGAATCGAGGCTAAGGCACGTGTTATTTGGCCGAAAACTAGGTGGTCAGGAGAGAAGAAAAAATCTGAGGTTTTAGAAGTCTACCGACCAGGGAGGAAGAAGAAGAAAGGATATCAGGCAAAGCTTGACATTTAGACAATGGATATTACTAGCCAGGAGTTTGCCAAAGAAGTTTTACAATCTAAGCTACCTGTTTTAGTGGAATTTTGGGCTTCCTGGTGTTTGCCCTGCCAAACGACTAATCTTCTTTTGCAAGAGATGGGAAAGGATTATCAAGGGAAATTTAAGGTAGTCAAAATCAATCTTGATAGAAACCCCATCTTCTCTTCCCAGTACCATATTACCGGCGTGCCGACGTTTGTTGTTTTCAAAAAGGGAAAAGAGGTTCAAAGAAAAGTTGGAGCTCAGTCGAGAAACGACCTTTGCCGGATGATTAAGAAGTTCCTCGATAAGGAGAAAGGAGAGAAGAAGGTAAAAGAGGAGGCAAAAGTGAAACAAAGGCTGCGAAACCTTGGCTATTTTTAATTACATATAACCTAGGGCACGAAGGTCTTCCATTAATTCTTCCTTATCCAGAGCTCGGCCGCCGCGTTCCTCTAGGGTTTCTCGGGAAACCGGTTTGGTGCATGGCCAGCAGCCAATACTCCGGTAGATTAAATTCCCATGTTCTACTCGATCGTATAGAGGATTGTAAGGAATTTTATTTTTTTTCAGATAACTCCAGATTTCTTTTTCTGACCAATTGAGCATCGGGTGAATTCTCATATGGGGCGGGTTATCTCGCCAGGAAAAATAACTTTCCTTTCCCCGAACGCCGTGTTCATCCCAACGAATACCGACTAAAACAGCATCAAATTTATATTGCCTAATGGCCATGGCCAGTGCTTCTGTTTTTAAAGCATGGCAGCACTGAAAATGATTGGTAGTAAAGGGATTAATTCCTTTTTTTAAAGCCTTTTCATTTTTAAAACGAATCAATTCAAGTTTCCATTGCTTGGCATACTTCTCTATATATTGGTAGGTCTCTTTAAATTGATAACTGGTGTCAATGAGCATGACCGGAAAAGGAAATTTTACTAGCCTAGAAAAGGCTTTTCGGCCAATCGTCAGCATGGTCGTGCTGTCTTTGCCCCCGGCCCAAAGCAGGACCGGGTTTTTAAATCGTGCCTTGGCCTCTTTAATAATAAATTCACTCTGGCTTTCTAAGGGGTTTTGCATTTTAAATTTCTCCTAAAATAGCCTCAAAAATATCTTTGTGTTCTTTAATCTTGTAATTGATGTTTTTGCTGATTAAAATTGCATCTTGGTGGTGGTCACCTTTTAATTTCTCCCCTTTTTCATTTTTTTCAGGTAGAGTTTTTACCCTTGCCTCGCCAATTCCGCAAAAACCATGGTCAGAAATAATAATTAGTTTCTCTCCATAGTTCTTAAGAACGCCTAAGATTTTGTCGAATTTTTTGTACCAAGGTAAAATCAATGGCTCACCCCAATGGAAATGCTGAATTCGGTCCAGGCTAGAAAAGACAACGATAAATACTTCCAGCTTTTGTTTTTTGAGAACCTCTAAAGATTTAAAAAATACTCTATCAGTATCTTCGGCCAACTCACTTAAATCGGATGAAATGCCGTACCCCACCGGCTGGTAATGACAATTGAAATTGTAAGGCGGCATCACAAAAGGAATTTGAAGAGCAGCCACCTTAATTCCTTTTCTCTCCAAAATATCCCAGATAAAGTCAACTTTAATATCTTTTCTTGTTTGTAGCTTGTTATCAACCACGTATTTTTTATGACCGTGTTCTTCTTGGGTCTTGCCCGAGAAAATAGAGCACCAGATTGGCGGTGAAAGAATCGCATCTTTGTCTGGAACTGTTAGGGTTTTATGACTGCCCTCTTTCATTAACTGAGCAAAATTAGGCAATTGCTCCAAATTTGGCTTAATAACCTTCCAGGTAGCGGCATCAAGGCCGACAACCATTAATTTAACTTTTTTTCTTTTCATCAAGCACCTCCAGACAAATCCCCATTCCTATTATCTTCTTCTTAGTTTTTAAACGAAAGCTGGCCAGGGGAGCTAGTTGGCTTTGGGCTTCAATAAAAATCGGTTTTTTGCTGGTGATTATTACTTCCCCGGCTTCATTATCTTTTAATTTTCTTCCTTTAATTGTTGCTCCTGTGGTGGTATCAATTTTGCGGATGATTTTCTTAATTACTGCCGGTGTTTCCTCGGTTAACATCTCAAAAACAAACTGAAATCCTGATTTAATGTTTTGAGAAAGACCAAAGGCAATGATTTGGGCCCTAAATTTCTTTGTTATCAACGGTGGATTTTTTGCCAAGGTAATCATATCACCTCTTTTTACTAGGCCTTTTTTTAAACCTTTCAGATACAAATAAAGATTATCCCCAGCTATAGCTTTTTTAATTTCTTTATCTTGAATAAATATCTTTTCAACCGCCAACTTTTTCTTTTTTGGGAAGATAACCATCTCATCTCTTTTTCTTAAAACCCCGGAAACTAAACGGCCAATGACCACCAACCTTTTTTTAATTTGGTAAATATCTTGAACAGGCAAGCGGAGGGGTAAATCAGTGGGGATCTTTGTTGGCGGTAAGTTTTCAATCGTCCCCAAAATACTGGGGCCCTTAAACCATTTGCTCTTTCTGCTCCTTTTAACAATATTTTCTCCATATAAGGCGGAAGTGGGAATAATCGGCACCTCTTGAGGAGAATAACCCACTTTTTTCAGAAGAGAGACTGCTTGATTTTTAACTTTGTTAAAAGGAGTTTTTTGATAATCAACCAAGTCCATTTTATTGATGCAGATAATGACATTGGCTAAACCAAGCATCTTTGCCAAAAACAAATGCTCCTCTGTTTGCCTTTTCACTCCCTCGTCAACAGCCACCACTAAAACAGCGGCGTTTGATTCAGCCGCGCCCACCAGCATGTTTTTCAAGAAATCATGGTGGCCAGGGGCATCGCCAAAGGTGATCGAGGCCTTTTTCGTCTCCAGCTTTTTGTGTGCCAAGTCAATTGTAATTCCCCGCGCTCGTTCTTCCTTAAGCTGGTCCATAAGATAAGCAAAATCAAATTTTTCCTGACCAAAAACTTGGGCATGTTTCTTAATTCGATTCATCACTTCTTTATCAATCTTTCCTAAATCGTAAAAAAGCCGACCCAAAAGAGTCGACTTCCCATGGTCCAGATGGCCAATGCAGACAATATGTTTTTCCCGCTTAACCTTGCTGGCAATTTTATAAAACTGGCTCATCTCTTATCTTTTATTATAGCCCAGTCTTCTGCTCCCTTAGATGATGCTATCCTTAAACTTATTTAAAAACAGCCTTTTTTAAATAACCCTTAATAAGAGACTGATAAGGAACACTAATCTCATTCGCCTGTTCTTTAATCCTGTCGATTAAATACTCAGGTAGTCGAATAGAAATTGAACGAGTCGTTGGTTTTAGGTTAGGAAAAGAAACTGGCTGAAAATCAGCTGGCTCAAAGTATTCAGCCAAATCAACTTTAGCCCAGAACTTTCTTTCTTGGTCTTCATTTTTGAATTTGGGTAGTTTAAGTTGTTTTTTCATAAAGTTTCACCTCTTTTCTGTTAATATCTCTTGCTGAAATGATTCTTACTTTCTTGTTTCTCAATGTAAAAATAACAAATAATAATCTGTCTTTTTTAGTTTTTCCCAAAAGGATATATCTTTTTTCCTTTTTAGAATGTAATACATCTTTCGAGATTTTTTTATTTTCATCAAAGAAAATCTCTTCACACTCCTGATTGGTTACCTGATGGTTCTTCCAATTCTTGTCGATATTTCCCTTATCCCAAACAAATTTAATTGGTTCCTTAATCCTGAGCACAACAATATTGTATATACTAAATAATACATTGTCAAGGACAATTTAAGAAAATGAGGACCCAGTTTTCTGGTCCGCTAACGACAGTTTTCTTTCAGGGGTTGGCAGAGTTGATTATTTCTTCTAAGATATGGGAAGTTGGAAACTATGAAAGATCTAATTCAAGAAGAACAAATTAAAGTTCTTCCATATCCTGTCCGCGGCTATAGAGATGATGAATTAAAGAAGTTTTTGACCTAGATGAAAGAGAGAGTAAAGAACTGAAAGACTTCAAAGTAGTTTCCCCCGGAGAACTGATGCAAATCTTGGGAGCTTGAGAAATTTTACTGGGTGACCCAAATATCCGTGAAATGGAACTCGCTTCAAGATTACTTAACTCGGCTATATTATATCTTCCACCACAATCTAATCCAAGTTGTTATAATCAGGCCACTATGGAGAAAGAGAACGAAATTCCAGTTAGGGTTGTAGTCAGGCTAATTTTGCTTGATGAAGAAGGGAGAGTTTTACTTGCAAGGAGAGCAAAAGGAACAGTCGAGGAGGGAAAGTGGTGTTTAGTAGGAGGTAAGCCTGATTCTGGAGAGACTAAGCTGGAGGCAATAAAAAGAGAAACGGAAGAGGAAATTGGTTTGGTTTTTGAACCGACTTTTTATAGGGAAATTCTAAACCCTGATACGAGTATGGGTTCTCGTTGGAATACTTTTTATTTTGGAGGTAGGGTAGAAAGTAAAGCTGTTCTTGGTGAGATTGACACTAGGGAAATATCTGAAATAGGTTTTTTCTCTGAAGAAGAACTAGCTGAGCTTGATATTGCACTTGATCATAAAGAAGTTATATTAAATTTTTTGAAGTTTAATGGGTGACCCTGCGGGGAGTCGAACCCCGGTTTCTGGGATGAGAACCCAGTGTCCTGGTCCACTAGACGACAGGGCCGCAAGGCTTATTTTAGCCTATTTCCTAGCTAAATACAAAGAAGCCTTATAATATTGATTTTCCCAAGAAATTTTGCTAATATGTCAATAGATTATTCTTTAAAATAGGGTCAGGAAGTGATTGCGAGCTTGAGGATACCCATCATTGCTTTGGGTATTTAGTTCTCTTGTGCAGTAACTTTCTCGCCCCCGCAGTCCATAAAGGAGGAAGACTATGGACGCCAGTTGGACTGTTAGTACGTTCATGATCTGTCTGCACTGGGCGCTGGTCTACTGGATCTTTCTGGCCATGTTATTTCGAGACGATCCTCTGGATCCGGGCCTCCGCATCGCCACCATAGGCGCGCTGTTGCTAGTCGTACTGGCCTTCGCCACCGGCGATTGGGTGTTTGTCCCGATTGACCTGGCCTTCGCCTTCCTCACTAGATATGCCGCCAAGGGTATGGTGAAGATGGAGGAGGCAAAGAAGCAGCCGGGCGAGGTCGGAATGCATCCGGAGGAGCTGATCCCAACTAGCGAGGCACAGAACAATTGAATAGAAATAGAGATGAGAAGTAAGGGGACCCCCTTGCTAGGCACTTGCTTCTCATCTCCGAATACCCAGTTCTTTATCAAACTCCGGGTCGATGGGGTGGACCCAGTCGGCCGAGATATTGGCCAGCGGTCGGAATTTGTGGCGTAAGTAAAAGTATTCAGTTCTTGGTAAATCATCGGTCACTGCTGGGGTTTGACCGACAAATCGCTTGACCGTCTTTTCATTACCAACAAAAAATCCGAGAAGTTTGTCTAGAGTAAATGCTTCTTTATTCCACTCATTAAGGTCTTGATAGACTTTACCGTTATACCTTTGAGCAAGATTTTCTTTATTGATTTTTAGAGGCGTTTCTGAACCGAGGAAAAAGACACCGGTTCCTTCTGGTGAGACGGCAACAAGGATATTGGGAAAGACTTCCTGGAAGCTGGCGAAGAGCATTTTGAAATCTTCTGCACTGGCCCCATACCAAAACCATTGGACAAAAATACCTCCCTTTTTGAGAATTTTTTTGGCATCTTGATAAAATTCTTTTGAATAAAGAACAGTTGTTCCAGCCGCATTAATTGGTGGGGGCGGGTCAACCACGATGATGTCATATTGTTTTTGGGAAAAAAGAACATAGTTTCGGCCATCATTAATATAAATATGGCCCCTTGGGTTTTCCAGAACCGACTGGGCATCTGAGTAAAAAAGAGGAAAGGTTTTGGGAACCGATGATACAAGTTCGACAGCGTCAACATTCACCTCATAAGCCAGAGCTGACCTGAAAGTAGTACCCATACCAAAGGCAACAATCAGAACATCTTGAGGATTACTGTGGACTAGCAAAGGAAGGTGGGCCAAGAGTTTTGTTTGTAAAGTCAGACTTGTTGTCTGTACTCCATCAATAATCAGTCCCTTTTCGTCAGGTGATGGACTCTGACTACCAAAAGCCAGAGTTGTTGCCACCTCGTCTTCAAGAAGTTGGTAAGACCACCCTTTTTGTTGGTAGGAAGCGATTCTGTCGGCCAAACTTTTTTCAATAAAGAGACTTGGCGATTTTTTAGTAAGAATTAAAGTCAGGAAAAAGAAGGCTACAAAACTTAGCGATAAGAGAAAAAAGAATTTTTTATTTTCCAGAATGACGAGGATTGCTCCCAAGGTGATATTCAAGAGGGCAAGTGTAATCAAGCTGTTTGAGGTCCCAATATAGGGTATTAAGAAAAAGCCGGTTACAACTGGTCCGATAATTGAGCCAGCAGTATTGGCTGCATAGGCCCCGCCTATATTGCTTCCGCTGCGCTTAGGATTATTAAACAAAGAGCTGACAACAGGAAAGGTTGTTCCCATGAGTAAAGAGGCAGGTAGAAGTATTGCCAGGAGTTTTAGGCTACTGGCTAACTTGATGGAACTACCACTGGCGAGCAAGGAGAGGATGGCAAAGAATCCTATGCCAAACTCAATACTACCGAGGAGGAAAAGTTTATAAGGAGTTTTGGGGATGAGATATTTTGTCAAGGCAGACCCAAGGCTAATTCCCAACAGAATCAAAGAGAGAATAAGGGAGAATGCGTAGACAAAAGTTCCCAATGAGGGAATGAGTAGCCTGGTCCAGAGAATTTCGTAGGAAAGAGAAATTGCTCCGGATAAAAAGAAAGCAAACAGAACAAAGAGTATTTTCGGTAAATTATATTTACTAGGAATTATATTTGAGGTTTTCTCTTCCTCTGTTTCTAAATAAGATATCTGAGCTTTTTCTTTCTCTAGATTGATACAGAACAGGGCAAGGATGCCGATGCCAATGTTGATAAAAACACCGATAAGTGCAGATGTTCTCAGACCAAAGAGTTCTATCAAGACAAAGGCAGAAACCAGGGTGCCGGCAAAAGCTCCAAAGGTATTGAAGAAATAAAGTTTTGAAGTTTCAGTAGCAACATCTTTTTTCCCCAAGGAAAATGCCTTAATAAGTAAAGGCAGGGTTCCGCCCATAAAAAATGTGGCCGGGAAGATTATGGCGGCAGTGAGGAGAAATTTTGAAGCAGACATAAAGGGCATATATATTTCCTTTATATAAGGTAGGGAATAAAGCATAAAAAAAGCATTAATTCCGATGAGTATTTCTAAAATACCCCAGACTTTGATATGTTTTTTTAGTTTGTCTGAAATAAAACCAAAGACTGCAGCCCCGCTAGCCAAACCAGCCATGAAGACTGAAAGTATGATTGTCAGGGAATGGGTAGTGTTGCCGAAAACTAAAACCAAGAGACGCGCCCAGACAATTTGGTAGGTGAGCCCTACTGCTCCGGAAAGGGCAAAGAGTAGAAAAATTAGTTTCTTCATTTCTTGGCAGTTATTATATATGCTTGGGATATAATTTGTTTATGAAGTTTTCCTTTATTATCCCCGCCTTAAATGAAGAGGACTATCTGGCTGAATGTGTTAAATCTATTCAGGTACAGATTGGGTCTAGCGACGAGATTGTTGTTGTTGATAATGGTAGCAGCGATCGGACCGCCAAAATAGCTCGAAAATTGGGATGCAGGGTTTATAAAGAAGCCAGAAGGGGGATAAGTTATGCCAGAAACAAGGGGGCGGAAATGGCCAGGGGAGACGTTTTTTGCTTTATTGATGCAGACGGGATTTTATCCAAAAATTGGTTAAAAGAAAGCAAGAAAGCTCTATCTGACCGGGATGTAGTGGCTGTTTCAGGATTAAATCTCCTTACCCATAAAAGCTTAATCAAAAAAGTTTGGTATAACCTTTATACCCTGGCCGTTTATTTTAATGTCTTAATTTTGAATTTCTTTTTCTCACGGCTTTATTTGGTGGGTAATAATTTGGCAATCAGAAAAAAGTTTTTTTGGCGGCTTGGTGGCTGGGAGCCTTTTGTGGCTGAGGACTATTGGTTGACTCGAAAATTTTGGCAATCTGGCAGGCACAAGGGTGTTTTTAATCCCGGGATGCTTATTCACTATTCTTCAAGGGGATTTGATAAGGCTGGCTACTGGCAAACAATTTATTGTTGGCTTAAAAGCATTTATTTGAAAAGATCACAAAGTGGCTACACTTACCAAACCAAAAGATTTTAATATATGGGGAGGATGTCATTGACAAAATTTTATTAAAGAGATAAACTACCCAATATCGTTAGAATCTTCATAGAAGAAACACCCTTGTTATTTATTTGCGAAATCTTCATTGAGAAGAGCGGGGGTTTGTCTTTTTAGGGAGAGCGAAAATGGATAAACATAGGAAGGTACAAATTACTAGAGAGGGGTTTAACTCTCTTACTAAAGAGCTCGCCAAGCTGGTTAATGAAAAAAGACCTAAGATGGTCGAGCGGCTGTCTCGTGCTCGAGAAGAGGGTGATTTGGCGGAGAATAGTGATTATACGAATGCCAAGGACGAACTAGAGTTTTTAGATGGAAGGATTAGCGAGTTGAGACAGGTATTAAAGAATGCCCAGATTGTCAAAAGTAAAAGAAAAAATAGTCATGTTGTTGTCGGCGTTAAAGTAAGTCTGAAGATTAAGGACAGGCAGCAAATTTACCGTGTTGTTGGAGAATGGGAAGCTGATCCGAAGAATAATAAGATTTCCCACCAGTCTCCCCTGGGTAAGGTTTTGATTGGTAAAAGAGTAGGTGACCGAGTGGAGATAGAAGCCCCGGCCGGTAAAGTTGTTTACGAAATTCTTGCCATAGAATAGCTTCAAGCTTATACTTAATCCATGGCAGTGGGAAGACTGGCGAAAATCCGTAAGATTCGTCAGGGAAAAGTTAGAAAATTAAGGCAATTAGGAATAAACCCTTACCCTTCAAAAGTTGATGAGAAACCAGAAGCTATTTCTGGTGCTAGAAAAAAAATGGGGGAAAAGGTTGTTATTGCCGCTAGGATTTGGGCCTGGAGAGAGCATGGGGGTTCTGTTTTTGCCGACCTTAAAGATGAAACTGGTAAGATTCAGCTTTTTTTCCAAAAGAAAAATCTAGGTGAGCAGTTTAGTCTATTAAAGCTTTTAGACATCGGCGACTTTATTCTAGTAAAGGGGAAGGTTTTTAAAACAAAAGCAGGAGAAGTGACTGTTGATGTTGAGAAATTTCAGGTTTTAACTAAAACGACTCGTCCTCTTCCCAGTAAATGGCATGGTTTTAAAGATATTGAGGAACGCTACCGCCAGCGTTATCTTGACCTTTTACTAAATAAAGAAGTCAGGCAGGTTTTTGAAAAAAGAGCCCAGATTATTAAGCTTCTAAGAAAATATTTAGACGAGCATGGCTTTTTAGAAGTGAAAACTCCAGCCCTGCAACCAATTTATGGTGGTGCAACTGCCAAGCCTTTTATCACTCATCATAATGCTTTAGATATTGACCTCTATTTGAGAATTGCCGACGAACTGTACCTCAAGCGACTTATAGTGGGAGGTTTTGAGAAGATCTACGAAATTTGCCCGGATTTTAGGAATGAGGGCATTGATCGCTGGCATAATCCAGAATTTAGTCAGCTTGAGTTTTACTGGGCTTACGCTGATTATAAGGATTTGATGGAGATGACAGAGGACATGCTTTCCGGAATTGTTAAGAAGGTTACCGGTTCTTTAAAGGTCAAATATGGAAAGTCGGAGATTGATTTTTCAAGACCCTGGAAAAGACTGGCCTTTCGAGATGCGGTTCTAGAACGGACAGGCATTGACATTGATAAGCAGGAGACAGTTAATAAGTTAAAGAAAGCCGTTAAGGAAAAAAAGATTAAGGTGAAGCTGGACAAAACAAGAGACATCCCTAGTATTTTGGATGCGCTTTACAAAATAGTTGTCAGGCCGAATATTCTTAAACCAACATTTATTATTGACCATCCTTATTCAATGAAACCTTTAGCAAAAAGGCATGAAGATAATCCTTCCAAAGTCGAAAGTGTCCAATTAATAGCTGTTGGAGCAGAGCTTACAAACGCTTATTCAGAGCTTAACGACCCCCAAGACCAGAAAGAACGTTGGCAAGAAGACATGAAACGAGCTAAAGCTGGTGCCGAAGAATACCAGGTATTGGATGAAGACTATATTCGAGCTTTGGAATATGGCATGCCACCAACAGCCGGCTGGGGATTGGGAATTGACCGCTTTACGGCCATTTTAACTGACAAACATACTATAAAAGAAACGATTCTTTTCCCTACTCTTAGGCCAGAAAAATGATTACCAGAGAGCAAGCCCTCGAGCTTTTGCATGGACATATGGAGAATCAGAATTTAAGGCGGCATTGTTATGCTGTTGAAGCGGTGATGAGAGCCTTAGCCAGACGTTTCGGGGAAGATGAAGAGAAGTGGGGCATTGTTGGTCTTTTACACGATGCTGATTATGAAATGACAAAAGATAAGCCGAAAAAACATACCCTGATGACTGTTGGTTGGTTGAAAGAAGTGGGCGAAACTGATGAGGAAATAATTAGCGCAATTTTATCACATAACTATGCCCACACGGGACAAAACCTACCTAAAAATAATCTTGAATGGTCTTTGTATTGTTGTGATGAGTTGACTGGTTTTATTGTTGCCGTTACCCTGGTTCATCCAGATAAAAAACTGGCTTCAATTACTGTTGATTCGATTTTGAAAAAATGGGGCCAGAAATCCTTTGCCAGCGGCGTCAAAAGGGAACAGATTGAAGAATGTGAGCTGCGCCTGGAAATTCCTTTGAAGCAATTTATCAAAATTGCTCTTGGGGCTATGCAATCAATTGCAGAGAATTTAGGATTATAAAATGCTTGATATTGACTTTATTCGAAAAAATCCAGAAAAAGTTAAAAAGGGAGTTGGAGCTAAAGGCCTTGACCCTGAGATGGTTGACAAGGTCTTGGATTTGGATAAAAAGAGACGCAGTCTCTTGGAGGAGGTTGAAAAACTTAGAGCCAGGAGAAATAAGCTAGCTAAAGAAAAAGACGTTGAAGGAGGAAGGAAAGTAAAAAAGGAGCTTCAAAATAAAGAACCAGAATTGGCAAAAATCAAAAATGAGTATAAAGAAGCCCTTTATCTGATTCCAAATCTTCCGGCAGAGGATGTTTTCCTTGGTAAAGATGAGGCTGAAAATGAAGTTTTGCGCCAATGGGGTGAGCAAGGAAAGTTTGACTTCAAGGCCAAAGATCATTTGGAACTAGGAGAAGCATTAGACATTATTGATGTCAAGCGAGCAGCCAAGGTTTCAGGGACCCGTTTTGGTTATTTAAAAGGTGATGCTGTCCTTCTTGAATTCGGCCTAGTGCAATACGCTTTCGAAACTCTGACAAAAGAAGGATTTATTCCAATTGTCCCGCCGGTTTTAATTAAAAAAGAATCGATGGAGGGGATGGGTTATATGGAACATGGAGGAAAAGAGGATATGTATATTTTGGATAAAGATAGCTTGGTTTTAGTCGGCACTTCTGAGCAGTCAATTGGGCCAATGCACGCGGGCGAGGTTTTTCAGGCCAAGGATTTACCAAAAAGATATCTTGGATTTTCTGCTTGTTTAAGACGAGAGGCTGGAACCTACGGTAAAGACACACGGGGGATTTTAAGGGTGCACCAGTTTGATAAAGTGGAAATGTTCTCTTATACCCGGCCTGAAGATTCTGACAAGGAGCACGAATACCTGCTTTCTTTAGAAGAGAAGCTTTTCCAAGCTTTAGAGATTCCTTATCAGATAGTCAAGATGTGTAGCGGAGATCTAGGTGCACCTGCGGCCAGAAAATATGATTTGGAAGCTTGGATGCCCGGACAAGGCAAGTATAGAGAAGTAACCTCAACTTCTAATACAACTGATTTTCAAGCAAGAAGACTGAATATTAAATATCGAGAAAAAGGCAAAACAGATTTTGTCTATACCTTGAACGGAACAGCCTTCGCTATTGGCAGGACAATTATTGCCATATTGGAGAACTACCAACAAAAAGACGGCTCAATTGTTATTCCCAAAGTGCTTCAAAAGTGGGTTGGTAAAGATAGGATTACCCCGTAGTGTTGATAAAAGAAAGTTATTTCCCTTGGGGAATACTCCGAACAAGAACTCCTCTTTCTTTATTGCTATCCATAAGACGCCACCCTTCTTGTAGTAATTGACCAGCTATAGCTTTTCCTTCTTGATGCCAATCAACTTTTCTTACTTCTGCCAATTGAGGATCGTAACAAATAAAGTTATTTAGTATCCCCTTTGGAAGATCAAAAGGTTTTATCTCTACAACCTTGACCCCTTCTGGTTTATTAAAAGGGATTATTTGTCCATCTTCCCCAAAAATATCTCCTGCCATTATCCAACCCTGTTCTCGCATAATTCTATCCAAGGTTCCATCTCCAAAATAGACTTTTCCTCTCTCTGGATGGGCTGCCTGTTGGTCTTTTCCAGATACTTCCTCTGCCATATAGAGATTATATTAACAAATAAATCTATCGTTTACAATACCGGAATTGTTTCCATCTTGTTTCAAATTTTTCTCTATTGTTTTTTTCTGGATAAAGAAGGTTAAGGTTAAGAGAGAATTTTTCTACTCCAAGCTCTTTTGTTTTATGGCTTAGAATTAGTTGTATTTCCATGGGGTGATTGTAAGTTTAGACCAGACCTTTTTCCAACGAGAGCATTTTTTCTCATATAATTCTTTTACCCGCTTCATTATAAGTTGGGGTAATTGAGTAAACTTCAGTGGCTTTTATTTCTACAACACCTTTGACAA
Organism: uncultured Gammaproteobacteria bacterium; assembly: GCA_964583685.1. GTDB lineage: Bacteria > Patescibacteriota > Microgenomatia > UBA8517 > UBA8517 > CAZOVJ01. The sequence continues at coordinate 26,679 of CAZOVJ010000002.1, read as the reverse complement.
TTTTATTTGGTTTCAATTTCAATATCCACTTTTTAGCTTCATCATATATTTCTCCTTTAGAGTGATACCTTTTTACTCTCCCCTTAATTTGGTAACCCTTGAGTCCCTTCCACATAGCAATTGCTACCTTATTGTTCTGTAAAAAGTTTTTCTTTGTTTTCTTAAAAAAGGTGTCAATTACCCAAATTGTATCTTTATTAACAATCTTTTTTGAGCCAATTGCCACGACATTCGGAGTTCCGTTTTTATCTGTTGTAGAAAATGCCATTATTGACACTGATTCAAAAAAATCTCTTACTTCATTCGGGATTCTCATATTGTTTCTATCTTATCACAGCTCTTTCATTAGCTTTGTTGAAGCGTTGAGAAGCAGGATTTCCAGAAAGGAGTAGAAAAGGGCTATTCTTCTTTGTAATACTTTTTATCTTTTAATTTTTCCGGCAGGAGGGATTCTTTGGTATAGGGGTCGTAGCCTTCACCATAGCCTTCTGCCTTCATCAGTTTGGTAACGGGGTTTCTTAGGTTTTTGGGAACGGGTAGATTGCCATGTTTTCGGACGTCAGCCACTGCCTCAAAATAAGCATTATAAGCAGAGCGGTTTTTGGCTGCTTTTGCCAAATAAACTGTTCCGTGAGCTAGGTTAATGGCGCATTCGGGGTAACCAATTATTTCACAGGCTCTGAAAACTTCGTTGGCCACTACCAAGGCTGTGGGTTGAGCCATGCCAATATCTTCACTGGCGAAGATAACCATTCGCCTGGCAATATAAAGCGGGTCTTGTCCGGCTTCAACCATTCTGGCTAGGTAATAAAGAGCGGCATCGATGTTGCTTGCCCGCATGGATTTAATGAAGGCACTGATGACGTTATAGAATTCTTCGCCTTGTCTGTCAAAAGTCAACTGTCTTTTTTGGAGTGCTTCCTCCAAATTCTTAAACGTGATTCTTTTACCAACCTTGGTTATATTTGAGGCGATTTCCAAAACATTCAATAAAACCCGGGCATCGCCATTGGCGGATTCTACAAGAAACTTTTTTGAGTTTTTTGCTAAGTTGACTGAGAGATATTTAGTGGCTCTTTCCATAATTTTTTCCAAATCCTTTTCCTTTAGTTGTTCAAGAGTAAGGATTCTGCATCGAGAAAGCATTGGCCCGATTATTTCAAAAGAAGGATTTTCCGTTGTGGAACCTATTAAGATTATGTTTCCCCTTTCGACATAAGGAAGAAGCTTGTCTTGTTGAGCCTTGTTGAATCTATGAATTTCATCGATAAGAATGATGGGGGCAAGACCTTTAGCAACAAGTGGTATTTGTTGAGTTTCCTGGGCGGCAATAGATTTGTTAATTATTTCTTCAATATCTTTGATTGAAGTATTGACAGCCGAGAACTCATAAAAATCTCTTTTCAATCTATTGGCAATTATTTTAGCCAGGGTTGTTTTGCCGCTTCCCGGAGGACCCCAAAAGATTAAGGAAGGGAAAAAGCCTGCCTCGCCGGCAGGCGGGCCGCTGGATTCAGCATTACTAAGAAGTTTTCTAATAATTTTTTCTTTGCCGACCAAATGCTTTTGGCCAACGAATTCACTAAGCTTTTTAGGCCTTAATCTATCAGCTAATGGCGGTTGAACCATGGTTATCCATTTTATACCCAAATAAAAGACGAAGTGAAGGCCCAAAATTATTAAGTTATAATTAAGGTTATGAATAGGGCAGGAGATTTACTAGGAGGCAGAAAGGTTTTAGCCGAGGTTGAGTCGCCTATTAATGGCAAATTGACGGTTATACGGGATCTTGCTTGGGGGATTTATCTGAAGGCTGATGGGACGACCCAGTCTGGGGGGGTGGTTAGGGATGTTTGGAAAAGCACGTTGAAAAAACTCAAAAAGCAAATCCCAAATGTCAAAACTTGTTTAATTCTTGGTCTGGGTGGCGGAAGTGCGGCCAAGCTGGTTCGTAAATTTTGGCCAGAGGCGCAGATTACTGGAGTGGAAATTGACCCGATTATGATTAAGTTAGGAAAAAAGTATTTGGGTTTAGACAAGACAAAAACAGAAATAATTATTCAAGATGCCTTTGAATTTTGTACTGTTCACTCTTCACTGTTGACTGACTACGACCTTATCTTAATTGGTATCTATGTTGGCGATAGAATGCCCGAGAAATTTGAACAAAAAAGATTTTTGCAGTTGGTGTCCAGCCTTTTAAACAAAGGAGGAGTAGCTGTTTTTAACAGGCTTTATTATGGAGAGAAAAGGCCTCAATCAGCGAGATTTGGAGAGAAATTGGAGAAATTTTTTCCTCGGGTGAAAGCGATTACTCCGGAGGCCAATATTTTTTTTGTTTGCAGCAAATGATAAGTAAAAGAGGGTTTATCTTTTTCTTTCTTCTGATTTCATTTGCCCTTTTTCTCACCACACCGAGGATTTTGCTTTTCTATGACGCTCCGGAGTTTGTTCGGATAATCTCAGAAAATGGTTTTTGCCAGTCTCTAGGTTTGGGACATCAACCGATTCACCCTTTCTTTATCGCTGTTTTATGGTTGATTTCAAGATTGTTGAGATTTTTTGGGGGAATTTCCTGGGAATACAGTGCCAATCTCAGCGCCTTTGTTTTTGGAATTGTTTCTATTTTCCTTTTCTTTCAATTAAGCAAGTTCTTTTTAAAAGAAAAAGGGAGATATTTGGCCTTGCTTATCTTTTGCCTTTTTCCGGCGGTTTGGATTATAAATACCAACCTCATGGTGGAGTCCTTGCTGCTTACTTTTTTTCTTTTGTCTAGTCTACTTTTTTTAAGATTCCTCGAAAAACCGAAAAAGCTCAATGCACTTTTATACATCTTGTCAGTCGTGGCCATGTTTGGTGTCCATATTCAGGCAATTTTTTGGCTTCCGGCTCTTTTTGCTTTCCCCTTTCTTCTCAGGCAAAGACCAGAGCAATCTAAAAGGAAAAACTTGCTGTTTCTCCTTTCCCTTTCTTTGTTTAGCCTTTTACTTTCAATTTTGCTTTATGCTCTGATTTTTGCCTTCTCCGGGCAAAATGTTGTTTTGAAGCTAAGAGAGCTTTTTTTTGCCAGACTTGGAGAACACTTTGATTTTTTCAGTATTGATGGAATTTTTCGTATGTTGAGGAATTTTCTTTTCTCGCTCTTGCGGGGATTTGGTTCTTTAACCCCGATTATTGTTTTAGTTATTGCCTTTTTAAAGAGAAAAGAAAAGTTTTTTCTCTTTGGTTGTTTGCTTTTTATCATTTCCCTTTTCATTCTCGGAGCGGTCTGGACAGGTGATTTTATGATGCGAAGGACGGTATTTGCCGGAGTTTTATTTGCTTTGCTGATTGTTCAGAGGTTTTCTAAAAAAGCGGTCTTCTTGCTTTTATATTTACTACCGATTGCTCTGGCAAATGGCTTACTTTATGTTTCTACCAGAGCGGATATGCCCCTGGTTTTGATGCATCGTTTGGAGAAGGGTTTACCTCCGGGTAATGTACTGATTCAGACTCATTATCATCAGCCCTTTACCTTTTATGACGGAAGAATCTTTTGGGTTGGTCAAGATAACTTCCAAGTCATCGAAGATTTTTTAGCTGAGAACAAAAAGGTTTTTATTGATTTTCAGGCGGTCCTTGCTCCTTATATGCTCTATGTTGGCAATAATTTACATATTACTTCCCTGGCAAGATTTGGAGTTTCGGAAACAAAGGAATTATTTAAAGATTATATTTTTGATTTAGCCGTCATAGAGAGTCCGGGGAAAAGAATATTTGTTTATTCACTTAAAAAGAGAGGAGAAGATTTTGAAGAAAGGCTTGTTTTTAATAAAGAAAAGGCTTTGGCTAATAATTCAGCCCTGATGGCGGGAAGAGCTGAACCCGGTTCAGCCGTGCTTTTTTATTCAAAGAACTTTTTTCAGAGAATCCGGAGAGAAAGAATAGATTATGGAGACTTACTGACTTGGATTTGGGTCATTGTTTCCGCTAAACATGAACCAATTGCCTGGACCTATGCTGATGCTGATGGGGTTTATCTTTTCCCAATCAATTCCCAAGATAGCGAGCGCGTTTTTGTCTCTGGTGAAGGGGTTGAACTTGACTAACCACCGTCTCCATCTCCGAGAAACTTGTTCATAGTTTTTATTATATCATAGGGCGTACTTATTTTGGTAAGATATATATCAATGTTTAAAATATTTTCCGGATTGCTTGATGTTAACAAGAAAGAGCTGAATCGTCTAAGTAAGGTTGTTGATAAAATTAACACCTTTGAGCCTAAGGTCAAAAAACTCAAGGAACCTGATTTTGCCAAGAAAACAGAGGAATTTAAAAAGCGTATTAAGAAGGGAGAATCATTAGAACAGATTTTACCGGAGGCCTTTGCTTTAGCCAGAGAAGCTTCTTGGCGGACAATTGGCCTTCGACCTTTTGATGTTCAGCTTGTGGCCGCTATTGCTCTTTTTGAAGGCAAAGCAGTAGAGCAGAAAACTGGAGAAGGTAAAACCTTATCCGCCGTTTTACCTCTCTATCTTCGTGGCCTAACCGGGAAAGGTGTCCATCTGGTTACGGTTAATGATTATTTGGCCCGCCGAGATGCTGGCTGGAATGGGCCAATCTTCCATCTTTTGGGTTTGAGTATTGGCTCAATTGTTCAGGAAATGAAATCTTTCCTTTATGATCCCGAGTATGAAGACACTAGCCATGGGGATGAACGCCTTGCTCACTTGCGGCCGGTTGGAAGAAAACTTGTTTATCAGGCAGACATTACTTATGGGACAAATAATGAGTTTGGCTTTGATTATTTGCGAGACAACATGGCTCCCTCTTTGGAGCAGATGGTCCAGAGGGGACATTATTATGTCATTGTTGACGAGGTAGATTCAGTCCTCATTGACGAGGCAAGAACGCCTTTGATTATTTCTGCCCCAGATACAGAACCGACTGAAAAATATTATAAATTTGCTGAGATGGTTGGTAAGTTAAATTTGGATACTGATTATACGGTTGATGAGAAAGCAAAGAGTGCTTCTCTAACAGAGCATGGTATTAGGAAAGTGGAAAAGATATTGGGGGTTGAAAATCTTTATGAAAAGGATTTTGAGTCAATACACCATATTGAGAATGGTCTTAGGGCAAAAACACTTTTTCAAAGAGACAAGGACTATATCGTCAAAGAGGACAAGGTTATTATCGTCGATGAATTTACCGGTAGATTAATGACTGGTAGACGATGGAGTGACGGTTTACATCAGGCAGTTGAAGCAAAAGAAAATGTGGTTATTCAACAGGAATCAAAAACTCTGGCCACAATCTCTTTCCAGAATTATTTTAGGATGTATGAAGTTTTAGCGGGAATGACCGGTACTGCTGCTACCGAGGCCGAGGAGTTTAAAAAAATCTACAAATTGGATGTTGTCGTGGTGCCCACTAACGAGCCCATGATTAGGAAAGATAACCCTGACCTTATCTATAAAACCCTCAGAGCCAAATATGGCGCGGTTGTTGAAGACATTGAAAAGCGACAACAAAAAGGACAACCTATTTTGGTGGGAACAACTTCAATTGAGAAGAATGAAATTATCTCTCAATATCTAAAACACAAGAAAATACCTCACAATGTTTTGAATGCCAAAAACCATGAACGAGAGGCGATGATTATTACTGAAGCCGGTAAGCCGGGAGGGGTGACTGTAGCTACAAACATGGCCGGTCGAGGAGTTGATATTGTTCTTGGAGGTTCTGTCCCCGATAAGCCTGGGGGAGTAACCCATGGGCAATTTTTGAAAAGCAATGAATATAAAAAATGGCAGAGGTTGCACAAGGAAGTGATTAAGGCCGGTGGCCTCCATGTTATTGGCACGGAAAGACATGAATCAAGAAGAATTGACAATCAGCTTAGGGGGCGTTCGGGTCGCCAGGGAGATCCCGGGTCTTCTCGTTTTTTTCTTTCTTTAGAGGATGATTTGATGAGGATTTTTGGGGGAGAACAAATTGGAAACCTGATGAATACTTTAAAGATTCCTGAAAATCAGGCCATTGAAAATAGGCTTGTTTCTCGGGCAATAGAACAAGCGCAAGTTAAAGTAGAAGGATTTCACTTTGATATGAGAAAGCGCTTGGTTGAATTTGATGATATTGCCAATCAGCAAAGAGAAATTGTCTACAAGCTTCGTCAGAGGGTTTTGGAGTCAGAAAACGTTAAGGAAGAAGTTTTAAATAAATTAAGACATCAAATTGATAGGATTTTACTTTCTTCATGGCCCGCCTCGCCCGAAGCTGTTGGGGAGTCAGAGCAAAAACTAATCAATGAGAAGGTTATTGTTGGTCTTTTAGAGATTATTCCCTTTGACGAGAGAACAAAAGAGGGAGTCAAAAAGCGGCTTAAACAATTAAAAGACAGAGAAGAAACTAAGAAGTTTTTGCTTAAGGCCTTGGAAGATGTTCATCGGGCGCGCGAAAAACAAGTGGGTGATAAAATTATGAGGCAGATAGAGAAATATGCTTATCTTGGAGCAATTGATCATTTATGGATTGATCATATTGATCAGATAGATGATTTAAGAGAAGGAATTAGTCTTCGTGCCTATGGACAGAGGGATCCTTTGATAGAGTTTAAAAATGAGGCCTATGGTCTTTTTGAAGGCTTAATAGATAGGATTGATGATGAATTATCCCGTCGAATATTTAGAATTGGAGTGGCTCAACCTCAACCGGAAATTCCTCTTGAACAGGCGCGGGCCAATATTGATAGGGCTGATGCCATGGGTCTGGCTCAAACAGGGGCTGATGAAACAGCCAAATCAGGAGATACTGCATTTACTAAAAAGAAAAAAGTTGGCCGCAATGACCCTTGCCCCTGTGGCTCAGGTAAAAAATACAAGAAGTGCTGCTATCCAAAATATGGTTAAGATAGGCTTCACACCCCAAGGTGTGCGGCGCGAACCCGGGCTCTTGACAGAGAATATTAAAACAGTATAATTATATTATCATGAAGATAACATTGCAGGTACCTGTTGATAAATCGTTAAAGACTGCTTCTGCAAAAGTTGCCAAAGAGTATGGATTTTCATCTTTGCAGGAAGTTGTAAGATTGTTTTTAACCCAACTGGCTAATCGTACTGTAACAGTTCGTCTTGCCCCTGGGGAGAGTGATGAGTTTTTGACATCTAAACAAGAGGAAATACTTACTAAAAAATATCTCCAGGCCAAAAAGGATATTAAAGAAGGTAAAAGTTATACCGCAAAGCATACTAAAGAAATGGTTGACCATCTTCGCAGGGCATGAAGATCCAATACTCAAGACGCTTTGTAAAAAATTTTAAGGCCCGCATTAAACCTTACCCCAAAATTCATGATCGATTTGATCAAAGAATTAAACTTTTTATCAAGAACCCTTCTTCACCTGCTTTAAAAGATCATAGATTAATCGGGAGACTTAAGGGTTTTCGTGCATTTTCCATCACTGGAGATATTAGGATAGTTTATTCAAGAGAGACAAAAGAAAGAGTTATTTTTGTTGATATTGGCACTCATAATCAAATATATTCTTGAACATGGTAGAATTTCTCTGCGAGAAGGAGGTGAGAAGGAATGGTATTAACCCAGTCAACAATGATGGCGCTTGGGACAAAAGCGCCGGATTTTAGTCTTCCCGATGTTGTGTCTGGAAAGTCGGTTTCTCTGGAGACTCTTGCCAATAAAAAAGCACTTTTGGTGATGTTTATTTGTCGGCATTGCCCTTATGTAAAACATGTTGAGAAGGAGCTTGCCAAGATTGGTCAAGATTATAAAGATGGTGATGTAGCAATTGTGGCAATAAGTTCAAATGACCCAGATTATGATTTTGAAGACAGGCCGGAAAGTTTGGCTGAACAGGCAAAGGAACTGCAATTTAGCTATCCCTATTTATTCGACGAAACTCAAGAGGTGGCAAAATCTTTTACCGCAGCCTGCACCCCAGATTTTTTCCTTTTTGACAACAAGCAAAAGTTAGTTTATAGGGGACAGATTGATAGTAGCCGGCCAGGGAATAATATTCCTGTAACCGGTGAAGATTTAAGGCAAGCTTTAGATAATGTGTTAGCTGGCAAGTCAATGAGTCAAAATCAAAAACCAAGCGCTGGCTGCAATATCAAATGGAAACCCGGCAATGACTAATGAAAGATTTGACAATTTTAAGTTTCTGTGTTTAACTATCGGGTGATTATGGAAGAACATCAAGAAATGGAAAATATCCCTGAAGTTTCTCCCAAGCCCGAGGTGACCTTTCCTTCTACTGAAAAACAAAAGCGTAAGTCAAGCAAAAAGATTTTTATAGTTTTTCTTATTCTGATTGCCATTGGTTTGATGGTAGGAGTTTGGTTCATTTTCAAAAAACCAGGTAGTCCAGAACCTTCTCCTACTCCTGCTGCAACCCTTACTCCTTACATTGAAGGTTTAGAGGCCACACCAGCATCCAGTCCTGAACCTGCTGACAAAAGTTTAATCAAAATAAGAATACTCAATGGAACGGGTATTTCCGGTGAAGCCGCCTTTCTTCAGGGTCATTTGAAAGGGTTAGGTTATAGTGAAATTGAGCTGGGAAATGCGGATGAGCAGAATTATACTATCACCAACCTCACTTTTTCCTCTTCTCTTTCCGAAGAAATAGTTGATGAAGTAACCGATGAACTTCTAGGTTTATATAAAGATGTGAACACAAAAAAATCTGCTTCACTGGAAGAGGAAGATATTTTAATAACCACAGGATTGCGGAAAGGGGCTACCCCCAAACCCACAGCATCTCCCAGTCCAGAAGTGACTCCGACTGCCAGCCCGGGTGCTACTCCGACAGGGTGAATTAATTAAGCTTGACAAATTTGAGAGAACTAGAGTTAGTTGTGATAAAATAATTCTAGATGGGAACTGTCCAGGAATTATTGCAAGGTCTTCTTTTACAGATAAAGAATTTAGGCATTCCTTCAAGATATTTAAAGGCAGGAGCGATTGTTTTTTTACTTTTTGTTTTGGTTCTGGCTTTGGCCAGGACAAGAAGAATCTTTGTGAGATGGTCATTCAAAGCAGCCAGTGCCTGGTTTTTTATCGGATTTCTTATTGCCTTGGTTTTAGAGGGCTTTTTGCTTATCGGGGGCAGGACAGTTTTGACTGAGATTTTGGGCTGGAAAAATGCTCCCAAGCCGATACAGACTACTTTAGACAGGGGCAGAGAAAAAATGGTTGATGTCTTGGGGATTAAAGAAGAGGTCCCCTTTTCCTTTGCAACTCAAGAAATAAAACTTGAAGAGTTGATTGAAATTTTTCAATCTCTAGAACCCGAAGAAGCTGAAGAAGTCCGTTCCGCCATCTGTTCTCCAGGTCAATAAAACTACTTAAATTGATTTTAGTCCTTTCTTATGGTATTTTCGACCCATAAGGAAACATTTATGTCCACTAAAGAAGCTGAAACCACTTTATCCCGGCGAACGGCCCCCGAGGCCACCCTGACTCTTGAATTTGCCGAAAGGGTAAATAAGGTGGGAGCAACTTTAGGTGATGATCTATCATTGCCTGATTTGTTCTATTCCTTAGATACTGTTCTAAAGATACTATTCTAAATGACAGCCATGATGAGGAATGGTCTGAGTTATGGAGAGAGATTACACGGGTGGAAAGGATGAACCTGGTGAGAGCCACAGGGTTTGCAATGCGTACTCCAGGACTTGAAACAATTGGCGATTTACGCAAGATGTCCCCTCATCAGCTTAGGAGAAGAGGTGGTTGTGGGATGGGAGAAGTAACGGCCGCTTTTTTACTCGTTGCCTTTCGTCAAAAGGCTGAATAGCAAACCTAGCTTGAGTAAGGGATTTGAAAACTGAAATTGGTATAATTAATTTATATGGAGGATTTGAAAGCAAGGATTAAGAGTTTAACCAGGCGATTTGAGGATTTTAAAAAAGCCTTCAATTTAGCAGAGAAAAGAAAAAAACTTGCCGAACTTGAAGCTAAATCGGCTGACCCCAGTCTATGGGAAAACCAGAGTTTTGCCAGGAAACTGATGCAGGAATTGGGAAATCTAAAGCAAGAGATTAAAGAAATTGAAGATTTGGGAGAAGAAATTAAGAGCTTGGTTGAATCGCCAAAGGAAGTTTTAAAACTGACAGAGCGCTTAGAAAAACTTGAATTTAAAACCTATCTTTCTGGAAAGTATGATAGGAAGAATGCCCTAGTGGCAATTCATGCGGGCCAGGGCGGGACCGAAGCCATGGACTGGGCGAGCATGCTTTTGAGAATGTATTTGCGGTTTTCTGAACGGCGCGCCTGGAAGACTGAGGTTTTGAACATGACATCTGGAGAAGAAGCGGGAATTAAGAGTGTTACTTTCAAGGTAAAGGGGAATTTTGCTTACGGATATCTTAAAGGTGAGGTAGGAAGTCATAGACTTGTCCGCCAATCTCCTTTTAATGCCGACAAGTTACGCCAAACCTCCTTTGCCCTGGTAGAGGTTCTACCTGAGTTTGAGGAGATAGATTTGCCTGATATTCAACCCAAAGACGAGGACCTAGAATGGCAGTTCTTTAGAGCATCAAGCCAAGGTGGACAGAATGTACAAAAAGTCTCGACTGCTGTCAGATTGAAACACAAGCCTACTGGAATTGTGGTTACTAGCCAGACAGAGCGTTTTCAGGAACAAAACAGAAGAATTGCCCTTAATTTACTTCGGGCAAAGCTTTGGGCTTTAGAGCAGACAAAAGCTGAGAAAACCAAAAAGGAGATTAAAGGTGAATATATACCGGCTACTTGGGGAACCCAGATTCGTTCCTATGTTCTCCATCCCTACAAAATGGTTAAAGACCTGAGGACCAACATAGAAACTTCTGATACAGAAGCAGTTCTTGACGGCAACCTTGATCAGTTTATCGAAGCTGAACTGAAAACAGGCAATAAAGGATAACTTGCTTATTACTTATTACTTATCACTTGTCACTTATCACTTATCTCTGTTATATTAATTTGTATGGAAAAGGTTGTTCAGGTTCCGGCCCAAAAAGTTCAGATGCAACAGAGTCAGCAATCAAAAGATGCAGTTTTGGAGCAAGAACAGGCTCCAGAGATAAAAAAACAAGGTCAGGCCCAAGAGATTCTCAAAAAGTTCCCAAAACCTGGTACAAAAATAACAGGTAAGCCTGCTTTGGTTGTGATGGTCGTTTTGCTCGTTTTAGCTGGGGTTGGAACAGGCTGGTTGTTATCAAGAAAGCAAGGGAAGAAATTAGGTATCAGCCCAGGAGGCATAGCCGCTCCCGGGGTAAAAACCAGTACAAAGGAAGTTGGGCTGGCTGATGAATCAACTTTCAGAGATTCTGCTGAAGGTGTTCTAGAAGAAGGGGGAATTGAGGGAGAAGGAACTCACCATCTTGTTCGCGAAGGTGGTGAGTCTCAATACGTCTATTTGACTTCAACGGTTATTGATTTAGATTCCTTTAAGGGAAAGAAAATTCAGGTTTGGGGGGAGACTATTGCTGGTAGAACAGCCGGCTGGCTGATGGATGTCGGCAGAGTGAAGATTATAGGGGAATAAATACTCATGCTTAATAGCGATGATAGAATTCAAAAAGGTCAGCAAAAGTTTCGGCAGTATCAAGGCCCTTCAGAATATATCCTTCAAAATTGAAAAAGGAGAATTTGTCTTTATCATGGGCCCATCCGGGTCTGGGAAAACAACAATACTAAAGCTTCTTTTACGAGAGGTACTACCAACTTCGGGTGAAGTCATTTTTGATGGACAAGCAAGCTCCCAACTCAAGAAGAAAGAGATTGCCCTTCTAAGGCAGAAAATTGGTATAGTTTTTCAGGATTTTAGGTTGCTTCCCGAGCGAACAGTCAGGGAGAACATTCAGGTGGCTTTGGCTGTCAAGGGTATAAAAAAAGAAGAGTGGGAAGAAAGAGTTGACGACGTTCTCAAACTGGTTGGGCTTTTTGATAAAGGAGATCTCTTTCCTAGCCAACTTTCAGGCGGTGAGATCCAGAGGACTTGTCTGGCTCGAGCTTTAGTGGTTAATCCTCAGGTGATTTTTGCTGATGAACCAACTGGAAATCTGGATTGGGAAACAGCTGAGTCAATTGTCAACCTTTTGCTTAAAGCGAATAAGAAAGGGAAAACTATTATTGTCGCCTCACACCATAAGGTTATAATAAGTAAGCTCAAGAAGCGGGTGATTGAATTAAAAGAGGGAAGGATTATTAAATGAACATTCATTTTAAAACAGCCTTTAATTATATAAGACGGGCTCCTTTTCAGGCCCTGGCCGCAGTGAGCGTCTTGGGATTAACCTTTTTCGTGGCCACGATTTTGGCAATTTTTGTTTATTCATCAAACAAAGTTTTGACTTATTTTGAAACCAGGCCACAGGTTATCGCTTTTTTGAAAGATGAGGCAACACCTGAGGCAATAGATGCTCTTCAAAAAAAATTAAATGCTGATATTCGCATCAAGAATCTCCATTATGTTTCCAAAGAGGAAGCTCTTGAAATTTATAAAAGTGCCACAGCTGACAATCCTCTTTTAGGTGAACTTGTCAGCCCTTCTATTTTTCCAGCCAGTCTTGAATTTTCGGTTTCTGATCTCCAGTACGCAAATGAGGTTATCGATGAAGTTAAAAAAGAAGGAGTTGTTGATAGTGTTGGTTTTACTGCCAGTTTGGGAAGTGAGGCAAATTTAGGCGATGTTCTTGAGCGCTTAAAGAGCATAACTTTTTACATTCGAATTGGCGGGCTAGTGATCTTTTCGGTTTTGGGAATAACTTCATTTTTAGTCCTTTTGGTGGTTATCAGTTTAAGAATTGCAACTCGACGCTCGGAGATTGAAAGCCTGGACTTAATTGGGGCAACAACAGCATTTATCAGGGCACCTATTGTCCTTGAGGCAATAAGCTATGCCTTTTTAGGAGTAATCGTGGGTTGGTTGCTAGCCCTTATTCTTGTTTTGTATTCAACGCCGGCAATCATTGCTTATTTTGGTGAAATTCCCGTTCTTCCCAAGACTCCCCTTTTCTTCTTTGGATTATTGTTAGTAATCTTGTTTGGTGAATTTTTGATTGGAATTTTAATTGCCCTTGGAGGGAGTTTGCTGGCCGTATCACGGGCGCGGGCTAAAAAATGAGTAGAAAAAATGCAAAACTTTGGCCTGTTTTATCAATCTTAATTTTTCCCCTTTTACTATTCGGGATTGGAAATCTTCAAATAAAGGCAGAAGACCTGCCCGCCGAATTAGTTCGACTTAATCAGGAGATTGAAGAATATCAACAAGAGATTAGCAGATTGCAATCTCAAGCGAATACTTTGGCCAACCAGATTGCTCAGTTTAATGCCCAAATTCGGCTGGCAGAATTAAAAATTTTTCAGACAGAAAGCAAAATCCTTCTTTTAGGCGGCCGGATTGACCAATTGACAATTTCCCTGGATGCACTTTCTAATGCCTTTTCTTCAAGAGCGGTCGAGACCTATAAAATGTCTCGGATTGAAGACCCAATGTTCCTCTTGGTTTCAGTCCGCGATTTGGCAGAACTATTCTCACGCTATCATTATTTGCAGCGGATTCAGGAAGCAGACCGAGATTTACTGGCCCGCTTACAGGAGGCTCAGAGCACTTATAAGGAAGAGAAAACAGACCAGGAGGAGCTCCAAGAAGAGCTGGAAGACCAGAAAAAAGTTCTCGGTGTCCAAAAAACAGCCAAAGCCAATCTCTTAACGGTTACCAAGAATGATGAGAAAAGATATCAATCTTTACTTGCCCAAGCGATTGCTCAAAAGGAAGCGTTCTTAAGATTTATTACTGGGCAGGGTGGAGCTTCCATTTTGCATAATCAGACAGTATGTGATGACTGGGGTTGTTATTATAACCAGCGTGATTCTCTATGGGGAAATCAATCAATGGGATTAAGTGGCTTGCCTATGGCAGAATATGGTTGTTTGGTCTCATCGGTTGCAATGATAGCCTCACATTATGGAATAAATATTAAGCCATTGGATATAGCATCGAATCCAAGTGCCTTTTTTGGGAATACGGCCTACCTTTCAGATTCTTTTGTTGTTAATGGAATAAATGTTAGAAAAAATCATGTTTCAGCCTCTTTGCTTGATGGCGAACTTGATGCAGGTAGACCAGTAATAGCTGGTCTTTATTCGGGGCCTGGACATTTCATTGTTATTAAAGAGAAAAGCGGAGACAATTATATAATGCACGATCCCTTTATGGAGAACGGAAATAATCGACCTCTAAGTGATAAATATAGTCTTTCTGATATTAAAACCCTGCGTCTTATTAGTTTTTATTAAGTTTTTATTGAATTTCATGACTGCCCAAAATGCAGTTTGAGTATACTTTCCTCCCTGTATTTTTTATTCTTTTTATTTTTAGTTGTGTTTTTGGCAATAGCCGCTTTTCCTTTTCTCAAAAACAAGTTTAAAAGATATAATAAAGGTGATGAAGAGATTCCTGTCGATTCAGAAGACCAAACAAATAATTAGATTTTGGACCCCTCCGATTATCTGGGCAATGGTAATCTTTTTGTTTTCTTCATTACCTACTACTCGAAATATAGAAATCTATTGGCAGGATTTTATTATTAAGAAAACTGCCCATGTTGTTGAATATGGAATCTTTGCCGTACTTTTATATCGGGCCTTAAAGGAAGGAGGGGTGGATAAAGAAAGGGCTGGCCTTTTTTCAATTTTGATAGCCGTCCTATACGGTATGACGGATGAATTTCACCAATCCTTTACTCCGGGAAGAGAATCTCGAATTCGTGATGTTGGTTTTGATACAATTGGGGCTATCCTGGCAATTTATATTTTATGGAAATTGTTACCAAAAGCGCCAAAGAAACTAAAGAGCTGGGCAAAAAATTTGCAATTGTTCTAACTAGTAAAGCGAAGTATAGAGGAAAAAGACAAGGACTTATCCTGGCTTTGACCGGCGATTTGGGAAGCGGCAAGACAACCTTTATTCAAGGGTTGGCTCAGGGATTGGGAATAAGGAAAAGGGTTATCTCTCCAAGTTTTATCCTGTTGAGGGGATACCAAATTCCACGGTCCACTGTTCACCGTTCACTGTTCACCAGCTTCTTCCACCTAGATTTGTATAGATTGGAAAAGAATCTTGCCTTGGAAATTAAAAACTTGGGGATTGATGAGATTTGGTCAAAAAAGGAGAATCTCCTGGCCATTGAATGGGCGGAAAAAATTAAAAATATTCTGCCCAAGAATACAATTTGGCTGAAGTTCAAGAATCTCGGAAATAACAAGCGCAAAATAAGTATTAGGCAATTTAAATTTATATGAAAATTCTTGTTACCGGCGGAGCTGGATACATTGGTAGTTTTATTGTTAGGCAGTTGAGAAGGGATGGATTTAAGCCAGTTATTGTTGACAATTTATCTCAAGGTCATAAAGAAGCAGTTAAAGGATTTAAACTTCTCAAACTCGATTTGGTGAGAGACAAAGATAAATTAGAGAAAGTTTTTGAAAAAGAGAAGTTTGGGGGAGTTATCCATATGGCCAGTTTTATTCAAATGGGAGAATCTTTTCAAAAGCCTCTTAAATATTTTGAGAATAATCTGGTTGGAACTCTAAATTTATTGCAAGTAATGCTTAAATATAGGGTTTTGAGGATGGTCTTCTCTTCTTCAGCCGGGGTTTATGGTAATCCTCACAGGTTTCCAATTAAAGAAAATGCTCCCAAGAATCCACTCAATCCTTATGGAGAAACAAAATTGATGATTGAAAAAATACTTTCTTGGTCTGATAAGGCCCATGACCTTAAATTTATCAGTATCAGATATTTTAATGCTGCCGGTGCGGCCCTGGACGGTTCCATTGGCGAAGACCATCCTCATGAGAGCCATCTCATTCCTTTGGCCATGAAAGCAGCCCTTGAAGATAAAGAATTTACCCTTTTTGGAGATGATTATCAAACTCCTGATGGGACTTGTGTCAGGGATTATGTTCATGTTTTGGATTTAGCTAGTTCGCATACTTTGGCACTTGAGGCATTAATTAAGGGTGCAAGTTCTGATTTTTATAATGCCGGAGCAGGTAAGGGCTACTCTAATAAAGAGGTAGTTCAATTAATTAAAGAGATTAGTGGTCGCGATTTTAAAATCAAAATCGGTCCTCGAAGACCAGGCGATGCAGATACCCTTTATGCTTCAATAGATAAAATCACTAAAGATTTGGGTTGGGAGCCGAAATATGGATTAAAGGAGATTATAGAAACAGCTCATAAATGGCACAAAAAACATCCTAGGGGATACCAGGACTAAATAATATGAAATTATATATCGACACCTCTAATTCTGAGAAAGTAATTGTTGGCATTGATGAAGAAAGATTTAAAACCGACGCCAGGGAGGAAAAATCTCAAAAGCTGCTTTCTTTTATTGATGAGCTGTTGAAAAAGCAAGGAATGAAAATAGAGGAGATTTCGGAAATAGAAGTTAATAGGGGGCCTGGTTCTTTTACCGGTCTTCGAGTTGGTGTTTCAGTTGCCAACACTCTTGGTTGGGTGCTCAAGGTGCCGGTTAACGGAAGAAATATTGTTAAAGATGGCCCGGTTGAACCAACCTATTGATTATTATTTCATACCTTCAAGGTGTAATTGATCTACCTCAACGTCTTCGTCTTCGCCATCCCCAACACCTAAGCCTTGGTGGTGCGCCAACCACTTTTTCGGCTTCTATAAGAATGTCCCCAAACTCTTCAAGTAAATCCCTCTTTGCTTTTCTATCTTCGGCTCTTTTAGTAAAAAGCTCATTAACATAACCAGTTGCTAATAGTCCGAAAAACCCTAACAAGATGCCCAGAGTCTGCGAAATTAACCAATTAATAACCTTTTCATAATGGAAAAAATCTCCGATGACATTATATTAGCTAAGGCTGGTTTGGGAGTTATGGTAAACTTTGTCAGGAACTTCCTAAGAACACCCTCGGGTTTACGGGTATTCCAAAGACATTTATTTGAAAGTGAAGATGGGGTCCTGTTGCCCAACCTGTACGGCCTTCTGTTCCGATTACGTTTCCAGGCTTAACGTCTTGGCCCTTTTCGACATTTATTGTATCCAGATGCGCATAAATTGAGGTCAGGTTATCTCCATGGTCGACTATTACATGTTTGCCGAATCCCCAGAAAATCCGTCCAGCATAGATAACCTTGCCTGGCATAAACGGAGTAATCGGATCCCCTTTTTTACCTTCTGGGTTTGCTATATCAATCCCGGTATGAAATGGCTGGAAAATGCTTGATTCACCGAATTCTAAAGTAATTACTCCTTTAACCGGCCAAACAAAGGTTCCTTTTATTTCCTTATAAACAGAACCGTCTTTTGGATTTTTAATTAAAACCGATCCGGTAACGCTATCATACTCAACCAGCCTGTCCGATACCACATCAATTCCGACTCTGGTTATGACAATTACGGCGATTATTGGCAAAAGTATGACCAGCAAAAAGGCTGTCAATACGTAAGTTATTTCTTTTCTGAAAGAAAAAAGTGCAAGGAGAAGCTGGGGGGTCATGGGGTTGGATATATTTCGGCAGGGTGAGTAGTTATCAGTGGGTGCTCTTTTTTGGACGCAACTATTTTCAAAGCAACGTGGTTTGAATCGGCGATAATCAAAGCCTCTCCCTTGTCGCAGGTCAAAAGATATTTATGCTCGTATTCACTTAACTTAAACTGCTCGACTACTTCATTAATGGTTGTCGTATCTTGGCGCATTAAAAGCCTAAGTGATGCTTGGGAGGCAATGGCTTTTCCGTATTCGTTGTTTAAAAAGTCGTTGGCCTGTTGTGAAATGATGCTTACTCCCAGGTAATATTTTCTTGCTCTTCTTGTCAGGCCGGCAATAAACCTTGCGCTTTCTTCGTGCTCCAAAAGCATCCAGGCCTCGTCAATTACAAGAAGCCTTTTTTGGGGTTCTTTTTTAACCTGGTTATAGACATAATTGGCAATAATTACCATCATTATCTGTCTGATTGATTCGGGCAGGTCTTTGATGTCAAAAACAACCAGCCGGTTGTCAAGCTTGATGTTTGTCGGGCTGTCAAAAACGCTTGACAGCGAGCCTTTGATGAATTTCTCCATTCTGGTGTAAAGCTTTTTGTGCCTTGTCGAACGAAGATTTTTATAAAGGTCTTTTAAAAGAGGGAAGGTTTTTCCTTTGCTACGGGTGTTTTTACCTTTTATCGACCAGCCGTGTTTTTTGTAGGTTGCAATAATTGCTTTATCAATTACGGCTTTTTCCTGGGCCGTTAAACCATCGACCATCAGGAAGATTATCTCGGTTAAGTCCTGGATGTGTTCCGCCAGATTTCCGTCTCCATGGAAGCCGACAGAAAAATCAAAGGGGTTTATCTTTTCTTTGGACCTTGCCGAAAGCTTGATGTAGGTTCCTTTCAAAGAATCGGTCAGCTGCTTGTATTCTCTTTCCGGGTCAATGACGATTACTTTTGTCTTTTGCATGAGCTGTCTTAGAATTTCCACCTTTGCGGCGTAGCTTTTGCCACTTCCCGATTGGGCAAAGGTAATGCTGTTTGCGTTGTTCAGGGAAAATCTGTCAATCATGACAAGGGAGTTATTTGACTTGTTAATCCCGTAGAGAATTCCGGACTCCTGGACAAACTCGCTTGAAATGAAAGGAAAAGTCAAAGAGGCAGATGAGCTGTCAAGGTTTCTTTTTTGCGAAAGCAGGTTTTCTCCTCTCGGGAGGACCGACTGAAGGCCTTCAAGTTGCTGAAAGCTGGCCGTTTTTGTATAAAAAAGTTTTGTAGCCAGTGTCGTTTCTAAAAGAGTGGTTATCTTGTCAAGCTCAATGAGAGTATCTGCAATCGCGGCTATGTAAATTGATATCTGGAAAAGCTTCTCCTGGCCCCTTAAAATAGCCTCCTTAAGTTCTACAGCCGACTTTAAAGGGTCGGTGAGTTCAGAACCTATTATCTTGCCCTGCTGTTGCATACTGCGCCTGGTTGACTCAAGCTCGGTTATTTTCCTGTTTAGTTTGGGAAGGGCTAAAAGAGGGTCAATTTGTTCTATATGGTAGGAAATATCGACGTTGTGGTTAAAGTTGATAAGCATATTAAGCCACCCGGTTGAAGCTACATAAGGATAGCCCGAGATAAAAAGCGTTCGTATGTACTTATTACCCATCCTTATGTAGTTGGGACGTTCTTTAATGCCCGAGTAGGAGATAAGGTCGATCAAATCCTGCTCTCCAAATTCAAACTTCCGAACCCTCTTAAAAGGACCGTTTTTCCCGCCGTTTGTCTTGCTAACGAGTACTTTTTTAATTCTTTTAAAATTTAGCTTTCCGTTAAACATTTGTTAAAAATTCAAAGGTCTTTTCCTTAAGCTGCTGGGTTTTGCTTTGGGCCGGATTATAAAAACTGTAAAAAAGCTCCAGAACGTCGATTGAATCAAGGTGTTTTGTCTTCATACCCAGTCTTTCAAGCCCCTTTACCACAATGTCTTGATTGAGTTTTATCTGCTCCCTTACCAGACTGAACTCGCCTTTTCCGTCTTCGGACTCGTAGGGGATAACAACATAAAAGCGTCTGGAGAGAATCTTATTTCCCGAAACGAGCTTTTTGACAAACTTGGAGTAGTTTTTGATTTGTTTGATATAAACCTTTTCTTTTTCGCTTTTGCCTTTTTCCGATAACTTATTAAGATAATCGTCGATGTCTATTTCCCTTATTCTTATCAGAATCTGGATGGGATAAGGAAGGGAGTTTAGGAAATTCTGGAAGTTATCAATCAAAACATCCTGCTCCTCGTCGCTTTTAAGTTCAAAGTTGACCGAGGAGGCCTCAAGTAAGGTTCTGTATTTTCCTCCCGGCAAAATGAGAACCCCGTCTCTTACCTCTTTAATGTCTATTTGTCTTCTTGACGAATGTTTTCTAATCATAAACAGCCAAATTCAATTTTCCCTTCTTACCTAATTTAAAACCAAACTTTTTTTGTTTATCTGAAAGAAGTGTCAGTATTTCCGAAAGCGTGTTTTTGCTTTCCTTTTTGGCTTTTGTTTTTTGTTTGGAAAAGCTAAGCGCGCTTTTATCTGATTTTTTATTGCGGCTTTCAACTTTTCTTAAATACAATTCATTTTTGTTGAAAATGTAAATTCTGGGGCGCATCCAGTATCTAATAAGGACAATCAGCCACTGAAGTACAATTCTCCCCTTTATTCTTATAGATAAGCCGGCAAACAAGGCAAACTCAAAAATGATAAGAGGTATTTTGTAGGCGGTGAACTGCATTTTGTTCGGCAGAACCGTGTAGACGAAGGTTCCGACAAAAAGGGAGGAGAGTAGAAGAATTATCTGGGTTAAATTTAAGTTACCAGCAATTTTGTCCTCGACGGTTGTAATTTGCGCCGGTATAACGGTTGTCTTCATGCTCTAATCACCTTTCTGGCCTTTTTAACGGCCGATTTTTTGGCGGTTTCGGTTGTGCTTTCAGTTTGTCTTGCGGTCAAGACATTTATTACTTGGCCACCGAATTTTTTAACAGCCGCCCTCCCCGTGTTGTAGAAGGTAAACTGGATCATCAGGCCTTGAGCTTTCAAAAGGGTTACAAAAAGACCGATCCCGACAAGGATGGGAATTATAGTTGTTGAACCTGTTCCGCTACCTGTGGACAAAAATGCCGAGGCAAGCTGAATAATAACAACGTGGACAAAGACGGAAAAGACGACGGTTAAATAGGCCTTACTTGATATTTCGGCAAAGTCGGAAAATTTAGGGATTGCCCACAAAAGAAAAATCAAAGGAGCCACTACCGCGCCGAAGGCTATTATGATAAGCCTCGAGATATAAAAAAGCAAAAGGACGGTGGCAAGAATAATAAATAACACCATAAAAATAAGGGTTATTGTGGTTACGCCGGCTATCGATAAATTGACCGGGTCAAAGGCATTTAAAATCCAGGCGTCGTTTATCCCACCCGTTGAAGACAAAACGGCATTCACCAGGACGTTGCTTGCCCTTATTATCCAGTCAATAAAATAAATGGATACGTTGGCTCCAAGAAAGGCAAGGCCCAATCTTGGCAGAACGTGTTTCAAGTCAAGTTCTTCAAAACCGAAGGCTGAGGTGCTCATAAACTGAAGACCCAAAAGGGCGATAACTACGACAAACAGGGCGTCGGCTATTCCTAAGATGACAAGCCAGAAGTTGAAAATGACCGAGTTGGTGGAAACAAGAGGGGTTGTCGTCAGAAAACTAATGATTGCATCGGTTATCGGTTTGGTTGCGCTCTGGATTATGCTTTGCAAAAATCCGGCAACCGCTTCCAAAAGGATTTGGGTCAAGCCGTCGCTGGGTGTTTCGGGCTCAATTGGCTGAAGCACAATTTGGCTTTCAAGCGCCGGGATGTTTGGCGTTGTAAAGGCATGGGATAAAAGAGAAGCAAATACACTTGCCGAAAGAACAAGGATCAGTCCCATTAAAGCATGCTTGATCGTTCTTTTGGCGTTTTCAAGGGCTTCGGGTCTGCCGGTCGAGGTTATGTAAAGATAGCCTCCTTTGATAAGAACAAAAACAGAAAAAATCAAAGCTATTACAGTTATTACGCTTAAGACTTCGGAAGAAAAAGCTTCTACCTGGGGATTTGGGGTTTGGGCGAAGGATGGCGTGGCCAAGGCAAAGAAAAGTATAATGCTTCCCAATATCGATAAAATTGTCTTTATCATCTGCCAAATGCGCCTTGGGCAAGCTGTACTACAATATTGCTTAACACGTATGCTCCCATGCTTATTGCCAAACCGAGTCCCGAATAAAATATTGTCTTTTTTGACTTTTCAAGGTTTTCCGGATTTCCCGAGCTTGTGATATAGCCTACCCCGCCCCAGACAAAAAAAAGTGCCGCCAAAATCCCGGCAAGCGTAAGCAAAGTTTGAATTATGTTTTGCATGAAGTTTTCCACCTTGGCAATATCGTCGGACTGGGCATATACGCTGGAAGCAGTAATCAAGGCAGTGATAAGAAGCGATTTAAATAATAAGATTGTTCTCATACCCTCACCTCCTTAATACAGGGCAGAGGTTATGAGCAGTATTCTTAATTTGTAAAAAAACTGCCGATTAAGGCAGTCTTTAAATTACTTGCTTGCTGAATTTAACCAAAATCTAGGCCAAAAGTCAACTTTAATTCATTTATTTATAATATATTGTTCGAATCCCACCGGGGGAGCAAGGTCGTACTTTTTTGACTTTCAGCGAGTATAGCGAAGGGTTTTTTGAGGCTAAAAGAGACTTTTCTGTCTTTCAAAAAAAGGTTCGAAGCCGCGCAGTTTATCAAAGTGTGTTTTTCCTCTTTTGTTCCCTCTAAGAATAATTTATCAGCGTTTTTAGCTAGGTAGATAAGGTTCGAAGAATGCTCTAGCCACTCTTTAGAATGCCTGCCGATGTTAGATAGCTTCTCCTGAAGATTGACGATTTCATTTTGAATATCGTTGTTAACCTCAAGGTAAGTGTCTTGGTCTGGCAGTTTGTCGGTAGCCATTTTACGATAGATCTTTTTCTTTTCCTCTTTTAAGGCTTCTAAGCGATCTTTAAGGGTTTTTTCCTGAGTGTCTTGGTATCTTAGATCATCTTGGAAAAGCTCTCGGAGCTTGCATTGGATAGCATTAGCCCGTTTTTTGGAAAGAATGAAGTTTTTAAAGATTTTACCGAGTTCTAATTCAAGTTTGTCCTCACTAATATAGCTCTGATTACAATTCCCTTTTGTTTTTGTGCAACGATAATAGATATAGCGGTGGACATTGCCGTTCTTCATCTTTTTGGTGTGCCTTTCAGCAGTAATTGAGCATCCGCACTCCCCGCAAAAGAGTAATCCTCGGTAAAGAAAATCTAACTTTTGAGGTTGAGGTTGGAAGGGCGATTTGCCGGAAAGTTTCTCTTGAACTAAATCATAAAGCTCTTTTGAAATAATCGGTTGATGTTTTGCATCGTCTCTAATTTCTTTTTTCCAAAGGCTCACTCCATAATAAAAAGGGTTTTTAAGCATTTGAGAAAGCGAGGTTTTTACCACTTTATTTCCACATCTACTCCTTAGTCCTTCTTTGTAAAGCATGGCGCTTAAGGTTTTAAGACTATAGTCCTGATAGTAATAAAGCTCGTAGGCTTTTTTGATAAAAGGAGCAACTAGAGGATCTTTTTCTATTGGATAAAGAGATCTTTTAAGTCGGTCTAAAAGTTTTTGTTTTTCTGCCGTGTATTGTTTAGGAACAATTCTGCCATATTTGTCGACATTCAAGTAGCCAAGCCTAGCCTGTCCGGCCCACCAGCCATTTTTTGTTCTTCCTTCCATTCCTCTTTTCGTATCTTCGGAAAGGTCATCAATTTTCCTTTTAGCCATCACGGTATTGATGCCAAGAAACATCATTCCGTTAGCATCATTTTTGTATTGACCAAAACCAGTCGTCCAAATTTCAATCTCATTTTCTAAAAGCTGGACTAAGGTTCCGAGGTCTGTATAGTTTCTGGTTAATCGATCTGCCTTATATGAGATAATTCCTTGGGCTTTTTTTTGACGCAAAAGACTAACAACTTTATCAAAAACCGGTCTTCCCGGAGCTTTGGCCGAATAGCTTTCTTCAAATTCTAACTTCCTCGGAACATATAGATCCTTTGACTTAGAAAATTCCCGAACAACTCGAGCCTGATCCCCCAAAGAAAGGACTTGTTTGTCTTCGACATCAGTCGATTTTCGGTAGTAGGCAATATATTTTTTCACTCTTCGATCACCTCCGTCGCAAACAACTCGGAAACCCAACCAGTTAAACCGTCGGGTGATTCAACCCGGTAGTAGAGTTGATCGGTTGTCTTTTCTTCCAAGATTTTCACTTTGGTATCGTGAGAAATTGTTCCTACTGTTTTGCCTCTATCCGGCCCGGCGTCTTCCCAGATATTGATTTCCGGAACGACTAACTCACTATAAGCATCTGATTGCGGATCTCTCTCTATTCCGCTTAAGACAGTAAATCTGTTTTTCTCTTGAACCTGGATAGCCGTCGGTGAAGTCGAGATTCCGGTTGATTGGTTTTCTTCTTTTCCGGAATTAGCTATAAGAACGATCCCGAGTAGGGCAACGATTGCGATAATGATTACTTTTTTCTTCATATTGTCTTTCTCACCCCCTTTCAGCTTCGGGGGTGTTTAGTCAACAAAAAGGGACTACCCCCGGTACTATCAACAGCGACGTATCAAGCCCTATGAAGGTAGCCCCTTTTTGGGCTCGATACTGGATAGTATCCCGTCGCTGTTGATTTCTATGATGATTATAACCTACTTTGGACATATTTTTCAAAAAAACTTTTTGGTCAATTTCCCACGTTCTTACACCGTTTAAACACCCATTTTTAGCCTTGAGTGACAAAAACCTTCGTAACATATTTTCCCCACCCTTTTCTTGCCATTTTCTTGCCATTTTTAGCCTTAAGCGCAAAAAGTCTTCGTAAATCATTTTTTACCGCCTTTTTTCTCTGGAATGTAGGTTTTGTTTTTATCGATTGCTAATAAGTCTGATAAATAATCTTCTAGAAGCGCCTTAATGCTCATTTCGGACTCTGCGGCATAAGTCTTTAGTATCTTATGTAGGCCTGCGTCTATTCGGATCTGTTTTGTCGTTTTTTGGTCGATTTGTCGATTCTTCATATTTTTTCCTTTCTCCCTAGAACTCCTCCCTCCTTCTGCTCTCTCTCCCTTCCAGATTTTCTCCTAGGCGGTCGCCTGAGGTGTCTTAACGGTTAAATCTGTATAGGTGTCGATCGCTTTGGTCGGTCGCCGTTAGTCTTCGTCAACTTATTTAATGTCGCTTGATCGCCTGTAACGGTCAGAACCCTCACGACTTATTTCGATTCTTTGAAAATACCAAGTCTTTTAAACTTTTTAGACTACTGACAAACTGTTTGATATTTCCGACTGCCTTACGGCCCCAATAATCATTAGATAGAGCTTCACAGCGTTCCTTGTCGGCAAAAACAAACCAGGAGTATTTCTCGTCCGGGTCAAGTCTGAGTAGAGAAATTTCTTGTGAGTAGATCCAAGCGGCTTCAAAGATGTCTTTTGTTTTGTATGTATCCATATTTTTGTCTCCTTTTGTCGATTTTTATAAGCGTGGCAAAAAATCTGACTAAATCGTCGGTAATTGGTTTATTTTCAACCTTTACCTTTTTGGTCGTATTGTCTTGTTTTGTCACAATCCGATTACAGCAAGAAAAAAAGCCCCTGTCTTTAAAGGGCTTTTTTACAAAAAAGGTCTACCAATTTAAGTTAGTTATTTTGAAGGGTATAGGGAGGATATTCTTTTCCGAATTTGCTTTACGATTTCTACCACATTTACAAATGTTTCGCCGAAATTGTCTGCGAGATCCTTGTAGGTTTGTTTTTTAACTGTTTTACCTTGATATATTTTCCAATCTCTCTCGAAATCTGTAATCGGTTGCGGCTTCTTTATTTTAAGAGTTGTTTTTGCTTTATATTTTTCTGTTACCTTGTCCACCCGAAACCAATTTTTGTCAATCGCTTTTTTCGCGTCCGTTTTTGTGTGATAGGGAGTAAATGAAAGAGTGATGGTGATATTGTTTTCTTCCGGTATTATTTTTACCGGGATAGGTGGGATAAGCATATTTATCTCTTTGTCTTCTTCGATGCCTTTCAATATCGGTTGGGTGTCGTTTCCAACCAGGAGGAAAACGGCGAACGATCTCAGAATTTTCATCTTAGGGGTTGGGTAAAGAGGAGATTTTCTAATGATGCACTCAATATCGCGTTGTAGTTTTTTGCTTCCGGTTTCCCCCCCGATTAAAAATGGAATTTGTCGATTCTTTTTGAGAGCAGCTAACTCTTTTTGATGTTCTCTCTTGATCGTTTTAAGATCTTGGATGAAATTCTTGTTTTGGCTGAGCAAAAATAGATTTTGGGCAAGCGGACTCCGATAGTTAATTTTGTTTTGTCTTGTCATCGCGGCAACATTATTTTATCAGTTTTGTTATAATGTTTTTACATATGCCTGCAGTTCAAGATTTGAAGCAATTTGCCAAAGAAAGAGAAATAGTTCTTAAACCTCAAAAAGAAATTGCGGACGAAGCTCGTGATAATATCGCTCGTAAATATAATTATACAGTTGAGCAGGTAAAAG
Source organism: uncultured Gammaproteobacteria bacterium (assembly GCA_964583685.1). Lineage (GTDB taxonomy): Bacteria > Patescibacteriota > Microgenomatia > UBA8517 > UBA8517 > CAZOVJ01. Next base: position 530 of record CAZOVJ010000002.1, on the reverse strand, counting down.
AAAATTTTGATAATCTCCTAGAGGAAACAGAGAAAGAAGCCTACAGAATATATCTTGAGTCGGAAAAAGAGTACGGGACAAAGGTTTTTAAAGCCTTCACTGCCTACTTAATTGAAAATAATGAAATTTCCGAGCTTTCTAGTATGGGAAATATCTTAGGCGTATATTTTAACGTCTTTGATAAGTTTTTTCTATCTTTGAGTCAATCGAGGAAAGCCCGAGCCGGTAAATCTTTTGAAAACATACATAATTCTCTTTTTAAACTGCTTGACTACAAATTTGATGAACAGAAGGTGATAAATGGGAAACCCGACTTTCTTATGCCTTCCCTTGAGCATTGGAACGAAAACCCCCTAGATTGCATTGTTTTTACTTCGAAAAGAACCTTAAGAGAAAGGTGGCGACAAATCGTAACTGAAGGTACACTAGGAATAGGTTTTTTCCTTGCAACTATAGATGAAAAAGTTTCGTCTAATCAGCTTTCAGAAATGCACAGGAACAGAATCTAACTTGTTTGTCCTAAAAGGATA
>CAZOVJ010000001.1:0-484806 GCA_964583685.1 uncultured Gammaproteobacteria bacterium | reverse complement strand
GCACAGGAACAGAATCTATCTTGTTTGTCCTAAAAGGATAAAGGATCAGTTCTATGGCAATGCGGTGAATGTTTTAAGTTTTACCCGCTTTTTTAAAGACCATCTCGATCCGGCAATGAGAAGATGGAAAAGAAATGGAGTAATTTAAAATGTTTAAATTTATAGATCTCTTTGCAGGTATAGGCGGAACCAGAATAGCTTTTGGGGCTGTGGGCGGAAAGTGTGTATTCTCGTCCGAGTGGGATAAATTCTGTCAAATAACATATGAAGAAAATTTTGGAGAAGTTCCTGTCGGAGATATAAAAGATGTCAAAGAAAAAGAAGTGCCGGATCACGATATTCTCCTTGCCGGTTTTCCCTGTCAGCCTTTTTCAATAGCAGGAGTATCAAAAAAAAAGAGCCTTGGGAGAAAACACGGTTTTGAAGATAAAAAACAGGGCAATCTCTTTTTTGATATAACGAGGGTTCTCAAGGAAAAAAAACCTAAAGCGTTTCTCTTGGAAAATGTAAAAAATCTGAAAAGCCACGACAAGAAAAGAACGTATGAAGTTATTTCAACAACTCTTGACCAGCTTGGTTATGAGATTTTTCCTGAGATAATTGATGCGCAACATTATGTTCCTCAGCATAGAGAAAGAATTTTTATAATCGGCTTCAGAAAAGACCTTTACCCGGATATAAGTTTCAAATTTCCTGAGCCTCCAAAAAAGTCTAAGAAGAAAATCAAAGATATTCTTGAAAAGAAAGTTGATAAAAAGTATACCTTGTCAGACAAGCTGTGGAATTACCTTAAAGACTACGCAAAGAAACATAGAGCAAAAGGAAATGGATTTGGCTTCGGTCTTGTTGATCCTGAAAGTGATTTTATTACCAGAACGTTAAGCGCTCGATATTATAAAGACGGTTCTGAAATTCTGATTAAGCAAAAAGGTAAAAATCCGAGAAGATTGACTCCAAGGGAATGCGCTAGGTTGATGGGTTATGAAGACAGTTTTAAAATTCCCGTCTCTGACACTCAAGCTTATAAACAGTTTGGTAACTCCCTGTGTGTACCCTTGGTGAAAGATATTGCTAAGGAAATAGTTAAATATCTCTAGTGGTATGGATAAGATTTCAAAGAAGAAGAGGAGCTGGAATATGTCCAGAATTAAAGGGAAAGACACCTCTCCTGAGCTTCGTTTGCGAAAAGAGCTTTTCAAAAAGGGATATAGATACAGGCTTCACTTTTCAATTCCCGGAAGGCCGGATATAGTTTTTCCGAAAAAAAAGATTGCAATTTTTGTTCACGGTTGTTTTTGGCATCAGCACGGTTGTAAAAATACTGTGATTCCAAAAACAAATACGAGGTTTTGGCAGGAAAAACTTCTTTCCAATGTTGAAAGAGACAGGAAAAATATAAAAAAATTAAAAAGTGACAATTGGAAAACACTAGTAGTTTGGGAGTGTGAGTTAGAAAAGCATTTTCCTTTAGCGTTGAAGAAAGTAGAAGAAGAAGTTAAAAAGAGCTAAACGGTTCTTTATATATTGTCTTTCCAAGACTTCAATTGGTTTTCTAGCTTCGGTAAATGAATGATTTTCGTTAGACTGTCTGTTTTAAGTAGTAGACTAACTATTTAGAAGTTCAGATAACTTTATGGAGAAACTGCGTAGGGAATTGTTTTAGGCAAGCGGACTCCGATAGCTAATCTTGTCTTGTTTTGTCATTCTTTTGTCTCCTGGTGTTTATAATTTTAGCAGTTTTTAGTAAAATAAGGCTGTATTTAAAGGACAAAACAAAATGGAATATATTGGCTTTATTTGGGAGGTTATTAAATCTATACCCTCAATTTTTCGTCGTATAAGTGAATGGTGGAACTATCGACGCCCCGCCGGGAAGGTGCTGGGCCCTTTTCTGGAAGAAGACAATACTCTTAAATTATTTGTAAAGGATTTGTTTGTTCCGGATAACACTTGGAACTCACCCAAGCTTTTTTCCAAAGAAGGCGATTCTCTTCAAAAAAATCCAAACATACATAAAGTATGGCCTGACGTTGAAGCTAAAGCGGCAGCGCAACTTTTAAATCTTTTAGGTAACTTAGGAAAAATGAAAAAAATCGAAATTGTTGAAATGAGCGAGGGCTACGGCGATTGGGAGTCGAATATGATAGTGCTTGGGGCACAAGCAATAAAATGTCGTGAATTTTATGAGGTGATGGATCAAGTAGCTTACGGTGTAGATGATAAAAATATCTTCGATCTAGAAACCAAAACGCCTATTAAGATGGAAAGTGGATATGGCTACGGAATAATTATCAAGGCTTCAAACCCTCAAGCTAGAGGTAGGAAAGGGCAGGGAATGTTACTAGGCGGCTTCGGTGTTTTAGGAACAAAAGCTTCTGTTTATTATTTTATCCAAAATCTACATAAGTTGGGTAAAAAGTTTGGTGACAAAAATTTTGGTGTAGTAGTTAGGGCAAGGGTTGCTTCAGGCGAACAGTCAACAAGGCGGCTTAAGAAATACGACAAAGTATATGAAAAGGAGAAATCTTAAAATGACTCTAATTCTTGCCGCATTAAATAGAAACGGCGCGTGTATATGTGCCGATAAAAGGCAGAAAACGAGACATATAAACGGATCGATAGTAATCAGAGATGATCTCTATAAAATACATAAATTTAATAACGCTCCTCTAATAATCTTTAATCACGGAGTAAATAAGTTCAATGGCATATCGTGGAAAACTCTTTGCTCAAATTATGAGAACTTAAACAGTTGGAATGGTAAGAACCTAGAGGAGGCAAGCGAGGATTTTAGGAGTTTTATAGAAACAAGGATTGGACAGCAACTTGAATCCAACTTACACAATTTTCCAAATGATAGTATCTTAAGAGAATCGTTTTTCAACATAAGCGGTAAAGATTCGGAAGACGGTGTTTTTAAGATGTTTGAACTTCATTGGTCTATTGATTCTCGAGGGTTACATTTTAAGAGTGATCCACATAGAGGGTTTGTAAGGTCCGGTGATGGAAAAAAGTACTTGAAAGATTATGTTGATTCCCGAAGCGAGCTGAATTCACTTCCCCATTGGGAGAGTATGAGCAACATTCAAGCAAAAGATAAGCTTGTAGAATTGTTTTCTGTTGCTATTGACGAGAGAAGCCGGTTAGAAGGGGATGAGTTTTCCGATAGTTTTGATCTCGAATGCGTTTCGGGTTAAAGAACATATTTTGTTATAATTTCTTCAGGCTCAGGTATGATGGGTTATAAACAAGGAAGCATAGCTTACGAGAGCTCACCTTAAACAAATATGGATACTAAATCTAAGAAGGACACAAGCAAACCTAAGCCTTCGGCACTTCCTGTAGAAAGCAAGCTCTCACAACTCAACAAAGGCTTGCTGATTGCGAGTGTTCAAAAAGAAATGGAAGAACCTGGTTACACCCCGATAGGGAGAATTACAAAGAACCGAAAGGTTGTCCAACGAAGACAGGAATACTGCAGTGATATAGAGAAGGTGGTAAATGAGGTTGAGCTAACAACAACGCTCCTTTCCGAAACTAAAGATGCGAAGAAGATAGGTAAAAAAATCTTTCAACCAGAAGAAATAATTAACTACTACAACGGTATTTTTCTAGATCAAGTTCACCAAATAAAAGATAAACTTGTTCGTTTGGTGGCTCTACTTTTACTAATCCCAGAGAAGACCCCCGACCATCTTAAAAAAGATCCTAAAAGTATTAAGCTGAATAAATTTTTACGCAAGAATGAGGCAGAGCTTAAAAAAATTGGTATTTATGACTTATTGTCCCAATGGAGTTCTGGTGGCCTTGCGGTGGCTCTAAGGAAAAGAACACAACACCACCATTTTGTAAGTACTCTAAAGCTAAACTCAGATTATCAAAACATAACAATGTCAAGACTAATGCTGAATCCCACAACCTCAAATCAACTAAGTGAGTATGGAAAGAAAAGGATGGCCGAGATTGGCGAAGAAGCCTTCGCTAAATGGCGAAAAGAAATTGTTTTTAAGCAAGAGAACACAGTTAAAATGATAAAGCAGAATGTTGAAGAAATCTCTGAAAAATTGACAAGTTATTTCAAAGTTCCTGTTAATCCTAAAGAAGTTGCCTCAATAGTTAATCAATATACGGAATTTCTGGCCTCAATGGACATAAAAAATGAGGCCAGTATTGACAAAATCCCATCCGATATAAAACCCTTGATAGATGGTGCTGTGGAAATTGCAAAAAAAGAATTCGGCGACAAACTACATTCAGTATATTTAGTTGGAAGTTGTGCACGGAACGAGTTTATTCCTGGAAGCTCAGATATAAATATATATTTTATCTTTAATAATGGGGGTGGCTTTGCTTTTTCAAGAGACGAGTTCCCATTGCTTAACGCTGTTTTTATAGCTAAAAGCTCATTTTTGTCTGAAGACTACAAAAAAGACCGCTTTATATGTTGGTCTGATGGCGTGTTGCTTCACGGAGAAGAAATACAGTTCAACAAAAAGGAGTTTCCTAAACCAGGCACTTTACTATCCTTGTTACTAAATCGGGGTTTTATTGAAAAACTTGAGAAAATAAAAAAGGATGTTGCAGAGTTAAAGAATCCCGATGCGAGAACCCTGCGTCCTTATAGTTTGAAGGCAGTCAAAATAATTATGGACTGGGATTTCGGTGTTGCAATGGCAAACAAGCCATTTTACACCGCAAGCAGAAGGGGTAAGTTAAAATATACAAAGGAGTCTTGGCCGAACGAGCGTAGAACTATAACTCTTGAGCAACTCTATATGGATAATGCCTCTATAAGGCAAAAAGATTTTCCTTTACTAGTTGATGTTTTCCTGGAAAACGCTAAACCAAACTACCAAAAACTTCTTGATGTTGAAAAGGATATTTTAGAAAATCCCTCTTAACTTTAATTTTCCCTATTTTGTACTTGATTTTAAAAATTACAACTACTGACTTACAGAGAGGTTAGGAAAAAAGACCGGAAAAGACAGAGAAGAGGTTTGAACAATCCAATTTCGAAGTTTATATACGGTGGGGAGCTGAGTTTGTCATTATCTAACCACGCTCAGTCACATCATTTGTATTCGTGAGGGTTTTTATTCTGGAGAGAGTGACACCAACCATCCCAGTTTAAAAATCTAAAAAATCTGTCTTGGTTTACAACTTCTAAAGTTTTACCCTGCATTCTTTTCTCCTTCAGAAATTCTTTTAAATCAAAATATACTAGTGTTTTCAAGGGGTCAGGATAAATGGAACGCCTCCTAGTTACAGACTCAAGTTCCTCCAAGTTGCAAACTGAAAATTCCCAAGCAAAACGGAGGCCTCTTGCTGCAATAATAGCATTATTTTCCATTACCCTTATAATGACCTTTTCACTAGGAAGCAGTGAGCCTATAGGTTCTCCGAATTTAAACATTGTATAGCCTTGAGACAGAAGTTTTAAAAATTTTCTCCTTGTAGTAGATTCGTTGTCTTCAACAAAACACTTATCTATCCGTAGATCCGGAGATTGCAATACAACTCCTTCTGGCAAGCCTTTTAAGCTAAAATCATTCAAGCTTATCTCTTTGGACATTTTTTGATTAAAAGGACAGTTTTATATCACAATGTATATCACAAGATGAATATAAATTCAACAAATTTCCAATGGTTGGTAGTAGTAGATAGTATTTAAAGGTTCGGGTCCTATCTGGGGAGCTTGAGACAGTTTGACATAGTTACTTCTTTGATAAGGGGTATATTTAACTTAAAACACTCTTCAATTCACTGTAAAAATCTATCAGTAGTTTGTTGGCCCTGTCCCAGTGTTTGTCTACTTCATGCTGTGGTGTATCGGGGTCTTCGGCTAAATCGTGTTCTCTTGTAGCCTCTGCTTTAAGTTGACCTGCTTTAAGCATCTGTTCTATATCGACTCCGAATTGCGTGGCATATAATTTTGCGAATGCTTCAGCTAATCGTGACTTATCTGGATTGTGTTCAAATTCATCGTGTAACTGCCACCAACCCACTTCAAGTCTCGCAACTTGCTCTGGGTCAAATTCCATACCACTTTTGTCCTTGACCTTCTGGTAATAGTCTGTTACAGCCTCAATCGCTTTATCCCATTCTCGTGTGTCGTGGTAGTTTACTCCTTTTACAAGTTTTTGTAGTGCCGTTCTTGCTTCCTCTAAGGTAAATCCATAAAGTGCAACATTTTGTTGGACAAGAAGCTGCGCCATTCTTTGCTTATCGTGGTCGTTGTGAGCCTTCCACCATCCTACCTCTAAGTTTCCTAATTGAATTGGGTCAATCTCTATTCTTGGCATTTTCATTGCTTTTCAGACATTATATCTCGATTGTATGTAAAATGTAATTCTGATTTCCTAAACCCTTAAAAACTGGTATTGTGTTTGTTGATTAAGTTGAGGAATAAAGATTTTTAAGTCTTCCAGACTAAAATAAAACTCTAACTTTTGGTTGCAGAACAAGTCCTTTAGGGGGAGCCGCGCCCGGGTTTAATCAAAAGGACGTTGAATTATCATTACCTCTTTCTTCAGATACGGCATTATTTTGTGGCTGGAAATTGGAGATGGACTGCGTTTATATGCAGGTTGAACCTAAACAAGTAGAAGACATCAACAGAAGAACTAAAAGAAGTGCGCGAACCATTCTTTGCTCAAATAAAGGCTTTATAGAGGAAATGATTGAAAAAGTTAAACTCTACAAAGAATCAAAAAGAACAACAACTGAGAAATCAGAGCCCGATGCTAAATAACTTTGGGCCTTACAGCCTTGTCAGTTGGTGTTTAACAGGATTTGAAAGTTAAAAAGGTATGAATTTACCAGAAAGAAAAAGTTTCAGCCTTATTTTTTAGCTGATTGGATTGAGTTATAATGAATAAAACAAATCTTTAATTGCAATTAAAGATTAAGGAAACTATTTTAGGCACAAACTTATATGGTCATATAAGTTTGGTAATCGAGAATAAAAAATGAAAAAAGATTTAAAGTGTCCAAAGTGTGGAGGTAAAAAAATAGTAGAAACAGGGCTTTCTCATGGAGTTGGGACTGGACCAACCATACCCAAACCAATCTCTAAACAGTATCAGTGTTCAGAGTGCAAACATTTGTTTAATTATCCTAAATTGAGCAAAGATGAGGAGGTGAATAGCTGATGTTTAACAAACTTTTTGCAGTCTGTTTATTGGTTGAGGATTTTGACAAATCCTTTTCTTTTTATAAAGACACTTTAGGATTAGAAGTTAATTCCCAGGAGGGTAAGTTTGCCAACTTTAAACTTGAGGGAACGGAATTGGCTATCTTTCAAAAAGATGAAGCCACAGCCATGTTTCCTAAAGAGAATATGGGCAAGGGTGGCGGTGCAGTTATTGGCTTTCAGGTTGATGATGTAAAAAAGACTTGTGAGGATTTGAAAGGCAAAGGGGTTGAGATTTTTGAAGGACCTAAAAAAACTGAATGGGGGCAGACTGTTGCCTATTTTAAAGACCCTGATGGCAATATCTGGGAAGTATCCAATAAATAGCTATGAAGTTAAAGAAGGTTCATTCAATCGAGCTTCTGCCTACAGCTCCATTTAATTTTGATGCTACCTTTCATAAACCTGACCATTTTACTTCCGGGGACAATGAATGGGAAAAAGGTATTAGGTGGCAAACTTGGTATTGGGAAGGTAAATACCTTGGCTTGAAGTTTGTTAATAAAGGCACTATCTCAAAACCAAAGATTCAGGTTGATATTTTCTTTACTAATAAGCTGGATAAAGAGTATCTAAAATCTTTGTCTGACGAGATTGAATACCGTTTTAATCTTAGGTTGAAACTGGATGGTTTCTATAAACAGTTTAAAAGCGACAAGGTTCTTGGACCGATTATTGAAAAATGGAAAGGAATGCGCCCAGGTCATCCAAGCTCTCTTTATGAGTATTTGATTATCGGGATTGTTCTTCAAAACGCCACTGTTAAACGCTCTATGCAAATGTTTCAAGCCTTGCTGGAAAACTATGGCAAGTTACTTGAATATGATGGCAAAAAACTATGGTGTTTTTGGGAGCCAGGAGGTCTAAAAAAGGCTACAGAAGATGATTTACGGGCTTTAAAGGTTGGCTACAGAGCCAAGTCAATCAAAAAGATAGACGACCATTTTGTTAATAAAGAAATTGATGAGTTTGAGCTTAGAAACAAAGACCTTGAGAAACAAAAAGAGGAATTGCTCGACTTATATGGAGTAGGTCCAGCGACAGTTTGGTATCTACTGTTTGATGTGTTTCATCATTGGCACTTTTTTGACCATGTGTCCCCCTGGGAGCAAAAGATATATTCAAAGTTATTTTTCAACAAGGACCCCGAAAAACCTGTCCCTGTTAAGAAAATCTTAAAGTATTTTGATAGATATGGGGATTACAAGCAGTTAGCGGTTCATTACATTTGGGAAGACCTGTGGTGGAAGCGAAAGAATAAAAACATTCCCTGGCTGGAGAAATTAATAAGAGTTTAATTATTGAGGTTTTTAAATTAGAATAAGCATTATATGGAAATATCAATCTTGCTTGCCAGATTTTTAGGAGGGTTTTATTTGATTTTCGGTCTTCTTTTTATTACAGCAAAGACTTTAGGCAGAGTAATAGAAATGACGGATGACAAATCCTTTGTTATTTCAACAGGCTATATTTCCCTTTTAATGGGTTTGGCTACTGTAGTGTTGCATAATGTCTGGGTGGCTGACTGGAGAGTGGCTATCACTATTTTAGGTTGGTCAACTCTTATTAAAGGAATATTAAAGATTGGATTCCCCGAAATTATTAATAAACAAGCCCAAAGGTTCAAAAGCCAACAGACATTGGAAGCTATCATGTTGCTTCTTTTGGGTGGCTGGTTGTTTTGGATAAGCTTTAGTTAATAAAAATAAAATGATTAAAGTAATAACTTTTGATTTAGATGGTGTTTACTTCCCTAACAGGAAGGCTAATTTCATTTCAGCATTGGGAAAACTAGGTGTAAGTGAGGACGAAGCAAAAAGAGTTTTTCTTAAATCTCCTCAAATGAATCAGGAGTATAAAAACGGAAAAATGACTGATGAGCAGTATTGGTCATGGGCAGTAGCAGAATGGAATTTAAAAATTGGCTGGCAGGAAGTAATCAAACTAATGATTGATGGGTATGATGTAAATGAAGATGTGGTTTCAGTTGTAAAGAAATTAAGAGAAAAAGGTTATAAAACTGCAGTTTGTTCCAATAACTTCCCCGCAAGAGTAAATGGATTGCAGGAAAAATTTGGTTTTTTAGATAACTTTGATGTTGCTGTATTTTCTTTTGAGGTCGGGGTGAATAAGCCGGACAGAAAGATATTTGAAACACTGGTTAATAAATCCAATGAGGAACCGGCTTCAGTTGTTTTTGCTGATGATAACCCTGATAATCTTACCGGAGCAAAAGAAGTAGGAGTTACCACCTTTCTTTATGAGGGGTTTGATAAATATTTAGAGCAGTTAAAAAGTGTGGGTGTAAATTTATGAAAAGCGTAGTAATTTGTGGCAGTAGGCGTTTTAAGCCTGAGATTAGAAAGCTTGAGAAAAAACTTCAAGAAAATGGTGTTGTTGTTTTTCCTCCAATACTCAACACAAACAGAGATATTGATAAGTTGTCCCCTGATTTGAAGAGATACGCTTTTCTGGGTCTTACATTACATCATTTTGAATTTATCCGTAAGGCGGATGTTGTTTTCTTCTATAACAAAGGTGGTTACATAGGTAATAGCGGAACCTTGGAGTTGGGTGCGGCCGCAGTCCTGGGCAAACCAATATATGCTCTAGAAGAGGACACAACAGAGCCGTGTCGTGCAGTTTTGATTGACGAGATAGTTAAAACACCTACGCAACTTATTAAGAAATTAAAATGATTATAACAATTTGCGGCTCAATCAAGTTCATGGATGAGATGAAGAAGGCTGAAGCCAAACTAAAGAAGCTTGGCCATAAAGTCTTAATGCCAGTTAAGGCAGAGGGTGTCGATTATTGGGCTGAAGACAATAAAGACAGAGTTGAAGCTAAAAAGAAATTTGAGTTTATCGGCGAGCATATGGACAAAATTAAAAAGTCAGATGCGATATTGGTTGTCAATGTTACAAAAAAAGACATTAAAAATTACATCGGTGCAAATACTTTTTTAGAGATGGGCTTCGCCTATTACTGCAAAAAGAAAATTTTTACTCTTAATACCCTTCCAGACCAGTCATATATTATCGATGAACTTTTGACCTTTGACCCCGTTGTTTTAAATGGAGATTTATCGAAAATAAAATGATTAAGGTATGTGATAATAAAAGTGTTGGAATGTTGATTTGGAAAAACGACAAACTCCTTTTGATTGAAAGAAAAATGTTTCCGTTTGGCTTTGCTCCCCCAGCGGGACATGTTGATGACAAAGGTAGTTTTGAGAATGCAGCAAAAGAAGAAGTCCAAGAGGAAGTGGGATTGAACCCAATAAACATCAAGCTAATTGCGGAAGGCAGAAAAGATAATAAGTGTCGCAGAAAAGGTGGAGATTATCACTATTGGAAAATTTATGAAGTGGAAGCAAAAGGAGAATTAAATCCCAGCGAAGATGAAACCAAGCAGGCAGGTTGGTATACAAAAGGGCAAATCAAAGAGCTTTCAGAAAAAACAATCAAATATGTTAGCGGAAAAATAAATGAAAAAGATTGGGAGGCTAATCCTGGAATAGAACCAGTCTGGTATGAGTGGTTTAAGGAATTAGAAATTATTTAACTACACATCTTCAATCTTAGTAAGCTATAGTTAATGTCCTGTGATAAGGTTTTTCCCCTTTTTTCTTGGTTTGCGACATATTCCAAAGCATATTATCTATATGAGAGGCAGTTACGAAAGGAAATCTTCTAGCAAGCTTTTCTCTAATTTTTTCTACAGCCCAAATCATATTCGCTCTTATCTCCACTTCTTCTTTAGAGTGAGCTTTAATCAATTTGTAATCATCAACTTTTACAGCCAGTTTTTTCGAATATCTTAGCACCCCTAAGCTTCTCAGCTTCTGTGGGATTTTGTAATCCGCAAAAGCAGTAAGATTATCTAAGTTTTTCAGAGGTTTTTCATCGTATTTTTGTAGAGTATCACTAATCATTTTTGAATTAAGTTGCGCTCTCTTGTAAAAAGAGATGCTCCTGTCTTTAAATAGGGATATATCATTATAGTTTGGGAAACTTGATACCACCACTTCAACGAGTTTTACTGCGTCATTATCTGACTGTTTTAGCATATGGCTTATGCTGTTTTTAAATTTCTTCTCGATGACCTTTCCTACATCGTTTAAAATCTTGAGTCGCTCTTCGAACAGCGGGATTTGCACATTTCCGTTAAAGATTCTCTTAAGTTTTATCCTTGATAAATCTGCTAACTCATCTCCTGAAAGAAAATCTGAATTTCTCTTTACCTCCTCCTCAATACACCTAAACATAGCGATTGCTCCATCAAGTTGTTCCTTTTCTGTAGCGATAGTCCACTTATCCTCATCCTTCCTTGCCCAGTAGCAAAAATTTAGACAATTAAAAACAAAAATAATTTCTAGAAGTGTTTTTAGACTCCAGTCATACTTATTTAAACTTATCTCCGTAGTTTCCAAATCGCTTTTGTTAATATCTGATGTAAGTTCTTCAATTACGCTTTCAACAATTTCCACCTCGGTAGAGCCATCAACGACAAATTTAGTGGAGGAGAGAACATCAATCATAAGTAGATTATAACAAGATTTTGATGAGCGTTTTATATCTAAAGTTTCGGGAGCAATTTCTTATAACAGTTAATTTTCTCTTGTATACTGATGGCCGCATATCTTGGTGATGGAGAAGGCAGATAAATTAAGTTCATTTCAGGGTATTCTCTTATAATCTTTCTAAATAGCTTGTTAAAAGTTGATTCTACAAACCTGCTGGTAAAAAATACCTTCTTAACATTGTTCTTTCGAATAATGTCGTCGACTTCCTTAATGTTATAAGTAATGTTGGTTAAATTATTATCTAAGCTACTATTATTTTTTCTCTCGCAAGACAAAATGATATCTGCCAAAGCCATGTTTAGTTTTATAAATAGGTTTTGCTGTTTTTCTTTTGTGTCTAGCTTCAGACCATATGCCCTCTCCATTATTGGCCAGAAATGATTCCTGCCATTCGCGTAAAACCAAAGATAATCGTCACTTGGTTTAGTAGTAAAGCTACCCAAAAGAAGATGCTGTGTGTTTGGTGGAACGAAATTTCCAAAAGGATGTATTTCAATCATGTCTGTTAATTAAGTATAACAGCCGGATTTGTATGAAGCTTCTTAATCTGCTCCCATCTCACTTTAATCACTTCCATCTGGTTTACATCTTCAAAAGCAGACAGAATTGTGCCTAGAGCCTTGGATATAATATCTTTTGGATTGGGGAAGCCAGTTGGAACTTAATATACCCCTTTAAGAGTGTTGAGTTCATATACTCCAGTGTGAAACCTATATTTTCCCATCAATTTTTTAATAAAATCAACTATTGAATTGTCGGTGTAATCGACAGTGTAAATGTCTAAATATATGTTGCTGAAGCAGATATTGACATGATAACTCTTCTTTGTTATTCTTCAGATATGCAGAAACAAGAAGTAATTGATAATCTCAAAAAACTTGCTTCTCAACAGAAAACTAAGAAGTATCTTACTATAAAAGATGTTGGCTTAGTTCCAAAGTTACGCTACTATGTTCGTGTTCATTTTAGAACGCTAGGCAATGCCTTGAAGGCAGCAGGCTTGCCATCTTCGCAGTTAGCGGCAAGCATGAGCATAAAGAGTGAAGACCTTCTTAGTTATTTAAGAGATTTACGGAATGAGCTAGAGCATGCTCCTAGAGTATGGGACATTGAGCATGATAGGAAAATACACAAAAAGTATTCTGAGAAAAAATTTTCGTGGAAGATTTACAAAACAAGGTTTGGTGGGTTGATAAAAGCAAGAGAGCTCATGGAAACGAAAGATGGGGATGTAAGGGTCGCTAGGGCATCTGCAACTAAAAAGAAGGAAGGCGAGGATTTCGAATTTTCTCAAGAAAAAAAAAGATTTTGGGGACAAGCCGCTGAACTCCATGTAACAGCAGAATTGTTATACCGTGGTTTTCAAGCAGCGAATATACCTGTTGATGTGGGGCTTGATATTCTTGCAGTTAAAAAAAATAAAACTTTTTACTTTCAGGTTAAACATAAAGACCTCAGCAATTATAAGCCAATAACACTTACGAAAAGTTCATTTGAAAGGAGCGCGGGGGGAGATGTTTACTATATATTCGTACTTTTATCAGGTGAGAAAAGAGATTTCTTGATTGTTCCCTATCATATCGTAAATGATTGGATTAGAGAAGGATTGGCAGAGGATACAGACAAAGGCTATTTAATTTATATAACAAAGAAGGATGGGAAGTTAAAACTAAGGGAAAAGGTATTAGATAAATATTGTGAGAGATGGGAGGATATTAAATGAGAAGGCGAAGGAAAAAGATATTACTTGGTCGAAGATTTGTATAAAAAACGGCGCTAAGCACAGGTTAAGATAGCTAAGCGCAAGAAAGGAAAATAGGATGTATATTCCGCCAGCAAGATATCCAAAAGGGGCAAACTCCATCAAGATGTATCCAGAACTATTTTCGGATATAGATATTAGGGATTTTGCTTTATCTTTAGGCAAACGCTTTTGGGATTTTATAGAAAGCAGTATGTTCTTATACGCCTCACCGCAAGAGAAAAACTACGGTTCTAAGCTAATAATGCTTTTATCTGCCATTGAGAGAACTATTGCCAAAGGTGGGGTGCGGTTTCAAGAATTTCTAAGAAGCGCACAAGTGCGCGAACAGTTAGTTAATGTTGATAGTGATAAAGAATTAAGAAAACGGTTAGACAATTTATGTAAAGAATATAACCAAAAGTTTGGGTCTATGCTTCCATTAACAAATTTTTTTCAGAGTTACTTAACTAAGAGAGAAAAGATTTCTCTAGTTAAAGGCATTAAGAAAATATACACTTTTACTAGAAGAAAAGTTAAGGGAGGGGAGATATTTACCCCAAAGTTTCAACAGGAAAGAATTACCTTAACTGGCTCAGGCTTAAATAAGGCTCTAACTAAAGTCGTTAAAGGGATTATTTACAATATAAGAAACAATTTTATTCACCGTGCATCCTATTTTCCATTTCCCGACTATCCTGACAATAAAAATGCCGAAAAAAGGCTTTTAAGATATACGAAGTGGAAAAAGGGGAGACCAAAAGAAGAGTGGTTAATTCTAATTAGTTTTGAGAGCCTTCACAAAATTACCAGAAATGCTTTCGTTAGATACTGGAAAGAAGAATATAAGCGAGCCACAAAAAACAACCTAAATTCCTAATTACTTAGTGATTTAAGTTGCTATAGATGTCGCTAACGGTTCTGAGCCAGTTGGAACTTAATATACCCTGATGAAAATCAAAAAGTTATATTTGGAACAATATGGCCCTATTGTAAAAGCTGATAATACCGACTTTAGTGAAGGGCTGAATATTGTAGTTGGTAAAAATGGCAGTGGTAAAACAATACTTCTTGACTTGTTGAATTACTTCTCTGGGCAAGTAGGTTTTGAGCCAAAATATATAAACACAGGCTTTCATTCCATTAAACCAGACTCTGGAGAAGCTAGTAATGCGGTTAATTTATGCCAATTAGAGGCTTGGTTTAAAGAAGAGAAATGGACATACAAGATAGTTGACACAAATATTATTAATAAAGTCGAACCCAAAACATCTGTCAATAGTGAGGACTTTGGTGCCTCATCAAAAAAGCTTTCAGTAGAGTATATAAAATCAAAAAGAACTATTGCCTCGGCCCTGTCTCAGCAAAGCCCCTATGAAACCTTGAAAGGAATTAAGCCCCAATCACAAGCCCCAGAGGGAACGATAGATGTTACAGCATCCATAGTTCAAGATATTTACGATTCAATAATAAAAATAATTTTTGAACAAGAAGAAACCATAAAAACTAAGGTACAAGCTTACACACAGGAATTGAACAATAGTCTTGTCGATTTTGATAAAGAGATTAAACTAGACTTTCAAAGGAGTGGTAACTTCATTTATTGCGTTGATAGCAGGGACAATAAGTTCGATTTTTCTCAACTAAGTGCCGGCGAGATACAATATCTATACTTTACCTTCAAACTTAAAAGCTTATTAACAAAGGAAAAAGATTCCACAATAGTTTTAATTGATGAGCCTGAGTTGCACTTACACAGCTCTCAGCTTTTCAAACTAGCGGAGTTAATTGAAGAAGTCGCATCTCAAAACCAGGTGATATTAGCTACTCATTCTTCAGAGTTTATTGACTATTTCAGTAACAAGGCACAATTTTATTTGCTTAGTGGAAATTTATCTAAAATAACAAACGTTGGGGAGCAACTGGACGCCTTTCGCTCTTTGGGTATAAGGTTTTTATCTAATTACTTGACAGGCCCCTATTTATTAATAGAAAACTCTTCGGGACGACATTTGCCTGGCAATGTTTCTCCTTCTTCTGTTGGGTTGATAAAGAGGCTTATTCGGGAAGAAAACCAAAGGAAAATCTTTATTTCAGCAATGGGTTCTTCGCCTGATGATGAGAATAAAACAAAGCTGTTAGAAGAAATAACAGAAAGTACCCCTGTTAATAAGGTTGTGCTATTAGATTCAGATAAGCTTATATATGAACTTTCTGAGATTGAAATTTCTAAATGGTTGGGTTTAATAAAAAGTAAATCAAAAGATGAAATTATATATTTACCATTTTATGAAGTGGAAAACATTTTACTTCAACCAAAAGTCTTGGAAGAAGTTGGGTTTTCCAAAGGAGATTTTTGGAAGTCTGTTAATAAAAACTTTGAATGCTTGCTAGTTTCTTATATAAAAACACTGTCTAAGCGAGCCTTGGTGTCAATAAGGTTTGGCAAGATTCTAGAAACAAACGACCTAGCATCGCAGAAGAAGGGCATGGAAGGTTTTTCGAAAGAGGTTTCTGAAAAATTTGGAAATGCTGATGACCTTATAGATAAAGCCAAAAAACTTCTTCAAACTATTGTTAAAAACAATGATTGGAGATGGTTGCCAGGAAAAGAAGCCTTAATAGCAATAGTTTTAGATGAGAAGCCGGATTTCTGGAAGTTATTAAATAATAAAAATCTAAAAGAGTTATGCGAAGGGGATGTGGTTAAACTTTTTGAAGATATTGAAGGGCGCCTTTTGGAAAAATCTTTGAAATAGAAAAAGGCTTAGTAATTGAATATTTGCAGGCCTTCCATTTCCCTTCTTAATTCCTGTACTAGCTTGAAATCCTGAAAGACTTGAATTATCTGGCTAAATTGCTTGGTTATATTAAGGTTTCGCTCCTCGACCAAAAGATTAACCTTTTAATCATCCATTGAATTTTTTTACTTCTTGTGGAATTGCGGAAGGCAATGTTTACACCCGTCGTAACTTGGGTTATTTTTAAACCATATTGCTAGTTGCTTTTCGTTGTTTACCCCAGTAAGGGGTTTTGCATTACCAGCCTTGATTATCTCATCTATCTGGCACTCATTTGCCCCTGTTTGCTCATTGTCCAAGTCGTGAACCTCAAGATGGTCTGAGTCAGTGTTCAGTAAATACCGACAGTTAAATCCAGGTCTTCTTGTCATAAGTAATTCACCCCCCTATCAAGTTGATTCTATCAAATAGATACCATCTCATTCAAATAGCATTTATGCTGAATAGAAATTAAAAAACTTCATGAATAACAAACGGCCAGCTGCCAATCAAGGCAGCAGGCTAAAATTGTTCGACTTTTTGCCAGACTTCCTTTTTCATTCCTGATTTTTCTATATTCCTGGTTGTAGTTAAAAAGAATCGGATACTGTCATCAAATTCTTCTTCTGCTGTTTCTTTTATGAACCTATTGAGAAATCCCTGCATTGATTTGTCTGGACAGACTAAAAGAATGGACGGGAAAGGGTGTTTGGTAGTTTCCTCCCAGACATTGCTTTCGTAATAATTAAAATATCTAAAAATACGATGCCGTAAGGCATAACGGGGTGTACCTTTTGAAAAAACTTCCAGGAAGTATCTAAAAACCTCATTATCCTCTTCTTTTATGGCGAAATATATGTCAGGCATTGGTTCGGGAAGGTAGAGGTTGTGTTCGGCCAAATCTGTCTTTGAGTAAAAATGCAGTTCTGCATTGGTTTTTGCTACCAAAGATTCAAGATGAAAATATGTATCTGCCAGGAAAAGATTGTGGTTAATAAATCTTTTAGACCTAGTCTTTTCCCTATAAATCCTGTTTAACAAAGACGTATTAATATTCTCTTTATCCTTTAATACCTTCCTTGCATCGGTGTTAAGGTAATAAATGGCTGGCTTAATGTTTTCTCCAAACTTTTTTGAGTAAATTCTACCCACAAGTCTTTTTTCAGCTAAGTCTTTCAGCCAAGAATTTGTTTTCCGCGGCCGCTTATGGCTAAGGAGTTTCTGGATATGATGTCTGTCTAGGAATCGGAACCTGTAAAGAAGAGTAAGTATTTCGACTTGTTTAGTTGTTACGGAAGGTAATTTCATATTAAGGAAGCAGAAGGCAGGGGTATTTAATTTATACTTTGCGGTATTCTACCACCCCTCTTCCTTCTTTAGAAGGGTAAAGGAGTAAAGCTTTTTTTATAATCAGCCTTGAAATATATCAATTTTGGGACCAGAGCGTTGGCCCCATTTTCAATACAGACTCTTGCCAGTTGGAGTTTGACCAGATACTTTTGGAGTAGGTATTTTCTCAGCCTTGCTACCTGGTTTCTTAGAATGAACGTAGTGTTTTGTATAAAGCTTTCTTGACAACTTTATTATCTTGTCCACTCTTCTACTATTAATATCAACTCTTACCGGGCTGGTAACTCCCGAGAAGGGCTCTTCGGGGTTTAAGGCATTTATTTTTATATAAAAGTTAAACGACGGAAGGTTGGCAATCTCGCCTTTTTCAATAAGAGGACTAAACTGGGGAAGGATAAGCCTTTCATCCTCCGGATTGGCTGTTCTAAAACAGATTACAGTTCCCACGTTTGCCAGGGTTACGTTTATCAGGGACTTATCTTCAAGCTGGGAAGTTGTCTGGTGGGCAAGGATGGCATTGAGTCTGTACTTTCTTGCCTCCGATAATATCTGGGCAAAGGCGTGGGTGGCAAAGCTCTGAAACTCGTCAACGTAAAGGTAAAAATCGCGTCTTCCTTCATCTGTAACCCTTGCCCTTTTAAGAGCGGCAAGCTGGATTTTGGCCATTATGAGAATTCCCAAGACCTCGGAGGTATCCTCTCCTATCTTTCCTTTGGATATATTGCAAAGAAGAATTTTGCCTGAAGATAAAATATCGTCAAAATCTATGCTTGATTTTTCCTGCCCCAGAATTCTTTCGGCGGTGGGCGAGAAAAGGAATCTTCCGATTTTGTTGGTAATCGGGGAAATCATCTTTACTTTTTGGTAGTCGCCTGCTTTGGCAAACTCATACATCCAAAAGTCTTTCAGGTCTTGGTTTTCTAGGTTTCTGACAATCGCTTTGCGGTATTTTGTGTTAACCAGAAGCTTGTAAACCGTAAAAAGGGTCGGGTTTTCGGTCGTAAAGGCCGTATGGATTGTATTTCTCAAAATATATTGCATTCTGGGGCCAGAATATTTTTCCGAATATATTTTCTGGAAAAGGGAAATTATGCTTTCGGTTAAAAACTCCCTTTCTCTTAAATCATCGTCTTTGTCTAAATTGGGAGTTCGTTCAAGAAGGTTCAGTCCCACAGGGTAGCTTATGTCATCGGGGTTAAAATAAATAATGTCTTTTATTCTTTCCTCAGAAATTCCGGGAAGAATTTTGTCTATTAAATCGCCGTGCGGGTCAAGGACGCAAAGACCTTTCCCGTTTTTAATATCTTGGTCAATCATTGATAAAAGAAGGGTTGACTTGCCGGTGCCTGTGGCCCCCAGAATGTACATATGTCTTCTTCTTTCTTCCAGGCTTAACCCTATCTTTGTTGTACTGCCTCCGTAAGTATTTTTGGCAAAGATAACATCCAAATTATTGGCTTTTTTTAAAGAAACGGGAGCCGGCAGCTGTCTGCTGTGCAATTTAACAAGGTTTTCCGTTTTGGTTGTGCTCGTAAAGGGAAGATGGTAAATATCGGAAACTTCCGAAGTCGACAAGACCGAGTTTCCGAAAAATCCTAAAAGCCTGTTTTTAAACATAAAAGCCTTCAGGCGTTTTACCAGACTCGACTTGGCATTCAGAAACGAAACCAAAGACTGATAGCCTAAATTATTGAAGGTGGAAAGAGCCGAAATAAAACCTCTTGCTCTTTTTTGCATTTTTTCCTTGCGCTCGCCGACAACCAAAAGCCTGAGCGAGGCGGTAAAAAGCGGCTGATCCAGCTTCTCTTTAACCATTTTTTCCAGTTCCTTTTGATAGGCGTTGCTGGTTCTTTTTGTTTTGGCAAAAGGCAGTTTCAAAAAAGGCCCCTCTTTGCCTTCGGTGGCTATAAATACCAAAGAACCAACAGGGAGAAGCATTAGATAGACAAATAAGTTAAAGATAAATTTTATGGCAGAGAAGAGGTTTTTTCTGGATTTGAGTTCCCTTAAGCTGGTTACCAAATCGCTGTTGGTAGAGATGAGGTTGGTAATTTTCTTAATATCGTTTGCTACCCTTTTCCCTACCGGAGAGACAACAATTTGAAAGGAAACAAGCTCGTTTTTTGAAAGCTTGGTCATGCTCCCCGTTATATAAGCAATGGGGTCGTGTTCTTTAAGAAGTCTTTGGTTTTTGAGAGGGTAGGCAAAGTAGTTCGAGAGCTTAAAATCAACTATCCTGGCCGTTTGCTTTGTCTTAAGATTTTTGGGTACATAATCGCTAACTTTTCTGATGCTTAGGCCCGGCAGGTAAGAAAGAAGGGTCCTTTTTACAAGTTCCGAGTCCTCTTCAATTATGCGGATTAAATACCTTATGCCTTCTTTTTTAGTGGATACTATCTCAAAAGAATAGCTTTTATGATTGTCAAAAAGCTTCTCAAGAAAAGACTGTTGTTTTACCAAGCCGTGAATTAAATTGAAAAGCTGCTGGGTGGAAAAAGAGCTTTGCAGGGTCTCCTGCAGGGGTTTGACTTCAAAAACAACATATTCCTGTCTGAGTTTGCTTTTAAGCAGAAAGAACTTCGCTAAAGCAAGGAGAAAAGCTATAAAAAGAAGGCTTAAAACAAGGATGATAGCTATAAGTCCAATATAAGAGCTTTCTAGTTGAGGAAGCAGGCTTAACGGCAGTTTGTTTTTGAAGATATCCGCCAGTAAGTTAAAACTACTCATAATTACCTTTTAAGGCAGTATTTATGAGACAGGATTAATTAAGCAGTATACTATATATATTTTATAACTTGAAATACCCATCCTCAAAAGAAAACAAGGCTTAGTTTAAAATGTGTTATAACTATGGCTCTTGACAAAATGGTATCTAGTTATTTACTATAGTTATCTATATAGAGATAAGCTTCCGTCTGCCCCGGAAAAAATGTTTTGCCCTAAGTATGGAGTTGGGAAAAAACAGTGAACTTTTAGCGGGCGGAAACGCAGGCGATTTCTCGTCATGAGAAACCGCCTTTTTTAGTTTGAAAATTAGTTTTATTGATTAAAGAAAGAGAAAGGAGGTGAAAGATAAATGAAGAAAATTATTGCAAGTTTAGCAATGATTACCTTAGTTGGCACACTAGTTGTTGGCGCCACTAGTGCCATTTTCTTTGACACCGAAACAAGCTCCGATAACACATTTGCTGCAGGCACATTAAATCTAACAGTTGATGGTCAGGATGATTCAAATGTGGTTTCTGTTTCTTTAGGTAACATGAAACCTGGTGATGGGGTTGGAGGAGCTGAACATAGCTTAATAAAGTATCAGTGGACTCTTTGCAACACAGGAACTCTTCCTGGTCAGCCGTGGATTGAGATAGTCAATCTAAGGGACCTGGACAATGGTTGTACTGAAGCAGAAGCAACAGTCCCCGATGTAACTTGCGGCGGAGACCCGGATGGAGAATTGAGCGCTAATCTCTTTATGCAGTTAAACGCAGCAGGCGCGGGTGGTTTCGAGTACCCACACGGACCTGGATGTGTTGCTGGGAGAAATTGCCCTGTTAGCTATTGGGCTACACATGGCCCCGTTGGTCAAGGAACGTGGGAGACTATCCCTGCTGAGGGATGTACTGCGCCTATGGTTCTAGAGTTCGCAATTCCGACTACTGTTGGGAACATAATTCAAAGCGATAGTAGCCTGTTTGACATAGTTTTTCATCTGGACCAGATATAGTAACTGTATAATCTCATGATTATTTTTCGGGGTTTAGAAGGGTTGCGTAAGGGAGTTTGTTTTTACCTTGCGCAACTGACTAAGCTTTGGAGGTTGTGATGAAGAAAGCAAAGTCGCGATTAGAAAGAATCAACTGGAAGCTATTGCGGAAAATAGGCTATTGGCTTGTTGTTGCTGTTTTAGTGGTTATTGCTGGTGTGACCGCTGTTTCGGCATTGGATATACCCGGCAGTATAAAACTTTATACGGTCCAGTCCGGCTCAATGGCGCCAGCCATTCCTGCTGGAAGTTTGGTAATCTCAAAACCGGCGGATGATTACTATATGGGACAAGTAATTACTTTTAAGGCCGAAAAAGATAAGTTGATTAAAAATCCAAAATTCACCACAACCCACAGAATCTACGACGTAAAAGAAACGGCCTTGGGACAAATAGAATACGTTACTAAAGGCGATGCCAACGATGCGCCCGATTCCCAGGCCGTAGCAAAGGAGCTGGTTTTGGGGAAAACTATTTTTTCGATTCCGCTTTTGGGCTATCCTGTTTCTTTTGCCAAAACTAGGGAGGGTTTGATTATTTTGATTGTTATTCCGACAACAATGATTATTTACAGTGAGTTACTAAATATAAAAAATGAGGCCAAAAGGTTGATTCAAGAAAGAAAGAAAAGGAAACTTTCCACAGTAGAAAAAGCCGAAATGGTGCTGGGGAAGGAAGTTCAGAAAACTGAAAAAGGTATAAAAAGATTTTTAGGACGTTTAAGATAAAATGAAAAAGATTTTGATTAAAGGCTTGATTTTGATTATTATTTTGAGTCTTCCTCAATTGGGAGTAAGTATGTCCTTCTTCAGCGACACAGTAACGGTATCAGGGAATACCTTTACTGCGGGGGTTTGGATACCATCAAAGCCTGGGGGGTTGACTATCTATCGTGGACATGATCCAAGCACAAGGGTAAAGATAGGCTGTGGTGCCTTAACAAATGACACGCACATCACAATTGAGTGGAACCAAAATCCGGAGACAGACATTGATTATTATTGGTTTGGTACCAAGTTTAATCCGAAGCACAAGAAAGTAATGTTCCCGAATCATGAATACAGGGCCAATATGACACCCGGGCACAATCCTTATCACTATACAGTGATGGCCGTAAACAAAGATGGCTATGAAAGTACAATATCTGATCAATGTGGGTTAATTCTTGATCAAGCGATTCCACAAACAACAAAGGGTGTCAGTAATACTTCGGAGGGTGATCCTGCAACTTCTCCTCCAGAAACAACTGAGATTGTAATAAACGAAATACTTCCTAATCCTTCAAGTGGTCAGGAGTGGGTGGAACTTTATAATAGAAGCGATACGACTGTGGATTTAGCAAGCTGGAAGGTTTCCGAATTGTCTGACCCACAAACAACACCCTCTGAAAACTTTTATGATATCTCGAGTTTGACTACAAATACAGGACTTAAAACAATTCCAGCTCACGATTGGTTAGTTATCTATTTTATTAGTGGAGATATCCTTGAAGACAATGGAGATACCGTAGCTTTATATAATGACCTAGACGTTTTGCAAGATGAGCATACTTATTCTGAAACAGTCCCACTCGATAAATCTATTGCCCGATATCCGGATGGGGCTAATACTTGGTATGATCCGGTTCCAACTCCTGGAGGGCCTAATAAGTTGGAAATGGAGGAAACTGAAGAGGTGATTGGGGAGGATGGAGAATCAGTAGACGAAGACTTGGGTGAGCCGCCAGTGAGCGAACCTTCGGCAGAACCGAGTAATGAGGATGTTTCTGAACCGCAAGCCCCAGCTGATCCGCCGGAGGCGGAAGGAGAAGATGAAGATGTTCCGGATGAGGAAGACGGGCAGCCACAACCTAATGAGAATGAGCAGGAGGCTGTGATTGAAGAAACAGGGGATGAGGTTCAAGAAGGGTCCGGAGATGAGCCGGTTTCCGACTTGGAACCGGAAACAAGCGAGCCCCAGGTGGAAGATCCCGAACAGACAGGGGAAAATAATGAAACACCTACTGAATAAGTTCAAGCCTTATTTACTTTCAATATTGGCCATTGCTTCAGTGGCAGTGATTTTTATCGGTGTCTCAAAGGCGGCGGGCCAGACAATTACCTGCGATGAGACGAGCGGCTGTAGTGGTTCAACAGGACCGTTGTTTAAGGAGACAAATATGGCTCCTCTTGATGCTATTACCAGAACAGTTACGGCCCAAAACAATTATCCTGAAAACCGAGATTTTGCCGTTGAGATAATCAGTGCCACTTTTGCCGACTCAATGCCCTCACTGGCCCAGATTTTGAGCGTTGAGGTTACTGAACAAGAGTCGACTGCCGTGGTTTATGGTCCAGAAACCATTGAGGACTGGAAGAATGAGGGCTATGTTATTTTGTCCAATGTTCCCACAGGAGAAAATAAACATTATGACTTTACTGTTACCATGGCCAATGTCGGCAACGATTATCAAGAAAAGAAATTAACTTTTGATTTGAATCTTGGTTTTGAGGTTCTTCCTCCAAGCCCAAGTCCTGCGTCACGCGGAGTTGGCGGCCCTGTCGGTGCGCCGGTTTGTACCGATACCAAACCCGGATTGCCGACGAATTTTGCTGCCTCAGATGGACCTGGAACTGGTGAGGTGAGTTTGTCATGGACGCCACCAGCACAGCCTTACACTTATTTCTTAATTGCTTATAGCGATAGTTCTGATTGGCCACCCAAGTGGGGCAATCCGGATGTGGGAAATGTTACTTCTTATACTGTCTTGGGATTAGGAAGTGGCACTTATTGGTTTTGGTTAAGAGCCGGTAATGGCTGTATGCCCGGTGATTTTGTCGGTCCGATTTCACCAGGAACGATTGCTGGAGTGCCAGGAGCTGGACCAGTAGCACCTGGTTTTTTACCTGGGGTTTTGGGAGTAGAGGAGAAAGAGGAAATTAAAGGAGTTGAGGAAGAAGTGTTAGGCGAGGAGGCTTGTACTGATGAGTATTATGTTTGGTGGTTGCCTTTAGTAGTTCAGGCAGCTTTGAGTATGTTGTATTTACTCTTTATAAGAAAGAAGGAGGGGTTTGAATTCTGGTGGTTTCCTCCTCTCTTGTTAGCTGCTATATCACAAATCGTTCACTTCATATTAGGGTGTAATTGTGCTACCGGACAATGGTGTCCTCGATACTGGGTATTTAATTTGACGATTTTAATAATTACTTTAGTCTATTGCTTTTTAGGCAATCTGGTTAAACAAGGAAGTAAAAAGAAGTAGTCTTCGACGCCCACCTCAACGCCAACACCAACACCCAAGCCTTGGTGGTGCAAATATGTTCCCTGGCACCCAAGGTGCCAATAAAAGAGGTCCTTGACAAGGTGGTCTTTAGTTATTTACTATGATTATTTACACAAAACTAAGCTTTTGTTTGTTCATGAAAAAGTATTTTTGTTCAAAATATGAAATTAAGGGAAGACGGGAATCTTTTAGCCAAAGAAATTATTCAATCCTTGAGCTCCTTGGAAGGTTGGGGGAGCTTAGAAATATTTGTTCAAAACCATAAAGTGACACAAATTACCAAAAGAGCCATTAGTAAGACAAATCATAATTTAAAAGAAGTTTAAAAAAACGCTGGGCGCAAACGCAGGCGGTTTCTCGTCAAGAGAAATCGCCTTTTTTAGTTTTGAAGATTAGTTTTATTGATTAGAAAGAGAAAGGAGGTGAAGAAAATATGAAGAAACTAGCAAGTTTAGCCGCTGCAGGCGCTCTGCTCTTAGGCATGGCAGCACCAGTATTTGGGTGTTGGTGGTGTGGTGGAGGTGACGATGTAACCATAAATAATCATGCTTGGGTTTCCAGTAGGGTTAGGACTCATGCCAATACTGGTCGTAACAGTACCAAGTTCGGTGGATCGATTGGCACCGGCCCAGCCGCCGCAACAGCCGTAGTGGTTAACGATACGAACTACAACGAGGTTGGATGCGATTGTGCTGACGATGTAACCATAAATAATCATGCTTGGGTTTCCAGTAGGGTTAAGACCCGTGCCAATACTGGTCGTAACAGTACCACGTTTTGTGGATCGATTGGTACAGGTGCTGCAAATGCAAGCTCAATAGTAACCAATTTGGTAAACACCAGTATCGTTAACGGACTATAACGTCCGCTTTTTGTCCCAGGGAAGGTGGGTTTTTACTTCCCTTCCCATGGGGCAAAAGTAAATTGTTTTGTAAATAAATTTTTATTTTAT
This sequence comes from uncultured Gammaproteobacteria bacterium, assembly GCA_964583685.1. Taxonomy (GTDB): domain Bacteria; phylum Patescibacteriota; class Microgenomatia; order UBA8517; family UBA8517; genus CAZOVJ01. The sequence goes on along the minus strand of CAZOVJ010000001.1, from coordinate 459,181 downwards.
TGATAGTTTTTAAATGAGAAAAATTAAACAAAGAAATTATTATTTGGCTTCTCTTAATAAAGCAGTTTCTATTTTGTTAATACTTTTGCTTACTTTTAGCCACTTTAGCCCGATGGTGGTTTTAGCTAGTGAAATGGAGGGAGGAGAGCAGGAGGAGACACAGCAAACAGAGCAGGTGCCTGAACCTGAGCCTGAACTGGAAACAACCGTCGAATCAGAGGTATTACCAGATTCGCCTTCTTCTCCCAGTCCATCTCCTACCCCAGGCACTGAAGTTGATAATGATGCGGAAGTAACCAATGATGTTGACTCAACGGCCATAAGTGGCGAAAACACAATTAATCAACCCTCTCCATCGCCGTCTCCTACGCCTGATGCCACCCCAGCCGGAGAATCAGATGAGCCTTTGTGTCAAGTAGAAGTTGAGGACGATTGCCCGGATGAACCAGAAGTAATGCCCGAGGTGAGTCCTGACCCTACGCCTCTGCCAATTGATGAACCAATACCGGCCGAAGTCGATACAGGCGATGCTGTTTCCGTGACAGAGGTGGAGAATTCGGTCAATACAACCGAGGTTGATACTCAGGTCTTATTCCAAACACTGAATATCTTTGTTCCCGGCGACATCGATTTGGCCACTAGCCCCCTGGCGATTGCTGAGAATGTTTTTGGCCAAGACAGTAATAATGAGGCGGTGGTTAATGTTACGGTCACTGAGGTTAACAATATTGCCTATCTTTCTAATGACATTGTTTCTTTTGCCAATAGCGGTAACAATACTGTTGAGGGAGCCCAAGAAGCAGTCATTAATACGGACGATGCTTATTCTATAGTTTCCTTACTAAATAAAGTTAATACCACCATTATTGGTTCAACCATACATATAGTAACCATAAATATCTTTGGCGCTATCCAGGGCAATATTCTCTTACCCGAACTCTCTTCTGAAATTGAAGATAGTGGTTACAGTGGGACTACTCAAATTGAGAGTAAAACTGTTGTTGAAAATGATGTGGACTCTACAGCCATTAGTGGCCAGAATGCAATCACTAACGCAGATGGTGCGAGTATCAACACAGGTTCTGCCGTAAGTGCTGTTAATGTAATCAATGTTGTTAACACCAGTCTAATAAGGGTTGTTTTTCACCGTTTGATAATTAACACTTTGGGCACATGGATTGGTAGTTTTTTGGGCTGGGACGATTTTGAGGCTGCTAATGGAGGAGGCAGCTTGTCCTTAAATTCGACAAATACGGAAGGAAATGGCGAAGATAGTTGTTCATCTTGTTCAGGAGACATTTCAATAGGAAACGAAGCTCGTGTAGTAAATAATATTTCCTCGACAGCAAATACCGGCGGAAATTCTGTTGAAGCAAGCGAAGCGAGTATAGATACAGGCGATGCTCATAGTGTGGTTTCGCTTGTTAATTTTGTCAATAGTTCAATAATTGACTCTTTCGGATTTTTGGGCTTCATCAATATTTTTGACCAGCTCAATGGTGATATTGGTGGTACCAGTCTTTTTGCCAGCCAAGAGCCAGAAGCTGAGCCGCAAGTAGAGGAAGAAGATACATCTGAGCAAGGAGAACCAGGTCCCTCGATTCGTGAAGCAGGCGGAGAACTTGATATTTATCAGTACAATAATGTTGGTACCCATGTTCTACCTGGGGATACCGTTACCTTTTTTGTTACCGTTAGAAATCCTGGTACAGGACGGGTTTATGATGTAGTTCTTGACCTTGGCTTGATTAAAGACGGAGAGGATGTGGGCGGCGGCATTTTTGAGTTGGGAGATATCAAACAGGGTGAAGGTGTTAAGGTAACAACAGGAATGGTTCTTTCCGAGGATTCGGAACCTGGCGATTACCTTGCCCATGCTGTTGTTACCGGGTATGTTGGTCCGGATAATGAGTTGATCTCGGCTTATTCAGACAGCTTTTTCAAAATAGTTGGTCTCAGTCCTTTACCATTGATGCCAGGGACTGTTCAAGAAGTAGGAGCAGCTGATTACGAAGGGGAAGTACTTGCTGGAGCTATTGTTAGTCAGGGTCTGACTCTGGAAGAAAAACTAAGATTTCTCTTGGTTGGGCTTATAGCAGCTTATCTAGTAACAAAAGGTTTTGAAAAAAGAAAAAAGCTGGCCCTAATTTTCTCTCGCCATCAAGGACTTTTTAGCCTCAAATCACGAAATATCCGTTCTTTTCTTGCCAGACTTTCTTCTTTCCTTAGTTGATTCCCCGGCTGCTGGAAGTTAAGATGAAATGAATGGAACTTGCCCATAATTTACTGCATCTATTTTCTCCTAGAGAATCCAATAATCAGCGGGCAAAGATTTTACATTCATCAAGTCTCTTTCTTTTAGTTGGCGTCATTCTTTGCTATCAGGTTGTAATTGGATTTCTGCCTTCTTTAGGAATCCGAATATTGGGTTATAGTGCCAATATTTCTCCTGGAGAGGTAGTTAGGCTAACCAACGAGAGAAGATTAGCCACCGGTGTGGCTTCTCTTAAGATAAATCCGGTTTTGTCTCAGGCAGCTTTGGCCAAGGCTACTGATATGTTAAACAAAAATTATTGGGCCCATGTAGCTCCTGACGGGACCGAGCCCTGGAAGTTTTTTCTTAACGCTGGCTATCAATATCATTTTGCCGGCGAGAATTTAGCTCGAGATTTTTCAAATCCCAACTCTATCATTGATGCCTGGATGGCCTCCACCACCCATCGGGAAAATCTACTTTCTTCAAAATATAAGGAAATTGGAGTAGCGGTAATAGAGGGAGATTTAAACGGAGTTGAAACAACTTTGATTGTCCAGTTTTTTGGCAGCGAGTTTAGCGATAAAGCAGCCATTGCCCCCATTGTTTCTAGCGAAACACCAGTCAAACCTCCTTCTCAGAAGGTTAGTCCTGTTCAAGAAAAACAGCCGCGGATTAGTTCTCTAATTGCCAAAGAAAAAATAGTTGTTTCACCCCTTAAGATTAGTCAAGTTTTCTTTCTAGGATTGGTTGGCTTATTGTTTACAGTCATAATTATTGATGCTTTGATTGTTCACAAGCGAAGGATAAGTAGAGTTGCTGGGCGTTCATTGGCTCATTTGGCCTTTTTGGGCATGATTTTGGCAATAGTTTTATTGGCTAAAGCAGGAAGAATTTTATGAAGCACATAGCAAAACAATTACCTCATTATTTGGCTCTTTTGGGTATACTTTTGGCCGGAGTAATTGCTTTTTGGTTTTTTTCCTATGACAGAGCTTTTCAAATAGCCGTAGCCATAGCTCTAGCCATAGCCTATGTTACCTGGGGTATAATCCACCACCTGATCCGTAGAGATTTTTGTTTAGCTGTACTGATTGAATATATCCTCGTGGCCGCTTTGGGCTTGGTGGTTGTTTTTTCTTTGATTTTTAGTGCTTGAGTGTTTGTAAAAACGTGTTTGATTTAGTTGGTTTTTAGAGGTATAATTTAGGCGTGAAAAAGACCGTGAATAAGCAATTTTGCAGCCCGTCTCAGGGTTTTTTGAGTTCTTCTCGGATGATAGAAGAGATTTCTAAATTTGTAGATGAAGAACCAAGTAGTTTCTATAGATTGGTTATTGGTACAGATTCTCAGGTGAGAAGAATCAATGGTCGGTCTGAGACTGATTTTGTAACGGCAGTCGTCATTCATAGGAAAGGCCGGGGAGCTCGTTATTTTTGGAGAAAGGAAAAGATTAAAAAAGTACCCAGGCTGCGAGAAAAAATATATCTTGAGACTTTAAGGTCTTTAGATACGGCTGAAGAATTTGTTCCCAAATTGAGGCAGGCAATTACCCCAGCCAAATACGATTTGGAAATCCACATTGACGTTGGCCCTTTTGGCTCTACTCGAGAAATGATTCGTGAGGTAGTGGGTATGGTCAACGGAAATGGTTTTGTGGCCAAAACCAAGCCGGATTCTTGGGGAGCTTCATCGGTGGCGGACAAGCACGCCTAAGTTTGATATAATCTTTTATAGTATGAAAGGAGTAGTTTTAGCTGGCGGATTGGGTAGCCGCCTTTATCCTCTAACTTTTGCTACCAATAAACATCTTCTTCCGGTTTATAACAAACCAATGATTTTTTATCCCATTCAAACCCTAGTCAAGGCGGGTATTAAAGAAATTTTAGTTGTTGTTGGAGGACCTTATGCCGGCCATTTTGTTCGTGTCTTAAAAAACGGGGAGGAGCTTGGAGTTAAACATTTGGAATATGCTTATCAGGAGAATGACGGTGGTATTTCTGATGCCCTGTATCTGGCTAAAGATTTTTCGGACGAAGGTTCAATTTGTGCAATCCTGGGTGACAACTGCACTGACGCCGATATCCAGAAACAAGTTCAGTCTTTTGAGGGGGGATCTCTTGTTTTTCTTAAAGAAGTATCAGACCCTGAGCGTTTTGGAGTTCCTGTTTTTAACATCAGAAAAAAGATAATCAGAATTGAAGAAAAACCTAAAAAACCAAAGTCAGACTATGCTGTTACAGGTCTTTACGTTTATGACAAGACAGTTTTTGACAAGATAAAAAAACTTAAACCTTCTAGACGCGGAGAGTTAGAGGTAACAGATTTAAATAATCTTTATTTAAAAGAAGGCAAGCTTAATTGGACTCTTCTTAAGGGTTTTTGGAGCGATGCCGGGACTTTTGAGAGCCTGCTTGAGGTAAATAAACACTGGGCTAAAAAAGCCCGGAAGTAAAAATGAAACTTTTAGTTACAGGGGGGGCAGGCTTTATTGGCTCGAACTTCATTCGCTATTGGTTTAAGAAGTATCCGAGTGACAGAATTGTTAACTTAGACAAATTAACTTATGCCGGCCATCTTTCTTCAACTAAAGATTTTTCTAATAATAAAAATTACAAATTTATTAAGGGTGATATTTGCAATCCAAAGGTTGTTAATAAGGCCATGAAGAATGTTGATTATGTTGTCCACTTCGCTGCCGAAAGCCATGTAGACCGCTCCATTGTCGGTCCACAAATTTTTATGATGACCAATGTTATTGGAACCCAGGTTCTGATGGATGCTGCCCTCAAACATAAAGTCAGAAGATTTCATCATGTTAGTACTGATGAATGTTTTGGCTCGCTTCCCTTGCATTCAGAAAAGAAATTTGATGAAAAGACTTCTTATGCCCCGCGCAGTCCCTATGCTGCTTCCAAGGCAGCTTCAGACCATTTGGTTCGGGCCTATCATGAAACATATGGTTTAGCGATAACCATTAGCAATTGTTCAAATAATTTCGGCCCTCATCAGGATCCAGAAAAGTTTATTCCCCGAATGATTACTAATTTGATAGATGATAAAAAACTCCCAATTTATGGTGATGGGAGATATGTTCGTGATTGGCTATATGTGGAAGATCATTGTCGAGCAATTGATTTGGTTTTGAAAAAAGGGAAAACTGGGGAAACTTATTTAGTTGGTGGGTTAACAAAAGATATTGATAATTTGCAAATTGCCAAGAAATTATTAGCGATTTTTGCCAAAGATCAATCTTATCTAAAGTTTGTTAAAGACAGGCCGGGTCATGACAGGCGCTATGCGGTCAATTGGGGTAAAATCAAGAGAGAACTTAGCTGGAAGCCTAAATATGATTTTGATATCTGGCTTGAAAAGACTGTTAATTGGTATAAAGACAGTGAACAATGGTGGCGGCCTTTGAAGAAGAAGGCTGAGAAGTTTTATGAAAAAGCAAAAAAGTGACTATATAAAAACTACCTCCATTCCTGGACTTCTAGTTATTGAAAGGCCGACTTATCCAGATGACAGGGGATTTTTCAGGGAGGTTTTCAGACATAGAGAACTGAAAGAGGTTAGTGGTATAGATTTTAAGCCCGTGCAATGGAATCACTCACTTTCAATGCCAGGAGTTATCAGAGCTCTACATGCAGAAGATTGGAACAAGTTGGTTTACCCTATTACAGGGAAAATGTTTGCCGCAATTGTTGATATAAGACCCGATTCGGACACTTTTGGAAAGGTTGAGACATTTGAGCTTGACGAAGTTGATCCAAAAGCACTTTTTATTCCCAAGGGCTTGGCAAACTCTATTTGTGTTGTAGGCGACCAGCCAGTTCATTATGTCTACTTAGTTGATGCTTATTATGATGGTAAAGATACACGCGCAGTCGCCTGGAATGACCCGGACTTAAATATAAACTGGCCCATAAAAAGCCCCACTCTTTCGGAAAGAGATAGAGAAAACTCAACGCTTAGAGAACTATTTCCAGGAAAATTTGAAAACAAATGAAAAAGAAAATTTACATTACGGGGTCTGCAGGTTTGGTTGGTTCTCGCTTTTTAGAAACTCTTCCTGAAAAGTATGAACCACTTTCTCCAGAGATTGGCGAATTGGATATTAGAAATGAAGAGGCCTTGCGAGAATTCTTTAATGACATGAAACCGGCGATTGTTGTGCATTTTGCAGCCTTTACCAATGTGGATCTTGCCGAAAGGGAAAGAGGAGATGAAAAGGGGAATGTTTGGAAAGTGAACGTGGAGGGAACTAGGAATCTAGCAAAATTGGTCGCTAAGAGAAAAAATGGCTTTTTGGTTTATATCTCAACAGATTTCGTATTTCCTGCCACAGAAGATTGTCCTGGTCCTTACAATGAAGATTCAGAGTTAGTCGAAGGTGCAGATAAAATTAGTTGGTATGGGTGGACGAAATTAATGGCTGAAAAGGAGATAAGTAAGGTTGGTGGGAATTTTGCCATTGTCAGAATTTCCTATCCCTACAGAGCCCATTTTAGCGGGAAGCCAGATTTTGCACGGAATATCCTTACACTTTTTGACAAAGGGGAACTTTATCCAATGTTTGCTGATCAAAAAATAACCCCGACTTTTATTGATGAACTATGTGAAGGTTTACATAGATTATTGAGACTAAGAAAATCTGGAGTATATCATATTGCCAGCAGCAATCTTACTAGCCCATATGAATTTGCAAATTATCTTTTGGAAAAGACAAGGGGTGTAAAAAGAGTGGTTAAGAAGGGTTCTGTAAAAGAGTATTTAGAACAACCGGGTCGGACTCCACGACCAAAAGTTGGAGGATTGGAATCTGGAAAAACGCAAAGGATCCTAGGAATAGAGTTTAGAACCTGGCAGAAAGCAGTCGATGAATTTGCAAGGCAATTACAGACCTCTTAAAAGGTCTGGCCGTTGGGATTTGGTGCGGGTGATTGCCTTTTCTTTTCTCCATTTTTCAATTTCCTGATGATTGCCGGAAAGAAGAATCTTCGGGACTTTCCAGCCCTTGAAGGTTTCCGGCCGAGTGTATTGGGGGTATTCTAAAACGGTGAACGGTGAAGGGTGAACAGTAGTCGGTGAAAAGGACTCGTTTTTGGTAGCTTCGGGTTTTTCGAGAACTCCAGGAATGAGACGGACAATTGCGTCGCTGACAACCATGGCCGGAAGTTCTCCACCAGTCAAAACATAATCACCAATTGAGAGCTCCTCATCAACCAAATGTCGTCTTATTCTTTCGTCAAAACCTTCGTAATGGCCGGCAATTAAAATTAAATGTTCAAGCTTGGAAAGTTCTTGTGCCTTTTTTTGGTTAAAGAATTTACCTTGGGGAGTGAGGAGAATAACCAGTGAACGGTGACTAGTGACTGGTGATCGGATATTTTTGAGGGCTTTATATATTGGCTCGATCATTAGTACCATTCCTGTCCCACCTCCATATGGTCTGTCGTCAACGCTTTTGTGTTTGTCAACAGCCCAATCCCGGAGATTATGGATATTAATTTCCAGCAAACCTTTATCCTGAGCTCGCCGAAGGATTGATTCATCAAAGGGTCCCTTAAACATCTGGGGGAAAAGGGTGAGAATATCTATTTTCATTAATCCTATTGTACTATAATTTTTGTGCTACACTAACGTGGGAATGTTCTTACCCAAGAAATCAAGAATTTTTGAAGATCTGGTAAAGCAGGCATTGATAGTTAAAAAATCCGCCCAATTATTCCAGAAAATTGTTTTTAATTTAAGAAACCTGAAGAAAGACAGCCTCGCATTTGAGAAATTGGAGGACCAAGCAGATAAGATGGTCCACAAGATTACTGATGAAATTGAAAAAAGATTTATCTTGCCCTTGGATAAAGAAGATATTAAAGAATTAACAGAATCCCTAGATGATATAGTCGACAACCTTGAGCAAGTAACAAACCGTCTTAAAATCTACCGGATTACTAAAAGCAATCCGGCCTTAAAAGAATTCTCCCAATTGATTTTGCAAGCGACTGAGCTGATTCACCAAGGTATGGTTATGGTCAAGGATTATGAGATGGATTCAAAAGATTTTGCTTCTTGTTACAAAAAATTGCACGATTTGGAGGATGAGGGAGACAAGCTGCACAGGCAATCTTTGGAGAATTTGATGGGGGAAAGAACCTCGATGTTTGATGGAAAGGGTTTTATGTCAATTATGAAATGGAAGGAAATTATCCATACCCTGGAAGATACCCTTGATATATGTGAAGCGGATGCCATTCTTTTAGAGAGATTGAGGATTAAATATAAATAGTTCATGGAGCACTCCATAGTTTTGCTATTATTGGTTATTTCCTTTTCCTATATTTATGCTTTTGTTAGTGGTTTTACTGACGCGGCCAATGCTATTGCTACTTCAATTGGTTCACGAGCACTTTCGCCCACTTTTGCCATTATAATGGCCGGGATTTTAGAGATAGTTGGCGCCCTAACTGGCACGGCTGTCGCCTTGACCATTGGCAAGGGGATTGTAATTTTAGACCTGATTTCCCTACCTGTTGTTCTAGCCGCACTCTTGGGAACAATGACTTGGAGTTTATTTACCTATTATTTTGGTATACCAGTTAGTGAAACCCATGGTTTGATTGGAGCAGTTGTCGGCGCAGCGACAGCCACAGTCGGTGTAAAAGTAATTCTTTGGTCAGGTTTAACAAAAGTTTTAATTGCCATTATTCTTTCACCATTATTAGGATTTTTGGCTGGAGCTTTGTTGATGAAAATTATTTATTATTTATTCCACTCTGCTCCTGCCCGCAAGGCGGCTTTGTTATTTAAGAACTTACAAATAGCATCGTCTGCTTTTATGGCATTTAGCCACGGTCGTAACGATGCCCAAAAACCAATGGGCATTTTAGTAATGATTTTAGCCCTTTATTTTGGTTGGGAGGAAATAACAGTACCCTTGTGGGTTATTTTAACCGTTGGTTTAGCGGCTGGTTTAGGTGTTGCTTACGGAGGGTGGAGAATTATTAAAACTCTGGGTATGAAAATTGCTCCTTTAGTTCCTGAGCAGGGTTTTACTGCGGAAATTTCTGCTGCCAGTGTATTGCAGTTGGCTTCTGTTTTTGGTATTCCTGTGTCCACAACCCATACTATTACCTCTTCTATTGTCGGCTCCGGTGCAGCACGGCGATTTTCAAGTGTGCGCTGGGGGATTGTTCTTGATATTATTCTTTCTTGGGTTTTAACTTTACCAATAACAATTGTTCTTGGCTGGCTCTTTGCTCGCCTTCTCACCCTAATTTGTACACCTTAGAGGTGTGAAGTGAAAAGATTTATTCGTATCTTATGGCTTCAATTGGTTCAAGGTTGGCGGCCCGGCGGGCAGGGAAAACCCCAAAGAAAACACCGATAAAAGTGCTTACACCAAAGGCTACAATTCCTGCTACCAGATTAATCGCCACTGGGAAAAAGTTTCTTATTATAATGACCAAAATAATCGCTATAACCAAACCCATAATTCCGCCAAACAGGGATAACATTATTGATTCGAACAGGAATTGAAAGAGGATGTCTTTTTTGGTTGCACCGATTGCCCGCCTGATGCCCACCTCCCTTGTCCGCTCACTAACATTGGCATACATAATATTCATGATTCCAATCCCACCCACAACCAGAGAAATTGAACCAATGGCAATTAGGACACCGTTGATTACCCCAAATATTTGATTGACAATATTTAACATTTCAGTCTGTTCTGTAACTGAAAAATCTTCTTCTTCATGCCTTTTTAGAAGAATTTCCTCTGCTTTATTTTTAACTCTATCTACATCTTCATCGGAGTGAACTCCCAGGTAGATTGCGAAAAATGTTTTGTCAGGGTTGATGCTTCCAAAGGTAGTTTTATAGGGCATAAAAATTCCCGCATCCATTTCCTGGTCACCCTTTTTTTCCAAAATGCCTATAACCTTAAAACGTTGATTGTCAAAGCGAATCTTTTTGTCAATAGCGTCTTCGGGTTCTCCAAAAAGATCTTTGGCCAGATTATAGCCAAGGACTACCTTTTTTGCCTTTCTTTGCACATCACTCTTCGTAAAGACAATGCCTTTTTTTGGCTCTAAGTTAAGTGCTTTAAACGCCTCTTCATTCGTGCCTAGGATATTACCATACTCTTCTTCTCCTTTTGCCTCAACTAGAGTAGCTTTTGTGTACATGGGGATTACATAATCAAGTTCTGGGATTCTTTGCAAGCTTGTTAGATCTCTCTCATCAAATTTGGCTCCTCCCATAAGGCCTGGTCCCATGGATCTAAGCCCGCCTTCTCCTGAAAGAAAGCTCCCTGGCATGATAAAAATTAGGTTTGAACCCATACTTTCAAATTGCTGTTTGATATAATTTTTTAAACCCAGCCCCAGGGCGATGAGCATGACAACAGATAAAACACCAATCATTATTCCAAGAGAGGCCAAAAATGTTCGAACTTTATTTCTTCTAAAATCCTCGGAGGCTGTTTTTATTTGAAATAAAAGATTTTTCATTAAAGATATTTTGAAACTATTTCGCCGTCACGAATAAATATTTGTCGTTTTGTCCTCTCCACGATATGCTTTTCATGGGTAACCACGACAATGGTCACGCCCATCTCTTTATTTAATTTATCAATCAGGTCCATGATCTCATCTCCTGTTTTAGTGTCAATATTTCCTGTTGGCTCGTCCGCCAAAAGAATTTTAGGGTTCATCATCAGGGCTCTGACAATGGCTGTTCTTTGTTGCTCGCCGCCTGAGATTTTATTAGGATAGAAGTCAGCCCTCTCATGAATTCCACAACTTTTAAGAAGCTCAAGAGCTCGTTTTTGGGGATCAAATTTTAATTTGTTTTTAGCGTAGAGGGTCGGCAAGAGAACGTTTTCAAGAATAGTAAATTTTTCAATCAGGTTAAACTGCTGAAAGACAAATCCGATATACTCGTTCCTTAGACGGGAGATTTCATCATCTGAGAGATTTTCAGTCTTTTTATTAAAAAGTTTTATCCTCCCCTTACTCGGCCTGTCAAGAAGGCCGATGATGTGCATCAGTGTAGATTTGCCGCTGCCTGAATGGCCTAAGATTCCAAGATATTCGCCTTCTTTGATATCCAGATTTATCTTCTTGAGGGCTTCAACTTTTTCATCTCCAAGGAAGTAGGTTTTATAAACATTACTTAAACTAATCATAGACGATATCGTCCTCTTTGATGTCTCCCTTTATTTCTACTTTGTCTTCGCCTTCGACCCCTATTTCAACGTAAACTTTTTTCTTGCCGCCGTTTATCAGCAGATAATGGTCTTCCTTATCTGTTTTAAGAAATTGAACAGGAACATACAAAACATCTTTTACTTCATCCATAACAAAGGTCGCATCGCCGGTCATTCCCAGTCTGTATTTAAGGTCCTCAGTTTCGAGCTCTTCAAAAGAAACCTTTATCTTATAAACGACCCCCACTTCTTCAAGGTCTGGGCTAAAGGAAATATTCTCAATAGTTCCCTTTATTTCTTTTTCCGGAAAAGAATCCAAGGTTATTGCCACTTCCTGGCCTTCTTTCATGAGTGTTATCTCGGTTTGGTCAGCAGAAACATTAAAATAAATGGTCTTAGGGTTAACTATTTCGAATTGGTTTTGAGAATAGAGAACAAATGCTCCAGGAAAGGGATTGGCTACAGAGGTTACTGTTCCTTTAAACGGCGCATGGAGTGATGCCCCCTTTAGATTTCTTTCAGCAATTAAGACTGCCTCATAGGCTTTGTCTTTTGCTACCTCGGCAGTTGTTCTAGTTTCTTTTTGAGTGTAAGTTTCATCTGAGGCATGGTCTTTAACATCGTCGTGGACACGCTCAACCGTTGCTTGGGCTGAACGAAGATCAGAAAGAGCTCTTTGATAGCTAGCATTAAGGCTGGTTGTATCAAGTTTGGCCAATAGTTGTCCTTTTTTAACAATATTGCTCTCTTTTGCTCCCACCCAAATGATTTGACCCGAGGTTTCAAATCGTAATACAGCGTGCTCTTCAGCCTTTATTTCACCGGACAAAATTAGTTCTTCGGCAACACTCCCTCTCTTGACAGTTGTCTTGTCTAAACCAGCCTTAAAAGCAAAGAAGCGTTTGTAGATAATAAATCCAGCTACGGCAATGACTAAAACCAGCCCAATAGTCAGCTTTTTTCTTCTTGTTATTATTTGTTTAATTTTCTCCAGCATATTTTCCAAGACAGAGCAATTTTAGCTTTTGTCAATATGTATATCAAGTTTATCAGCTTGTGTTGATTGTTGGAAACTGTTAAATTCAAAAACATGCGGGTTGTGATTTTGATTCCAACTTATAATGAAAAGGAGAATATAACAAAACTTCTTAACGAGCTTTTGGCCTTAATAGCTAAATTAAAAAGATACACCTTCAAAATATTAATTGTGGATGATAACTCTCCTGATAACACTGGTCAGATTGTGAAAAGGTTCAAGGGCCGATCAAGGAAAATTGAACTTCTCTCGGGGAGAAAAAGGGGGTTGGGAAAAGCGATGATAAGGGGCTATCTTTATGCCATGAAGAATTTGAAAGCAGATGTATTAATTTCCAATGAAGCGGATTTTGCTTTTGATTTTAAACATTTGGGTTATATGCTTGAGAAAATTGAGGGTGGCTCTGATGTTTTGGTTGGGTCGCGACACGTTGGAGTTGGCAAAACCAAGAGCTGGACAATTAGCCGGAGAATTAATCACTGGCTAGCCAATACATTTTTTGCGACTTGGGTTGCGGGTGTAAACCAAGTTTATGATAAAAATGGAGCCTTTAGGGCAATAAGAGTAAAGGGCGTGCTTGATAAGATTAATTGGCAAAAGCTGAAGGTTACAGGTTTTGCCTTTTTCTTTTATAGCCTTTTTAAACTAACACAAGTAACTGATAAGTTTCATGAATTTCCTGTTATTTATCAATTTCGAACCAGGGGAGAATCTAAAGTATCTTTTAATCCAAAATATATTAAGATTTATATAAAAGATGTATTAGAGTATATTAAGTTGGCATTTCAAATAAGAGCAGAAAAATGTATGATAAAAATATGAAGATTGTTGTTATAATTCCCACCTACAATGAGGCTAAAAATATTAGCCGTATGATTCCTGAACTTCTTGAAAAAGAGTTTCCCAGAATTAAAAATACCCAGATGCATCTTCTTGTAGTTGATGATAATTCTCCAGATGGCACTGGTGAAATTGTTAAAAAGGCCCAAAAAAAACACAAAGAACTTCATTTAGTTCAAGGTAAAAAAGCTGGATTGGGCAAGGCATATGTGAGGGGAATGAAATATGCAATGGATAAGCTTAAGGCAGATGCGGTTATGGAAATGGACGCTGATTTTCAACACCCGCCAAGGTTTGTCAAGCCAATGGTTGAAGCGTATGCAAAAGGTGCCGATTATGCCATAGGTTCTAGATATATCCCTGGAGGATCTGTTCCAGCAGAGTGGGCATTTAGCCGGAAAGCGGTTAGTTTTTTTGGAAATCTATTTATTAGACTTGTGCTTTTGAAACCATCTTTGCATGATTTAACCACTGGCTTTCGGCTTACAAAAGTTAAGGGAGTTCTTGACAAAATTGATCCTGATAATCTGATGGAACTACACCGTTTTGCCTATAAAGTTGATCTTTTGTATCAAAGTGTAAAAAATGCCAAAAAAGTTGTGGAAGTTCCGCTTGAATTTGCTCCTCGAACTGAAGAACAATCAAAGTTTGACATAAAAGAAATGATTGCTACTTTTAAAGTCGCGATAATTTTGGGAATAAAAGATAAGCAGAGATTTATAAAATTCGGGACAGTTGGTTTTATTGGCTATATCATCAATGCAGTCGGCTTGGAAGTTTTTTATCGACTTGGTGCTACCCCAGCCTTGGCCGCGGCTGGAGGGGCGGAACTGGCCATAATTTCCAATTTTACTCTCAATAACCTTTGGACGTTTAAAGAAAAGAAGATTACAAAACTAGGCAAGTTAATATCAAAGTTTTTACAATTCAATTTTACTTCAATTGGGGCAATCATTATCCAGGCAGTGGTGGTCGGTATTGGGACCCGGTTCTTTGGGGAAGGAGTCCGTCAAATTATGCTTATTATTGCCATAGGATTTTTTGTCATTCCCTATAATTACGCGGCCTACAATATTCTTATTTGGAAAACCTGGAAAATTCCCGGACTTGGCTGGCTTCAAAGACTAGTCGGATGACGGAAAAAGAGTTTAATGAATTTTTAGTTAGAGAATATTTAAAGCATGGCTCAGTTGATGCAGTTTTAGAAAAACATAATCACGATATACCAGTATCTTATGCGGGTTATCAAAGGGTTTTGGATAAATGGGGAATTATCAAGGTAGCTGGTCCAAACAGCAAGATTACCGAAGCAATATCATTTATATTCCAGCTGGTTGAGCAAAGTACAACCATTGAGTCTCTTTATAAAAAGATACCCTCAAGTTTTCAGACTTCTATTTCGACCTTGTATCGTATAGCTTCTTATGTCAAAGAGGGAATTACTAGAAGAGTGGCAACCGCTTTGGTTTTAACTTCTTATGGCAATCAAAACAAAGTGCTTATTGCAAAAGATATTTCAACTCCCAGACTTGAGCTTGGAAAACCCTTTGGTTCACTATCTTTGCCAATGGGTTTTTCTTCTAAAATCGATTCTAACAAAGAAAGTATTTTACGGGTTTTGCAACAAGAGGTTTTTACTGATTTTGCTGTTATGGGAAAAATTCCAAATGTAATTGCTGAAAAAATAAATCCCTATATGTATTTAGATGTTTTAGATATAAGGGTGTCAGTATTTCAGTTACACTTGCCTAAAAAGTTTTCTTCTAAGAAAGCGTTCTCAAGTTATAAATTAGAAGATTTTCGCTTTGTATCTGTAGATCAAATAATAAATTCCAAAAATAATAATTATCGTACAGGTGTTACTGAAATTATTTTAGGGTATAAAAGATTTAATGATTATATGAAGAAAAACTTAGTTTTTAATCCGATCTATTCTCAGTCTCTCCTGAATCAACAGCTTGTGGATATGGAGGCTCGGTATCTGTAGGGAAATCTATTTTTTGGACACTTGTCGAGCCCTAGGTCTGATTCCAGTAACTTCAACAGGCCTTTTCCAGGAATCAACCCGCCCTCTTTCTAATTGTTTTCCAACTAGTGGGATTCCAACTGTCCATCTGTGGTTTCTATCAGTTTGTGGCGCTTGATAAACAGTCACAGTTTCATCAATATCTTCTTCAGGCCGATGGCCGTCTTTACCGTTGCAACTATAGCAGTATGGACGGGGAGGGAAGTGTATTTTCCTGCATTTTGGGCAAATACTGCCTTCAAGTCTCAAAAGGGGCCCTTTTAGTCTAACCCACTGGGCTCCACTAAACTGCTCAACGGTCATATTTTTGAAGAATAGCAGAGTTTTTCTTCCAAACACTCTCAACTTTGTTTAAAGTAGTGGGGCCCAGTCGGAGATAGGCATAATGTTCTGGGCGATATAACTGAGAGCAAAGAGATAAATAGGGATTATTAAAAAAGCAAGGGCGATTTTAAACTCTTTGCGGTTTAAGAAGTCGGAAAAAGCGATAAGAATAAAGGGAACAATCGGCAGGCTGTAACGAAGAAGGTCCCGGTGGGAAATGAAAATGGTGGTAGCAAAGAAAATTCCCACAAACCAGGCCAGTATGATTCTCTTTTGTTTAATAAGGCTAAGCAAGCCAAGCAAGCCGAATAAGTAGATAAAGATTATTTCCTCCAACCAGAAAGTTCCCACCCAAGGCTGGCTATAGTTGAAAATTTGAAAGGGAGGGAAAAGTAAATGGATGTTGTTTCCAGAATGGAAATAAGCCAGAAAATCATTAAAGGTGTGTTTGTATAAAAAGAAAACTGCAAGTAGGGCCAATGGTATGAGAAGAACTGGAGTAGCTTGCCAATCTAGAGATTTTAGCCATGTTTTAAATCGTTTTGTTGCGAAGGTCTTTAATTTTGGAAAGAGAATGATGGCCAGATAGGCAATAAAAAGAAGTATTCCAGCTGATTTGGTTAGTTGAGCGATTACCCCCCAGATGCCGGCTGGCCAATATTTTTTCTTCTTAAAGAAATAGATGGAGGCGAGGATACTGGCTATGAAGAGAGGCTCTGGCGAGCCGATGGAACGAACAATAAGCCATCTTGCCGGGAAAATTGAGAAAACCAGTGTTAGCCAGAGAGCGCTTTGTTTATCAGTGTATTCCTGCCCCAGTTTGTTAAAGAAATAGAGGGCAAGTATTGAAGAAAGAACCGTTACCAAGAGCATGGCATAGGGGTAACCCAAAATCAAAGAAATAAGTCTGATGAGAGCGGGAAATAAAGGAAAATGGGCGGCATAATATTCCAGCGGCAGAGGGAAGGAGAAACTTTCCCCAATCTGCTGAGTATTATAAAGGGTTTTGGCAAGGACGAGATAAAGAGGACCATCATAATTGGCAACAATAGTGGCCATGCCATCACTGGGCAAGGGAATTGTCCAGAAACTTTTGAATCTCAAGAAAAAAGGTAGCCAGATAAGCAAGGTTGGAATCAAAGAGGAAAGTATAATTAGGATGAACTCCTTGCCCCTTTTTAGCATGTTTAAATGTTAGCACAGCCTAAATAGTTTATGCTAGACTTCAGGTATGAAAGGAAAACTGATTGGCGAGTTATCGGTCTTTTTTCCTGCTTACAATGAAGAAACACATTTGGAGGAAACCGTTATAAAGGCCAAAGAAGTTCTTCTGAAAATAGCGAATAAATGGGAAATACTGATAATCGATGATGGTTCTGAGGACAAAACGGCTGAAATTGCCCGGAAATTAAGTAAAGAAGACAAAAGGATACGGATAATTAGTCATCAAGTGAATCGTGGTTACGGAGCAGCTCTCAAAAGTGGATTTTATAATTCAAAGTATTTCTGGATTGCCTTTATTGATGCTGATGGTCAGTTTGATTTTTTAGAGATTAGCAAATTTATCCAAACTCAAAAGCGGACAAGTGCCGATATTGTTATAGGATATTATTTAAAGCGTCAAGTTCCCTTTATTCGCAAGCTAAATAGTTTTTTCTGGCAATGGTTGGTTTTTCTTCTCTTTGGTCTTAGGGTCCGGGACATTGACTGTGGATTTAAACTGGCTTCCAAAAAGGTTATTAATCAGATTTCTAGACTGGAGAGTGAAAGGGGCGCCTTCATCAGCAGTGAGCTTTTAATCAAGGCAAAAAAGAAAGGGTTTAAAATTGTTGAAGTTGGAGTTAACCATTATCCTCGACTGGCCGGAAGAGCAACCGGGGCTAGTTTAAATGTTATTGTCAGGAGTTTTCTGGATCTTTTTCGACTTTGGAGAAAATTGTAATGAGAAGACGACTGTTCACCGTTAACTGTTCACTGTTCATCAAAATTAAAGCCTGGATTCAAGCCAATAAAAGGGAGTTTATGGTCCTGGCTTTAATTTTATTAGTTGGTGGCTTTTTAAGACTTTATAGAATTTCCGAATACATGACTTTTTTGGGTGATGAAGGTAGAGATGTAATTGTTGTCAGAAGACTTTTGGTTAAGCTAGATCCAATCTTGATTGGTCCGGGAACATCAATTGGCGACATGTATTTGGGCCCCTTATATTATTACCTAATGGCCCCTGCTCTTTTCCTGGCAGGATATTCTCCTGTTGGACCGGCTGTCCTGATTGCCCTTTTGGCTGTTTTGACAATTGCTCTTGTTTGGTTGATTGCTCGAGAGTGGTTTCCTTCAACAAGCCCCGGACAAATTCCTTTAGCCAGTATGGTTGCTGCTGGCCTTTATGCAGTTTCGCCGGTGGTCATTGTTTACTCTCGCTCTTCATGGAATCCGAACATTATGCCCTTTTTTAGCCTTTTGACGATTTATGCAACCTGGCGTATTTGGCAAAAACACGAATGGAAGTGGTTTTTGCTAAGTGCGATATCTTTTGCCTTTGTTTTACAATCTCATTATTTAGGCTTACTTTTAGCTCCGGTTATTTCAATTTTCTGGTTGTTAACCTTAATAGAAATAAAAAAAGATAAAGAAAAAACAAAAAGTTTTTTAAAGTATTCGGTTTTTTGTCTAGCTCTTTTTACTTTACTTATGTCTCCATTGGTGATTTTTGATGCTCGGCATGGGTGGCGGAACTTTTCTTCCATGAAAAAATTTTTCTTACAAAGACAGACAACGGTGTCTGCCCGGCCCTGGAAAGCCCTACCTAAAGTTTGGCCTTTGATTGAGAAAATTAGTACCAGATTGTTGGCAGGGAAAAATGAGCTTATGGGAAAATGGACGGCTTTGGGATTGGTAGCGGGAGTAATCTGGTTGGGTTTTGAATTTTGTCGTTCAAGGTTTGAAGCTAAAAAGTTTAAGACCTATTTCCTGCTTCTTATTTGGCTAGGCTTCGCCCTTTTGGGATTAGGGGTTTTTAAGCAGGAAATTTATGACCATTATTACGGCTTTTTCTTTGCTACCCCATTTCTTCTAGTTGGGGCAATCATCCAGAAATTAAAAGACTTTTCTCCAAGGGCTTATTTCTTATCGCTTATCGCCTTTGGTTTCTTGATTATCGTTAATTTAAGGAACAGCCCGATTAATGGTCCGCCAAACAGGCAGTTGCAAAGATCTCAAGAGGTTGCCGCCAAAATTCAAGAAGAAGCAGAAGGTCAGAAGTTCAACTTGGCTGTTATTGCTGAAAGAAACTACGAGGATGCATATCAGTATTTTTTGGAAAAATGGGATACTGGTGTAATAGATATTGATCCATTAAGGGTAGATGAAACAATAACCAATCAGCTTTTTGTTGTTTGCGAACTGCCAAAAGAGAAGTGTGATCCTACTCACAACCCGAAAGCAGAGGTTGCCAATTTTGGCTGGAGCAAAATTGAAAAAGAGTGGCAAGTTGGAGGAATAACCTTATATCAACTAGTCCACACGCAATGAATTATCAGCAGTCGAAAATAATTTTAAAAGAGATTAAGCAGTCCAAGAGAATTCTGCTTAATTGCCATCGTAGTCCTGATCCCGATGCTTTTGGCAGCGCACTGGCTATGTACCAGGTCCTCAAAAAAATGGGGAAAAAAGTAGAAGTAATCTGCCCAAATGAACTACCAGAAAGTGTTAAGTTTTTAGCCTATTCTGAGAAAATTCAAGTTGTAGATTTTTCGACTTATAACTTTTTGAGATTTGATCTTTTTATTGTTCTTGATTCTGCCAGTTGGTACATGGTTTCTGGAGATAAAGACATAAAAGTACCCAGCCTCCCCCTTATAGTAATAGACCATCATAAAACAAACGAGAAATTTGGAAACATAAATTTAGTTGATGCTAAGGTTAGCTCGGTTGGAGAGCTTCTTTACTTAATTTTTAAAGATTGGAAAGTTGAAATTGATAGAAATATTGCCACAGCTCTTCTTACTGGCATAATTGGAGACACAGGAGTTTTCCGATTTTCCAATACTAGTTTGAAAACCCTGGAAGCAGCCATAAAGCTTCTTAAAGGGGGAGCTGATAAAGAAAAAATTATTTTCCACCTTTATCGCAGTATGGGATTTAATACCTTAAAGATGTGGGGCGAATTTCTTACTGGGATGAAGTTTGAAAAAAAGTTTAAATTTGTTTGGTCAGCCCTTCCTTATAATAAATTTTTAGAGTATGGTAGGCCTTTACAGGCACATGAGGGTGCAGCCAGTATGTTTGCCGGGGTTGTAAAGGGGGTTGATTTTGGGATAATTATGCTGGAAAAGCAAGAAGGCAAGCTTTCAGTAAGTTTCAGAGCGCGGACTGATTTTGATGTTTCTAAAATAGCCCTTGTCTTGGGTGGGGGTGGGCATAAGGCAGCAGCCGGAGTAATAATCCAGGGACTTGCCTTTACTAAAGCAGTAGAGAAGGTACTTCAGACAGCCAAAAAATTTGCCAAGAAAAAATGAAAAAGCTCAAAAACTACCATCCCCTTATTTATTTTCTTCTCTTCCTTATCCTTGGCCTGGCTCTATTTGTCCGTGTTTATCGAGTGGGGCAGGTTTTAGGATTTTATTATGACCAGGGAAGGGATGCCTTGGTCATTTGGGATTTGTGGCACAAAGGGAAGCTTTTTTTGATTGGGCCGACAACCGGAATAGCTGGTATTTTTAGAGGCCCTTTTTATTATTATTTGATTGCCCCATTTTATTTACTTGGAGGCGGAAACCCTGTTTGGCCGGCCGTTTTTTTGGCATTGACTAGTGTTCTAGCCATTATCATTCTTTATTATCTTGGCTTTAAGGTTCAGGATAGAATGACTGGACTTTTGGCGGCTGTGATTGCCTCTTTTTCTTTTTATATTATTATGGCTTCACGCTGGCTTTCCAATCCTACACCCATGCTTCTATTAAGTCTTTTGCTCGTTTGGATGATGCTCCTGGTTACAAAGGGAAAAAAATGGGCTTGGCCGTTGATTGCCTTAATTGCCGGGCTTTCTCTTTTTCATTTTGGCTCAGCTGGTGAGGTTTTTTATTTTCCCGCCATTTTTCTCTTTGCCATCTGGCAGATAAGGCGCAAAAATTTGCCCGACAAAAAATTCTTGTTGCTCAGTGTCATCGCCCTGCTCTTTACTGCTTTTCCGTTAGTTGTTTTTGATATCAGACACGCTGGTTTAATACGCAATAGTCTGGAAAAATTTTTAATCAAAGATGAAAGCTTTAAGGTTTCTCTTTGGCAGGTTGTTGGCACTAGATTAAATTTTTATTATGATGTTTTTACTAATAAGATTTTTCACTGGCGGCGGGCAAGAGAGGTTTTTATTCTCGGGGTGATAGGATTTTCTTTTATTGCCTTTTTACCCAAATTGCTCAAAAGGGATGGTATAAAAATTTTACTACTTCTTTTCCTTTCTCCTCTTTTAGGCCTTCTTTTTTTCCAGGGAAATTTTGGCAACATCTATGGTTATTATTTAACCGGGTATTATCTGATTTTCATCTTGCTTTTTGCCGTTGTTTTGGGACAACTTTGGAAACTGGGCCCGGGTAAGATATTTATTATTTTCTTTTTATATGTATTTTTGTCAACAAATTTTGAGGTTGTCCGTTATAAGATTTCCGATGGACTTGACGGCCCGCAAACAGTGGCCTTTGGCAATGAGAAGCAGGCCCTTGATTGGATTTATACAGATGTTGGCAGTAGGAAGTTCAATGTCGATGTCTATGTCCCGCCGGTTATTCCCTATAGCTATGACTATCTTTTTAAATGGTATGGAAGCAAGTATGGTTATCAACCAATGGAGGAGCAGGTTTCCTTGCTTTATACTTTATACGAAGTAGACCCGCCTCACCCGGAGCGGCTCGAAGCCTGGCTTGAGAGACAAAAGGGGATAGGAGTGGTGGAAGAAGAGGCCAGGTTTGGTGGAATAACTGTTCAAAGGAGAAAACGAATTGAAACTCAAAATTAAAAAATTTATTATTAAGAACTATCCATTCCTAGTAATTTTGGGATTGGGACTATTTTTAAAAAGCTACAAACCTCTTCAACTTTTTATCTATTCCCATGATCAGGATTTGGCAGGATGGATAATAAAAGATATTTTGGTTAACAAACATTTGCGATTAATCGGTCAAGAGACTTCAAGTCACGGAGTTTTTGTAGGGCCTGTTTTTTATTATCTTCTTATTCCATTTTATTTACTTTTTGACATGGATCCAATAGGAGGAGTTGTAATGGTTACCTTTTTGGGGGCCTTTGGTATCTGGAGTTGCTATTATGTGTTTTTGAAAATTTTCAATAAATCAACAGGGCTAATTGCTTCTCTAATATATGCGACTTCTTTTTATACTGTTTTAACTGATAGGGAGGTTGTGCCAACTACGCCAGCCATAATTTGGACGGTTTGGTTTCTTTATTCCCTACACTTAATACTCAGAGGTGAACAAAAAAGGGGTTTTATATTGAGCGGGATTTTACTGGGCCTAGTTTGGAATTTTAACTTAGCTCTGGCAATTATAGCCCCCCTGGCTTTGATTGCGTTTTTCTTAGGAAGAAAAAGACTAAATATTAATGCTGCCATTTTTGGAGTAATATCACTAATACTAACATCCTTGCCTTTAATCCTTTTTGAATTGCGTCATGGTTTTAGTCAAACAAAGGCCGTGCTAGGCTCTTTGACAATAGGCAAAGGTGATTTTTCTGGAATCCTAATTAAGTTTCATAGAGCAATTACTTTAATTTCCAAAAATACGACAGGTCTTCTGTGGGGTTCGTTTATTAATATCGAGCATAAATGGGCACTCTACATTCTGATTGGACTATTATTTTTTATTGCCATCAAAAAGCTGATTAGGAAAGAGCTGATTATACTTTGGTCTATCTGGCTGGCAATATACATCGTGTTTTTCTCTCTTAACGCAATTATTCTTTCCGAATATTATTTCAACGGGATGACCGTTGTCTGGATTGGAATTGTGAGTGTGGCTATTTCATCTTTATTCAATCAAGAAAGATTTAAAAAACTATCAATTTCTTTAATAGTTCTATTTTTAGCTATTAATATTTATAGATTTTTTTCAATGGATATAAATAAAAGTGGGTATATTGAGAGAAGGGCGGTTGTTGCCGAAATTAAAAAAGATGCTCAAGAAAAAGATTTTCCCTGTGTGGCTGTTTCTTATATAACAAAGCCGGGCTATGAGTTGGGTTATAGATATTTTTTCTGGTTGGAAGACATCCATGTTAATCATCCGAAAAGTGGAAGCCCTGTCTATACAATTGTTTTTCCGTTGAGAAAAGACATAGAAGTTCATAAAACTTTCGGGGCAATAGGAATTATCTATCCTGATTATCCTTTGTATACGAAGGAGGAGGTACTTATAAGTTGTAGCGGCCAAAATTCTAATCTGACAGATCCCATGTTTGGCTTTACTAAATAATGGAAAAAATATACCTTTCGCTGGTTATCCCGGCCTATAATGAAGAGGAAAATATAAAATCAGGTGCTCTAGAGAGTGTCTATCACTATTTAAAAAAGCAAAAGTACTCTTGGGAAGTTTTAATAGTTGATGATGGGTCAATTGACAAGACAACCTTTCTGGCCGAGAAATTTAGCCGTGAGCATAAAAACTTCAAGGTTTATCAAGAGCCTCACCGGGGAAAGGCCGGGGCAGTGATTGCCGGGATGCTGGTTGCTTCTGGCCAGATAATTCTTTTTACTGATATGGATCAGGCAACACCTATTAATCAATTAGCCAAGGTTTTGCCTCAATTTGAGAGGGGAAAGTACGATATTGTTATTGGCTCAAGACAAGGACGAGAGGGAGCCCCTTTTATTCGTAAGGCCATGGCTTATGGTTTTAAAATCCTCAGAATATTAATTCTTGGACTGGGCTACAGTGATACTCAATGTGGCTTTAAGGCCTTTAACAAAAAGACCGTTAAGCAGGTTTTTGAAAGGATGCAGGTTTTTACGGAAAAGCGGGCCCTGGAAGGCTCAGCCGTGACCGCTGGATTTGACTTGGAGCTCCTTTATATTGCCAAAAAACTTGGCTTAAAGGTTGTTGAAGTGCCTGTTATCTGGCATCATAAAGGTACCTTGAGGGTAAATCCCATCAAAGACTCGTGGCAGGCCTTGAAAGATTTAACCCGGGTGAGAATAAGTGCTTTTTTAGGTAGATATAATGTCTAAATTTTTAGACTACTTTAAAGACTGGAAGCTAACAATTCTTTTGGGCTTTCTGATTGTTGCTATTGGCCTTTTTTTGCGAATTTATAATTTGACGATTTTACCTGTTTTTACAGATGAGGCCATTTATATCCGCTGGTCTCAAATTATGGTGGCTGAGCCAACCCTCCGCTTCTTACCTCTCTCAGATGGTAAACAACCTCTTTTTATGTGGATTTTAATGTTTTTAGTTAACAGATTTAGTGACCCCTTATTTATTGGTCGCTTCATTTCAGTTGTTTCCGGCATGGTAACAATAATTGGTCTTTTTAGCTTTGCTCTCTATCTTTTTAAATCCAAAAAAGTGGCTTTAATTACTTCATTAATATGGGCAGTTTCTCCTTTTAGCTTATTTTTCGATAGGATGGCCTTGGTCGATTCCCTGTTGGCGATGTTTGGTCTTTGGAGCCTTTTTTTGGCTGTTATTACGGTCAGAACAATGCGTTTGGATATGGCCATGTTTACTGGATTTGCTTTAGGAGGAGCCTTGCTAACAAAATCACCGGCTTTATTTTTTGTTATTCTTTTGCCAACAACTGTTATTCTGAGTAATTGGCCCAAAACAAAAAAAGAAAGACTGACTCATCTGGGTAAACTTATTTTTCTTTTCTCTAGCATCTACATTATCAGTTTTGCCATGTACAATATTCTGCGACTCGGCCCCAACTTTCATCTTATTGGCTCTCGTAATGAAGATTACGTGTTTCCCTTAAGCCATCTTTGGTTAAACCCCAAAGATCCCTTTATTTTCTATTTTCACCGAGCCTGGCAGTGGCTCTGGATTTTGGGTCCGAGCGTAGTTGTTGTTTTTCTTGTTCTGGGAAGCCTTTTGAATATAAGGAGATATGGTAAAGAGATAGTTTTGCTTTTGGCTTGGTCTTTTTTCCCTTTACTTGTTCAGGCCGAGTTTGCCAAGGTTATTACTGCTCGCTATATTCTTTTTTCAATTCCCTTTCTCTGGTTATTGGCTGGGTCAATATTTTTAGTCAAGCAAGAATTTTTCCAAAAACTTTTATTTTTAGGCCTGGTCATTTTTATTCTCCATGCTTTGAGTATTGATTGTCTCTTACTAACAAATCCGGAAAAAGCACCTCTGCCCAGAGGTGAACGCTCAGGCTATTTGGAAGAATGGACGGCTGGAACAGGCATAAGGGAGGCGGCAGAGCTGATTAAGACAATCCATGCTCAAGAGCCTGAGACCCAGATTATTGTTGGTACAGAGGGCTATTTTGGCACTTTGCCTGATGGTTTGCAGATGTATTTGGCCAAGGTCCCTAATGTTTTGGTTATTGGAGTGGGAATTGATATTGGTGAACTTCCTACAAGTCTCAAGGAATCTAAGAAAGCGGGTAATAAAACTTATTTGCTTGCCAATTCTTCCAGGTTGAAGTTCGAGCAGGATTTTGAAGAGCTAGGTCTAAGGGTTGTTGCCGCATATCCCAAGGCCCTGAGACCGGATGGCTTTAAAGAATATGTGGTTCATGGTCCCCGCGACACGCTTTACTTATTTGAGATTGTGAAAGGTGAGCTTCTTCGGAACTAAAACTATAATAACTAGAATAAGTGAAAGTAAACTAATAAGATCACTCACTTTACGGAGAGGTGTTTCTTTCCAGAAAAACTCTACTTCGTGTTCGCCTTTTGAAAGTTGAAGTTCTATCTGACCATAAGGTTTAGCTGCTGAAATTTCAGTATTTTTTCCATCAAGCTTGGCAAACCATCCGGGAAAGTAATAAGAGTGAAATATAATTTTTGTTGCTTGTTTTGCCTCTACTTTAGCTTGCCAGTGAGTAGGATTTATTTCCTTAATAAGCTTTATTTCGGCATTAGCTGAAGCTTGAATTTTAGATTCAGGCAAGTTGCTCGGCCGCTTGTCTGTCCATTTGGATAAAAGCAGATAATCTTCGCTATAATTTAAATATTCATCAGAGATTGTTTCTTTTTTTCCCTCCAAAGTTCTATCGCTAAAAAGGCGGGCAAGATAGTTATTGTCAGTTTTATAAAAGATTTTGCTTGGTTGGAAGTAATTAAAAGTTAAGGCCATACTGGTGCCAATAACTAAAATTCCAGCAAATTTTTGCCCTTTTTTACTGACTAGATCAACAATGATGGCGGCTAAAACACTTGAGAATAAAGTGGTAAAAACCAAGAGGCGCCAGGGAAACTGAATGAAATTATGAAAGGGAATAATTTTCCAAATAAAATAAGTTCGGGAATTCATCATCAGGACACTTGCCAAAAAACCAATCAATGCCCACAAGGGAAAGTAGAACCCTTTTTTTCTAAAAAGCTTTTGTTTGAAAATAAGAAGCAAGGCAAAAAACGCTAAGACAAACAAATTTATTAAACCGATTTGAAAAGAAATTTCGTCTCCTGGCCCCCAAACCGAACTGCCATAACCCCAGGAGGGAATAATTAGTTGTTTGATAAAGGGGAAGTGGTCTATAAGTGGAAATGGCGTTTTTGAGGCAACCAGTTTATTTTCTAGCAAAGCAGGCAGCCACCAATATGCAGTAAGACCGATAGATAAAAGACCAGTAAACATGAGGCTTTTCCCAGGGCGTTTTCCTCCTCTTTTAGCCATAAGGAAAATTATCAGCAGTAGAATCCAAGGAAACGAAAGCGCCCAGAGATAGTTGTGAGAAAGAATAAAAGTGGCGGTGATTAGCGAGACACCAGCCATTAAATTTTTATTGTTAGGATTTCTAATAATTCTTGTAATTCCCCATAGAACAAGGGGGAGTAAAGATAAAGCCAATGCTTCACCCATTGCCCCCCTTACGTAAATTTGCACTGCCCGGTAAGGGGTGTAAAGAAATAGAATTGAGCCTACTGTTGCTCCCCATTTTCCTGTAAATTCTCGCAAAAACAGATACATTCCCAAGACTGAGGAAATTATGCAAACCAAAAAGACTAGTTTAAAACTGGCAGTGATACTACCGAACAAAAAGAAGAAAAAGGATCCTAAATAAAAAGGCATTAAGTAATAAAAGTTAAACAAGGGGTAGCCATAGCCGAAACTAAAATCTGGCCCCAACCTAGGAGGAAGTTGTCCAGACTGAAAAGCCCGTATCATTTGATAGATATCGGCAAAATGATGAAGGTCATGCGGCTCATAAAAACCGGCAGAAAGGAGAGGCAGACTGGCGGGAATTGATAGTATAAGCAAAAAAAAGGCAATAGAGAGAGGATGGTTTAAAAATTTTTTTATTATCATTTTGATTTCTTTTTGTTAGCTTCAACCAAAAAGCCTGAGAAAATAATGATTGTTGATAATATGGATATTGTATTGCCAATGTCTCGTACCGGTGTGTTTTCAAACCTTCCTCTGATAATATGTTTGCCTTGAGGTAGCTCAATAGTAATGAGTCCATAATCTCCTGAGGGCCAACTGGGAATGACAGTTTTTTCAGAGATAACTTTCCAGCCCGGGAAATACATGACTGGAATTTGAATTTCCGTGTTTTGATATACCTCAGCATCAAAAAAGAAGCTATTTGAGCGTTTTGAGAAGTTGTAGGTTTCAGCTTCACCGAAGGCAATAATTGGCTTTTCAGGAGCAAGCTCTTTTGGAGCAATCGGCGCAGTTTTTGGAAGATAGTCTAATATGGCTGACTTTTGCTGAATCTCAAATGAGATACCGCTTAACTTTTCTTCATCATTTATCGCATAGGTACTCCAGGGCTTAAAATAGTTAAAGTTCAATACGATTGCTAATATGATAATAAAAGTGCCAACTAGGTGTCTAAATTTGATTCCTGTTTTTACCAAAGCTCCGGCTCCAAAGGAAAGTCCAAATATAGTGGGCCCTAAAAATCTCCAGGGAAATTGAATAAAGGCCATCATGGGTATTGCTTGCCATATGGGGGTTGAGCGGGAATGGGTTAAAAAGGCAGTCAAAGCCGAAAACCCCAAAAGACCTAAAATGACAAACAGTAGAGATTTGCTTCGTTTTTTTACAAACCAGAAAAGGGCAATAAAAGTTAAAGGGATTGCCAGCCACCAGTGTGGCCATCCTATTTGGAAAGATAATTCATCCTCAGGTCCAAAAATAGAAGGCCCATGTCCCCAAGCTCTATCCAAGAAAAGTTGCCTAATTGAGACGAAATGTGCATTATAGTCAAGATAATCCATCGTAAAAAACTCTTTCTGGATTAAGGACTGCTCAAACAAGACTGGCAGAAGAAAAAAGGCTGAAATTCCTAAAGCAAGAACGCCCCCCAGTCCAAGGCCCAATATTGACTTCCATTTTTTTGAATAAACTATCCAAAAGAGAGCCCAAACAGCTGTAAAGGGAGCATACATTAAAGAAGAAACGTTGTGAGTGGTAAAGAGTATTGCCAAAGAAAGAGTTAGCCCCACAACTCTTTGAAAGCTTGCTTTTTTAATCACCAGATATATAAAAAGCCAAATAAATGGCAATATGGCTAAGCTAAACGACTCGGCCAGTGCGCCTCGAATAAAGATATCAAGGCCATGATAGGGAGCGTAAGTATACAAAACTGCGGCCACTATACCACCCAGTTTCCCCCAAAACTGTTTTGCTAAAAAATACATTCCAAAAGCAGACAAAATAAGTGAGATTAAGAAAAGAAGCAAAACTGTTTCCATGATAGAAAAAGGGGCAATAATTCTCATTAGAGCTCCAAGATAGTAAGGAAAGGTACTGTAAAAGTTGAACATTGCTTGACCGTATCCATAAGCCATATCAGGAGACCATCGGCAAGGAATTTGTCCGTCTGCCAAGCATTTCTCAAACTGGTAAATACGCATAACCTGCAAGTCATCGTGCATGTTAAAGTAACCCTGTCCAAGCAAATATCTAGCTGCGGGAAGAGCGAGAAAAATAATTAATAGAAATGGAACCACTCTTTTCATTTTTTCTTTCCCCCCTCTCTTAAAAATACTGGAATAGTCAAAAAGCCGGCTAGAGTAATCATATTGCCCAATTTTCTGATTGGCGTACTTTCAAGCTTGGCTAAAATTTGTTGTTCACCCTCAGTCACTCTAACTGTTATTAAGCCCAGCTTGTTATCATGATCAATGGCAGTTTTTTGGCCGTTCACCCACACTTTCCATCCTGGAAAATAAAACAGGGGCAAGCGAATTCGCCCTTCTTCGTCCATTCTGACTTTCCAGTTTTGCCAATTACTGCCTGTCTGACCTGAGATTGTCTTACCATCCCCTTTTATTATTAGTGGTTTATCAGGCGCTTTTTCTCCAGGTGGACTCTCGGCGTAAATAGGTAAATAATCAAAGATACTAATGGTTAACTGTTTTTCCCAAAGCTCTCCAGAGAGTTTTTCGTTATCAGTGATTTCTAACCACTTTATTGGCCTAAAATAGTTTGAATATAAGATGAGAATGAAGACAGAAATTCCAGCTAAGGTTGAAAAGATGAACTTTTTATTTTTTGGAAAAAGAAGGGCGATTGAGCCAGAGGCAGCAGAAAAACAACATATGGCAACGGTTAAGAATCTCCAGGGAAATTGTAAATAAGATAAAATTGTAATTTTGTTCCAGATAAAGACTGATTTTTGGTGGGTCATAAAGAGAGCTAGCCAGCCTATAGCAACAAAAAACAACAAAGTTAATAATTGCTTTTTCTTCTTTGTAATAATAAAAAGAAAAACTGCCAGCATGGGCAATATCCAATGCAAAAGGCCAACAGCAAAAGAAATATCATCATATGGCCCAAGCTTAGATGTGCCGTAATCCCAGTAAGTCGAGAATAATAATTGCTTAATGCTGACAAAGTGAGCTAAATAATTAAAGTATCCTTGAAGCAGGGTTTGGATGTGGACAAATCCTCTCTCAAACCAGGCTGGAACAAGAAAAAATGCGGCCATTGAAAAGCCCCAAAAAGAACTCAAGACAATATTTTTCAGTTCTTTGCCAAGTAAGAAAAATTGAAAAGCAACCCAAACAAAAAACACGGGAATAAAAATAAGAGAAGTAATGCTGTGTGATGTTAATAATCCGGCCAAAGATAATGCGAGCCATAAGACTGCTTTTCTGTTGTTTTTTAGAACCTCCCTGCAAGACCACAAAATTAAGGGAAGAAAGGCAAGTGCCCAAAATTCTCCTACTGCTCCCCGAACATACATGTCCACAGCCCTATAGGGTGCGTAAGCATATAATAGAGCACTGATCAATCCTCCCGTGTTACCCCAAAGTGATTTTCCCAAGAGAAACATGCCAAAAGTAGAAACAAGAACGCTTAAAGCAAAAACTACCTTGATGCTATCTAGAAATCCTAAACCCAAAAGATGAAAAATCTCCATTGAGTAGTATGGAAATGGAGCATAGAAATTAAATTGAGGATAACCATAACCATAACCCATATCCGGTACCCAACGGCAGGGAATCTGGCCATCTTTTATACACTTGTCCATCTCAAAAAGTCGTATTGCCTGTAAGTCGTCGTGCATGGGGAAGTATCCTGGCCTAAGAAGGGAAGAAAAAGTGGGAATAATTAAGATCAAAAGAAAAAGAAGGATTCGTTTTGGCATAAACTCCTCACTTTCTATTATACTTACTTAACAAATCGTTTACCCTAATTTTAAAAAGATCTATAAAGGAGGCTATTACCGCCCTTCTTAGCACTACTCTGGTTTCTTTCCTGTTTGTCCAGGCAACAGGAACTTCACAAATTTTATAACCATGCTTTTTGGCTAAAAACAAAATTTCAGAATCATAAGCCCATCTATCTAGAAGCCCGCAAGCAAACAGATCTTTCGCCGCCTTTTTTTCAAAGCCTTTGAATCCACAAGTGAAGTCCGAAACCCAAATACCTGTCACCAGCTGAGAAAGAAAGCTATAAACTCTACCCATATTCTCACGCAACCAAGGCTGGTGAACCACTATCTTTGCCCCCCTTGCTCTTCTTGAACTTATTACAACATCATTCTTTTTAAGCCGTGATAAGAATATGGCGATGTTTTCTAAAGGAACTGAGAGATCTGCGTCGCTATAGATAATAAAATTTCCCTTTGACTTTTCAACCCCTAGCCTTAAGGCCGCTCCCTTACCTTGATTTGGTGTTTGTTTGACCAGTTTTACTTTTTTCTTTTTGAAGTCTTCTACGATTTTTGAACTCAGATCATTGCTTCCATCATCAACCACAATAACTTCCCAACTGAAGGGTTTCTTTGACAAATATTTTAATACTTCTTTTAAAGTATGGTTGATTATTTTTTCCTCATTATAAACAGGGATAATCAAAGATAGATAAATATCGTTACTCATAGAGCAATTATTACAGATAACCCAGTTCATGGTCAAAGTTGGTTTTCAACAGTGTTAAAATAAGCTTGTGGTTAAGAAGCTTGCACCATTACTCTTGATTTTTTTGGTTGTCCTCCTTCTTTACTGCTCAATTTTTTCCGTCTATTTTACCGGTGATGATTTTTTTCATTTCCAGGTTGCCCGAACAGATGGTAGTTTAAGAGCATTTATCAATTTTTTCGGATTTCATCCTTTTGAGCAAAGGGGGATTGCCTTTTACCGGCCGCTTTTTAGAGAAGTTTTATATAATATTTTTTATTCTATCTTTGGTTTAAATCATCTTCCTTTTAGGTTTCTAAGTCTGATTTTGCATTTTATAAACATCAGTCTGGTTTATGTTTTGATGCAAAGACTTTTTGCTAAAGCCAGGCTTTCTTTTTTTGTCGCCTTTTTCTTTGGCATTACGGCCGCTAATATGGCCAGTTTGTATTATCTGGCCGGAGGGATTCAGACCCTAGCTGCGGCCATGTTTATGCTTTTTAGTCTAGTTATTTTTTGGAGGTATCTAGAGAAGGAGAAAATTAGATTTAAATTTGCAAGCTTTTTTGCTTTCCTTCTGGCTTTGACTTGCCATGAGTTGGCAGTGGCAACTCCCTTTCTTTTGGGCGGGCTGTTTTTTCTAAAAGAGAAAGATGCGGGTCGGGTTATTTTAAAAGCAATTAAAGAAATCTGGCCTCTTTTCTTTGTACTTGGACTTTATCTTTATTTGAACTTTTTCGTTATCGGCTTTTCCCAAACCGAGCCCCAATACCAACCTACTTTTAATATTAAAAGTACCCTGAACACCCTTGTCTGGTATTTGGCTTGGTCCTTGGGTTTACCCGAGATGGTTATTGATTTTGTCCGGCCAGGTCTTCGGCTTAACCCCAGTCTTATGCGTCATTGGGGTAATTATTTTTCCCTTATTTTCCCAACATTCTTTTTAGCGGTTACCATTCTTTCAGCGGCCGTTACTTATTTATTTTTAAGAAACAAAAAGACTTTTATTGATAGAAGATTTTGGCTGTTTGTCTTTTGGTTTCCCTTGGCTCTGGCTCCAGTGCTATTTCTGCCTTTTCATAAATCAAGCCATTATCTAGCTGCTGCCTTGCCTGCTTTTTGGGCAGCGGTTGGGTTTTTAGCTTTTAAGGCTTATTGGCTATTGGCTAAAAAAAACAAAAAACTAGCTGTCGCAATCTTCGGTGTATTTGTTGCTGCCCTTTTGCTGCTCTCAATAAGCTCGGTGAGATTGGCAGATTCTACTTACTGGGCTGCCAGTCGGGGTAGATTGGCACAAAGATTAATAAAGCAGGTTAAATTAAGGTATTCTCAATTACCCAAAGGTTCGGCTGTTTATTTTACTAACGACCCTGATTACCCTTTTGTGGCCGAAGATTGGGGAGGAACCTCAAAACAAGCTTTCTTTGCCCTTTCCGGCAGTGATGCCTTGCAACTTCTTTATCAAGATTTTGAGCTCAAGGTTTTTTACGAAGATTTGGGAGGGGTTTCAGAAGATTTTCCCGGAGATAAGGTTTTTCCCCTTGTGGCCCAAATTCAATAATTTTAGGGGTTGGTTTTGACGATTCTGAAAGCGACACTGCCATCCGGATAGTCAATTTCCTCAATTAATTTAAGTTTATGAACTGCGATTTGCTGCTGAGAAATGGCCAGAGCATCACCGACAAAATATTGTTCAATCAATAAGTCAGGTTCCCAGTCAATGACCCTGGTAATGATATTGCCTATTTTTCGACTTGAGTTCCTGGACATATTGGTATAGTACTGGGAAAGAGGAACTTCCTGATTTTCCTGCTGATAGGTGGTGGGCTCAAATTTAAGAAAGAAAAGGATTTGGCTGTAAGGTTCTGAGCGGGCAGTATCAACGACTACTGGTAAGTGAGGGTCAAGTTTGTGTAGCACTTCCACTACTTGTTCCCAGCCATAATTCCAATACTTGGCCCGGAAATGTTCATTTAAGACAATAACTGAGCTGTAAAGCTTGGCCATTGAATAGATGAGGATTAAGCCAAATAGGCCATAGGTTGCTAGTTTAAAGATTGGCTTTTTTAAAATTTGAAAGGCCTTAATCAGGCCCAAACTGATGATTATTAATTGAGGAATAACCATGGGTAAGGCCCGAATGGTGGAATAGGGATCGCGGGTAACGGCGGCCGGGAGCGGAGAAATCAAGAGAAGGGCGAGAGTAAGGAAACGGAGTTCTTTAAGGCTTTTATTTTTGAAAATAAGATAAAGGCCATAGAGGTAGAAGGGAAATTGCCAGAGGAAAAAGGTTGATAATTCCGGGAAAGAGCTGCGGGGGTCATAGTCGCCGAGGACGAACATATTTCTCGGAGAAAAGTAAGAAAGATATAAAGAAAGAAACTCTTGGGTTGAGAGAAACCAAGAGCTATTTATTATTTCAGTAAGAGGACCGCGATAATTTTCAAGAAAGCCAGTGGGCATTTGGCGTTGGTGGGAGAAGATGTTGAGCCCGCTAGCCCGAGCCAAGAAGCCAGGGCTAAAGGCAACACTCAAGGTAGGTAGACTAATCAGGAGGCCAATTAAAAGGCCAAGACAGACAAAACGACGGTGCTTTGGTCCTAAAAGCACTTGACGATGCCTGATAAATAAGAGTAAGAGCATGAGCGGAGTAATCAGCCTTTGGGAGTGGTAGCTAGGGATGGCGATGGCTAACATGATGGCTGAAATTAAAAGGCGACTGGGCTTTTTCAGACCTTGATAGAAGAAATAAATTCCAGCCAGGAAGAAGAAAAGGGCAACGTTGCATTCAAAGTTGGTCCGGCCAAAGAGGATGTGCCAGGGTGAAATTGCCAGGAGCAGGCTGGTCAGCAGGCTAAGGGGCTTGGCGATTTTTTGAGAGCAGATTTTGCGGATTAAAAGATAAATTAGGGGAAGACTCAAAACGCTGAAGATAAATGAGGGAAAACGGACCGTAAATTTACTAAGACCAAAAATGGGGATAAGAGGAACGAGCAGATAAATATAGATAGGGGTTTTGAAATCCGTAAAGGAGCGGAAAACAACGGGGAAGGATTTACCAAATTCGTCCTTGCCAGTCTTAAGGATTGAGTAAGCACTGTATCCCTGAGCTGCCTCGTCAAGATAGAGGCCGGCTGGTGCTTGGCCAAGTTTGTAAAACCTAGTGAGGATTCCTAAAAAAATGGCCAGAGCTAAGATAAGCAAGGTAAAAACTTTCCCAATTTTTTCTATTGATTTCATTGAAAAAAAATTCTTATTAATTCTGGAATAGCAAAAACAAAAAATAACCAGAAAACATATTTGGCCTTTTTAAATTTTTGGCTGAATTCTTGAACTCCATGAACAAAGATAAGACCAAGGGGGAGCCAAAGGATAAAATCATGGCGGTCGAAATTGATTAAAAGAGAAAGGGAAATTAGGCAGGCGACAAGGCTCTTGATGATAAATTTTTTATTTTGACTCTTTGCCAAATAGAAGAAACCAAAAAGACTAAATAAAAGTCCGATAAAAGGGAATTTATTAAGGTTTTGATTTTCAATAATTATTGGTCGGGGATGAAAGGCAAAAAAGTAATTGTTGGGGTCGCTGAGAGCAAAAAAATTATTAATGAATTTATCACCATAAATTCGGGCCTTGTTTTGGAACAGTCTGGCCATGAAGACTGTGGGATAAAGGTGGGTTTTACGAATAACAAACTGACGGGCTTCATAGTCCGGACTGAAAATAGTTTGGCCAAAGAAGGGTTTCCAAGTTACAAAAACAACGAGCAGAGAGAGAAATAAAAAGACAAAGGATATTCTTTTGTCCTGCTGCCAAAGTAGATTAATTAGGCTGAAGCAGAAAGGGAGAAGGGCTAATTTTGGCTCAATTAGGGGGATAAAGAGGATAGGCAAAAAGTATAATTTTGAAGAGCGTTTCAGAAGGATCCAACTTGAAAAGAGAAAGAAAGAGGGAAGGATATAACTGATAAAGTTGCTGAAGGTATTGTTTAAAAAAAGTGCTATTGGCCAGAATATCAGCCCTAAGCCGACAACCAGATGCAACAATTTTATCCGCTGGCCAACAGATTGGTTGCTCATTAGAATATTTTACAATATATTTTGTTCTTAATTAGACTAATGCTACAATTTGAGTGTGGCGGAGATGACTCTTGAGAAAGTAAAAGCTCGGGCAGTTCACGGAGTGGTTACTCTGACTGGCAGAAGCTTCTTATTGCATCTTCTTTCTTTTATTGCCACTGGATTTTTATGGGCATTTTTGGACCAGAGCCAATTTGGGGTTTTTGCCATGGTTTCGGCGGTTGTCAACTTTTTAGCTTACTTTTCCGATATTGGCCTGGCTGCTTCTTTGATTCAGAAAAGGAAGAAGGTTACAGATGAAGATTTGAAAACAACCTTTACTGTCCAGCAGGGATTGGTCATCCTGCTTTTACTCATATTATTTTTGAGCTCGCCTTTTATTGCCAAATTTTATAAATTATCTCAAGAGGGCCTTTATCTTTTGTATGCCTTGGGAATATCTTTACTTCTCTCTTCCCTAAAAACTATTCCCTCAACCTTACTTGAGAGAAAGTTGAAGTTTGAAAGGCTTGTCTTTCCTCAAATTCTCGAAAATATTGTTTACAACATCGTAGTGGTTTTGGCTGCCTGGAAAGGATTGGGAATTACCAGCTTTACCATTGCCGTTTTAATCAGGGGCTTGGTTGGGCTGGTGGCCATCTATTTGCTTCAACCTTGGATGCCTGGCTTGGCCTTTTCCAGAAAATCTCTAAGAAAACTTTTGCGCTTTGGCCTTCCCTATCAACTGAATACTCTTTTGGCAACAATCAAGGACGATGGTCTAATAATAGTTTTAGGAGGGATTTTAGGTAGTGCGGGAATGGGTTTCCTTAGCTTTGCCCAAAAATTAGGCCAGATGCCTCTAAGATTTTTTATGGATAATGTTTTAAAAGTTAGTTTTCCGGCCTTTTCTCGAATGCAAGACGATAAAAAACAACTTGAAAGATTTGTTACCCGCTCGATATTTTTTGTTTGCTTTTTAGTTTTCCCCAGTATTTTGGGAATTTTAATTGTCGCACCGTTTTTAGTTCGGGTGATTCCTCGTTATCAAAAATGGATTCCGGCCCTGACAGCTCTCAGTTTTTTTGCCATCAGTGCATCTTTCGCTGCCGCTACCACTCAACTGACCAATCTTCTCAATGCCATTGGCAAAATCAAAATTACCTTTAAATTGATGATTATGTGGACAGTTTTGTCTTGGATTCTTTTGCCCTTTTTGACAAAAAGATATGGAGTCAATGGGGCGGCCGCCGGCTATGCCCTGGTTTCTTCAAGCTCGGTTATCGCCATCTATATAGCCAGAAGGTATGTTAAATTTTCTTTGCTTGAGAGTATCTTCAAGCCGGGGATTGCTGGTTTGACAATGGCAGCTTTGCTTTTGCTTGTTCGCAATTTTCTGCCTGTAAACTTAATTTCCATTGTCATCTTGGTGATTTTGGGAGGAATATTTTATTTTATAGTTATTTACTCTTTAATGGGTGCCTCAATCTTTGCTGATGTTAAAAAAGGCTTTAGAACAGTTTTTTCAAAATAAATTTTGGTTGCTCCTGATTTTTATTTTTTCTCTGGGGATAAGGTTAATTTTACTTGACAAGTTCCCTATAGGAATGACACATGACGAGCTCAATTATGTTGTTGCAGCAAAATCATTCTTTAAAACTGGTAAGTTTGTATCGGGTACAGCTCCGGCAGTTTTACCGACTCAAATGCAAGATTTCACTGTTACGGTTGCAGAGGTTCCAGTATTTTTATTGATGCTAATTGTTGGTCCTCTGCCTTTTTCCCTTTTTGCAAGTAGGATGGTCGGCGCACTTTTATCTTCGCTCACTGTCCTGGTTGTTTATCACTTAGTTATGCACCTTTTCGCCGACAAAAAGACTGCCATTATCACATCTTTTGTAATGGCAATAAATCCCTGGAGCTTTTTAATGGGTAGGACGGTCTTTGAGGTAAACTTTTTTGTCTTTTTCTTTTTGCTTGGTTTTCTTGTTCTTCTGAAGAAGAAAGATTATGGTATCTTTTATGCTTTACCTTTTTATCTCTTGGGTTTTTTTAGCTATACAGGTGGTCAGATTGCTTTTTATTTTTTTATAATCGCTACTCTTTTTTATCATTACTTTTCTAGTGGTCAACGCAGCATAAAACCCTATCTTGTTTTCAGTCTTATTGTTTCTGTCATCCTTGCTAGTTATGCAGTAATTATTATCCAGAATCAATCAATGAGGGCAAGAGGTGGAGAACTCTATTTACCAACATTGTCTGAAATAAGTGGTGAGGTAAACAGCGAGAGGTTAAGAACAGTACCCTGGCAGTTCAATAATTTGTTTATTAATAAGTTAACTGTTTATGGCAAGGGCTTTTTAGAAAAATACCTGAACACTTTTTCGGCTGATAATTTGTTTCTTAATGGCGAACTTCGGGCTGCTTTTTCTTATCAGAAACACGGCACTTTTTACTTTGTTGACTTACTTTTTTTGCTGGTTGGCTTTAGTCTATTGTTTTTCAAAAGCAAAAAAACATGGTGGTTTTTATTGGTTGCCATTGCCGTTGGTTCGTTGACCTCTGGGTTGAGTACAATCGAGCATTCTTACAGCCAAAGAGCGGGGTTGATGTACCCTTTTCTGATTATTTTAATTGGGCTCGGTTTAGGTTATGTAATGAGATTCGGAAGATTGAAATATTTTTTGCTCGCAATCTATTTGCTGCTTTTTGTCAATCTTTTACATATCTATTTTTATCGCTTTCCGGTTTATGCTTCTGATGGATGGTTTTTCCAAGATAGAGTTCTTGTTCGATATATAGATTTAACTCAAAAGACATATCCAAATAAAGAAATTATTGTTTCTACTTTTGAACCAAAAATTCTTTTTCATGAGTACCTTTTTTATCTAAATGCACCAGAGGGACTGGTTAACAAAAACTATTCCTATAGAAATGTCAGCTTTGTTTCTGATTGTTTTGAGAATGGCCTGGACGAAAATATTGTTTGGATTTTTGACGGGAAGCTGAATTGCAGAGAAGAGACAGAACAGGGTTTTGCTCGCATTACTCGCTTTCGGGATGTTTTGGCAAAATACGTGATTAAAAAGGATTTTTTGTGTCGAGATTTTGAACTTGGGCAGTATGTTCACCCTGAGGCGTACAGGGATTTTAGTGTTGAAGGGCAGTCAAGGAAGAAATTTTGTCAAAGTTGGATAACTAAAATCTGATGAGGAAATTAACAGTGTTACTAATTATTCTTGGTGTTCTGTCCTGGTCCTTGGTTATGGTTAGAAGCGGGCTTTGTTGGGATGCGGCCTGTGCTTCTGGTCTGGGGTTCTGGGGAGCAAATGGCCACGATGGTATTTGGCATATTAGCTTGATTAAGAGTTTAGCTAGGAATTCAGCCGAGATGCCGGTTTTTGCCGGAGAGAAACTGGCCAATTATCATCCGGGCTTTGATCTTCTTTTGGCAATTATCCATAAAATCAGCCGGATTCCGGTTGAGATTCTTTATTTTCAATTGACACCGCCAATCTTGGCAATTTTAATTGGCCTGGCGACCTATAAATTTGTTCTTGTTTGGAGAAAATCCCGCCTAGACTCGGCGAGGCAGGCCCGAACCCAAGCACTTTGGGCTCTGTTTTTTACTTATTTTGCTGCTAGTTTTGGCTGGCTGGTGAGCCTTGTCCGAGAAGGAAGGCTTACTGGAGAGTCCATGTTTTGGGCCCAACAGGCGATTTCAACTCTGATTAATCCTCCTTTTGCTTTATCTTTGCTTTTGCTGCTTTTGGGCTTAATCGCTTTACTAGAGCTCAAAAAGCGTTTCTCTCTTTTTCATTTTCTCTTTGCTGTTTTTATTTTTGCTATTCTCATTGAGGTGAAGGCTTATGCTGGGGTTTTAGCCTTGCTTGGTCTAGGCCTAGCAATTCTTTGTAAAAAAAATAGGAGGCTTATTTTTGTCTTTTTTGCTTCCTTAGTCATTTCTCTTCTTTTATTTTTAGCCTTAAACAAAAAATCTGTTGGGCTTTTGGTTTTCCGGCCTTTTTGGTTTTTGGAAACAATGATGGGTCTTTCAGACCGGCTGGGCTGGCCAAGATTTCAGGAGGCAATGGTTAACTATCGGCTGGCCAAGATTTACTGGAAAGCAGTTCCAGCCTATTTAATTGCTTTCCTAATATTTTGGCTGGGGAATATGGGAACTAGGGTTCTGGGAGCAATTGTCTTTTGTCAATGGCTGAAAAAATTTAAAAAAATAGGTGAGATTGAAATATTCTTGGGAACAGTAATATTGGCCGGCCTGTTTATTCCCCTCTTTTTCCTTCAGAAGGGGACTCCTTGGAATACAATTCAGTTTTTTTACTATTCTTTATTTTTTTCTGCAATCTTGGCCGGCTTGGTGGTGGGAGAATGGTTTGAGAGGCAAAAAACTTCATGGGCTCGTATCCTTATAGTGATAGGCGTTGTTTTATTGACAATTCCTACCACTTTTGTAACACTAAAAAATCATTATTTGACCGGTCGGCCTCCGGCCAAAATTTCAAATCAAGAACTTGAAGCCCTAGGCTTTCTTTCTCAACAGCCAGAAGCTGTAGTGCTAACCTATCCTTTTGATAAAGAGGCGGCAGAAAAGGCAGTTAGCCACCCACCCAGACCCCTTTATTTATATGAATCAACAGCCTATGTTTCTGCTTTTTCTGATAAGCCAGTTTACCTTGAAGATGAGGTTAATTTAAATATCACTGGTTACGATTGGCCTTCAAGACGGGAAAAAGTTTTAGATTTCTTAAACACTCTGGAACAAAATCAAGTAAGGAAGTTTCTGATAGAAAATAATATTTCTTATATTTATTGGCTAAAAGACCAGCGAGCTAAACTTGGTGAGACTCAGCTGGGAATAACAAAAATATTTGAAAATTCAGAAGTTAATATATACGAAGTGAAATACTGAGGTGGGTGCTGCCTGTCTTTGCTGCATTAAGCAACACCCACTTATGGACCGACGGTCAGAGCAGCCAACCATAGAGCTTTAGCATTTCTGCCTCCTGTAACTAGTAGAAAATTCCTGCCAGGATCGTGGACGCTACCACTATTCCGGCAAATGCCCCAAGGCTAGCTAAGATTACCCCTGGAGTACGCACTTGCGGGAATAAAGCGGTTTTCCTGAAGAAACACCACAAGGCAATTAAGCTAAATATTATTAGCCCAATTGCCAGAGAAAGGAGTAGCAACTGCCAATCCCGACAGTAGGCTTCGCCGGCACCGCAAGTTAGCCTTGCTGGGCCAACCAGGTTGATGAGAAACTGGGCGAAAATCATGCCACAGGCCACCCAGGCATAGCCCTCGAGTTCCGCAATTAGAGTGAATATGGTGACATGAACCTGTTCAGAACCCTGACCATCTTTAGTCTCAATCACGATCTTGCTCCTTTCAGTTTGCTAAGTCATTGCCCCGATTTCCTCGCTATGAGGATGAGCGCAAGAAAATAGACAAAAAGCTAAGTGCCAGAGTCACCATTCTGCAGTTGTTTTTTAAACAGGCAATCCTCCTATAGGTATTTTTGCTTTTAAGGTTCGTACATACTATAGCCTCATGGCAGGTTGGAGTCAATGAGGCTTCAAGGAAAAGATTAAATAAATCTGAGATATCGTGGTAAAATTGATTTGTGAGCAAGATTTCAGTTGTCGTCAACACCTTAAATGAGGAGAAAAATTTACCACGCCTTCTTGTTTCCATCCAGCAGCTGGCAGATGAAATTGTTGTTGTTGATATGCAGTCAATTGACAAAACAGTTGAGATTGCCAAAAAGGCAGGGGCAAAGGTTTTTAAACACAAGAGAACAGG
The DNA here is from genome assembly GCA_964583685.1 of uncultured Gammaproteobacteria bacterium. Taxonomy (GTDB): domain Bacteria; phylum Patescibacteriota; class Microgenomatia; order UBA8517; family UBA8517; genus CAZOVJ01. The sequence goes on along the minus strand of CAZOVJ010000001.1, from coordinate 418,071 downwards.
TTATGTCGAGCCAGCCAGGAATTTTGCCATTTCTAAAACAGAAGGAGATTGGATTTTAATTTTAGATGCAGACGAAGAACTTCAGCAGGGCTTGGCCAGAAAGTTAAGGGAGATAGCCGATTCTGCTAGTCAAGGGCTTGGCCCTGATTTTTATCGAATTCCTCGTAAGAACATTGTTTTTGGTAAATGGCTGAAACATTCTCGCTGGTGGCCTGATTTAAATATTCGTTTTTTCAAAAAGGGATCTGTTAAGTGGAGTGAGGTGATTCACTCTATTCCTATGACCAAGGGTCGGGGAATTGATTTACCGGCCAAAGAAGATTTGGCTATTATTCATCATCATTATCAATCAATTGAGCAATTTTTGAGGCGTATGAATCGCTACACAACAATACAAGCAAACCACAAAATAAAAGAAGGACATAGATTTATTTGGCCCGACCTTATAAGACGACCTAGCTCTGAATTTTTAGGTCGCTATTTTCATGGTCAGGGATATAAAGATGGTCTTCATGGTCTTGCTCTTTCTCTTCTTCAAGCCTTTTCTGAACTTGTTTTGTATTTGAAAATTTGGCAGGAAGAGAAATTTCTCGGACAACAATTTTCTTTGCCAGAGGTAGACAAGGAGATTAAGAAGACTATTGGGGAATATAATTGGTGGTCAACAGAGTCTCTTATCAGTTCCAAAAATCTTTTTTCTTCATTTTTTCTGAGAATTAAAAGAAAATTTTTAAATGGCTAAAGAGCTAAAGGTTTCAATTATCATTTTGAACTACAACGGCCATGAGGATACTCTTGAGTGCTTGAAATCTCTTAAGGGGCTATTAACTGATAATTGCAGGGTAGAAGTGGTTGTGGTGGACAATGGCTCAACTGATAGCTCACCTGAGAGCCTCAGCAACTTTCAACTTTCAACCTCCAACTTTCAACTAATTAAGAATAAAAAGAACTTGGGATTTAGCGGGGGGAATAATGTTGGTATTAAATATGCTCTTAAAAACAAGGCTGATTATCTGCTACTTTTGAACAACGATACCTTGGTCGATAAAAGTCTTTTACTTCAATTAATTAAAGCGGCTGAAAATTATGAAAAGGCAGGGATTTTGTCGCCAAAAATCTATTTTGCACCCGGATTTGAGTTTCACAAAAAAAGATACAAGAAATCAGAGTTGGGGAAAATTATTTGGTATGCAGGAGGAAAGTTCGATTGGAAAAATCTTTTGGGTAGTAATCGGGGTGTGGATGAGCTGGATAAAGGACAATACGATAAAGTTGAGGAAACAGATTTTGCTAGCGGAGCCTGTATGTTAATAAGAGCTCAGGCTTTAAAGGAAGTGGGTTTTTTTGATGAGGAGTATTTTATGTATTTAGAGGATGTAGATTTGTGTCAACGGATGAAGAAAAAGGGTTGGCAGATTTTGTATCTACCTTCGGCCCATCTTTGGCACAAGGTAGCCAGGAGCTCGGGAATTGGCAGTAATTTAAATGACTATTTTATTACCCGAAACAGACTTTTGTTTGCTATAAAATATGCTTCTTTGAGGGCAAAGCTCGCTCTTTTCAAAGAAAGTCTGAAATTTTTGCTTTCAGGTAGAGAATGGCAGAAAAAGGCTGTTCGCGATTTTTATCTTTGCCGTTTAGGTCAGGGCTCATGGAAATGAAAAATAAAAAAGTCCATTTGAGTGCGATAATTGTTGCCAAAAATGAAGAAAAGATGATTGGTGGATGTTTGAACTCGCTTCAAGGATTGGCAGATGAGGTTATTATTATTGACAGTGGCTCGACTGATAAAACAGTGAAAATTGCCCAAAAGCATGGGGCTGAGATTATTAAAACAAGAAAGAAGGGTTTTTCAAATTGGAGGAATCTCGGAGCAGAAAAAGCCAAGGGAGAGTGGCTCTTTTATATTGATGCCGACGAGCGTGTAACCCCTGAACTTAAAAAAGAGATTCTTTCACTGTTCACCGTTCACTGTTCACCGTTCACTGTTCACTCTGCCTTTGCTATTCCCAGGCGTAATATTTTACTAGGCCATGAAATGAGACACGGTGGTTGGTGGCCGGATTATGTTTTGAGGTTGATTAAAAAGGATAAGTTGGAGGCTTGGCGAGGAGAACTTCACGAACAGCCGAAGATTAAAGGCAGTGTTGGCAAGTTAAAAGAACCAATGATTCATCTTACTCACCGTTCCTTAACGGAGATGGTTGAAAAAACTAATAGGTGGTCAGAGATTGAAGTCCGCTTGATGTTTGAAGCTGGCCATCCGAAGATGAATATTTGCCGATTTTCATCCGCCGTTTTTCGGGAATTTTGGTACCGAGCAGTGCTCAAGTTGGGTTTTTTAGACGGCCCGATTGGTATTATGGAGATTATTTATCAGATGTTTAGTCGGTTTGTTAGTTATGCAAAATTGTGGGAAATGCAATTAAAAAGTGCAAAATTTAAAAATCAAAATGCAAAATGAGGGCAGCGATTTATAATCCATATCTGGATACTTTGGGAGGGGGCGAGCGCTACTCTATGGCAGTAGCCCAAGCCTTAGTTGGTAAGGGATATAGGGTTGATGTTGAATGGAAGGATGAAAATATCAAAAGAAAGATTGAAGAAAGATTCGGTATTCAATTAAAAGAAGTGAATTTTGTCAAAGATATTGGCAGAGGAGACGGATACGATGTTTGTTTTTGGGTTTCTGATGGGAGTATTCCGATACTTCGTGCACGCAAGAATTTTTTACATTTCCAAGTCCCCTTTCATTCTATGAACGGGAAAACCCTACTTAATAGAATGAAATTTTTCAGGATAGGAGAAGTTATCTGCAATTCATACTTCACGAAAAAGTTTATAGATAAAGAATATGGTGTTGACAGCATTGTTATTTACCCGCCTGTTGATGTTGAGAAAATAAAATCCAAAAGAAAGGAAAATTTAATTGTATCCATTGGTCGCTTTTCTCAATTGAAGCAGGCAAAAAGGCAAGATATTTTAATAAAGGCCTTTAAAAGATTTTGTGATTCTGGGTTTAGTGAGTGGAAACTGATTTTGGCTGGTGGGGTTGAAGTTGGGGTAAATGATTTTGTTAAGAAGCTGAGAAAGAGTTCCATGGGCTATCCGATAAAAATAATTGAAAGCCCAAGTTTTAATGAGTTAAAGGATTTATATGGCAAAGCAAGACTTTTTTGGTCAGCATCTGGTTTTGGAGTTGACGAGAAAATGGAACCGGAGAAGCTTGAACATTTTGGTATAAGTGTTGTCGAGGCCATGGCCACCGGAGCAGTGCCAATTGTTTTTTCCGGAGGTGGACATCAAGAAATAATAGAGAATAAGGAAAATGGCTATCTTTGGCGGACAACAAAAGAACTTTTGTTTTTTACCAGGCAGACAATAGGGGATTCAAAAAAATGGAGAACGCTTTCTTTAGCCGCAAGAGAGGAGAGCCAAAAATATGGGTATGAAAGATTTGAGGAAGAGTTTTTGGGCCTTCTTTAAACGATTCTGGCCATTGGTCTTGATTATTGGCCTGGTTTTAATCTTTTTTTGGAAAGTGGTTCTCCTTGGCCAAGTTTCCATCCCCGGAGATTTTGTTGTTGGCGTTTATTATCCCTGGCTTGATTATAAATGGGGATACTCGGTTGGAGTGCCTGTAAAAAATCCGATTACTACTGATGTTGTTTCATTAATCTATCCTGAACAGATGCTGGGTATTGATTTGATCAAAATTGGTCAGTGGCCTTTATGGAACCCTCATATTCTCACTGGTACCCCACTTTTTGCTAATCTACAGGCGGCGCCCTTTTCGCCAACAAATTTTGTTTATTTTCTTTTTGATAAATTAACAGCCTGGAATTTGCAAATAGCTTTCCAGCATATACTAGTTGCTTTTTTTTCCTATCTTCTCTTAAGACATTGGAAGGTCTCCAAATTTGGATCAATTTTAGGAGGAGTAGCTTTTGCTTTTTCCGGTTTTAATCTTATTTTTTCCCAGTGGAATGGACACACACTGGCATCAAGTTTTATTCCCTTGGCCATTCTTTTTGAGGATAAATATTTGAAGAAAGGCAAAATAAAAGATGGTGTTCTTTTAGCATCGACTTTGGTTTTTCAACTTCTTTCAGGTTATCCCCAGACTAGTTTATACACGGCCATAGCCATGATTATTTTCTGGTTAGTAAAGTTTTACAAGGACAGAAGTTTAGAATTTATCAAAAGGACAATCTCTTTATCTTTCTTTTTGGTTTTTGCTCTTGGTCTGGCTGCTTTTCAGATTTTACCAACAGTAGAATTATGGGGGCTTTCACAAAGGAGTTTTGAGCCACATCCTTTTGAGTGGGCCTTTTTACCTTGGTCAAAAATAATAACATTTTTTGCCCCCGACTATTTTGGCAATCATGCAACCGCTAATTACTGGGGTCCCCAGGACTATACCTCAAATACTGGATACGCTGGGGTGGTAGTTTTTGTTTTAGCAACCTTGGGCCTAAAGTTTTTAAAAACAAAAAGAGCGGTTCTGTTTTTGTTTATATTATCAATTTTTTCACTTATTTTATCTTTCCCCACTCCCCTTCCAGTCTTTTTATGGACTGAGGATATTATTGGCATGCGAGCAGCCTCAGCTCACAGAGCGACAATACTGTTTAATTTTGGGGTAGCTCTTCTTGTGGGATTTGGCTTTGATTATATTTGGAAAGCAAGAGCCAAATTTAAATATATTTTTGCCTTATTACTTCCTTCTTTGATAATTGCTGGCTTTGGAGCTTTTGCCGTCTATAAATTCCTGATGACCCAGTCTGATCCAAGTTTGTTTTTTGTTCGTGGGATAGCCAAGTATAAAGTTGCTCTTAGGAATATGGTTTTGCCAGCAGCTATTTTAATAACAATTTCTGTCGCTCTTTGGTTTATGGCCAGATGGGAGAAATTAAAAAAGCTTGGCCTTTTACTTTTGTCGTTTTTGCTTTTGTTTGAATTATTTAGGTTCGGATGGAAATTTACGCCTTTTTCTGAAAGAAGACTGATTTTTCCGACAACTCCAATCTTGGATTTTTTAATCTCCCAAGAACAACCCTTTAGGGTAACAGGGAATAGAGTAGTTCCTGTAAATATGCGAACACCTTATAAATTAGATTCTCTGGAGGGTTATGAAACCATTCATCCATTGAGAATCTCTCGGTTTTTGGCTGCATTAAATAGTCAGAAAGTGGGGACAGATCCAGTGGGTAGATACGGCACGGTTGACAATGATACATCACACTTGCTTGATCTGGTGAATACAAAGTATTATCTTGCTCTAAAAAGGGATGAGAAGAATGACCCGGACCCAGAAGGCCAAATTCCCAGCCGTTTTAGAACTGAGAGATTTAGCTTGGCCTTTGAAGATAAAACAACGGTTGTTCTTGAGAGTAAGAATGTTCTTCCCCGGGCCTTTATGGTTTATGATTGGGAGGTCATAAAGGATGACCAATTGATCTTAAAAAAACTTATTGATCCAAAATATCCCTTTAGGGAAAAAGTGATTTTAGAAGAAGAGCCAGGGATAGAAAAGAGAGAAAAAGGGGTTTGTCAGATAAGTTACGGGAAATATGAAGAGCAGGAGAGTGTAATTAATGTTCAAACAGATTCAGATGGCTTGCTTTTTATTTCCGATGCCTTTTATCCGGGATGGAAGGCCTATATTGACGGAAAAGAAACAAAGATCTATCGGGCTGATTTTGCTTTCCGGGCAATTCAGATTCCCAGCGGCAAGCATGAGGTACGTTTTGTTTATCAACCAGAATCTTTCTTTAATGGTTTAAAGTTATCAATGGTTTCACTGGTTTTGCTCTTAACTTTAGTGCCGGCCAGCCATTTGCTTGGCAGGAGAAAGGTAAAAAGTTATACTTGATTGCCTAAAGTTGGTTTATGAAAAAAGTTGACCTGATAATTATCTTCAGTATTTTTTTGTTAGCTTACTTCTTGAGGGTTTTATTTTTACCAAAACTAGCGCTTACCTTTGGTTATGATCAGGCAAGAGATGCCTATGTCTCTCAGGAAATTGTCCATGGTGATTTAAAGATTTTGGGCCCGCCTGCGTCAACACCCGGTCTTTATCATGGAGTTTTTTACTATTATTTTTTGGCTCCAGGATATTGGATTGGAAAGGGAAGTCCTGTTATTGCAGCATACTGGGTCGCTCTGTTTAATGCCGCAACTGTTTTTGTTGTCTTTTACTTAACTTATCTTTTGACAAAGAAAAAAGGGGCAGCCTTTTTAGCCGCATTTCTTTTTGCCATTTCATTTGAGGCAACCCAATACGCCACCTGGCTTTCCAATCCAACCATAGGGGTTTGGACAGTTCCCCTTATTTATCTTGGCCTTTGGGCCTGGATTAAGGCGGGAAAAAAGAAGTGGGGGCCGGCCCTGGCGGCATTGGGTTTGGGCTTAAGTATCCAGGCAGAAATCTTTCTTGCCTATCACCTTGTTCCAGTTGCTTTGTGGTTGTGGCTCAGCAGGAAAAGATTACAAAGGAAACAATTTATTACTTTTGTTTTATTTCTTTTCGCTTCTTTGTCTACAATGGTCTTAGCAGAAGTTAAGTTTGGTTTTAAGAGTTTGTCCGGCCTAAAACAGTTGGCTTTAGCTCAAGAGGCGTCTTTGGCTTATGCCAAATCCCTTGGAGACTACTTGATTCTTTATCTTAATCAAATTGGCCGTATTTTTGCTTTCAACAGCTATCCGGGGAATATAGGTTATGGTGGTGCTTTTGTTATTGCCTTAATTGTTTTGGCCTTGCTTCAGTGGAAAAAACAAAAAAAGGGCGTGTCCGTCAGTCAACGGATTTCTTGGGGTCCTTTTTTAGCCAGTTGGTTATTAAGTCATTTAGCCGTGGTGACGGTTGGTGGGACAAGCACGCCCTTTTTGATGGTTGGAATTGGGCCAGCAGTATCTATTATCATGGCCATATTTTTATATAACTTGTGGGAGAAACAATACCTGTCTGCGCAGGCAGGTAAACTTATTGCTGTTTTTATTTTACTGCTCTTGATTTTTGGCAACTTGGGCATGATTATGAGAGAGAATCCTAAAGGAAGTACTCTTTTTGCTATCCAAAAAGATATGCTTTTGGCAAAGCAGTTAAAAGCGATTGATTACACATATAGAGAAGCCGAGGGTGAGCCTTTTAGTTTGAATTCTTTGACCAGCCCCTTGTGGATTAACATTGTCTGGGCATATCTTTACAAATGGCATGGCTTGGCAAACTATGACTATTTACCTGAGTGGCACGGTAGAAACCAGATTGGCCTGCTTGATAGTTTGCCAACCACAAAAGAAAGTACAGAGTTGTATTACTTAATTCTTGAGCCCATGGGCGGTATTCCTCAGCGCTATTTGTCTGCAACAATTGCAGAGGAGGATGCTTTTTCAACCTTAATTGATGAGAAACGCTTTGGAGAAATAAGAATCCAAAAAAGAATTAAGGGAACTACTAATGAATAAAAGGCTTAAAAGTGCGGCCGATCTGCACAGTCATGTTCCCCCTGACTGGTATTATCGCTCTATTAAAGAGAATATTTTTCAACGCTTTTGGCACACCAGACGTTTTGAGGAAGTGGCCAAGTTAATTGAGCCCAGTGGTGGGAGGATTTTAGATATTGGTAGTGCTGATGGAACTTTCAGTAAGGTTATTCTTGATAAATCCAAGGCAGACGAACTGGTCGGCATTGATGTTTTAAAGACCTCTGTCGATTGGGCCAATAGACATTGGCGAAGAAATAGGAAAATGAAGTTTAAACTTGGCGATGCTCATAAGCTTAATTTCAAGACGCAAAGCTTTGATGCGGTTTTTATGCTTGAGGTCTTAGAGCATATTTATCAACCAAAGAATGTTCTCAAAGAAATTAAAAGAGTTCTCAAAAGAAAGGGATATGCAGTATTCTTAGTGCCATCTGATTCTATTTTGTTCAAGGCTGTCTGGTTTATTTGGACAAAGTTTAGGGGAAAGATTTGGGAGCATACTCACATCCAGAGTTTTAGGAATAATTATTTATCGCGTCTGGTAAAGAATGCCGGGTTTAAAATAGAGGAAGATAGAAAATTCTTATTAGGAATGTTACATCTGATAAAGGTGCGCAAGCTGTAAAATGGTTCAAAATTTGACTGTTTCCATTGTTATTCCAAATTGGAATGGGAGAAAGCTGCTTGAAAAAAATTTTCCCAAGGTTTTGCAAACCCAAACACAGCGAAGTAATAAAATTCGCGAGATTATTGTTGTTGATGATAAATCAACAGACTCTTCAGTTGACTATCTAAAGAAAAATTTTGCCTCTCAATTTAAGCTTATCAGACACAAAGAAAATCGGGGCTTTTCGGCGGCGGTTAATACCGGGGTGAGAATGGCCAGGTCGGAATTAATTTGTCTTTTGAATACCGACGTGGCGCCAAGTAAGAATTTTCTGGAAAAGGCTATTAGCCATTTTAAAAACAAGAAAGTTTTTGCTGTTTCTCTTCATGAGAAAGGTTATGGTTATGCTCTGGCAAAGTTTAGCAAAGGTTTTATCGTTCATTCACCTGGGAAAGAGAAGAGAAAAGCGAGCCCAACTTTTTGGGTCAATGGAGGAAGCGGTGTATTTAAAAGAAGTATTTGGATGAGTCTTAAGGGTATGGATGAAAAGCTTTTCTCGCCATTTTATTGGGAGGATATTGATATATGCTATCGTGCACTAAAGCGAGGCTATCAACTTTTATGGGAGCCAAAATCAAAGGTGATTCATCAGCATGAAGCGACTGTTAATCCGAATAATTTTAGCAAACGCCGGTTGAATATTATCAAAGAAAGAAATCAGCTGCTTTTTATCTGGAAAAATTTGACCAGCCCGATTCTTTTCAAAAAGCACTTAAGCGGTTTATTCTTAAGAATTTTTAAGAATCCCGGTTATTTGATACCTGTTTTGGTGGCCCTCTTAAAAATTAAAACTTTGAGAAGGTTAAGAGAAAGAGAAAAAAGAGAAGCAATTGTTTCTGATGAGGCAATTTTTGCCAGGTTTAATACAGAAATATGAATCTTTCAATAATTATTGTTAATTTTAATACCAAAAAGTTATTACTTAGGTGTCTTAATTCTATTTTTACATCAAAACCAAAAATAAAGTATGAGGTGATTGTGGTAGATAATGGCTCAACCGATGGATCGGTTGCCGCCCTCTATAAAATCAAAAATCAATCCCGCCGCTGCAGGACAAAAATCAAAATTATCAGAAATAAGGAGAATCTCGGATTTGCCAAAGCGAATAACCAGGGCATAAAAAGGGCCAAGGCTGAATTTATTTTGCTTTTAAATTCGGATACAGAGGTTAAAAAAGCAGCAATTGACAAGCTCTATTATTTTGCCAAAGAAACAACTGACGCAGGCGTTGTCGGCCCCAGACTTTTGCACCCCGACAAAAAGGTTCAAGCATCTGTTTATAGATTGCCAACCATTTCTCGGGCCATCAGACAATATTGGTTGGGAAAAAAGAGCCTTCTGGATAAATATGCACCCAGACTAGATAGGCCTGAAGAAGTGGAGGCAATAGTCGGGGCAGCCTTTTTGATTACCCCAGAAGCAAGAAAAAGGGTAGGGCTTTTGGACGAGCGCTATTTTATGTATTTTGAGGACCTTGATTATTGTCGCCGGGTTAAGGAACTAGGTTTAAAGGTTTATTATTTACCTACAGCTAAGGTTATCCACCAGCACGGAGCCAGTGCTGGTAAGATGAAATTTCTTGTTTCATCTAGTAAAATTTACCACGGGGTATTAAAACATTATCTGTTTAATTTCATTCTTTGGTCTGGTCAGAAAATATGTATGAGAAAAAGAAAAAATTAGTTATCTTATTTTTGATATTGGCAGTTGCAGTCTTTCTTCGTCTTTGGAGGATCGAGCAAGTTCCTGTATCTTTGTTTGGCGACGAGCTGGATGTTGGCTATCAAGCTTATTCTATTTTAAAAACAGGAAAAGACTATTCAGGAAATCCTTGGCCCTTGCACTTTCATTCTCTGGCAGAATGGCGGACTCCCCTCTATCTTTATTCTACTGTGCCCACGGTTGCCCTCTTTGGAATCAGTCCGTTGGGGGTCAGATTAGCGGCAGTCATTTTTGGCATACTTGGTATTTGGGCATTGTATCTGTTGGTCAAGGAAATAACAAAAGATGAGTGTTTTGCCCTTATTTCAGCCGCAGTCTTGACATTTTCTCCCTGGCACATTCAATACAGTCGGGCTGCTTTCGAGGTTACTCAGCTTCTTTTTTTCTTGCTCATCGGCCTTTATTTATTTTTCAAATCCTTAAAGAACGGTAAGTGGCTGTGGCTCTCAGCCCTTTGTTTTGGTCTGACTCCCTGGGTTTACAGCACAGCCAAGCTTTTTACGCCTTTTCTTTTGCTCTTTCTTTTCCTGATTTGGAGGAAAGAAATATTTAAGCTTTCTCAGAAGCACCTGCTTACCAGTTTCCTGGCCCTGCTCATCGTCGGTTTGCCCATTGTTTACAGTACTCTTTTTAGCGGCGGGGCAGCCAGGTTCGGCTATATCAGTGTCCTGACAGACCCAACGACCGAATCTGAAGTGGGATTTAGCAGGTTGATTGATGCCCGGATGCGAGGAGAACTGGGAGAAGGCCTGCAGCCAACGATTATTGATAGACTTTTTCATAATAAGTTTACTTTTTGGGGCTCAAATATTCTCAGCAATTACTTTGAGAGCTTTTCAACAGATTTTCTCTTTAACAAAGGAGATTTAAATTTGCGCCATTCAATTGAAGGTATTGGCCAGTTTTATAAGATTGAAGTAATTCCTCTTATTTTGGGTCTGATTTTATTCTTCAGCCGATTTAGGAACAAGAAAATTAAAAGCCTGATTGCTTTTTGGCTCTTGGTGGGAGTTGTTCCGGCAGCTATTACTCGGGAAGGGGGTAAACACGCCACTCGGCTTATTTTAATCCTTCCTCCGCTTATATTTTTGATTGCCTATGGACTCTTAGAGAGCTTGAGAAGGTTGCCGAAAAATTTTAAGTTTTTGTTTATGGGTATTTATTTATCCTTTTTTGTTCTCAGTTTTATCTTTTACCAACACAATTTTTGGGTGCACAATCCCTGGTATTCTGAGCGATGGTGGCATGCTGGCTTTCAGGAATCGATTCAATCTATTAAAGCGCTCGAGAAAAACTATGATAAGGTGATAATTTCAACCACCAATGAACCGCCATGGGTATTTTTTGCCGCTTGGTATCAGTATCCTCCTGATAAATGGCAAAAAGAGTTTCCTTTGAACAATAAAGTTTATTTGAAGGGGTTTGGCGAAGTTTCTCATATTGACAAATTCTATTTTGGCTCGCCAGGAGGTGATGGTTTTTATTCTTGGGGACAGGTTTTGGATGAGCAAACCCTCTATCTGGCAACGGAAAAAGAGATTAAGGTGAATTTAATCATGGAGCCGGAGCGGGTTCCCGAAGATTTAGAAATAGTTAAAGCAATTTCCTTTCCCTCCGGCGAGCCAGCCTTTTATTTGTTTAAAGGAAAATCTCAAGAATGAGAAAAAACCTGTCAATTTGTTTTTTTTATTTTGCCATTGCTCTTCTTTTACACTGCCTGCTTTTTCTAGCTAAAAATCCCCATGGCTTAAATATAGGAACTGATTCCTTGGAGCAGGAAAATTTCTTAGTCTATACTAATGCTTTAGAATCTGGGAGTTTTCCTAATACCCTTACATATGCAGATAATAGGCTTCTTCCCGGACTGCCGATTTTAATTTTTCTTTTAAATCCAGTGATTCACAATTTGCCATTTTCAGGTTTGATAATCAGCGCCTTATGTTTATTTATTATTTTTTTTGTTACTTATCGGTTGACTAAAAACCCGATTTTTTCTTTATGGATAACCCTTTTTCCGCCAATAATTTTTGAGCAGACCAGTAAGATTAGTACCGAAACCCTGATTATCGCTCTCTTCATGCTTATTTATTTATGCTTTCATAAAAGAAAGTATTTTTTGGCTAGTTTATTATCCGGTTATGCTACGATAGTCAGGCCTGTTTCGCTTTGTATATTTTTAGGCCTTTTGGCTTTTCTGCTGAAGGAGAAAAAGGAAAAATTAGCCATTAAAAGCTCTTTGATTTATCTTATTTTCCCCGGCTTGCTTTTTATCTTTAATTTTTCTTTTTTTACCAAGAGTTGGCTGGCAATTTTTTATCAATTGGATGTTTATCATACAATTTATAGTTTTAACCTAGGCCCACTACAAATATTTTTAGATATTTTTAGGGCTATTGATTGGAAACAATGGCGAATCTTGATTTCCGGAATTAGTTACAGCCTTTTCTCCTTTTTCTTATTTTTCAAAATAATGAAAAATAAAGGTGCTTTTCTCCTTAAAAATGACGAAGTTTTTATTAAAACTTGGTCAATTTTGACAATGGTTTTCGTTTTCTCAATAGTTCCTGCTCCTTTTTTGGAAGAGCTGAGGAGATATCTGGCTGTGTTTTTTCCTCTTGGCTTATTGGCTGGCTACAAATATGTTTACAAGCATAAGAGAATTTTCTATGCCTCCTTTTTATTAACAGTTTTCGCCTATCTATGAAAAAAAAGATTCTCAAAATTTTTCTCTTGGCTTTTGTTTTCCGGCTCTCTTTGATTTTTGTGGCTTATCATGGTGATTTAAACAACAACATTTCTTGGGCGACCTTGGCCTTTGATCGAGGACTGAAGAATTTTTACGAAGGTGCAAGTTGGCCCTTTTCTGCTCCTAATCAGCCACCTTTGACAATACTTACTTTTGCCTTTGCCAGAGCTGTTTGGCTGGCGATAGAGAAACTATCTTGGTTTTTAAATAACACTATTCGAATTTTTCCCTCTGGTTTTATTTGGTTTTGGGAAGAACGGGGAATGGTGCTTTTGCTAAAGCTTCCGGGAATTGTTGCTGATATGGGTATTGCTTGGTTAATTTATACTTACTTTAAAAAAAGAAAGAGCAAAAAAGCTCTATTATTAAGTGCAGTATGGCTTTTTAATCCAATTACTTTGTATAACTCTTCAATTTGGGGTCAAACAGATAGTGTGGTTAACTTCTTGGGCCTGATCGGAGTTTATTACTTGCTTAAAAAAGATTTCTTGAAATTTACCTTTTCTATGACTCTGTCCTTGCTTTTTAAGGGTTCTCTGGCCATATTTGTTCCTATTCTACTTGTTATTGCTCTTGTCCAAGGCTACAAACTGAAATTGTGGATTAAGGCCGTTCTGGTCTCACTGGGAACTCTCTTTGTAGTCTCGATTTGGTTCCATCCCCAAACCGATGTCTTTTTATGGCTTTTTAATTTATATAAAAATAGGATTTTTCCCGGAGAGATAGGATATTTAACTGCCAATGCATTTAATTTTTGGTGGTTAGTTAATCCTGGAAAAGTTTTGGACTCGAGCCTATATTTTGGCATAGCGGCCAGGATTTGGGGTTTTGTTTTGCTGGGAGCGGGTATTATAGCAGCGACTTTCTGGTTGAAGAAAAAGAAACTTTCAGATAAAAGGATTTTTACAGCCTTAGTTTTGCTGTCTCTAATAAGCTTTTTATTTATGACTCGTATTCACGAACGTTATCTTTACCCTTTTTTCCCTGTTGCCACAATTTTGCTTGGACTAGTTCCCGGGATGCTTATTCCTTATATTATTCTCTCCATCACTCACTTGCTCAATCTTTATCACCTTTTCTGGGCACCGCCTCTTGCTGGCTTAGAATTAATTTATCGCACGGCCTGGTTTATGCCAACACTATCAGTTATTAATATTCTTGTTTTCTTCTGGCTCTTGCTAATTGTCCTTTTACCTCAAACCAACCAATCGGGCTAGTAAAATTCCCTCTGAATCTCTTACATCTTGAATAAAATTCACATTTTCCTGGGTTTTTATTTTTTCCAAGGGAAGGCTCGATTCCGGGCCAACCAAAAGGGTATTGGCTAGTTTTTTATCCTTCGGCCAGTAGACATCTCGGAATTTGTATTTTCCAAAATCAAAACATTTCCTAGGGGATTTTTTCCTAGATAGAGTCTCTATTTCTTGGTGGTATTGACGAGGTGGGTATTTTGAATAAAAAAGAACAAAAATATGGGGTTGGGCGGTTTTGGTTTCAAATATAACTTGCTGGTAATTGTTTTCGTTTTTTGAAATTTCTTGGGTTATTTCGCCCATGCCAAATTGCCAATTACCCCGTTCTTGATAGGGAAGATAGAAAAGAAGCGAGGTTGCCAGGTTGGCAGCATTGATGAGACCAAAAATAAGTATCGCCAAGAAGAGAAGAAGATGAAAAGGCCGTCGGGCGGAAAGGAGCCAGGCAAAGACGTATTCAAAACCCCAGGCAATTAATATTGAGAAAAGAGCAAAAAGCAGTAAAACCCTGGCCGGATAAAACCAGTTCCAGGTAATGGCGGCCGGCAAGGGAGCGATCAGGATAAGAAAACTTAAAAATTTTTGCTTTTTGAAGTTCTTTATTAACAAAAAGCAGCCGATTAGCCAAAAGAAAAATTCGAAGTTGTAAAACATGCCAAAGTTGGGAATGTGCTGAGTTGGTTCTCCTGTTCCCCGAACAAAGAGATTGACTGGTGAGAAATATGAGAGATAGTGTGAACCCAGGTCTTTAGCGATAAAAAAAAGCGGGTTTTCAATCAAGAGATTTGGAGTTTGAGAGAATTTGTCTTGCCAGATTTTTATTATTGAGGTCGAGCCGAGCCGGCCCAGGGTTTCTTGATGAAACAAAAACTGGTTTATTAAGGGCAGGCTAAGAAGAAAAGTCATGGAAAGGACAAGGATAATTGTTTTCTTGTTTTTTATCAGTGATTTTTTGTAGGCCAATAAGGAGGCCAAAATGACTGGCATAAAAAGTAGTTTTTGGCAGTGGTAGGCATAAGCAGAAAGCACAAGTAGAAAAAAGCCTAAAAACGGATAAATGTTTTTATGTTGAGATTTGATGAGAAGATAAATTCCGGCGAGAAAAAGGGCTAGGGCAAGGTTCGCTTCAAAGGCGGCTCGGGAGAAGTGAACAGACCAGGGCTCAATTGCCAGTAGAAGGGCGGCAATTAGAGAGATGCTTCTTTTCTTGAAAAGAGTCTGGCAAAGAAGATAGATAAAAAATATGCTTAGGGTTCCGGAGATGGCAGAAGGGAGTCTAACCGCGAATTCGTTTAAGCCGAAAAGAGATATGAAGGGAATGGTCGCATAAGCATAAAGAGCCGGTTTGTAATCATCAAAGGAACGAAGAGAAATTGGTAGTCTATTACCAAATTCATCCTTACTGGTTGAAAGAAGTGAGTAGGCATTGTACCCCAAGGCAGCCTCATCCCAGTTCAATGAGGGCGGAGATTTGGACAACCAGATAAGGCGAAACAGAAGCCCGAGAATCAGAATTAAAATGATTCCAAATCCGAATAAAAATTTCTTTATTTGTTGAAATAGCCTATCCATATTGAGTTGCCATAATTGAAAACCGTTTCATCTTCTGCGGAAATGGTTTTTATCAGATGGAAAAAGTTCGGTTGTTTTCTCTGTTCCAAATACTTTCCCGGTTTAACGAATTCCCCAATCAATCCGATATAAACAGTCTTTGCTTCCAGTCTATCTTGACTTACTTGAAAAGTTTTAAAATGTAGATGGTCAAAGGTTTTCTCTTCTTTGTTATTCAGATATTCGGGCCAAAAGAGATTGGGGTTTATTTCCAGATAAAATGCGGTCATCAGATGAGTTGAGCCAAATCTA
Organism: uncultured Gammaproteobacteria bacterium; assembly: GCA_964583685.1. Lineage (GTDB taxonomy): Bacteria > Patescibacteriota > Microgenomatia > UBA8517 > UBA8517 > CAZOVJ01. The sequence goes on along the minus strand of CAZOVJ010000001.1, from coordinate 402,335 downwards.
GTGGTAATGATAATGTCTTTATCAGTTTTGTTTTCTTTGAGCCAGTAGCCAATTTCCCGGAAAAGAAAGGGGTGGGAAGTTAGATAATTTTGAGGTTGGTAAAAAAAACGATAGTGATAATTGATGATGCCCAATAAAAACAAGGGAAAAAGAAGAGAAAGAATTGGTTTTTTAAAGACAAAGTTGAAGATGGCCAATGTTTCTAAAATAAGAATAAGGGGAAGTAGAATAAAGGCTGACTGAACCATTAACTTTTTTTCGAAAAGCAGGAAAGAAGCAAAACCAGAGCAAAATAATAAGAGCAAAACTTTTTCTTTAGCCATTTTTTTGTTTCGAAGCAAGAGATAGAGACCAGAGATAACAAGGGGTATTTCCCAGATATAGCCCAAAATTGGATTGCCTTTTGGCACAAGACCGCTCAGTCGGATAATCTGGTAAGAATCCAAGGGTGAAGCAAACTGCTCGAAGTCAAAGAAGGAAACAGCCTGGGAAACAACTTTATTTAGGGCAAGAGCAGGTTTGTTGTAGGTTAACTTTCTCAAGCCGTAGGGCAGAATAAATTTTCTTTCTACTGCCAAAAAATCAATTCTTTGCCTTTCGTTTATTTCAAAGGCTAATCTTTCTGGTCTCAGGTGATTAAGAAAAGAAGTTTCAAGGAATTGTCTTACAAATGTTTTATTTAAATAAAGCAGGCAGATCAAGAGTATTAGACCAATTAAACTAAATTTCCGAAGTCGGCGATTACTAAACAGCAAAAAGGTAGAGCTAAAAATTAAGCCTGGCCAGCCAGTGAAGCCTGCCAGGACAAGGCTTATTGGATAGATGGCTGAGAAAAAACGATTTTTCTCTCTTTTTAAAAAGGCAAAAACAGAGAAAGTGACAAAAAAGATTGTTAAATTGGCAGGTAAAGAGAAGGTGGCGAGAAAATTTTGCCAGGGGGAGAGGAAAAAAATGAGGAAGCTAGTGGAAAAAAGAATAAGTTCCTGTTTCTTTTGGTGTTTTATCAAACAAACAGCGCTGAGAGCAAAGAAAAACGAGGAGAGAAACGAAAGGATTAGAGATGAAATTCGCAGGCTCAAGGTAGATAAAGGGAGAAAAAGAAAAAGGAGTTTGAGAAAGACAATTGGAAGCCAGAATAGTAAGTAGCCTTGTTCTTTGCCAAAGCTCCAAAAATCTCCTGTCAGTTCTGGTTTAATTTTGAAGATTGAGAAGGAGAAATAGGCTCTTTGGGCCTCATCAATTGTTGTTGGCGTCGAATCTTGGAGCAGTAAAACAAACTTGATTATTAAAAGGCTTAAAATCAGGAAAGCTGCCAATTTTTTGAGTTTATGCTTTGGCACTAGCAAGAGTATACAGTAAATTAAATGGCTGTATAATAAAGTATTGATGCGAAAATGGTTACTGGTAGGCATAATTTTAATTGCCTTTGTATTGCGGGTTATTGCTTTGTCTAACCATCCGACCGGCTTCACGCCTGATGAAGCCTCTTTTGGCTACGATGCCTATTCGATTTTGAAGACTGGAAAAGACCAATGGGGAAGATCTTTCCCTCTTTCCCTGCGTTCCTTTGGCGATTATAAACTTCCTCTATATGCTTATCTAGATATTCCCTTTGTCGCTGTTTTTGGACTGAATGAATTTGCTGTCCGGCTACCCAATGCTATTTTAGGCAGCTTATCAATCTTGGTTGTTTATTTTTTGGTTAAGGAGGTTTTTAAAAGGCAGAATTTGGCAATTCTAACAGCTTTACTGTTAGCCATTTCTCCTTGGCATATTCCCATGTCCAGAGGAGCCTTTGAGGCTAACTTGACAACCTTTCTTTTGCCCTTGGCCCTTTTCTTCTTTTTTAAGGCTTGTTCATTTTCTCCAAGAGAATTGAAAAGAGCCAAACTTTTTGTTCTTTCAGCCTTAATTTTTGGCCTAAATCTTTTTTCCTATCATTCAGCCCGTTTACTGACGCCCCTTTTGTTGCTAGGTTTGATTTGGTTTAATCGTTCAAGACTAGATTTCAAAAGATGTCTTCCTGGCCTGATTGTTTTTTGCCCTTTTTTGCTATTGGCAGGCTATAGCCTGTTTTTTGGGGCAGGCTCACGGCTATCCTCAGCCGGAATTTTTAGCCTGGCTTCGAATGTAAGAGACGCCAGATACTCGGCCGTCTTAGCAGGCTTGCCCGATTTTACTGCCCGAATTTTTAATAATAAACTGACTTTTGTCTTTTCAACCTTTCTAAGGAATTATTTCTCATATTTTTCTCCCCAGTTTTTCTTTAGCCAGGGACCGGGAGAAGGAACCTATGGCATGCTTCCGGGCAAGGGAGTTCTTTACACCTTTGAGTTGTTTTTATTGTTAGCCTTTGTTTGGGCTTGGCTAACTGGTAAAATCAAAAAACTTAATTGGCTCATCTTTTGGATTTTCATCTCACCCATACCAGCGGCTTTAAGTATTGGTCCGGGCTATGCGGCTAATCGGGTTCTTTTTATGGTTCCAGCCCTTCAAATAATTTCCGGTATAGGCGGAATTTATTTATATTTTGAGCTTAAGGAAAAGCTTCCCAAATACTTTCAAAAATTGATAATTCCTGGCGCGAGCTTAATTCTTCTTGTTTCCTTTGCTTTTTTCCTTGAAGATTATTTTGTTCAACAACCGGCAACTCAAGCAAAAGCAATGATTTATGGCACCAGGGAGATCATGGAATATCTGGGGCTGATTGAAGGTGAATACGAAGAGATTATTTTTACTAAAAAAATCTCAGAGCCGCAGATATTTGTTGCTTTTTATAAGAAGATTGAGCCAGCTCAGATACAGGAGCAGTCGGGAAATTGGAAATTTGAAGAAAAAGGATTAATTTGGCTGGATCAATTAGATGTTTATCACTTGGATAAATATACTTTTAAGACAATTGATTGGAAATTAGATTTGCTTAAGCAAAATGTTTTAGTTATTGGTAGCCCGGAAGAATTTCCTCAGGAAATTAAAACAAAGAAGATTATTAGATACCCAAATGGAACAGATGCTTATTGGCTAGTTGAGTCTTGATGTTATTAAAAGGGCTTTTTTTAGTTCGGAAAAATTTACTGGTAATATTGGTTATTTTACTTGCCTTTTTCCTCAGATTTAGTCATGTTTCCCTTGTTCCGCCGGCTCTTAATTGGGATGAGGTCAGTCATGGTTATAATGCTTATTCTATTTTGAAGACCGGCAAAGACGAGTGGGGAAAGAGGTTGCCGATTATTTTCAGGGCTTATGGTGATTATAAGCTGCCGTTTTATATTTATTTGACTTTAATTTCAGAGTTCTTTTTTGGCCTGAGTGCTTTATCTGTTAGGCTTCCTTCGATTTTGGCAGGAACTTTTAGTGTTTTGTTTACCTATTTATTGGTTAAAAAACTTTTTAAAAGCAAGGAACTGGCCATTATCGCTGGCCTTTTACTTGCCTTGGAGCCCTGGGGTTTGTTTGTTTCCAGGGTTGCGGTAGAAGCCAACTTGTCCCTGGCCCTGATTATTTCCGGTGTTTATTTCTTATGGTTGGGTTTAGAGAAAAAATCTTGGCCAATATTATTGGGGATTGGTTTGCTTTCCCTGTCAGTCTGGACTTATAATTCTGCCCGAATTTTTGTTCCCCTCTTACTTTTAGGACTCAGTTTTATTTATAAAAGAGAAGTTTTGTCGTTTTATCAAAAAAATAAAAAGATTTTTGCATTTTGCATTTTGATTTTTGCATTTTTCTTCCTGCCTATGTTTTACCAGCTTTTCAACCCAGTCGGCCAAGCCCGTTATCAATGGGTGGAGATTTTGGACCAGGGAATGATTAACCGGATAAATGAGGAGCGACTCAAGACAGAATTAACGCCTCTAGCTAGCCTCTTAATCCACAACAAGGTTACCTATTTTACAAAGACTTTTCTTGCCAACTACTTTTCTCACTTCTCTCCAGAATTCTTGTTTTTGAAGGGCGGAAGCCATTATCAATTTAGTTTGCCCGAACACGGACTTTTATACGCCATCAATTGTCCATTTTTTTTGCTAGGGTTGATTGTTGTTGTTAAGAGGATGAATAAAGAAAAAAGTGCTCGTTTGTTGCTTAGCTGGTTTCTTCTTGGACCAATCGCTTCAAGTCTAACCCGAGAGGCCCCTCATGTTTTAAGGAGTATTGTACTTCTACCAATACCAATGATTTTTTCTGCTCTTGGTCTGAACTTGGTATGGCAATGGTTGAAAGCCCGCCCTGCGGGAGGAATTGTTCCTCAGTATTTATTCGCCGTAATCTATATTTTCCTTTTGGGCCTGTCTATTGAAAATTATGGCCAGGCTTATGCCTTTGAATATCGGCAGAACTATTCTTGGTCCTGGCAGTATGGGTATAAGGAAGTGGTTGATTATAGTAGGACTAATTATCAGAAATATGAGAAGTTTATTATTACTAAAAAATATGGTGAGCCCCATGAATTTTTCTTATTTTACTGGCCTTGGGAGCCTGCAAGATTCCAAAATGACCCCGAGCTTATCCGCTTTTACCAATCAAACTGGTATTGGCTGGATAGATTTGACAAGTTCTATTTTGTCAATGACTGGCAGATACCAACAAGTAAAAACGGAGAATTTATTTTAGAAAGTGGCGAAAAGGCGGATTGTCAAGGAAAAGACTGTCTTCTGATTACCGGTCCGGGAAATTATCCTCAAGGCTGGCACAAATTAAAAACAATTAATTTTCTAGATGGCCAGCCGGCTTTTGAAATTTATGAAAATTAAACAAAGTTTGCTGATAATGATTCTTCTTTTAGCCGGTTTTTTGCGTCTTTGGAAACTTGGGGTTATCCCACCCCACCTGACCCAGGACGAAGCGGCCTTGGGGTACAATGCCTACTCAATTTTAAAGACAGGCAAAGATGAGTATGGTAATTTCTTACCCATAATTTTCAAATCTTTTGGCGATTTCAAGCCCGGCCTTTATATATATTTAACTACCCCCTTTGTCGCTCTATTAGGACTGAACGAACTTGCTGTCCGGCTTCCCAGTGCTCTGTCTGGGATTTTAGCAGTCTGGCTTTTTTATCTACTGATCAAAGAGGTTTTTAAGAACAATAAATTGGCGATTATTGCCAGTCTTTTACTGGTAATTAATCCCTGGCACATTCTTTTTAGTCGCGGCGCCTGGGAAATGAATGTTTGTCTAACATTTACTTTGGCAGGCATCTATTTTTTCTTCAGGTCTTTTAAAAAACAGAGATATTTAATCTTCTCTGGATTATTTTTTAGCTCAAGCCTGCTTATTTATCAGGGAGCTAAGCTGTCGTCAGCCATTGTGGTTTTATTATTGGTAGTTCTTTATCGTAGGCAATTACTGGGTTTTAAAAAGAGAACTCTTTTAGCCGCATTTTTGACTGGATTTTTCATTTCCTTGCCTATAATTTTCAGTCTTTTTCAGGGTAAAACCGGTAGGTTGTCAGTATTCAGTGTCTTTTCCTACCCGCGGCCAGAGGTTTATCTTCAAGACTTTCTTGACCAGGGAAATGAAAAAGTTGGCAGTTTGAGATATTATCTTTTTCATTCAGAAGCTCTTAATTTTACTCGGGGAGTTTTGGGTCGCTGGTTCAATCATTTCTCAACAAGGTTTCTCTTTTTCGAGGGAGATTGGCAAAATCCAAGACATACTGCCCCCAATCAGGGAGTTTTATTGTTTGCTGATTTAATTGCCTTGATTTTTGGTTTTGTCAGTCTGACCAGATTAGCGGCCAAAAGAGAAGTTAAATTTGTTTGGCTTTGGCTCTTTTTAGCTCCTCTGCCAGCTGCTTTATCCAGGGACCAAATTCAGGCAGTCCGCTCTTATAACTTGTTGATTCCCTTGATGATTGTTGCTGCCTTCGGTTTACGAAGTTTAGTTGTTTGGATAGGGAGGAGACGGCTGCGGGTTGCGGGTTGCGGAATAGTAATTCTTTTCTATCTGGCAAGTTTTACCTACTTTTTAGATGCTTATTTTATTCATCTTCCTAAGCACGATTCAAAATACTGGGAATATGGCTATAAGCAGATAGTAGAAACAGTCAGCCCAGTCCAGAATAATTATCAAAAAATAAAAGTTCAACAATCATTTGCCCAACCCTATATCTTTTTTCTGTTTTACCAGAAATATGATCCCCTAAAATACCAAAAACAGGCAAGATTAAGGGAAAGTGAGGTTGGCGACGTTGGCCAGGTAGAGCAATTGGATAATATTGAGTTTAGTCCAATTGACTGGTCAATCAATCGGAGAGAGAAGGGAACGCTTTTTGTGGCTGATCCGATCAGAATTCCCATAGAGGACTCCAGTGATGAAAGTCTTTTTCGCCTACTTAGAGAAATAAAATATTTAAACGGAGAGGAGGCTTTTAGGATAATAGAGGTTAAATAATATGCTGATTAAGAACAAGAAAATAGTTTTGTTTTTGATAATTTTGCTTGCTTTCATTTTGCGCTTTTATCGATTAAACAGTTATCCGGCCCTTAATGCTGATGAAGCGGCCATTGGTTACAATGTCTATTCATTACTCCAAACCGGAAGAGATGAGCACGGTAATTCCTGGCCGCTTCATTTTCAGTCCTTTAATGACTATAAACCCGGTCTTTTCTTTTACCTGGTTTTGCCTTTTGTTAAATTTCTTGGCTTAAATGAATGGGCAGTGAGAATTCCCGGAGCTCTTTTGGGAGTAACGACAATATTAGTTGTTTATTTTCTAGTTAAAGAATTGGGAATTAGCGCACCCAGGGCAGGTGGGCGAGAGAAACTGGCCATTATCTCGAGCTTTTTCCTGGCCATAAGTCCTTGGCACATCCATTTTTCTCGAGGAGGTTGGGAAGTTAATGCTGCCACCTTCTTTATTACTTGTGGCATTTGGTTGTTTTTAAAATCTTTAAAAAATTTCAAATATTTTGCCTTTTGCCTTTTGCCTTTTGCCTTATCTTTGTATACTTACCATGCGGCTAGGCTTGTTGTTCCCTTGCTCGGCTTAGGCTTTATCATCATTTATTGTCGCCAGCTCAAAGCCAAGCTCAAGCCATTGTTAATGGCTGGACTGATAGCCGGAGTTCTTCTTTTGCCTTTGGTTGCTGATTTGTTAAAGCCGGGAGCTGTTTCCCGGGCAACTGGGGTTGGTCTTTTTGCTGACCCCGGTCCTCTGGCTCGGATTAATGAACAAAGAGGTGAACATGCCAATTATCAGGGACTCTTGGCCCGAGTTTTGCACAATAAGGTTGTTAATTATGGCTTGGCCTTGACAGAGAATTGGGGAGAGCATTTTTGGGGAGAGTTTTTATTTTTGTCCGGTGACGCAATTCAGCGCAATAAAGTGCCGGAAACTGGTCAGCTGTATCTCTTTGATTTGGTCTTTATTCTTGTCGGTTTGCTGGCCATTGTCAAAGGGTCCAAGGGGTGGAAACCTGTGCTTTGGTGGTTAGTGGTAGCGCCAATGGCAGCCGCCTTAACCTTCCAATCTCCCCATGCCCTTCGGGCCCAGAACATGGTTATTCCCCTGACCATCATCAGCGCCTATGGACTAGTGAGAATAATCAAGTGGTTGAAGAAAAATATTAAACCGCAAGAGGTACTTATCGCTTGTTACTTTTTGCTTATTGCTTTCATCACCTGGAACTTTGCCAGATATCTCCACCTGTATTGGGTTCATGTGGCCAAGGAATATCCTTTTTCTTCCCAATATGGCCTTAAGGAGCTTGTTTCTTTTGTTCAGGACAATGCCTATAAATATGACAAGGTTATTGTCACTGACCGCTATGATCAGCCCTACATTCTTTTCTTATTTTATTTAAAATATCCGCCAGCTAAATTTCAGGCTGACCATTACTTAACAGCCAAAGATAAATTTGGTTTTTCCACTGTCCAGCAATTTGATAAATTTTATTTTGGACCGATTGATTTTGACCAAGTGCAGCCAGAAAATCCCAACAGCTTAATTATTGGAACGGATGAAGAAATTCCTGCGGATGAAGAAATTCCTAATGAGGCGAATATAATAAAGAAAATTTATTTTCCAAAAGGAGATATTGCTTTTGAAATAGTGGAGAATTGAGATGAAAAAGCTAAGCATCGTTCTTGCAACCCGCAATGAGGAAGAGAACATCGGTCCTTGTTTGGAATCTGTTCAGCAACTGGCGGATGAGATAATTGTTGTTGATGAGTCCTCAGTAGATAAAACCCGAGAAATAGCCAAGTCTTATGGAGCCAAGGTTTATAGAGTAGCCCATCAGCCTATTTTCCATATTAGCAAGCAGAAAGCATTAGATTATGCAACCGGAGACTGGATTCTTCAACTTGACGCTGATGAAAGGGTAACGCCCGAACTAGCTTCGGAGATAAGTAGGGTTATCTCAACGAGTGATAAAGAGATTAAAGCCAGGAAATTAAAAGATAGAAGCAAGCAAAGGCTTTTTAAGAAACACCAGGCCTTAATTGAAAAAAGAAACGGAAAAATTGGCAAAGATACTGGTGAAATTGTTGCCCTTTTCGTTCCCAGAAAAAACTTCTTTTTAGGCAAGTTTCTAATACACGCTGGCCTTTACCCGGATGGCGTAATCAGGTTGCTCAAAAAGGGCAAAGCCCGCTTTCCGGCCAAATCCGTTCACGAGCAAATGCAAATTGATGGCCAGGTTAGCTGGCTTTTTAATGATTTGGAGCATCACGATTCACCAACTTTAAAAAGGTATCTTGAGCGGGCTAACAGATACACCAGTTTGAGTGCCAAGAACTTTAAAGAACAAAAGATTGCTAAAAATATTTTTTCCCTTCTTTTTTATTCGATAATCAAACCGCTATTTGTTTTTCTAAATCTTTACTTGAGGCATAAGGGTTTTTTGGATGGTATGCGCGGGTTTATCTGGTCTAGTTTCTCAGCCTTACATTTTCCCCTTGCCTATTTTAAATACTGGAAGGGAAAGGAAGAATAAATGAAAGTAGCCATCAATACAATACCCTTAAGTACTGGTCACAGAACTCGGGGGATAGGTTTCTATACCAAGAATTTGGTCAAGGCCTTGGAAAAGGAAAGCCGGAAAAAAAAGGGCCTGAAAATCGAAGCCTTTAATTTTAAGAAGAAGGGGAAAAGACTTTCTCATTACGATTTGATTCATTATCCTTTTTTTGCTCCTTTCTTTTTAACCTTGCCTCTAAAAAAACCAACCAAAACAATTGTCACCATTCATGACTTGATTCCCCTCATCTATCCAAAACATTATCAGGCAGGCATTCGGGGCAGATTGAAGTTTTTTATTCAAAAAAGTTCGCTTCAGACAGTTGCCGCCGTCATTACCGATTCAGAAACCTCCAAGAAAGACATTGTTCGCTTTTTGAACATTCCTTCTGAGAAAGTTTTTCCCATTCATCTTGCCAGCGCTGGCCATTTCAGAAAGTTAACAGCAAATTCTACTGCCCTAGATAGAGTGAGAAAAAAGTATGATTTGCCAAGGAGATTTGTTCTTTATGTCGGCGATATAAATTACAACAAAAACATATTAACCTTAATCAAGGCTTGCAGAACAGCCAAAACCCCCTTGGTTATTGTTGGTAAACAAGCAATGGATATTGAAGATTTAGGATTGGGACTAGATAGCTTAAGGGGGCCGAGAGATTGGATTAGATATTTTTTTGGTATTTCCCATCCAGAAGAGGCCCATTATAGAGGATTACTAGATTACTTTCATAAGAATGCCGAAGTAATCCGGCTTGGCTATGTTTCCGACGAAGACCTGGTTGGGCTTTACAATTTGGCAGCTGTTTATTGCCAGCCATCATTTTATGAAGGCTTTGGCCTGCCGGTTTTAGAAGCAATGGCTTGTGGTTGTCCAGTGGTTGCCTCCAAGACCCAGGCCTTGGTTGAAATTGCTGGCGATGTAGCCCTTTTTGTTGACCCGAAAAAGCCGAAAGATATAGCTAAGAAAACTAGGGAAATAATAGAAAATGACAAACTGAGGCAAAAACTTATCAGAAGGGGAAAAAGGTTTGTGGCAAGATTTTCCTGGGAAAAAACTGCTAAACAAACAATTCGTGTTTACGAACAAATTATGACTAAATGAGTAAAAAATCTCCGAATCTCAAATCTCTATTTTTTTCTTTTCTTTCTTGGAGAATTTTATTATTTTTTTTCCATTTTATTTCCCCATTATTTTTCTCTCTCCAGAAAGTTTTTTTAGGTGGGGGATTAAAGAACTATCTTTTATCTCCATCTCTTTGGGCCTGGCTTAACTTTGACGGTCAACACTATCTTTCTTTGGCTTACCGTGGCTATCAGCCCTTAACTCATTTTTACTTTCCCGTTTACCCATTGATAACCAGATTTTTGGCAAGACTGATGGCCGGAGATTATCTATCCTATGTCTATTCCGGTCTTTTGATTAGTAATTTTTCTTTTTTTCTGGCAATTTTAGGATTAGGCAAGCTTTTCAGCTTAAATTATAAAAAGAAGATTGTTTTAACAGCCATCCTTTTGATTTTACTTTTCCCTACCTCTTTTTATTTTGCTAGTTTTTATACTGAATCTTTATTTTTGTGCTTGGTTGTTTGGTCTTTTTATTTTGCACGGAGAAAGAAATGGCTTCTGGCCGGAATTTTAGGAGCGATTGCTTCAGGAACAAGATTAGCGGGAATTGTTTTATTTCCGGCTCTTTTTTTAGAATTTTACCTTCAAAAAAGGAAAGAGAAAAAACCGGATATCGGCCTCTTGCTCTTTTTGTCTTTAATCCCTCTTGGGCTTTTGGCTTACATGTTTTTTTTGCAAAAGACAACTGGCGACCCTTTAGTTTTTTTAAACACAGTAGCTATCTTTGGTGAGCAGCGGTCCAGCACTTTTATTTCTCTGCCAAGGGTTTTTTATCGTTATTTTTTCAAGATACTGCCTAATCTTAACTTTTCTTATTTTCCGGTTGTTTTTAGCACCTTTTTAGAACTAGCCAGCGGACTGCTTTTTTTATTTTTGTCAATTACTGGTCTGTCAAAAATTCGTTTAAGTTATTGGTTTTATCTGTTAGGGGGCTATATTTTGTCCACCCTTTCTGGAAGTTTTTCCTCCTTACCAAGATATGTGCTTGTTCTTTTTCCCGGCTTTTTACTAATCTCTCTTTGGCTTTGCCAAAGAACAAGATACTTTCAGATAATATTTTTTATGTTATCCTTTTTACTATTGGCAGTAGCAACTGCTCTGTTTGCTAGAGGCTATTGGATATCATGATTAAAAAAGTTTTCAAACATCCTTTGTTTTCCGGAAGTGCTTTAATGATCGGCGGAAGCATGGTGGTCAATGCTGTCAATTATATTTATCACTTGGTTATGGGAAGATTGATGGGCCCGGTTGATTATGGGACTCTTGGTAGCCTGTTTTCCATTCTCTATATAACCACCATCATTCCTATTTCAACAAGTTTAGCTATTGTTAAGTTTATATCTTCTAGCAAAAACAAGAAAGAAAGGATGGTTGTCTATCAAGGAGTGAAAAAACTCTTAATGGAGATATCCATCATTGTTTGTTTACTGATAGTTATCTTTTCTCCTTTGATTGCCCGTTTTCTTCACATTAAGACAATTCTAGCTGTTTCTTCCATTGGTCTAATTGTTTTCTTTTCTCTCAATACCTTAGTTAATCAGGCAACCATGCAGGGGCTTTTGAAATTTATAGGTGTGGTTGGTCCGGGTTTTGTCTCTGCGATAACAAAATTGTTTTTGGGTATTTTATTTATCTTTTTGGGTTGGTCGGTAAAAGGGGCGATGGGCGGAGTAGTTTTGGGCGCTGTATTTTCTTATTTATGCTCTCGGAAGCTGATAAGCAATTTAATAAATCATAAAACCACCAGAAAGTTTAATATTAAGCCTTTCTTAAAATATTGTTTGCCGGTTTTGTTACAGGCTTTGGCTTTTACTTCTTTTTTTACAGTTGATGTTTTACTGGTTAAGCATTTTTTGCCGGCTTTTGATGCTGGGCTTTATGTTGCCTTGTCAACCCTGGGCAAAATAATTTATTTTGCCGCCTCTCCCATAACCTTTGTTATGTTTCCCATAGTTTCGGGTCGAAGAGCCCGTGGAGAAAATTATAGAAAAGTTTTCTTCGCCTCTTTTGGCCTGACCCTCTTGATGGCTATGACTATTGTTTTGTTTTATTATCTTTTCCCTGGTATTGCCATTGGCGTTTTATACGGAAAGGCATACTTGGCGGCTAAATTTGAGTTGGTTTGGATGGGCCTTTTTATTAGTATTTATACCTGCAGCTATCTGTTGGTTAACTTTTTATTGTCAATCGGTCGGACAAGGATAGTTGTTTTGCCCCTGATGCTGTCTGTGGTTCAACTGGTGGGAATTTCAATCTGGCATGAAAATATCTTGCAGGTTATTCAAGTTTCTCTACTGGCGATGCTCGCCCTGTTTATGGGGTTGGTATTATACTTAGGCTATAATCGGTTTGTGAAATTAAATGCCAAAAAATAAAACACACTTTCTCTCGGTAATTGTGCCTGCCTATAAGCAGGAAAGAACGATTAAGAAAGATCTGGAGACAATTGAGCATACCTTAAAAGAAGGCCTGGGTAAAGATTATGATTATGAAATTATCTGTGTGGTTGATGGTATTTTGGACCGAACCTTACAAGAGGCGAAAAAAGTAAAATCAAGGAAAGTTGAGGTTTTAGGTTACCAGAAAAATCAGGGAAAAGGATACGCGGTGCGCCACGGCATGTCTCAAGCAAAGGGAGATTTAATTTCCTTTTTAGATGCTGGAATGGACATCAGTCCTAAAGGAATGATGATGTTAATGGCCCATATGGAATGGTATGGTGCGGATGTTATTGTTGGCTCCAAAAGGCATCCAGTGTCAAGGGTAAACTATCCTTTTCTCCGTTATCTTTTCAGTATTGGTTATCATTTGGGAGTTAAAGTTCTTTTTGGTTTGCCTTTAACTGACACCCAAAGTGGGATTAAAATCTTTAAAAAGCGGGTGGTGAAAAAAGTTTTGCCAAGGCTGTTGGTTAAAAGATATGCCATGGATATTGAAATGTTGGCAATTGCCAGACATTTGGGGTTCAAGAGAATTTATGAGGCGCCGATTGAGGTAAGGTTTGATAGAAGAACGAGCAGGATTGAGTGGTCAACGATTTTCAAAATGGCCTGGGACACTTTGCTGGTTTTTTATAGATTAAAAATCCTGCATTACTACGACGACAAAAAAGCGTAAAAAATAATCCCGGACAAAGAAGAAATTACAGCAATTATGAATATCCTAGTATTTAGTTGGCGGGATCCGAAACATCCCTTAGCCGGTGGAGCAGAACAGGTGATGCATGAACACATGAAGGGCTGGGTTGCTGCCGGCCATCGGGTTATTCTTTTTGCTTCTTATTTTAGAGGAGGATCAAAGGAAGAGGTTTTAGACGGAGTGAGAATAATTCGCAGAGGACACCAGCTTCTGGGAGTCCATATGGCCGGGTTTTTTTGGTATCTTTTTGCTAAGCATCAAAAATTTGATTTAGTTGTTGACCAGTTTCATGGTATTCCTTTTTTTACTCCTCTTTATGTCCGGAAGCCTAAGTTGGCAGTAATTCAGGAAGTAGCCAGAGAGGTTTGGTTTCTCAACCCTCTTCCTCAACCATTAAATTGGCTGATTGGTACCATTGGCTATCTCAGTGAACCTTTTATTTTCTTTTTATATAAAAGAACTCCTTTTATGACCGCCTCCTTATCTACCCAGAAAGATCTTTTGAAGTTTGGTATAGGCAAAAAGAAGATTACCATAGTCCCTCACGGCCTGATTGTCATTAAACCTAAACCTTTTCCCAAAAAAGAGAAAAAACAAACATTGGTTTTTTTGGGAGTTTTGTCCAAAGACAAGGGAATCGAAGATACCCTGGGTTGTTTTCAACTTCTTAATGAAAAAGGAAATTTTCAATTTTGGGTGATTGGTAAAGCAGAGACAAAAGATTACTTTAATAGACTAAAGCGCTTAGCAAGCAAATTAGGATTGGAGGACAAGGTTAAATTCTGGGGATTTGTCAGTCAGAAAAAGAAATTTGAATTATTGACTAGAGCCCATTTATTGCTTAATCCTTCAGTTCGAGAGGGTTGGGGACTGGTTAATCTTGAGGCCAATGCCATGGGAATGCCGGTAGTGGCCTATTGTTCACCCGGCTTGGTAGATTCGGTAAAAGATGGTCAAAGCGGAATTTTGTGCAGGAGAAATTCTCCAGAAAACATGGCCGAGGAGGTGTTTAATTTATTGAACAATCAGAAAAAATATAATGAACTGCAAAAAGGTGCACTTGACTGGAGCAAAAACTTCTCTTGGCAGAAGTCAGGAAAAAAGAGTCTTGACTTAATTAAGAAAATTAGAAGATAATATGGATAGAAAAATGAAACGGGTTTTATTAAAACTTGCATTACTAGTTTTTGTTTCTGCTTCATTTCTTTTTGTTTTGGGTTCTTTGAGTTTATTAAGAGCACAAGAAGAACTTCCCAAAGATATTCCAAGTGAAGAAATTACGGAGATTAGTTCTTTTGAACTTTTCTGGCCGATAGTTGCCGGTAAGACAATAGATGACCCGTTGTACTTCTTGAAAAATCTTAAAGAAACAATTAGAGGTTGGTTAATTTTCGGAAAGCCACAAAAAACGGAATATGCAGTTTTTCTAGCTACCAAGCGTGTAGTTGAAGCTGAAAAGCTTATCAATAAAAGCAAATTTGATTTAGCAGATAGAACTCTGGATAGGGCAATTTCTCAACTTAAGGTGGCGGAGAGAAATGTTGGCAAAATGGATGGTTTCTTGGAAGATGTGGTGAATCAGATAAATAATAAACTTGACAATTTAGAAAAGTTTATTCCTTGGTTAGCTTCTCAAAATGAGGAAATGAAAGATAAGCTCCAGTCTATATTGGAAAAAGTGAAGCTTTTGAATCAAAAAGTTTAGTTTTTCGATGCTTTCTTCTTTTTATAAAAACAAGAGTGTTTTGATAACTGGGGGCCTTGGTTTTATTGGTAGTACCTTATCTATCAAGCTTGTCAAACTTGGGGCGAAGGTGACGATTATTGATTCCCTTATCTCTGATTATGGTGGTAACCCTTTTAATATTAATCCCGTTAAAAACAAAGTGAAGTTTAATGTCTCGGATGTTCGGGATCGTTACAGCATGAATTACCTGGTTCAAGGACAGGATATTATGTTCAACTTGGCTGGGACATTGAGCCATGTTGATAGTATGGCTGAGCCCTTCACTGATCTGGAGATAAATTGTAAAAGTCAACTTTCTATCCTGGAGGCATGTCGCCACAATAATCCAAAAATTCAAGTTTTGTACGCTGGTACAAGAAATCAGTATGGCAAGGCTCGTTACCTACCGGTTGATGAAAAACACCCGTTAGAACCAACTGATGTCAATGGAATCAATTGTAACGCTGGTGAGTATTATCATCTCCTTTATAACAATGTCTATGGAATTAAAGCTTGTTCTCTTCGCTTAACTAATACTTTTGGGCCTCGTCATCAAATGAAACATCCCAGGCAAGGTGTACTTAACTGGTTTTTGCGCCAGATTCTGGACAATCAGGAGATAAAACTTTTTGGTACTGGTGAGCAAATAAGAGATATAAATTATGCAGATGATGTTGTTCGAGCATTTTTGTTAGCAGGAGCATCAAAAAAAGTATGGGGTCAGGTTTATAATCTAGGAGGTACAGCTGTAAGCCTGAAAGAATTTGTTGAGATTGCGATAAAGGTTTACGGAAGAGGAAGTTACAAAATAGTGCCATTTCCGAAACATAGAAAAAAAATAGAAATTGGGGATTATGTTGCTGACTATACTAAAATTACTAAAGCGCTAAGTTGGAAACCCAAAACTAGTTTAGAATCGGGAATTAAAAAGACATTAAAATTTTATGAGAAAAACAAAAAACACTATTGGTAAAAAAATTCCTCTCTTAAATCTATCTCAAGAATATAAGGAAATAAAAAAAGACATTGATACTTCAGTCTTTAGGGTGTTGAAGGGTGGTTGGTATATTTTAGGTAGTGAGGGAGAAAACTTCGAAAAAGAACTGGCGCAATTTATTGGGGTGAGATATGCAGTGGGAGTTGCTTCTGGAACAGATGCTTTAACGCTTAGCCTAAAGGCCTTAGGCGTAAACCCAAAAGATGGTGTTGTTATCCCGGCAAATGTTTATCCGACGGCTTTTGGTGTGGCTTTATCTGGGGCAAGAATCCAGCTGGCAGATGTTGAATCTGGAACTTTAAATATCTCCTTGGCTACCTTAAAAAAGGCAGTTAATAAAAAAACAAAAGTAGTGGTCGTTGTTCATCTTTATGGTAATCCAGTTGATATTGCGCCAGTGAAGAGTTTTTGCAGACAAAGGGGACTTTATTTAATTGAAGACTGTGCTCAAGCAATTGGAGCCGAGTATAAAGATAAGAAAGTGGGAACTTTTGGCGATGTTGCTTGTTTTAGTTTTTATCCCACTAAAAATCTTGGTGCATATGGTGATGCTGGAGCAGTTTTGACAAATAAAGCCAGGCTTGCCAAAAGAGTTAAGTATTTGAGAATGTATGGTGAAAAGAAACGCTACAATAGTGTTCTTATTGGGCACAACAGTAGATTAGATGAATTACAGGCGGCAATTTTACGGGCGAAATTAAAATATCTTGACAGGTGGAATAAAAGAAGAAGGAAGTTGGCTCAACTTTATAAAAGGGAACTTGAGGGATTAGCGCTGAAACCGGTTGAGGAGAACGTTGTAGGAAGAAGCGTTTATCACCTTTTTGTAATTAGAGTAAGCAAGCGAGATGCCTTACTTGAATATCTAAGAGGCAAGGGTATTGGAATAGGGATTCATTATCCAGTCCCCATTCATTTGGTGAAATCTTTCTTGTACCTTGGTTACAAGAAAGGAGATTTCCCGGTTTCGGAAAAAGCAAGCCTTGATGTTTTAAGTCTTCCTTTTTACCCACAAATGACAGAGTCTGAGATAAAATATGTTGTCTCTTTGATAAAAAGTTTTTACAAAAAATGAGAGTTTGCATTTTAACCCACTCTTTCCCCAGATTTCCCAAAGACGGTAGCGCGGCCCCATTTATGCACGGGCTGGCAGAGGGAATAAGGGCGGCCGGTAATGAAGTCTTTGTTTTAACCCCATATACCCCTGAGTTCAGGAGGAAACCGAAAGATCAAAAATACAAAATAATAACTTATAAATATATTTTCCCAGACAGTTTTCATAAACTGGGCTATTCTCAAACCTTAGCCAATGATGTGGAGCTAAAGCCCATTGTATATTTACTTTCTCCCTTTATGTATTTTTTTGGCTTTTTGGCTCTGTTTAAACTCATCAAAAAAGAAAAAATAGAGGTCATCAGTGCCCATTGGATACTCCCGAACGGCTTTATTGCCGCCTTGACCTTACTATTTACAGGCGTACCAGTGGTTTCAAGCTTGCCCGGTTCAGATGTTTATATGGCTGATAAGAACAGTCTTTTTCGCCTAATGGCTCGCTTTGCGACCAGGATGTCTGTTGCTGTTACTAGCAACAGCCCCCAGCTTTTAAAAGACCTTGCAAGGATAAACGAGAAGGATGCCCAGAGGCGCTCCCGCCTGATGAGAAAGTTTTCCCCAATAGTTTATGGAGTTAACCCTGAAGAATTTAAACCAGACAAAAGTAAAAAAGAAAAAATTAGAAAAGAGCTGGGTATAGAAAAAAGAGATACAGTTGTTTTAAGCGTAGGCAGATTGGTTGCCAAAAAAGGATTTCGGTACCTGGTTGCGGCAGCCCCAAAAGTCTTGAAAAACAATCCAAAGGTTACTTTCATTGTTGTTGGTGAAGGTGACCAGCGAGGTGACTTAGAAAGATTTGCTAAAAAACTTGGAGTCTTTGCTAATTTTAGATTTCTGGGCTGGGTTGATTATGGGAGGTTGGTAGATTATTACAATTTTGGTGATATTTTTGTTCTTCCCTCGGTGCGTGATAAGGAGGGGAATTTGGATGACCAATCGGTTTCGGTAGTTGAGGCTATGGCTTGTGGGAAGCCAATAGTGACAACAAACTTTCCTGGTTACCAGAGAGTTGTTAGTGATGGTGAAAATGGTTATTTAACTCGAGAAAAAAATGTTGAGCAACTTGCCGATGCAATTATTAAACTTAGCTTGTCAAAAAGCCAGCGAGAAAAGATGGGGAGGAAAAGTAGAGATTTGGTTTTAGAAAAATTTTCTTGGAAGGCAATTGGTTTGCAATATACTGAGCTTTTCAAAAAGCTAGTAGGATGAGGCGATGTTAGTTAAAAGCTTTTGCATGTTCACACAATTCAGTTAGAATACGATCAAGATTATAAGTATACTTCCATTTAGGATAGTGCTTTTGAAATTTTGAGACGTCAGAAATGTACCAGATATGATCGCCTATTCTGTTTTGGGGTTCATATCTGGTTTTTGCTTTTTTACCAAGTAGTTCTTCAATCTTTGGAATAACCTCGAGAATAGATGTATTGGAGTAGCGAGACCCACCGATATTGTATACCTCCGCAATTCTTGGTTTTTTATAAAAGTGGTAAAAGGCATTGACTAAATCAAATGCATGGATGTTATCTCGCACTTGTTTTCCTTGATAGCCGATAATGGTGTAATTTTTTTTAGACGCTATGCAGTATACTAAATAAGCCAAAAAGCCATGTAATTGTGCGGGTGTATGTCCGGAGCCAGTTACACAGCCTCCTCTGAAAATTCCAGTTTTTAGTTTGAAATAGGTACCATATTCTTGAACCATCAAGTCAGCCGCAGTTTTTGATACGCCAAAAATGCCGTGCATGCAAGCATAAAGGCTCATAGTTTCATCCACCCCATTATAAAGTTTATGTTTTTTAGGCAAATCATAGCGGGTTTTTAATTCTCTTAATGGTAATTTGTTAGGGTTGTCTCCATAGACTCTGTTAGTGGAGGTAAAAATGAACACTGCCTTAGGACAATACTTCCTAAAGGCCTCTAGAAGATTGTGTGTCCCAAGGGCATTAATTGTAAAGTCTGTTAAAGGTTCTTTAACAGCCCAGTCATGAGAGGGTTGGGCGGCGGCATGGATAATTAGAGAGAAATTAAATTTTCGGAAGATTTGATTAATTCGCTTTTCATTTCTAATGTCTGTGTTGAAATGAATATAGTTGTTGTGTTCTTGTTCCAACAATCTTGCATTCCCATTTGTACTTGCCTGAGGACCAAAAAAGTATTTTCGGAGGTTATTATCAATTCCTACAACCTGGAACCCTTTCTTGCAGAAGAACCGAACGGCTTCAGAGCCAACTAGACCAGCGGATCCTGTAACTAAAATCGTTTTTGACATAGTTATTTCTGGATACAGTTGATGATATCAGATTATCCGTTTATGCTTAAGAGGCGATTTATGAAATTATCAGTTGTTATTCCAGCTCATAACGAGGAGCAAAACGTCGAGAAGATAATTAAACTTCTCAGTAAAAATTTTGCCAGGAATATTTTAGAAATGATTGTTGTCAATGACTGTAGTACTGATAGAACGGGGAAAATGCTCGAGGAGTTAACTAAAAAGTACCCCAAGTTGAAACCTGTCCATAGAAGAAGCAATGGTGGGGTTGGTAATGCAATAAAGAGGGGGCTTAGGAAAGTTTCTACTAAGACGGACTATGTTTTGATGTTAGATTGTGATTTTCATAAAAATGTATCAGACATTAAAAAAATGATCAGAGGGGTGGAGGGGTACGATGGACTATTAGGATCTCGTTACATAGAGGGTAGTACTCTTGTAGGTTATCCTTTAAAGAAAAAGATAGCTAATCGGGTGTTTCATCTTTTAATGAGATTGTTTTTAAGAACTTCTCATATAGATGTGACAAATAATTTTAAGTTCTATAAATATGAAGTTGTGAATAAGATTCTCCCTTTATTAAGAGGCAAAGGATTCTCTATTAATGCAGAGACAGGAATTTATCCAATCTTGCTTGGTTATAAATTAAAAGAAATTCCAGTCTCTTGGTTTGGTAGAACTGAAGAGATGGGAGAAAGTAGTTTCAAAATTATTAAAGCAGGGCCAGGATATGTGCGGGTTTTGCTAGATGCAATTAAGTTTAAATATTTTTCTGGGCGAAGTTATACTTTAGCCTGGAAACGGTCAGAAAGAGAGCATTTCGATGCATTGATTGGAGACTTTGGCGAAACTTACTATGGGAATTTGCGGCCAATCGCAGCTATCCGATTCACTAGAAAAGCTCAGCTGATTTTCTCATTATTGAATAGAATAGAGAAACCAAGAGTACTTGAGATAGGTTGTGGAACGGGAATATTATCAAAGTATCTTTTAAGAGTCAGCCCTCAGTTGAACATTTGCGGTATTGACATTTCACCAAAAGCCATTGGTAAGGCTAAAAAAGATCTCAAAAGATATTCTAATGCTGAGTTTAGGGAAGGAGATATTTGTCGTTTACCCTACAAAGATAATAGCTTTGATATAGTTATAGGTAACAGCATTTTACACCATGTTGATGCTAAAAAAGCGCTTAAAGAAGCTAAACGTGTTCTTAAATCGAATGGCCTTGTCTGGTTTTGCGAACCGAATATTTTAAATCCACAAGTAGCTTTAGAGAGAGTCTCGATTTTTAGAGCTTTTTTCCGTAGCTCCCCAGATGAAAAGGCGTTCTCGCGCTGGCAGCTAAAAAAAGATTTACAAAAATCTGGTTTTAAGGACGTTAAAGTTGAGCCTTACGAGTTTTTGCATCCATTGGTTCCGAAGTCTTTTCTACCAATTGTCGTTCCCGCCCTTGTTTTTCTCGAGAGAGTTCCTTTGGCAAATGAAATTGCTGGCACTCTTAAAATTGTGGCTCGATGTGCCAAAAGGAAGTAACTCTCGGTAGTTTATTTTTCTGTAATTATAAATTTTTGCTTTTGCCAAAAGATCCAGAAGGGTTTGGATTCTAGGATTATTTCGTTCTCTGCGAAGAGAGTATCGGCGCTGACGAGAATGATGTTATAAGTTTGTCCTTTTGCTTTGAGATCGTTCCATCTTGTTATTGGCGTAACCTTGAATTTATCTCCACCGGCTTCTTTGATTCCTTCCTCAAAAGTTTTTTCAAAGAACCAATATGGTTTCCAGGCCCAACAAGCATCAGGTAAGTTAAGCGGGGAAATACCACTTTTCACCAGTTTGGTTTGAAGTTCCCATCTACTTCCTATCGATTGGTACCGATTTCGGATTGCCTGGAGAGAGAAGTAAATAAAGAAAATGACTACTATAACTGTTCGTATGTAGCTTAATTTGATATTTCTGAAGAAAACTGCAAGCCAAATTAGAATTATTGGGAGGAGCTGAATAATGTACTGCTGCCAGAATCCATAGAGGAAGATTGTGGCAATTGAAATCTGACCAATAAGGATCAGCCCCAGGAGTAA
Organism: uncultured Gammaproteobacteria bacterium; assembly: GCA_964583685.1. GTDB lineage: Bacteria > Patescibacteriota > Microgenomatia > UBA8517 > UBA8517 > CAZOVJ01. The sequence goes on along the minus strand of CAZOVJ010000001.1, from coordinate 380,930 downwards.
TAATTCATTGTTTGTATTTGTCCTGAGTTTAAGTTTTCTTGTACATAAAGTATAAATTACCAGAACAGATCCACTCAGGGCGACTAGGAAGAAAAACCACGTTTCTTTGATTATTTCAAGAGATAGCGGAGACCTAACAATGTCCGTGAGATAAACCCGAATATTTCCCAGAAGACCTAAATACTTTGTTGGTTGATAGGGAAAGGATAGGCGGTATATTTCTTTGATCTGCAACAGCAATACAAGAATCAATTCGGCAGTCAGTATTTTGAAGAATTTAAGTAGCTTGTCTTTTCTTTCGTCTAGAAAAGCCCGGCTTATTTTTTTTAATGTAACTGCAATTATTACTATCCATAAAGGTGAAGAAATTAGTGCTACCCTTGGCCAAAGCATTTTCCAGTTAAAAAGTGAATCAAACATTACGACGCGGTAAGGCAAAGTTTGGGTGCATATTGATCCATTTAAATAATCAATTATATAAGCTCCAATAACAAGAATTGCGGTGGCAAATATCCAGTTTCTATTTTCTTTTAGGAATTTGGCAACATATTTGAGCTTTATTTTGAAGATGAAAAAAATTGGTAGTAAAAATACCATAGCAACATTGAGGTAGCCAAGGATTCTTTGGAGGAAATGTATATAAAGTCTGGCGGTTATCACGGTGAACCCGGTATTAAAAGGTAGAATATACGGTAGGACCCCTTTTTTAAATGCCGGAGGACCCATTGACACCTGTGGTGCTGTTGGTCCTACTTTGTTGTGCCAGAGTGTGTAGAAAATATAGATTATCGTAAAAGGGACAAGGGAAAAGACGAAGTGTTTCCAAAATATTTTTTTGTGAGAAAGGCATTTGTAGATAATAACCAAAAAAATAGCAATTGGAATGACAACACCTATTTGCCTAGTCAGAAATGCCAACCCCGCAAAAAGACTACCAAGAATAAAGGATTTATTTAAGCTGGTTTGTAATCCTTTTACATAAAAATAGAGTGAAATTATTAAAAGAGATATATAGGGAATATCAGACATAAAACTGTAGGTAAACTGGAATACCCAGGGAGAACCGAGAAGGAACAGAGTGAAAACGGTTGCTTTTAACTCTTTTAGCCCCAATCTCCTTAAAAGGAGGTAAAAAAATACTAACCCAAAATAGAGCATGACGATTGTTGAGAGGTGAAGTGATTTTATTGATAAGCCAAAAATTTTTGCAAACAAAGCTCCCCAATAGGCTTGAAAGATCATGGTGACGGCTGCCCACTCAGAGATTGTTAACTTACCTGTTTGGACGAAACGTTCAACGGTATTTATATAAGCAAAGTCATCATCAAACGCTTGGTCTTTTAGAGGAAGCATGAGAAAGAAAGTTACAAGATAGATAGCGGTTATAATGAGAAAGCCTTTATTTTTTCTTAGCCAAATTAGCACAGATTAAAGTATACTAGACTGCTTTCTTGGCGACAATTGTTAGGTTTGTAGAGAATTTGGAATTTTTATCTATCGAAAGGAGAGGAAGTGTAATTAAGTTGGTAAGGGTTGTAATAGAAAGAAAAAAGGGGATTAAGAAGATAGCGATTGGTTTTGTATTCTTTTTATTAATCATTCTCTTTAAAATCAGCATGAGATAGATATTAAAGCTTTGAAAGATTAGAGTAAAAATATTGCCTTCAGTTTCAACTTTAATAACTTTAAGATGCACATTCTTCAGTAGGTTTTTTAGGGCGTATTTGGTATACCTGTAGTAATCGTGGGGCTCGTCATGTAATGGGTAAGCTTGAACAGTAGAAAGAATGAGTTTTCCCCCGGGTTTCAAAACTCTGGCAATTTCCTTAAGGGCTTCCTGGGGTTCAGGTAGATGCTCGAGGACTTGAAAACAGGTGATTGTATCACTGGAACTGTCAGATAAAGGAATCTTAGTGGCATCTGCTAAGATATCGGGTTTTTCTTCCCCTTTGTATAGTTTTGCTACTTCTGGGTGATCCAAACCTATGTATTTGTTTACTGAAAGGAGAAACATATTCTTATACGGCATTCGGCCACAGCCAACATCGAGAAGTGTTCCCTTGGCGTATTTTATTGCCAGTTTTATTGAGTTGTTCGAATATTTTTTAATAAAATATTGAGGGTGGAAAATAAGCGATGAATACTTGTCAGTGAATTTATCCCAGAGAATTTTTGGTCTCATTTACTAATAATTAAGAACCTTAGTAGTTGTTTAAGTATAACATCTTCCCTCTAAAGATTTTGATAAGCTTGTAATTTAGGTATGCTGTATAATTAGTCGAATTTAATGAGGAGAATAAACATATGGATAGGTTTTATTATAGGTCTTGCCTTTTTTGTTGTGGCTTTAGTAACGCTTCCTCATTACGGAATTAATTGGGACACAATTAATCATTTACCTCGTGGTCAGGTGTATCTTCGTTACTTATTTTTGGGTAAAAAAAATTATTCTGATCTTCCAAAATATTTTGATTCTTGGGATTCGAAAAAATGGTATTGGCAGAAACCGGAGAGCTTGGCTATAGATACTGATATCCCGAGGAACCAGGTTCCAACAAGAAGTATGTATCAGATTGATTCTGCCGATTTTTCTTGGTTCATGGAATATGACGGCGGAGGCCACCCGCCTTTGAGCGACATATTATCCGCTTTATTCAATAGAATCCTTTTCGGTAAGTTGAGATTAATAAACGATATCGATTCATATAGGATTTATGGGATTTTGCTTGCAGCCAGCCTGGTTGGTTTAATATATTGGTGGACTACTTCCCTTTACGGTAAATTTACGGGTTTTATCTCAGCGGCAGTTTTAGCTACCTACCCATTTTTTTGGTCAGAAGCTCACTTTAATGGAGAAAAAGATATACCAGAAACTGTTTATTGGAGTTTTTCCCTTTTTTCAATCTGGTATGGTCTCAAGTATAAAAAACCTTTTTGGCTTTTATTATTTGGTGTATTTCTGGGATTGGCCCTAGGGACAAAATTCAATATCGTTTTTTTGCCATTTATGGTTTTACCATGGTTAATTTATTTATTTTTTTCAAAAAAACATTTCAAAAAACCACTTGAGATTATATCCAAGAATAAAAAACTAATATTTTTTTTAGCTATGGCACCCGTCATTGCTTTAGCTATTTTTGTTCTTTCTTGGCCCTACCTTTGGCCTGATCCTTTAAAAAGAATAAGCGAGATTGTTGGTTTTTATAAAGGAATTGGTACAACTAAAAGTTTCGACCCCAGGTTTATAAGTTTTTTTGGTATCAATAGCTTCGCAATATTTTGGATTAGTACAACGACCCCAGAGCTTGTAATCTTTTTGTTTTTGGTTGGATTTATCACATCTTTAGTTAATTTTAGAAAAGAAAAATTTGCAGAATCGCTCCTATTTTTGCTTTGGTTTCTGATTCCAGTGATTAGAGTGACCTTGCCGAAAATGACGATTTATGGGGGAATTCGTCAAATTATGGAATATATCCCAGCGATGGCAATACTGACAGGAATTGGAGCAGGTGCGCTTAAGAATAGAATTGAAAGTTCAAAATTTAAAATTTTCAAGCACACGAGTATTAAATTATTTTTCTGTATTTTGATTTCCGTTCTTTTGCTTTATCCGAATGTTCGATTGCACCCTAATGAGAATGTCTATTTCAATAGCTTGATAGGTGGACTAAAGGGCGCTAAAGAAAAAGATATTCCTTTCTGGGGAAATAGTTTTGGTGCGCCTTATAGACAAGCTGCTGTTTGGATGAATAAAAACCTGCCCCACGGAGCAAACTTGGCCTATGCCCGAGAACTTCTTCCAAACATTCCAAGGATTTGGCTTAGGCCAGACATAGTACTCCACAATAGCTTTCGCAGCGGTTATTTGGAAAAAGGGGAATATATTGTGGCCCTGACTTATCAAGGCACAGAGAAAACTTCATATTTTGATAGATACCTAGATAGGATTGTCGAACCCATCTATGAAGTTAAAGTAGATAGTGTTCCTATATTAAAAATTTGGAAGAACGATACTGAACACACGAAAAAGGAATATTTAAGCGAGAAAGAGGTTGACGATTTTTCGGTGTCGATGGAAGGGAACGCGACAATTTTTGATTTTGATAAGGTAATTTATCTTTCTAGGCTTGAGGCATTATATCGAGAAGATTTATCATGCAGAAAAATAACTTCGGCTTATGTTGAACTTTCGGAAGACGGAAATAATTGGGAAAGACTTCCGGGGAGTATGCCAAATGAAGATTGGAACACACCCCAAATTGGTATACAACCCGGAAAGGATAATCTGGTCATTCCTTTTGCAGGAGATAAGTTGCGGTATCTGAAGTTGGTTTCAAATCCACCCGACTCCTGTATGGCAAAGATCAAAAATATAAAAATATATTATTTTGATCAAGTTGAATGATCTGAGCTAAAATTAGTTAGGTGATTATTTCAGAAATAGATTTATTAATATTTTGTTTCTTTTGATTAAAACTCACTATCATTTCAGCAAGAAGACCTGTAGTGATAAGTTGTACTCCAATAACCATCAACAGTATTCCTAAAAATAAAAGGGGATGTCGAAATTGAATGCTGCCTGTAGTTACTCGCAAATAGGTTATATAAAGGCCGATTAAGAAACCAAAGAAAAATGAAGTAAGACCTAAGGTTCCAAAGAAGTGGCCAGGTCGTCGTAGATATCCTGTGAGAAAGATCACGGTGATTAAATCCAGCAATCCTTTGGTATTTCTTCCCCAGCCAAATTTTGTCTTGCCGTATTTTCTTTTTCTGTGTTTGACAATTATTTCACCAACTTTGAAATTTTGTTTTGCAACGAGGATGGGTATAAAGCGATAGAGTTCACCGTAGAGATTTAAATTTTTTATAACTTCTTTTCTGTACGCTTTGAAGCCGCAATTTGTATCATGAATTTTTACCCCCGTAAGCAGAGAGGTAGTAAAATTCAAAATTCGTGATGGTATGACTTTTGTCAAAGGATCATACCGTTTCTTTTTCCAGCCGGAAACTAAATCGTAACCTTTATCAATTTCTTTTAAAAACAAAGGTATCTCTTGCGGGTTATCTTGCAAGTCGGCGTCTAGAGTGAAAATAATTTCCCCGCCAGCTTGCTCAAAGCCTGCTTGAAGGGCTGTTGACTTTCCCCAGTTTCCTCGTAATTTAACTATTTTTACTCTCTTGTCTTTTTTATGGAGTTTTTTTACCACATCGTAAGTTTTGTCTGTTGAGCCGTCATCTACAAAGATAATTTCAAAAGACTCTTTATTGATTTGCTTAAGTACAGCCAAAATTTCTTGGACCAAGATATTGACTGTCTTAGGCTCCTTTTTTACTGGAATGACAAATGAAAGTTCAAGATTACTTTTCATTTAGAGCGCCTGGACTTTTTCAGTAAATATTTTATTGACGTTGATATCATTTTCGAGCATTATCCACCAGCCACAATTAAATTCAAAATCCTTTTGTAAGTCTGCCAGGATCTGTTGATGCTCACTGTAGATTTTTAATAATTCATCCTTCTTATCAACAATCTTATGTTTAAGGGCAAATTCCGATAATCTGCCAAGATACGTTGAGTATCTAGAGGTTGTCGGCTCAAGTGAATTTATTTGGTTACTGACAAGGACATATTTAACCTCAGCCAGTCTCTTTTCCACCAAGTGTTCCCAATAGGTAAGCTTGCTCTTTTTGGAAAATTTGCTGAATAGAATGATTTTTTCCCAGACCTTTTCAAACCCCTGGGCTATATGATTGACTTCCGCCTTGGGCTTGGGGACGTTAGCAGAAGCTTTTGCTAAACACAAGGAAGGGAAAACTCTTAGTGAGAGCAAGAAAGTAAGGAAAAGAAAACAGTAAAAAACCTGACTTTTCATTATCAGTATCATAACCCCTTTTGACTTTAATATCCAGAGTTAAGCAAAGAGTTTGCTTTGTTATTTCCTCGAATTATATTATCCCTTTGGTGTAGAATTGGAAAGAATGAAACGGTTTCCCAGTATGTCAGTGGTGACGCCAACCTTGAATTCAGAGAGAACTTTGGATTTATGTTTATCTTCAATACTTGGTCAAAATTATTCTGGGGGGATAGAGATAGTGGTGGCAGACGGTGGCAGTAGTGATAGGACCCTCGAGATAGCCAAGTCCAAAAAAGTAAGAATTGTCAAAAATAGACTGAAAACAGGTGAGGCTGGCAAGGCTGTGGGCGCCAAGTATGCGAAGGGAGAGATCCTCGCTTTTATCGACTCGGACAATGTTTTACCGGATAGACTGTGGCTTAATAGAATGATTAACCCTTTTCTCGAAGACAAAGAAATTATTGCCAGTGAACCGCTTTATTTCACCTACAGAAAAAGAGATCATTGGCTGACACGATATTTTGCCCTTTTGGGGATGGGTGACCCTTTGAACTTATTTATTGGCAATTATGATAGATACAGCCACATTTCAGATAAATGGACAAGTTTGAAGCTGAGAACTGAAGACAAAGGGAATTATCTGCTGCTTTATCTAAAAAAAGAGATACCAACCATTGGAGCCAATGGCTTTTTAATACGCAAAAGTGAACTCAAAAAATATCCGGTTAAAGATTATCTTTTTGATATCGACATTCTTAAATTTTTAATAAAAGAGAAGCCCATTAAAGTTGCCAAAGTGAAAACGGGTATCATTCATTTATTTAGCGGTGATATTTCCACCTTTGTTAGAAAGCAGCGAAGAAGGATAAGGGACTATTTTTATTTTCAAAAGGCCGGGGTACGGCCCTCGGAGAGTAAATCAAAAGTTTTCTTGGGTGTTTTGAAGTTTGTTTTGGCAAGCCTGACAATAGTTCCCTTACTATTGCAACTAACTGTTGGCTATTCAAGAAAAAGGGATAAGGTCTGGTTTTTTCATCCTCTGGCTTGCTGGTTAACCCTTTGGGTTTATGGACTGGAATCAACAAGGTCGGTCTTTATTAGGGAGCAACTCAGTAGGAAAAAATGGAGTCAATGAAAAAGAAATTTCCTCTGGTTTCAATAATTATAGTTAATTGGAATGGTGGAAAGGTTTTTGAGGATTGTTTGAAATCCTTATCGAAAATTGATTATCCCAATTGGGAGTTGATTGTGGTTGATAATGGCTCAAGTGACGGTAGTGAAAAACTGGCATCCAACCCGCCTGCCGGACGGGCAGGTTTCCATTTGATTAAAAATAAGACCAATCTTGGTTTTGCCAGGGCTAATAATCAAGGCTATAGGAGGGCAAAAGGTAAATATATTTTGCTTCTCAATAATGATACAAGAGTAATAACCACTTTTCTAACGAGATTGGTTGAGCGCATGGAACAAGAAATTTCTCTGGCAGTGATTCAGCCCAAGATTTTTATGATGGATAAACCAAGGTATCTAGATAATGCCGGTTCTTTCTTGACAAGAACGGGGTTTTTAGAACACTGGGGTTTTGGCCAAAAAGATAGTAAAGAATTTGAAAAAGAAAGAGAAGTCTTTTCTACCAAGGGTGCTTGTATGTTGATTCGCCGCCAAGTGATTGAGGAAATTGGTCTTTTTGATGCTGATTTTATTTCCTATTTTGAAGAATCAGATTTTTGCTGGCGGGTCTGGCTAGCTGGATGGAAAGTGCTTTTTTACCCAAAAGCAAAGATTGATCACAAGGTTGGCTATACGATTAAGCGTCTTGATGTTGGCAATATCAATTATCATTATTACAAAAATAGGATTAGTTCGCTTATCAAAAACTTGGGATTTAAGAATTTACTTTTTATCCTTCCCTTTCATCTTTTTCTTTCAATGGGTATTCTCTTTTTGTTTTTCATTCGGGGACAAGTGAATAATTCCCTGATGATTGCCAAAGCCTTGGTCTGGAATCTCTCACATCTGGCCCAAACCTTGGAAAAAAGGAAAATTATTCAGAAAGAGAGGAAAAGAACAGATAAAGGGCTTTTTGAAAAGCTGCTTGTGCCAGTGAATTTCGCCAAATTTTACAAGGATTTTAAAAGAGTGGAAGCAGATATTAAGATTAAAGATTTTTAAATTCTTTCAGAAGTTTATAGGAAGACATCGGCCGTGGGGTTGGTGAGGGCTCGTTTATGTCAAGACCTTGAGCAAAAGCAAGACTGGGTACTAACAAAAAAGAAATCAATAGAAGATTAATTATTGATATAGCGACGAGTTTTCGAATCATTGAGCTCTAAAGAGTTACAAAGAGTCTATTCAGCTTTCTTTGACTTGTCAAGCAGGGAGTATAAAATTGCTCATATTTTATTCACACCAATTCTGGCCAGAAGAGCATCTTTTTCCCAATAGCCATGGGAATGTAGTCGGGGGTCAGTCTTCAATCACTTTTATGGCTCCAACCGGACAGCTTTTGGCTGCTTCAAGAATAATTTTAATGTCATCATAAGGGCCGGCCTTCAGTCTGCTAATTGATTTTTCATCCAGTTCAAATGTTTTAGGAGCCAGACTTGTGCAAAGACCACAAGAGATGCAAAGAGGGCGGTTTATTTTAATGGTCGGTTTTGTCATTCTTTGATTCTATCAAAAGTATTTCTCAAAGTAAATTTTATTTTCAGGGAAACCGATCCTCATTAGTCCTAGTCTGAGTTCTTCAATCATTTTTTGATTACCACAAAGATAACAACTAGTTTTTGTTAAAGGTAGATTTTTGATAAGTTTTAATGCATGTTTATTGACATGCCCTTTTTTGCCTGGCCAGCCGTTTTCTGGTTGGGAAAGGATAATTTCATAATGGAAATTTGATTGTTCTTTCTTCCATTTTTCTAAAAGTTTTTGGTAAAAAATATCTTTTTGATATCTTAGTCCCCAGAAAAGATAAATTTTCTTTTGACTCTTTCGATTTAAAAGTTCCTCGATAATTGGCTTAATGGAGGCAAGGCCGCAGCCGGTAGCAACAAAGATAAGGTTGTTGCTTTTATCATCTTTTAAAGTTAAGTTCCCTTTGGCACTGCTTGTTTCAACAATTTCTCCTGGTTTTAATTTTTTTAAAAATTGACTGCCTGGTCCAGCCGGAGAAATATCAATTAGGAGCTCCCAATAAGGCAGATTTTTGGGGATAGAGGCAATGGAATAGGGCCGGAAAACAGATTCTGAAATCTTGATAATCAGGAACTGGCCGGCTTTAAAGGAAAAACCTTTATCTTTAAGTTTGAAGCGGAGATGACGAAACTTATAGTTGAGTTTTTGGTTCTCAATTACCTGAGATTTGTAAAATTTGGTTTTCATTGGAAAATGCGGTATTCCCTAATTCTTTGCCATAAAAAATTTATTTGTTTAGGACGGATAGATTTGGCCATCCTCAAAAAAATAATTGGCCGGAGGTAGAATTCGCGGAAGGCTTTTGACTGGGCCTCCATCAGATATTTTTTTGTCAAACCTTTTGGAATCCATTCGGGTTCTTTATAGCTATTTTTCTTCCAATTTGGCTTAAATTTCCCCTTTAATGTGTCCCAAAGCTCAGAACCAGGAATAACATCTAGGAGAATAAATTGAGCTCTTGACAATTTTGATCTCTTGGCAAATTGGATACTTTCTTCAATCGTGTCTTTATTTTCTCCAGGAAGACCGAAGATAAAGAACCCTTGAGCCTGAACCCCAACATTGTTGGTAATTTCAATTGCCTTTTGTATTGTTTCAATACTTTCTAATTTATGGACATTCTTTAATATTTGGGGATTGGCCGATTCAATGCCGAAAGCCAAATAATAGCAACCACTTTTCTTCATCAATCTTAGTAATTTTTCATCTATCTTGTCGGCCCGAACCCCATTAGGACAAGCCCAGCTAATTTTAATTTTGCTTCTGATTATTAAGCGGCAGATTTTTACTACATGTTCCCTTTGCAAAGTCAGATTGTCATCTTCAAAATGAATTTCTTTGACCCCAAAATTTTTGGCTAGATATTCCACTTCCCTGATGACATTTTTTGGTGACCTGAATCTGATTTTTCGATCATAAAATTTTGGGCTCGCACAGAATGAGCACATATAGGGACAACCGCGGGTGCTCATAATCACGCCCACTGGGAAATTTTTAACAATTGCTCCGTGGGGTGCTTTAGGGTAAGTGTTTGGGTCTATTTGTTCCCAGTCCGGAAAAGGTAGCTTATCAAGATCGGTAACGGCTTTTGCCTTTTTAATAGGTGTGGTTTTTTTCAGGTTATCCAAGGAGTAAACACCGGGAATTTTTTTATTAATAAAATTGGACTTGATGAGTTTTAAAAAAGCAATTTCTCCTTCTCCACAGATGACAAAATCCGCCCTTGAATCCTCAAGGGTTTGGTAGGGAAGAAAGGTGGGGTGAACGCCGCCGATAACGCATCTAATTTTCTTTCTCTTGATTCGCCGGCAAAGTTTAACCGCTTCGTTGTAAAAAGCAGTCAGACAAGTGATGCCGACAGCATCTGGTTTTTCAACCAGAATCTTTTTTAATAAGATTTTTGTCTCTAAATTATCCCTGAGGCCGTCGACGATTTTAGTTTCAATTTTATGTTGTTTTAAATAAGAGGAAAGATAACCCAGTCCTAGAGGCGGAGTGATGATGTGACTTTGATAATTTGGTCTGACCAGAACAATTTTCTTCATTCCCCTATATTGAAACCTTCTATCTCTTTTTGGATCCTTTTTGGTAAAACCATGGTGGAGATATCAGCGAATCCTCTGATGATTACTGATATAGCCTTTTTCCTGCTTAGACCTCTGGCCATCAAATATTCTATTGCCTCTTGGGATATTTTGCCCACCGCTGCTTCATGGGTCATTTCCACTTCGGATAGCTGTGCTTCCAGTTCAGGAAGAGCATGGATGTTGCCTTTTTTGGAAACAATTAAGCCCTTACAATCCAAATGAGCCTTGATTTTGGGGGCAGCACCGATAAGGTGACCTCTGGCATAAATTATTCCTTCATTGCTTATAGATTTATTTGTAACTTCGCTTTTTGTACCTTTTCCGTTGAGAAAAACTTCAGTTCCTATATCTAATTTTGAATTTGGATGAGCATAGACTAATGAATTATATTTTGCCCGGCTATTTTTTCCTTCTAAATAACACACAGGAGATATTTGCAGGTCTTTAACCGGGGCGAGGCAGAGATAATTGGAAACAAGGGAAGCATTTTCCCCTACCTGGGTAGCCGCTCTTGCTCTGACAATTACTCCCTTTTCCCAGTTATGAATCATATTATAAATGACTTGAGCTCCTTCTTTTAAATAAATTTCAGTAATGCCAATGTGCTTCGCCTCAGCAACGGAGTTAGCGGTTAGGCAACCAGTGATAATGTTTAAGCGTGAATTCTTTTCGGCAATGATGATGTTATGTAAATTTTGCTGAAGTTGATTAGCGGCGATATAAAGGCAGAGTTGAACGGGATTATCTATTTTTTGCCCGGCCAAGGAGCGGACAAAGTAGCCTTGAGAGGGATTCTTGGATTTGATTAATTTGCCGTAGTAGTTCTTCAGCCATTTGTATTTTTCTAAGGCAAGATTGATATTTAAAATCTCAATACCCCCTTGGTCGATTAAGGAGCACCCAGGATTCATATCCCTGAGGAAGAAATAACTGGTTTTTTGCTTTAAATTAAGATCAAAACCTGTTGAGCGGATTTTATTTCGATTAGCTCGGGAAAAATATTTAAGTTTGATTTTTTTTAGAAAGTTTATTTTTTGCATGACAGGCATTTTTCATAGCCGTATTTTTTTATTGTTTCCAGGATAGTTCTAGGTTGGCCCTCGCAGCAAATTTTGCCATCAATCAAAACACAGGCCCTATCTGTTTTAAGATAGTCCAATATATTTCCAGTATGGGTTATTATTAGGGCGCTTTTCCTTTTGCTTTTAATCAGACTATTAAGTTGTTTAGCGATGAGTTTAATATTCTCCAGGTCAACGCCGGAATCTGGTTCATCTAGTAGATAGAGATCTGCTTTTTGCAACAAAACTTGTAAAAGTTCCGAGCGTTTCAATTCTCCTCCAGAGAAGTTATGGTTGAGCTCTCGATTTATAAGTTTTTTCATATCTAGAGCTTGGATTTTTTTATTTAATACTTGTTTGTCTGTTTCTAAAAACTTTAATAAATCTAGAAGCTTGACACCTGGAACCTTGGCAGGTTTTTGGAACATGAGGGCAATCCCTTTTCTTGCTTTTCGATCTGTAGATAGGTGTCTAATGTCTGCATTTTGAAAAAGAATTTTACCACTAGAGACTGTGAATCCATTTATGCCCAAAATGGTGTTTAACAAAGCAGTTTTTCCAGAGCCATTAGGACCGAAAACAGTTAAGATTTCACCTGTTTTAATTTTTAGGTTGATGCCTTTCAAAATTTCTTTCCCGCCGCAAGAGGCTTTTAAATTCTTAATTTCTAAAATATTCTTAGAAGTTGTCATTTAAAGTTTAGTTCTAGTTCGAGTTGTTTGAGCAACAGACGTGAGGATTCTGTCTCATCTATAATTGTTCTGGTTTGATGATCAAATCGAAAAACATAGATTGTCTCCGGACTGACGCCTTCTTTAGCTAATTTAGCAAGATTGGGAGCGTGAAAATCAAAGCGCGAGTCCGGGTGGCCGTAAAAACGCTGGGCAAAGTGTAGGCCGTAGCCACCAAATGTATTCAGGGAACCTGGGAAAAAGAGTAAATAGGGCTTTTCTTTTAAAATAGGAGATTTTTGTTTGATAGTTTCTAGAATTTCTTTGTTTGCCTTATGCCTCCAAGCGTCTTCTTTAACCGCTCTTTGGATGGTATTAATGTTATAGCCGGTCCAGAGAAGAAGGAGAATGAGGCAGACTATTTTGAGAAGTAATTTTCTTTGAAAAAGGATGGCAGCGAAAAAGAGACCCCAGAATAAGGAAAGCATGGTAGATGGAAAGTAAAAGAAACGCAGACTCTCGAATGAGCGCGAAGGTATCCAGGTGATATAGTCATTGAAGATTAACATTGAAACTAGAGCTAAAAGTGAAGTCCAAGCCAGAACTTTCCAGTCTGGCCGTAACTTTCTGATAACCAGGAAGGCAGCAAAATAAAGTAGAGTTACTATTATCTGAGCCAGAAGAATTTGTGCATTTTTTGATAATTGCCAGCCGAGTTCTATATCTAAAAATTTCCAGAGCCCCTTTTCCCAATAAAGGGGTAGAGTCATTACCGACAATTGCTGGGTCATGCCAGAGAGAGTATCGGGAATTTTGGAAACAAAAGCAAAGAAAGCAGTAAGGAAATTGTTCCCAACACAAGCTGGCCCAGTACAAGCATTCGGATCGTTCCTGATTATGAACAAGTTTCCTACTAAAAACGGCAAAAAAGTCCAAAAGGTTTTTAAAAACCTCCTTCTTTCTCGAATATGGGAAATTACATAGAAAAGGGGATAGAAGATAAAGAGTGGTAAAAACATTGTCCCATAAAAGCCCATTCTAATGGTGAAGAGATAGAGTAATAATGAGAAGATATAGTAGCTCCAAAAGCCCCGACGGAAGTGTAAGACAAGCAGAGAGAAGGCTAAAAGTACAAAGGGAAGCAAGATTGCCCTTTGGACGAACCATTGGTAACCGCCCTGAGAAAACATGTTGAAACTGCCCATATAGTTCAAGCTACAGAATAGGGTTGTTAAAAAAGCTACTAGTTTGCTCTTACTAATGACTTGCGTCAGGAGATAGATGATTAAATCCATGAGCAGCATGACTGCGAACAAAAAGGACATATAAAGAAACATCCTGTCCCCAAACCATTGAGGTAAAAAATGGAAGATAATCCGGGCCAGTCTTTCTGATTCTACTGCAGGAACGGGGAAAAATGGACCTAGATCACATTTAAATTCCAGAAAATAAAAGGCTCCCTCACCCTGGAATTGTAAAGAGGGAATGTGCTTCCAGGTCCAAATATTAAGGAGCAGGAGAATCAGGACCAAAGGAAAATTATTAAAAAGGATTTTTTTAAGTTTCATTTTTCTCTCTGGGTCTGTAATTTACTTTCTTAGGATACATTCAGCCAGTTCATCGCGCAAGTTTCTTGAAGGCAGAAGAGGATGATGGTAATCTAGATTCAGCTATGACAAAGCAGAAAATTTCTAAGGCAGCCAGATCAGACGGATTTGGTTATGATCTGGATGAAGCAATGCATAGAGGGAATATTTTTGAGAGAGTTTTCCATCGCAGCCGGATATCTTTTTGGCTGAATAAGATTGATTACTCCGGGAAGAAAGTGTTAGATATAGGTTGTAATACCGGCATTCTTTTAATTCCACTTTTGGAGAAGGGTGTTGACATCGTCGGAATTGATATTTCAAAAAGCGATATTACTAAAGCCAGAAAGAAACTTCGTAAAGCTGGTTTCCTTACAAATAAAGCATTGGTTGCTGATGCCAAGGACCTGCCATTTAAAGCAGGCACCTTTGATATAGTCTTACTTTCAGATATTTTGGAACACGTAGATAAACCCAAATTAGTAGCGAAAGAGACACTGAGGGTGGTAAAGCGTAGAGGGTTAATTTATGCCACCGTTCCAAATGAATGGCATCCAGTGATTAAATATACCTGGTTAAGAAAACTCTTAAGCGGAAGAGACAGTATAGAGGAGCATCCAGACACACCGTACAACACGAACAGACTGCTTAATCTTTTTCCCGGTGCTATAGTCATTGAGAGTAGATTTACTGGACTATGGACACAAGTATTTGTTAAGCTTAAGAAGCCCTAGAGACAATCTCACCTATCCTCTTTCCCAGCTCTACAGCATAATTTGTTTGTCTATCCCAGGGGTAAACCTGTTGCATGTTGGCAAGATAGACATTTTTAATCGGAGTCTCAAAAGGAGGGATTTTTTTTGAATAGTTAAGAGTCATCACCGGTTGGGCAAAGGTTGACTTAAAGATCCAAGCTTGTCTGATCATCTTTTTATCGAATTCTGGATTGATTTTTTTAAGATAAGGAGAAAATTTCCTTATAAGAAATTTCTTATCAGCTTTAAAAAACGGATGATTAGGGGGTAAGTAGTTGGCTATATAAATAATATTGTCGTTATTATATTTGCTTTTAGATATGTGGTTTGTTTGTTCGATTACTCCAATAAATGGGAATTTTGTATCATTGACGTTGAGCCAAAAAGTTCCATCGGTCAAAAATTTCTTTTTTAAGCTAAGAACCAAATTGATAGTTCCTTTTCCTTTAAGGTCAGTCAATTTCTTTGCGTAACTGAGTGGAAGGCTGGGCGCAATTTTGGCGAATGTTTCCCCGGGTAAAGTACAGATAGCTTTGTCAAAATCTAAGTGAACACCTTTGTTAGTTTTAATTTTTATTTTATTCTTATCAATATTTATCGATTTAACCATAGTTTTTATCAGAAATTTCGCCTTCCTTTTTTTTGCCTTTTTAACAATTAAGGAAGTTAATTTGTCAAAACCTCCACGAGGGTATCTAAAAACATTTCCGCGCTTTTTAATTCGAGCCCAAAACCAAGAAGCGGGTATCTTATTAATGTCTTTATCGAATTTTGCTTTAAAAAGGGGTAACCAGATTACTTTGCAGGCTTTATTCCCAGAAGTTTTTTGAATGAATTTGATAGCAGTGATCTTTTCCAGTGGTTTCCAATTTGGTATAAATTTAAGGGCTAGAATTGTGAATCCGGTCCTCAATCTTGCCAAAACGGGAATATGGGAAAATTGAACTAAGTCAATAGGGGTGCGGAAACTTGAGACTCTTCCTGAATAATAAATTGAGGTTTTTGGTTTTGAAAAAGAAAATGGACAACCGACTTCTTTGGCCAATTTTATTATCTCATGGTCTGAAGCAAATATGTGGTGATAATATTTTTCAAGTGACCATTTCCAGCTTTTATCCTTAAAGCCCGAAGCGAGTCCTCCCAAAGTTTTATCCTTTTCAAAAAGAACGACCTCATTCCCTTTCTTGGAAAGATAATAAGCAGCGGCGAGTCCGGTATAGCCTCCGCCGATTATGGCAATTTTCATACGATAAATAATAACATGCCTAAAAGTATTATAAAGTGTTAAACTAGAAGCCAGAATGGGGAGAAAAATCAAAATTGATAAATATTCAATTTTGTTGATAGTAGTGATTTTAATCGCCGGCCTTCTGCGTTTTATTGGAACAAAACCCGGGTTTCATCAATTCCATAGTGATGAAAGTACAATTAATTCAACCGCGACCTCTTTCATCAAAAATAAAAATTTCGAACCCTATCGCTATGAATATCCAGCTTTAACAAATATTGTTAATTATGAATTTTTTAGATTTCTTTTTATCCCCCTAGGGTGGTTAAAATATTTTTTCTCAAATTTCAGCCAGATTATTGAAGGTTTTATAAAATTTCCATTGGGCGAAGATATCTATAATAAAATATTTCAGTTGGAAATATTAGGGCCCCAAGATGTTAATGCTCTTTTTTGGGTTCGTTGGGTTACCGCATTATTTGGGGTCGGCGTAGTTTGGGGTTCCTACCTCGTTGGTAAAAAGCTCTTTGGAAAACTTACTGGTTTAATCACAGCTATGCTCGTTTGTGTAAATTATCGACAGGTTTTAAATAGCCACTTGGGGCTTCCGGATATATATAACACATTTACTTTTTTACTTTCTTTTTGGGCAATATTACATCTTCGTGAGAAAGTAAATTTTTCAAGGGTACTTCTTTGTGGAATATTTCTTGGGTTACATCTATCAACAAAGTATCAGTTTTTTCCCTTTTTCGCCCTTTTCCTTGTTTATCTTGAAAAATCATGGCAAAAACAAAATTTGAAAGCAAAGATAAGCTCTTTTTTCAATCCTTACTTGCTCGTAATACCTGTCATTAGCTTATTGGTTTTTTTGCTTTTGAACCCCTATTTAATTATTAATCTAGAAACAGCTCTTTCTCAGTTATCCTACGCCTCTCTCAAATACGGAGTAGGAAGAATGAAACTATTTTATTATCCTTATTGGTACCTTTTTAATATTGGCGTAGGGAAGATTACCTCTTTTGTTATCATTGGTGGAATTTTGGTTGGGATCTTCAAGGAAAGATGGAAATCGGTCTTGCTCTTGTCAGTAATAATCCCATTTTTTTATTTTATGACAATCTATTCAAGCGGAGGTTTTTACACAAGGAACCTTATCTCAATAACCCCTTTTCTTTTAATTTTTGCAGCTTATACAATTTGGCAACTTTTAAATGTTAAGCCCCAAAAATTTCTTTTACCCATAGCTATTGTTATTTTATCTCTTGCTGTTTGGGAGAATTTGTCTAAAAGCCTGATAATTTTAAAAGAATACACAAAGCCATGGAACCGCGAATTAATCGAGGAATGGATGATCAATAATATTCCAAAGGGATCAGTAGTTGCGGCTCATTCATCAGTTCCAGTGCCTGAGGGTAGAATCAGGATTGTTTATGATCGTTGGCCCTGGCCGTATTTTTCGCTTGCTGAATTTCAAGAGGCTGGGGCTCAGTATGCAGTTGCCAATCTGGATTGGATCAGTGTTGATTTTTATAACTGGATGCGATCAATAAAATCTTGGAATAAGCCCCTTTCAGAAATGCGGCAGACATATACTGCTTTAACGATCGATGAATTATCTGATTTTGGCTTACATCAAGAGATCAATTCTTGGCAAGCACCTGATTTGGATTTTATTGTTGCGAAAGTACCATATTATTCTATATTCTCAAGGGAGAAAGTTAAGTCTTTTAATCTAGACGATACACTACCCCTTACTCAGTGGAAGTCAGAACCAGTGGCGGTTGACGGATGGTCTGGTTTTGAGATTGAATACAGAATAAAAATCGAAACCCAAGGGAAAGATTATAAAGATGGAGTGATAGTTATTAAATTCTATCCTAACATGGAAGAAGCTTTGAGTGGTAGAGACCATGTTGCGGTACGCCTTTCAGCCAGAGATGATATGCCGGATTGTTGGGTTGATAAAAAATTAATTGGCAAAATCCCGGGAGATGCGAAATATGCGGTTTTGGGTTTTAAGGTGTATGACGCCAATGCTGCAAACTATTTTTTGGATAAAATTGAATTATATAAAGCAGATGTTTTGGAGGATTTAGGAGGAGCGGAAATAAAAAAAATAAGAATTGACGATAACAATCTTTTCCCAAATAGTGGCAGTAATCTATAAAAGGGAATAAGAGGAGTAGTGAAACTTATGTTTTTTTTCGTGCAATCAGAAAAATGATGTCTCCGGTTGGAGCCGGTAGAGAAATTTTGGGCAACCAGGAAAAATTTTTACCTGTAAATCGTGCCAAAAGGTATGGTAATGAGAAATATCTTGTTTGATTTCCGGCCCATTCTATTTCAAAATTGGCTTTTTTTATCATTTCCGTAAGAGTTCGATGGGTAAAATACCAAAGATGTATTCTGATTAACCATGTCCAATGAGAACCAAGGAGTTTTGAAAACCAACTGTTTATGTTTATTGTTGTCAAGGCGAGAATTCCATTTTTTTTCAAAAGAACCCTCGCCTTTTTTAATTGCGCGAGAGGATCAACGTAATGTTCCAATACGTCCCACATTGTAATAAGATCGAAGGATCCTGGTTTTTCCTTAAAGTTCTCAAAAATTATATTTTTTACCTTAATCCCAAATCGTCTTTTTGCTTCTTTCCTCGACCATACCGAGGGATCTATGCCTTCAACAGTCCACCCTGATTTGCGAGCAATATTCAGAAAGATACCGGCATTTGCACCTACGTCTAAAAGTCTTCCAGGAGGATTAATGAATTTTTCAATCCTTTGTATAGAGCGGGTAAAAAGATGTTCCCTTTGTTTTAATTGTTCAAAATATTTCTTATCAGATCCTTCGGAATATGCTTTTTCTAGCTCCTTTTCCGAAAAAGATAAATCTTGAGAAATTAACCCGCAGTTTTTACATATCCATATTTTCCCATGTTTTCCCCTTGCTCCGATTTCTCCTGTGCAGAGAGCTTCTTTTGAGGAAATAGTTTTTTTAGGTAACCTCTTTTCATTGTAAAAGATTTTTCTTTCAGTTTTCCCGCACAAGATACATTTAAACACATTTTTCTTCATCAGATGTTTTTCTCCCCTGCAAATAATCTATACCTTGTAAAAAATTTTGTCTAGTAGGATACGAAGATGATAAGATTAGAAATAATGGAAGCTGGGAATATCAAATATTGGATTTTTCTTTTGATTGTTGTGCTTATTTCTTACGGGCAAATATTGGGGATGGGTGTTTGGAAAGATGACAATGCGATATTTTTTAAATTTGATCATATCAATGAACAAGTTGGTTTTTTTGGCAAAGGATTATTGGGAGTAGGTCCTTATAAATTCTCAATTACCCCTTATTATCCCATTTACAAAGTTTTTGGAAATGAAAGCATCGTGCCTTATTATGCATTAATACTTGTTTTTTATTTTGTTTCGACCCTTTGTGTATATTTTCTTTTTTCTAAACTTTTTTCCTCCTCTCTAGGGAGAATAGCGGCTTTATTATTTGCCGCAGGTAATATTTCCTCCGAAGGATTCTTTTGGCTAGCAAATTCGATGTTGGCTCATATGGCTATCCTATTCATTTCAATTATCCTAATTTTTTATAATTTGTATTTCTCTAAGAAAAAGATCTTTTACTACTTACTTGCAGTTTTTTTCTTTTGGTTAAGTGTTTTCCTTGTTCCCCTTAGAGTACATTATTTTATAGCAATTGTTTTAGCTTTTGAGATAATTTTCTTTGCTTTTAAGAAAATGCCCAAATCCTTGTTTTCTTCTTTTATTAGATCCTTGCCTTTTATAGTTATATTTCATCATTTTTATATATCAGGCCCAGACAGCCGAGCTCTTTCAGTAGGAAATTTTATTATCTCAATTTTTAAGGGTGAATTATATAAGACATTTAATTTTTTTTCTTCTCTTTCAAATGTAATAATTCCAGATAATTATATTAGTTTTATTTTTGCTAAAGAGTTGTTGATTAAAAGATTGCTGGAGTTAAATTTGCCTTATATCGAGATATTTTCAATTATATCTTTAGCAATATTCTTTTTTATTTTGTTTAAAAGGGATAAGCGGGGGCTGTTTCTCGCGACAGTCTCATTAATTCTTAGTTTGTTATGGTTTTTCGCTTCAAGAAGTATATTTAGCTCTCTTCTTCTAAATATATCAAGAGAAAAGATATTTATAGGATTTCTGGGAGGTATTCTTCTTTATATATTGATATTATTTTATTTCATGATTGAGAAAGAGAAGAGGAAACTGTATTTATTTCTTTATGTTTGGGTATTAGTGAGCATAGCAACCTATGCGGCCTATCAACCGACTGCTTTTTTCGGAACTACACATCGTTATTTCACAAATACCTTTTTTTCGTTAGTAGGTATTCTGGCCTTGCTTTATCTATTCTTTCGCGAAAAAAAAGATTTATTGGGCAGATTTGGTAGTGGCATTATCATTGTTTGGGGATTTTTGAATATTGTAAGCTCGTTTTCCTATCAGAACTTTTTGTTGCAAACCAGAAGTATTCCTGTAGCAAATTTTTATAAACAGCTTAAGGAATATTTACCCGAAATTCACAATGGAGATATTCTCTATTTTGATGTCAACAAAGATGCCCAAGATTATTTCAGGAATGCCTTTTCTGTTTCATCAATGCCTGAAACAACCGCTATTGCCTGGAGATATAAAATTGACCGTTATGATTTTGAAATGTATACGAATTATGACGAATTAATTTCTGCCTTAGCAAAAGATGAAAAAAGAGTAGGCGCTTTATATACATTTTATTACGGTAAGAATGGCTTGATCCAAACAACGTCAGAAACAAGAGACCTTTTAACGAATGGTTCCTTGGAAACAGCCCAGGGGGATATTGGGGAAATATGCTCCTTAACCCCTATGCTTTTGACTTTCAAGGCAAAAGTTGTTCCGGATGACAACAAAATATCGAGTTTGTTTCCTAACCAAGATCAGCCAGAGAATGATAAAGCAGAGATTGCTGAAAGGGGAAAACTGGTGTCTTATTTGTTGGACCGGGAAAGATATTACAAGGATGTTAAAGTAGAAAGTCTTTCTGAATGGAGATATCGGGAGTTAAGAAATGTTGTAGATAAGGATATGGATACCGTTTGGCAAGGTCACCGAATTTGGTGGCATGATAACAAGCATGAAGAATTAAGGATTGATTTAGGAATGATAGAAAACGTAAATAGACTAATTTGGGTTAATTGGCAACATTTATTATCGCCCACATCTTATTCAATTGCCCTTTCGAGAGATGGGTATAGTTGGGAAACGGTATTGGAACAGAACTCCGGCTTGTTAAGAAATAACAGTGAAATCGTTATTGAAAATTTTGAACCATCTGATGCTCGATTTTTGAGTTTCGACATTACCGCGACTGCATCTGATGACTCGCCAGCTATTAGTGAAATAGAGGTTGTTAGTTCACAGTTTAGCCAGATAGACCCAATTGCTGCTTTGAATTGGGCTAGCAACCCTTTCGAATTTATGGAAAGTCCTTCTCAGTTAGAAATAATATTTGAAATGGGTGGCCCTTTCGCTAATATTCAAGTAACATTGGTTACAGATGAAGGAAGGGCAACATATCAAGAACCGATAGGAAACTTTGGTATATATAAGAATCATTCAGTTATTCTTGACCCGGGAGGAACCAAGATCAAGGATATTTTATTTAGCGTGCCGGGTTCTCCTACCAGGCTGGATATCAAGTCAGCAACTGTCAGGAATTTAACTCTTTCCGAGATCAAAAACATGGGCATTGTTAAAGAATTTTCTGAGAATTAATGAGAAGAAATTTTCTTTTGAGTTTATTGCTAGCTTTAGTTTTTTTCTAGTTTCTTTTATTACTCTTTCCGATTATGGCATTTCTTGGGATGATTCCAAAAATCAAAAGTTAAAAGACATTACAGAAGAAGTAAGAAGAAAATTATGAAGATACCACTAGAGAATTATTAAAGAGAAACTTCGGAATAAGCCAAAGTCTCAGATAGTAAACTACCCTTTTCAAGATGGAAAAAAGGTGTTTTGGTGAGCTGACTTCTCTGATTAAGGTTAAGATTATTCTTGGTCGAAGGTAAAATTCGATAAAAGCTTTCTTCTGAAGCAATCGAAAATCCTTTTGGGAAACATTCTTCATATAATTTATGTCAGTTCGATAATATGAAAGCGTGTTTAAATCAGAAGGGTTCAGTCTCCTTTCTTTTTGTAAATATTCCCACATTTCGCTTCCTGGTAGAGGAACAAAAGTGGTAAAAGAGGCCCTGGTTAGATTTAATGATTTAGCAAAGGAAATTGTCTTTAGGATAGTTTTTTTAGTCTCTGCTGGATAGCCAAGAATAAACAATCCTGTCACTTCTATGCCTGCCTCACTGATTAAACGAATTTGCTTTTTTATTTCTTTTTTAGTTAGATTTTTTTTCATATGCTTTAATATGCGGTCAGAACCAGATTCGACTCCGACTGCAACCGAATAACACCCAGCCTTTTTCATGAGCGACGCGGTTTCTTCGTCAATCCGGTCTAGACGAATACCGTTAGAACAATTCCAAGAAAAATTAAACTTTTTTTGTATTATTGCTTGGCAGAATTCCTTGACAAAGTTTTGGCTTAAGGTGAAATTGTCATCAAGAATATGTAGCTCCTTTATCCCCCTTGTATTAATTAGGTATTTAATTTCTTTCATTATTTCCCTTAAGCTTCTTCTGCGGAAAGTGGACCCATGAACAGCCCTGGCAGCGCAAAAAGTGCACTGGAAAGGACAACTCCGCGAAGTTAGAATATAGCCAACTGGAAAACTGCGAGCGAATCCTCCGATTGGAGCATGAGGATATGTTTCGGGTTTAATCAAGTCCCAAGAAGGAAAACCAAGGTTATCTAAATCCAGTGGAAATTTAGGCTTATTTATTTTAATTTTATCGTTATGTCTCCAGACTAAACCAGGAATATTTTTTAAACTATTGGCCCGTATTTTTTTTGCTTTTTTAAGTTTTTCCACCAAGAGCGGCAAACCTAATTCTGCCTCACCAACGAATGCAAAATCTAACAATTCCTGACAAAAATCAAAACATTCTTTAGGTAATGCTGAAGGGTGAGGGCCGCCTATGACAGTAGTGATGTTCTTATTTAATTTTTTAACCTCCCCCAAATACTTTTTTGTGATAACCAAATCGGATGAGTATACCGTTAGTCCTAATACGTCAGGCTTTCCCTTTCTTAATATTGGAACAAAATCTTCGGGTTTGATTTTTTCTTTAACACAATCTAGTATTTTTACTTTATAACCATTTTTTCTTAAGGAAGTTGCTAAATATCCTAGACCAAGAGGGGGTACAACTGTTAGAGATTCTTTATTATATGGTCTGACCAGTAAGATATTCATAAAGGGACTATTGTTGCACTATTTTACCAATTGTTAGTTTTTGGCTACAATAGGATTTAGAATGCGGAATAATTTGCGCATTTTTTCGTCGTGCTTTAACCCCTTCAAATTACAGTGATTGTAGCATATAATCTCCTTAGAGTTTTCTTAGATGTCAAAAAGAAAAGGGACAGCCAATGTAGTTGTCGTGATGCCCGCCTATAATGCGGAAAGGACTTTGCAAAAGACCTATAAAGATATTACTCCGGGGGTGGTTGATAAGATAATTTTGGTTGATGATGGTAGCCATGATAAAACAGTCAAGAAGGCTAAGAAATTAGGTATTGAAACAATTGTTCATCCCCAAAACAGAGGCTATGGTGGTAACCAGAAGACTTGTTACACAATGGCCCTCAATGGGGGAGCTGATATAGTGGTTATGATTCACCCTGATTATCAATATGACAGCCGCTTAACGGGGGAAATTGTTAAACCGATAATTGATGGGCGTTTTGATATCATGCTTGGCTCTCGAATAAGGACCAGAAAAGAAGTACTTGAAGGCGGAATGCCGGCTTATAAATATTTTGCCAATCGTTTCTTAACAGTTCTGGAAAATATTATTCTTGGCCAAAATCTTTCAGAATATCATACTGGCTTTCGAGCATTTCACAAAAATGTGTTTAAAAAGCTACCCTTCCATAAATTTTCAGATGATTTTGTTTTTGACCAAGAAATTTTGATTTCGGCAATTCATCAGAACTACAGAGTTGGAGAGATGCCGGTTCCAGTTCGTTATTTCCCTGATGCTTCGTCAATAAATTTTAGGCGCTCAATTAAATACGGCCTAGAAACCCTTTTTGCGCTCAGTAAATATCTTTTAGTATCATTCGCTATTTATCATTCAAAAATTTTTGCAAAGAACTGAGAATGCTTAAAAAATTGAGAAAGATAATTGGGAAGAATCTTCGATTTTGGGCTTTCCCATTAGTTATTGGTATTGTACAAGAGTAGTTAAAATAAAAAGGAAACGTTTTCATGGGGGTATACTTTAATAAAATAAAGTTGTTATCAAATTATGAATATTATTCCACTGGCTAAAAAAATTAAATTAGCTTTAGATTATCCCCAAACAACTTTCAACCTCCTATCAGATGCAATTTTAAGGAGGAAAATTACTCCATTTCCCAGGTTGATTAAAATCTATGTGACCAACGTTTGTAATTTAAATTGTCCGATGTGTGTTAATGCTCAATATCGAAGACAACATCTTAAAAATTCCAATTTGTCCTTACGCAATGTTAAAAAAATTATGCCGGAATTAAAGAAATATAAACCATTTGTCTATTTTAGTGGAGGCGAACCCTTACTTAATCCGGAAATGATCAAGATAATCAAACTAATGTCCAAGGAAAAGATCTTTACCTCTATGACCACCAATGGTTATTTTTTAGAAAAATTTGCCAAGGATATTGCCAGATCAGGATTAGATTTTATCTCCTTATCCTTAGATTCCGATGTTGATCGAGAGCACGATTTAGGCAGAGGAGTCAAAGGAAGCTTTGATCGTCTTATGTCGGGGGTAACGGCTTTGAGTGAAGAGAGGAAGAAAACGGGCAAACCAATTAATATGAAAATTAATACCGTGATTCGGAGAGATAATTTTTATAAATTGACCAAAATTTATGATTTTATAGAAAAATTAGAAGTGGATGAATGGAACCTGCAGCATTTTGTTTATAAAACGCCAGCAGCTAATAAAGCTATACTTAATTACTATCAAAAAACTGGTATAGGGGAAGATGCTTTTGGGGTACCAATTCCCCAAAATAAATACTTTACCAGTCAGGAGGTAAAAATTTTAACTGAGCAACTTAAGGCTGTGAAGCAAAAGAGTAGAAATTATCAGACTAATCTTTCAATCAAACCTGATATTAATAACCTGACTGCTTATTATCAAGGGGCCATGCCTTCAAAATCATCATCTTGTACCACTCCTTTTAGCACAATTGCTCTTTATGATAATGGAAAAATTACTACAGGATGTTTATCATGGAAGATTGGCCATTTAAGAGATAATCAAACCATTGAGACTATGTGGAGTTCCGATCGGACTAAATATTTCCAAAATTTGATTTTAACCAATAAAATTATTCCTCCCTGTTTCCGCTGTTGTAGTCTCGATTTTATTTTCTCCTAAGTATTAGCCTTTATTATATTGACATAGCCGTGTAAAAAAAACTCCAAGTCTCCGTGTTCAGGAAGGGTACGGGCTGTTTTGGTGTAAACCCGAGAGAGATAGACCAACTTTATAAGGTTGGGTTTTTTTGATATTATTGGACTGAATTAATAATCATGCAAAAAAAATCTAGAAACCGAGAGCTTCCCTTTGTATCTTTTATTATCCCAACTTTTAATGCTCAGAAACATTTGGAATCATGCCTCAAAAGTATAAGAAACCAGAATTATCCCCGATCTAGATATGAAATTTTTGTAGTTGATGGTGGGTCGAAAGATAGAACACGTCAGATCGCAAAGAAATATAGAGCAATAATTATTGACAATCCAGCAGTGGACCAGGAATCTGGTAAGTCTCTGGGAATTCAGGAAGCTAGGGGGAAGATAATTGCTTTAATGGACTCAGACAATGAAATTGCCAAAAAAGATTGGTTAATAAAAATGGTGAAACCATTAGTGGTTGACCCTTCTCTTTTTGGTGTTGAATCATTTTACTTTAATAAAAAGAATGACAATATTTTTAATAGATATAGTATGGCAGCGCATATTGCAGACCCTTTTTCTCGCTGTATTGCTGCTAGGTTAAAGCAAACAAAGAAAAAAGGTTATATAGAATATGAAATCCCAAAAGGACAAGCTTACCCCTTGGGTGCTAATGGATTTTTGTGGAACAAATCAGTAATTAAAAAAGCTGGTTATTATAAACCAATGTTTGAGGAATCTAACTTTTCCTTTTTTGCCATGGAAGCAGGCTATAGGCGTTTCGCAAGAGTTCCTGGCTACGGAATATATCATTATCATATTAATTCCATGAGGGATTTTATTAAAAAAAGATTGAAAATCGGAGGGAAGTTTTTAAATAGAAAAGATGAGAAAAAAAGAACTTGGCTAGAGGGAGTATCAGTTTCTAGATTTATTCTCTCTTTTTTTTATTGCGCCACTTTTTTGGGCCCGATGATTGAGGGATTTGTTAATTTTATAAAGACAAAAGAGAAAGCCTGGTTACTTCATCCAATTATGTCCTTTGTCTCAGTTGTTAGCTATGGGGTCGTATTTTTGAAACGTAGATTTCCCATCCAATGAATATTCTAGGTCCTGATATTCGCTATCTAGATAAAACTTATAAACAGATAGAAAACTCGACTAATAAGAGTTGGAAGCGATGACCCATTTTATTTTTGCTCACAGGCCAATTAACCCTCTTTTATATAGAGAGTTTAAGAGATTAAAAACAACAAAAAGGAACCCCTCGAAGGTTTTAGAGGTTGGTTGCGGAGATGGAGTTATGATTTTTGATTTACAGAAAACAGGCCTCCTTGAGGAGAAGTCCTTAACTGCTATTGACATATCAAAGGCAAATATCCGTTTTGTCCAAAAGAGATTTCCAAATTATAAGTTTGTGGTCGCTGATGCTCAAGTCCTGCCCTTTAAAAATAATGTTTTTGATTTTGTGTATAGTTGGATGGTTATAGAACATGTGGAAAACCCCGAAAAAATGGTAGCTGAGATAGCTAGAGTTTTGAAAAAGGGTAGAAGCTGTTATGTTTCATCAATTATGAAAAAACCATGGGCAATTTATTTTTATCGCAAAAATGGTGAGTTTGTTTTAGACCCGACTCATATTAATGAGTTTAAATCAGAAGAAGAATTCAAAAATCTTTTTTTAAAGAATGGTTTAAAATTGTTAAAATTTGTCAAAGAAAAAAGGAGATATTCTTTGCTAGAATTAGTTATCAAGGCGTTGATCCGCTTAAAAATTATTAAACCCAATTTAAAGTTACGAGAAATATTCGAGAGAAATAAGTTTTTAAGATTTTTTAGGAAAAAGCTGTTATTGCCAGCTCCTGGTTTTTATCAAGTGGAAGTGGTGTGCAGTAAAAAGTAATATTATGAAATATGGGTAGGTTTAAGAAAGATTTGCTTTTTATCTCAATTATTTTTTTAATTGTGATACTTGCCTATTGGAAGTTGTCGGGTGCTTTTTTTGAGCAAGACGAGTGGCATACTTTTGGTCGTTGTATTCACCTGTCATCATTAAAAGGCTTGGAATATTGGAAAAAAGTACTTCAAAGTGGTCCCTTAAGTCACTTTACCCCCCTCTCTCTTTTCGCCAAAATGGCGATGCTTAAAACCTTCGGTTTAAATGCTTATCCTTATTTCATTTTAAGCATAGTCCTTCATGGTATGGTTTCAATTACTGTTTATGTTTTTCTTTGTTTGTTGGCGAGGAATAAATTTATTGCCTTTTTGGGCGCATTATTTTTTGCAATAAACAGCAGTCATCATCAGGCCATAACTTGGTTGGGGACTTTTGAGGGCGCTCAGGGGGCTGTCTTTTTTGGCATTTTATCTTTAGTCCTTTTCACTTTATATCAGTATAATGACAACAGAAAGTTTCTTTATTTATCTTTTGCTTCAGTACTAGTGGGCCTTCTTTTCAAAGAAACGGCGATAGCCTTTCTTCTGGTACTCGCAGTGTTACTGTTCACCCGCAAGGGCAAAAGAGTTGGGCTAACTGGGATTGGAACCGTTCTTTTCCTTTACATAGTTTTGCGATTCTCTTACTTTTTTTTGGGGGTAAGCGACCTCCCTTCGGTTGTAGGTTCTGAACAGCAAGGATTTCTGCCAACCTTTTTGTACAATTTGTTAACCCTACCAATAAAGATATTTCCCCAAGCTATCTTGCCTCAAGAGTTTTTGATAAATTTCTCTCAGAATTTATCTGAGTTCATCATTGAGAAGCGCCTCATCAATGTTGGTGGTCCATGGGGAGATCTCTCTTGCTTAATTTATGACACTTTAACGATTGTTTTAGGGTTGGTATTTTTTAAAACTTTTTGGATGGTGTTCGAGAGATCAAAAAGCAAAAAGCCTCTGATTATTGGGTTTTTGCTGATTGTCTTTACTATCTTTCCGCTGTTTGTTTTAAAAAGATATTTAGTGGTTCTTGACTCTAGGTTTTTGTATCCAGCAACTTTTGGAGTAAGCATTTTACTAGCGTCTTTGGCAAAAAAGCCTGCTGTCTTTTTCATCTCCGGTCTTATTTTTCTTCATGTAATTAGTCTTTTTTTAGTGGTGAACCAAAAAGTTGAGCTAGGGCAACTCAGAAAAGAAATTTTGGCCAGCATTCCCAGTCAATACCCTGATTTGCCTGATAAAACAATTTTTTTTCTTGAGAGCGACAGATCATACTATGGACTACCGGAAAAAGAAAAAATCCCTCCCTTCCAATCCGGTTTAGGACAAATTCTTTTGGTTTATTACGACAAACAAGAAAATTTCCCAAGAGAGTTTTTTGAAGATTTTTTTCTTTGGGAAATAGCAGACGAGGGGTACAAAGAGGTGGGAGATAGGGGGTTTGGCTATTTCCGGGATTTTGAATTAATGACAAAGATTATTGGTGAGAAGGATATTCCTAGAGAATCTGTGATTGCCTTTCGTTATAATTCAGAAACAGGTTTGTTAACAGATATGACGGAAGAGGTTCAAGGCAGGATTACTAGCTATTTGTTGAAGAAGAAAGTTATTCCCGCTTCCAGTTTGACTGTTTATGCTTCAGAGAACAATAAAGATATTTCTCTTGCACTAGACGGGGAGAGGAATACTTTTTGGAAATCAGAGCTACCATACAAAGGTCAGCAGTATTTTAGAATACATCTAGAAAACAAAAAAAAGATTGTATTAGTACGTATTGATTCATATAATGACAAAAATCAAGAGAAGGCAGGCTATCGTGTTGTCTTGTCAGATAATGGCAAAGACTGGCAACAAGTTTTTTATGCCAAGAGTTACCCCCCAAGGGAAGAGGGGTTTGTTGATTTGTATTTTGAGCCCCAAGAGGCCAGGTATATAAAGATTGAACAGATAGGTTATCATAGACATGCATCTTGGGTGGTTCACGAACTGGAGGTTTATGAAGCAGTTGACTAAGTATACGAGATATTTACTTTTAATTATTCTTTTATTTTTGAGCTTGACTCCCCTTATCTGGTTTATTGGTAGGGGAGATGTTTTAATCAATGGAGTTGATACCAATTTCCCCCTTGATCCCTGGGTTTGGCTTAAAAGACGGTTTTTTGTCTGGAATGGGGTTGCTAATGCTGG
This sequence comes from uncultured Gammaproteobacteria bacterium, assembly GCA_964583685.1. Classification (GTDB taxonomy): domain Bacteria; phylum Patescibacteriota; class Microgenomatia; order UBA8517; family UBA8517; genus CAZOVJ01. The sequence goes on along the minus strand of CAZOVJ010000001.1, from coordinate 351,268 downwards.
AGCTGACTTTTCCTCTTCTACTGCCGGGCTCTTTTTCCATCTGATTCAAGTTATTCCCTTTAAATTGGGTTTCGGTTTGCAACAGGTCCAAATAATCAGTCTAGTTTTTTGGTTTGTCTTGATCATTTTTTCCGCTTATTTATTCGCTAGAATTATCCTACCCAGAAAAGCATTGTCTCAGCTTCTTTTTGTTGTTTTTTACAGCTTTAATATTTATCTTTTTAATTCTTGGGAAAATGTTAAGGTGGCAAATCTTTCTTTAATTGCCGCTCTCCCCCTGGCTCTTTCTCTCCTTGTTTTATTAAGAGAAAAAAGACTAAGTTTTAGCAAAGCCGGTTTTTATTCTGTCTTGCTCGGCATTGTTGTTTCCGGCACTGGCATCAACCCCTCCTATTTTATTTCCTTCTTTCTCATTTTACTGGTATTTGAACTGGCCTTGATTTTGGTTGATCTGAGAAGAAAGTCTGTTTGGGAAAGATTGAAAGAATTTTTGTTTGTTGGTTTATTGATAGTCTTAGTCAATGCCTTTTGGCTCTCACCGACAGTGAATTTTATTTTAAAAAGTGTTCCGGCCCAAGAAAGTATAACTACAATTGGTTTTACCGGTTGGATAGATAGTCTTTCCGAAAACACCAGTCTTTTAAATATTTTACGGCTCCAGGGAGCCTGGGATTGGTATACTTTTGATGAAGTAACCGGACTTCCACTTTATATTCCTTATGCCCTGAATTATTTTTATAGACTTCCTTTTATTGTTTTTAGTTTTCTGATACCGGTCATTGCCTTCCTTTCATTTTTATTCAGGGAGAGAAAGAAAAATTATCTTTATTTGGCCTTTAGCTTAATGCTTATTCTTGGTGTTTTTTTGGGCACCGGCACCCATCCTCCCACCGGCAATTTGTTTGTCTGGCTAACTAAACATGTTCCTTTTTTTAGTCTTTTCCGCAGTCCTTGGTACATTTTTACGCCCCTGGTTAGTTTGGCCTATACAGGTTTAATCAGCCTTCTTTTTTGGAAATTGGATTCAAGCCTAGAACAGCCTAAATTATTTTTTGTCAGACTGGTTGTTTCCGGATTCCTTCTTATTTTGATAATTGGAAATTTCCTTTATTCCTACCCGCTTATCACCGGTAAGATTTTTAGGCCTGGCCGACATGATAGTTTTTACGTAGAGTTTCCATCTTATATCTTTGATACCCAAAAATGGCTTAGCAAAAGGGGTGATGGTCGAATAATCGGCTATCCGGATGAAGAGATTCAGGAATTTAGTTGGGGCTATCGAGGAACAGAGTCAATTCTTGAACTTTTTAGTGAGCATGAGGTTCTTTTTCCGCCCCTTAATGCTCCGGATGCACCCGTTGCCAAAATAATAAAGCAATTTTACCAATGCTTGAAAAAAGGCCAGATAGACTCGGCCAAGTCACTTGCTGCCAAGTTGAATCTCAAGACAATCTTTGAGAAAGGGGATCAGAAGAGTTTTGCTCTTGACTTCCCCGAGGCAATCAAAAATCTTCCGGTTGAAAGGTTTGGGGAGTGGGGTTTCTATCGTCTCCCGGAAGATAGAGACAAAAATAGAGGCCTCTATGCAGCAGAAGAGATACTATACGCAACACCTTACTATGAAGCGCAAAAGCTAATATCTACAACGGGGTTGAATTCGGTTATTGTTAATCCGGAGGACACTATTGTCCAGAAAATTCCAAACATAGGGAGGCTCAAGGGGCATGCTATTATTGCATATAATTCACAGGTCCAAGAATTATCAAATTATATTTCTTGGGAAGATAAAATTCGGCGCAGGCTAAAAGACAGAGAAATCTCCAAGGTAGATTATAGTTTTGATGTTTTTGAGGAAGGGGGTTATCGCCCCATTCTAGAGCGCTACCAGATTGAGGATTTTGGAATTAACGTTACAGACTCATTTACTGTGAATTTAGATGGAGAAGAGGTAGTTTGGGAAGTGGATCGAATTACTGACTCCAATATATATTTTAGATCAATAAAATTAGAAAAAGGCAATCATGTTGTCAGTATTAATCTGAATAATAAAAACCTAATACCCTCCGGAGATTTTAATAGTAATGAATTGTATGAAGTGTCTGATTCTGGCGAGATTAAGATAGATACGAGTCTGGCGGGGAACAAGTACCTTTCAATTTTTGATATGAATGAGCCTGGTGTATATACAAAGTTTAAGGTATTAGACTATGATCCTACAAGGCGGTACCTGATTAAATTTAGATGTAAATATTTTTTTGGAAATGCTGCAGAAGTAGTCTTCGGTCAGGATAAAAATAACACGATTGTAAAAACAGAAGTTGAGAGGATTCCTGTGCACCACGAGTGGCAGGATTATAGTTTGTATTATGTTTCAGTGCAGACAGAGTCTGATATGACGATCAATTTAGTACCCACCAGGAGAAAAGATAATCCTTTTGGTAGTAAAATTTTATTCGATGATGTTGGTGTATACAAGGTTTTTGATAATAATCTTATATTTCTTAATGAAGGGAAAACTAAATTCTCTATGCCGATAATAAAGTACAAACAAATTTCACCGGTTTTTTATGAAGGAGAAGTTAATGGAGCCAGGGGACCGGGAATTATTGTTTTTGCTGAAAACTATTCTCCCGAATGGCAATTATTAGCAACTACTCTTGATAATAAAAAGCTGGAATTTGAACCCCTTCACTTTTCAGCCAATCTATATAGCAATGCTTGGTATATAGAAGGAGCACCGGAAGAATATCGAATTCGGATTTATTACAGGCCCCAGAGGATTTTCCAGGCTGGTCTTGTTGTTAGTGCTATTACCCTTGTCATTAGTAGTCTATTTTACTTTTCTGATATAAAGAGAAGAAGAAATGTTTAAAGAAATCAAATATTTAGAATCTTTAAAGAAAAGTTTTAGAGACTGGACCAAAAAGCATTATTTTCAATTGGCAGTTTTTAATATTTTTTTGCTTTCTTTGTTCTTATTGCGTTCGGCCGGCTACTTTCACCCGTTCTTTGTAATCAGTGTCAATCTAATAGTTTTTAGCGCTCTTATTGCTTCAATTATTCTTCTTAATGTAAGAAATAAGGCGATGTTTTTGCTGGCTTTATTTTTTTGGCTATTTGCCGCCTTTCTTAAAGTTCTTAAAATAGACCCTTGGGCAGAAAGGACGGCAGTCTATGCCTACCAAGCTCTGCTGATTGCTGTTTTACTTCTCTTTCTAGAAAGCATTAATATTTTTAGAAATAAGAAAAAGAAAAATGTTTGAGAGATTGTCAACTTTAAAAGAGTTTTTTTCTTTTTTATGGAAGCGCAAACTTTGGTGGCTCATTCCCATGATTTTGGTATTTTTACTGGTGGCAATTCTCATTCTTTTTGTCGGCTCCTCACCTTTAGCTCCAATAGTCTACCCGCTTTTTTAGTAAGATGAGAGAAATTTGGAGAAGGTGGAAAAAGTTAGCCGAGAAGATAGGAGACTTCCAGGCGACAATAATTTTCTCGATTCTTTATTTTATTTTAATTACCCCGTTGGGATTAATCTCTTCAATATTCAAAGATTTTTTGCAAATAAGGAAATTTCCGGAATGGAATGTGATGACGAGAAGCTCAGGTAGTTTGAAAAAATTGAAAGACCAATGAGAATTTTAGGAATCTCTTGTTATTATCATGATGCGGCTGCCGCTTTAATTGAAGATGGAAAAGTAGTTGCCGCTGCCGCTGAGGAGCGCTTTAGTAGGATAAAGCACGATTCTGGTTTTCCCCGGCAGGCTATCGAGTTTTGTATAAAGAAGGGAGAAATTCAGGCCGGAGATTTAAATTGGGTTGTTTTTTACGAAAAACCCTTTTTGAAATTTGAAAGAATAACTCTCTCTTTTTTGGCTACGGTTCCTTGGGCCAGGCAATCTTTTGTTAATGCCTACAAGGTCTGGTTGAAAGATAAGCTTTGGATAAAAGCAACTTTAGCCAAAGAGCTTAAAATCTCAAGCAAAAAGATACTTTTTTCCGGTCATCATTTAAGCCATGCCAGCAGTGCATTTTATACTTCTCCTTTCAAGACCGCCGCTTTATTAACCTGTGATGGAGTGGGTGAATGGACAACAACCGCCTGGGGCCGAGCCAAGGGAGGAAGGATCTTTCTTGAAAATGAGGTTAAATTTCCTCATTCTTTGGGTCTTTTTTACAGCACTTTTACTCAATTTCTCGGCTTTCGGATAAATAATGGAGAATATAAGGTAATGGGTCTTGCTCCTTATGGAGAGCCGAGGTTTGTGGATAAGGTAGATAAGTTGATTCAGCAATCGACTGACGGTTCCTATCATCTTAATTTGGATTATTTTAGTTTTCATCTTTCAGATAAGTTAAGTTTTAATGAGAAGTTTGTTAAACTATTCGCTGTTAAGCCGGTTGAGCCAAAGAAAAATGACAGAGTTGTTCAGGTTTATGCTGACATTGCTGCCAGCGCCCAAAAGGTTTTAGAGGAAAAACTTTTAGTCATTGCCAAAAATCTCCATAAAGAAACTGGCGAGGAGAATTTATGTTATAGCGGCGGAGTCGCCCTCAATGGGGTTGCCAATTGGCGAATTTTCAAGGAGGCAGGATTTAAAAACATTTTTATTCAGCCGGCGGCCGGAGACAGTGGTGGAGCCCTGGGAGCCGCCTTATATCTATATTATCATGTTCTCGGTCGTCCCAGAATTTCTTGCTTAAAGCATGTTTTTTGGGGAGAGGAGAATAAAAAGGAAGAGATTAAACAATTCCTGACAGAGGAGAACATAAAAGCAGTAGAACTTCCTAACAAAAAGATTGTTGAGAGAGTGATTAGTCTGCTGGTTAGACAAAAGGTAGTTGGTTGGATTAGAGGTAGATTTGAGTGGGGGCCAAGGGCCTTGGGTGCCAGGAGTATTTTGGCCGACCCGAGAAGTAAGAAGATGAAGGATTTGGTTAATGCCAAAATCAAGTTTCGGGAGCCATTCAGACCCTTTGCGCCAGTAGCCCTTTATGAGAAGGGGAATGAATATTTTGACATCGCTAAGAATGTTGTTCAGCAGCCGTTAGAGTATATGCTAGCGGTGGTTCCGGTAAAAAAAGAATGGCGAGCCAAGTTAGGTGCAACAACCCATGTTAATGGGACCTCTCGGCCCCAATTAATTAAAAAATTTGTTAATCCTTTATATTATGATGTTATTAAAAGTTTTGGTCAGAAAACCGGGGTTTCGGTTCTTTTAAATACCTCTTTTAATCTTAAAGGCGAACCGATTGTTAATAGCTATAAGGAAGCCCACTCTACTTTTATGAAAAGCGGCATAGACGCCCTTATTTTGGAAAATTATTTGATTGTGAAGTAATTTGGAAGGTTTTTCTCCAGGAATTCAGCGGCCAGGTTAGTGCCAGTTTCATTCCAATGGCCTTCTTTTTGGTTGTGGGTAATTTGCCAGGGATATTGGGAGATGTAATCTTTAAAATAGGGAAGCATAAAAAGGCAATTCAAATCTTGTTCTCGGCAAAATTCATCCAAAATCTTGTCCGGTTTTTCCAGGTCAAATTTTTCTTTTTGCATCAGGGAATAGGTTTCAAGGATTCTTTGCCAAATACCAGGATTAACCTGTTCATTATTAGTTAGACTAATCAGAAGATAAGTTGCCCCTTTTTCTTGACTAAGTTTTCTGCTTTCTAAGATTAGTTTCTTGGTAATTTGCCAAGCCTCTTGGTATTCCTGATTATAGTTTTCTTGATATATTTGATATTCCAAAGGATAACCATAAGTCCTGTTCTTTTTACCCTCAATTATTTTCTGCCTAAAAGAAAGGAGAAGTTCAGTCAGCCTCAATTTCTTGAGCAGTTCTTTGATATAAGCTAGTTTCCTCTTGCTTCTTTTCTGGTGAGGCAGTTGTTCCAGTTCTCCATTTTCATTGATTTTAAAATAAGGGAGGTAGGGATCATTTTGTAGGGTCGGTGAATTGTTTTTGACATCATTACCGGTTAAGAACATTTGGACAACCATATCCGGCTGGTAATTAAGAGCAAAATATTTAAGAATTAAAAGTTGTTGGGCTGTGCCGGTGTTGCCTCGACCCAGAGCAATTACCTCAATCTTTTTAGTCTGGTTTGGTAAATTAAACTTGCCTTGACTAATTTTCTGATTGAGTTGTTTTTCAAGTTTTCTAAAAAATCTTTTTTCCAAAGGGAATTGGATGTTTTCCACGAAGGAATCGCCGAGGATAAGAATCCGGTAGGTATCGGCAGGTTTTGGAATTTTGTGTTCCACATCCGGCCAACCATGCGGGTTTACATTAACCCAGGTAAAATATTCCCTGGTATGGGGAACAAACCAGCCAGCCTGATTTGGAACAAATGCGCTGCCAAAGATTTCATTGTCATAGAATTTAAGAGTTGTTCGAGCCGGCGACAATCCCAGTAGCTGTTTTTCTGAAATCCAATAGTAACTTCTCAATAAAATTTCCAACAGGATTAAACCAAGCAGTAGGCCTCCTGTGATAAAAAGCAGTTTTTCACAAACCTTATTCTTTTTTAAGAATAAAGAGATTTGTTTTTGGAAGCCGAGGGAAGATTTCTTCAGGGCCTGAAAATTCTTGTTCATCAACAACATTATACTTTGTTAAAAAGGGAATTTGCTCTTTTAGTTTCAAAAAATCAATGATGATGATTGCTGCCTCCGAGTCTCCTAATACTTTATCGGGACCATAATAATTTTTAAATTCTGGGGCATAGTATTGAAATTGCCGGTAGGTGAAAGTAGTGATTAGTCTTGTTTCTTTTGGGTCGTAGTTTTCCTTGACATAGAGTACTGGTGCGATTGATGGCGGAATCAAGGTGTGTAGATTTTGAACTTGTATCAGGGAAATAAAAAATATCGCCACCATAGTTATGCTAGAGCAGAAAATGACAATTTTATTATTTTCTAATCTTCTAAGTGCCAGAGAAAAGAGAAGAACGAGAGGTGGTAATAGGGGTAAAAGATGGCGGGGAACTTCAAGATTATAAATAAGGACAAGGGGAAGGAGATAGGAGAATAACCAGACAAGGATAAAAATTTTTTCAAATCTTTTAATCAATTTTTTGGTTTTCAGGAGATAGCAGATAACAAAAAAAATTATTGCCACAAAGAATGGCGAGTAACCTGTCAGGAAAAGTTTCCAGATTTCTGAGAGTCGGGTTATTAGACTGGAGTTAGTGACGAGAAGAGAATCATGCGAGAGAAGATAATTGGCCTGTTTTTGATAGGCACTAATAAAATCGGACCAACCGGTAATAATGATAAGCGGTATTAGCCAGAGCGAAATGCCAATAGTAAAAAAGACAACTGTCTTAATGAAATCTTGCAAGCTTTTTCTTTTGTAAAGCAGAACTAGAATCAACAAAGAAATAACAATTGACCACTCGGCGAATCGCACACCAAGAGTTAAACCTGCGAGAAAGCTTCCGATGAAGAGCTGTTTTTTTAAATCTTTACCGAGAAAGAGAAAATAAGCAGTTAAGATTGTAAGAAACATTCCCGGTAGATTAGTTAAAGCAACTTCGGAAAGCGTCCAATGAATTGGTGTTACAAGGAAAAGGATTGTTGAAAAGAGGGCAATCTTCTTGTTAGCTATTTTTTTAATCAGAAGATAAACAGCAACGGCGCTTATTGAGCCGCAGAGATTACTAAGCGAAGTTAATGCCAGGGTATCATTTCTCAAGAAAAAATTTAAAATTCTTCCTAGAAAGATGTAAAGAATATAGCCCGGCGGGTGCGGTTGATGATTAACCATATCAAAATTTTTCAGAGCTAAAGCAAATTGGACTGAGTCCCAATCCTCAAGCCAGGGGGAAAGATATAAGATTCTTAGTAGTAAAAAAAATATAATGGTAAAATAAATTGTTTTATTTGAAGTGAGATGCCTAAAGCAACTTTTAAGCATAAGGATAGTCGATTCTTAAATGTATTTTATCAGATATGGCCGTTTTTTATAATCTTTCTTCTGCCCTTGATTGTCTTTTCTCGGATATTTTTTGGGTTTACGCTTCTTCCGGGATGTGTTTTGTATAACGAGTTTTACCCATGGAAGGATGCTGTTGATTCGCAAATTAGCGTATCATGTAAGGGATCTTCCTTTTGGAGTCCTGATCCTCTAATTTCTCACTATCCTTGGAAGATTTCAGTGATGGAGGCTTTTAAAAATAAATCTTGGCCTCTTTGGAATCCGTTTATGTTTGCCGGAACTCCTCTTATGGCGAATAACCAATCAGCTGCTTTCTATCCATTTAATTTAATTTATCTAATTCTAAACTTCAATAATGCGTGGAATTTGGTATCTGTTTCTCAACCAATATTGGCCGGGTTGTTCTTTTATCTTCTGTTGCGGAAATATGGTTTGTCTAAATTGTCCTCCCTTTGGGGAGGGTTAATCTACTCATGGAATGGGGTAATGGCTGCCTACTTTCATTACCAAGTGATAGGCCATACCCTTTTGTGGCTGCCTTTATCGATATACTTTTTAATTTTACTGGACAAAAAATTTTCTTTAAAATATTTTTTGTTTTTGGTTGCTTCTTTGGCTCTAATGCTTTTGGCAGGCCATTTCCAATATGCTTTTTACTGTTTTTGCATAATCGTCTTTTTATTATTGGTTGAGAAAAGAAAAAGAGGGATGAAGTATTTTTTAATTGGTTTATTTTTTTCAATCGGCCTGGCTTCTGTCCAAATTTTACCCACTCTTGAATTTATTACTCATGTTTCAAGAGATTTGAATCTTTTGTATAAAGATTCTTTTCTGGCTGATTTACCTCAACTATTGAGGTTGATAGTACCACGGATGTTTGGTGATCCAACCTTGGGTAATTGGTGGGGGCACGGAGGAATAACTAGGGACCATCAATATATTGGACTACTCGGGCTTTTATTTGTTCTTTTGGGAATATATTTTTCTTTTAGGCATCGGAAGTGGCGAGGATGGCTTGTTCTATCTTTACTGATTCTATTTTTTTCCATAGACTCTGTTTTTACCCGCTTTATCTACAAAATTCCAATTCCTCTTTGGAGCACAGTTACTCCGACTAGGCTTTTGGGAATGATTGTTTTTCCATTTGCTCTTTTATCTTCTGTTGGCTTTGAATATTTTACTACTAAGAAAAAGTCTTTCGGCCCCCTGATTTTTTGTACCCTTTTTATCTTTTTGGTTCTTTCTGCTATTTATGTTTGGACTTTAAACCAGGGTTACATGAGTTCTATCTATCGAATTGTTAAAGACTCTCTCTCCTACCCTGTCAAATTACTTGTGATAACATCTGTCCTTGTTTTATTATCTCGTTGGTTCGGAAAATTTAAGATAGGATTATTATTGATACTTGTTTTATTGAATACAGGTGATTTGATACGGGAGAATCAGTTTTTCACAAGTAAGTTTATTAAAAACGAATATTTATATAAAAGCACTCCTCTAATTGATTTTCTTTCTGAAAACAAGCAAGACAGGTTTATCAGTTTTGACGGGCTTGTTTTTTTTCCCTCAACTTCTATCCCTTATCACTTAGAAACAGTATCAGGATACGATACTTTAATTCTCAGGCATTATTCCGAACTAGCCCAAATGCAACTGAGAAGTGATCCCAAAGGACATGAATTTGATAACCGAGCAATCAAATTTTCTTTGATGAATGAAAAGTTGGTTGACTTATTGAACATTCGTTATGTCTTAGCCAAAGAGGGCTTGGATAATAATAGGCTGAGATTGGTAGAGAAAATAGGATCGGTTTTTGTTTATGAAAATAAGAGTGTTTTGCCGAGAGCTTTTCTAGTTTCTGACTTTAAAGTAGCCTCTGGCAAAGAAGCTCTTAAGGAAATCTTTTTGCCGGAATTTAATCCTGCCAAGACGGTAATTTTAAATGAAATGCCAGAATCAACACTTGAGGACGGGGATGGTAAAGTAGAATTTATAGGGGGAGGGTTTAGCAAATCATCCTGGGAGGTCTCAACTACAAAAACCCAGATGTTATTTGTTTCAGAAACAGATGCTCCAGGTTGGAATGCTTATGTTGATGGGCGAAAGACCAAAATTTATCGTGCAAACTACGCTTTTAAATCTTTAATTGTTCCTTCTGGAAAGCACGTCGTTACCCTTGAGTATTCTCCTAAATCTTTTCGAGTGGGATTAACCATTTCTTTTCTTGCTCTTTTAACCTTTGTGTTTTGCAGAGTTTCGTGCCTTTTTCTTAGACGAGTAGATCCAACTTGCAAAAATAGAAAATACAGTAAAAATTGAGATAAAGGTTCCCAAAATAAAGCTTTTGGGTTTATAGTGGAGATCGACGAATTTTGTGTCAGGTTTTATATCAACTGCTCTTAGAGCAATTGGGGTCTCCTGAACGAGAGCTTTTTCTTTAGAGTCAAGATAAGCCTTCCAACCAGAATTATAAACTTCTGAAATGATTAGTTGATGGGAATTAAGATTTGAAGTGTCAAAACGGATATGGTTGGGAGAGTAGAAAACTATTGGAGCGTTGGCCCTTGGCTGAAAAAGCTTGTTTGAATAAACTAGGTAGTTGCCGAATCTTTTTTCAAAAACAAATTCTTTATCGGTCAGCTCACGGCGTGAAATAACATATTTGGTGTTGTATTCTCCCAAGGACTTGGCATCAAGCTGGAGACTTTCGTAACTACCAATTGGCGGGATAGCCAAAGTATAGTAATCCCAATACCCACCCATAAGCTGCCAGCTGTGTTTAAAATAATTTAGTTGCTGGAGAGTATTGTAGCCTTCTATTAGTTCTAAACCAAACTTGGCTGCTTCTTTTTGAGAAAGGCATCGGCTAATGCAAAAAACCCTAAACTTTTCTTTATCCTCGGCTAAGAATTGATAAATTTCTTGAGGTGCAAACCTGACATTAGAAAATGGTTTTTGGAGACGAAGCCAAGATAGAGTTAATGACTCGACAACTGCCAAGATGACTATTAAACTCAAGATTTTCTTATTTACTCTTTTTTTAATTAAACTATCCAAACCCAGTCCTGCTAAGATGATAACCATCATAAATAAGATGAACCAAAATCTAGTTGAGACTCGCATGAGAGCATACCATTTTTGATTAAGCAAGATAGGATAGAAAGGAGAAATGTTGTTTGATAAAAGGAGAATGGAGATAACAAAGGGTATTAAAGTAAGGATTTTTGCTTTTCGCTTCAGGGTTAAAAAACCTGTCAGGCTAAAAAAAGAAACAAAAATTCCGAGAGGTAACCACTTTTCGGAATCAAAAGCCCAAAGACCTTCTTTGCCGCTAATCCAGGGTAAAAAAAGACTCAAAAAAAATTCCGTCACAGAGTTCCATTTTGGATAAACGTCAGGTTTTTCAGTTAATAAGAATCTGGTGGTGTGTGGAGCCCATTCGAGCTGAGGGAGAAAGGTAATGGCGATTAAACCAAAGGTGACAAGGATGGCAGCAAGAAAGGAAAAAATGTTTTTGGGTTTTAAGAAAACAAACATGATGGTTAGTGCTATTAAAGCTAGGCCGAAAATTATCGTGTGGGTATAAAAAAGAGCGGCCGAACTTACGGCTAGAAGTACAACCCAGCCAGGACGTGGTTTTTGGGTGAGCTTTAAAAAGGAAAGCAAGACAAAAGGTAACCAAGCCAGGGTAGCTGCTAATCCAAAATGGCCTGCTTCCATATAACCGGCGAGCTTTGGGGTTAAAAGATAAAATAAAGCAGTAACCAGACTGGCAGTTTTTGAAAGCTTGATTCCCTGTCGGGCTAAGAGATAGGCACCGATACTGCCGAGAAACGAATGGATGATAAAATGGATGATAAAAGCGGCGTCGGTGGGCAAGAGTAGAAAGACAATATTTAAAGGGTAAAATAAGGAAAATTGAGGATCAGGTAAAATTGGAGTGCCTGATAGAAAGAGGTTATTCCAGAGAGGAAGCTGGCGAGTTTTTAAGAAATTTAGTCTAATGAAGTAGAAGACAGGCCAAAACTGTTCTTGGAGGTCGTTACCACGGTTAAGCAAAAGGTTGGGATTAGCAAAAAGGGGCAGATAAGCCAACAAACTAAATAGTAGCAAGAAAATAGGAACAAAGACTTTCTTCTTCACTGCCGCCAGTTTACTACAAAATCCTTTTAACCGAAATAGTTGGTATAATTGGAGAAGATGGTTGGAAGAATAATTCTAGGGATATCATTTTTAGGGTTCTTAATACTTGGTTTGCTTCTTGCCAAAGGCCATAATGGTTTGGCTGTCAAATTGGCTAATGGTCTTTATTTTTTGTTATTGATTGGGGTTATTTTTTTGTTTAAAGGAAAGGCAAGTTGAGAAAATCCATCCTACAAAACCTATGCTGGGTATTACTGCTATTGCTTCCTGTAATTTTTATTTTTAAGGCTCTGTTTTTATCTGGCCCTGGGGTTTGGGGAGATGCTCCCTATTTTTATTCCCAAGGACTCAAAGAGCTTGTTAGCGAACCCTATAGCTGGACAAATCGGGGAAATAATTTTGGCGGAGTGAATCAGTTTTTATGGCTGGCACCAATTATGTTTGTTTATGGCTTGCTATCCCATTTTTTTGGACTGGGCAATGATTTAATTATCAGAATTCTCTTTTATTTCCCATCAATAATCCTTGCAATTTTGGCCCCCATCCTGCTTACCCGATATTTAAAATTCTCTAAAACTGTTCAGTATTTCTCTGCACTAATCTTTTCGCTTAATACTTATTTCTTATTGCTTATAGACGGGGGACAGGTAGGTGTTAGCCTGGCCTATGGCCTTTTTCCTTTAACGCTTCTTTTTTTGAGAAAACTGATTGATAAGCCGAATTTTAAGGGATTTTTCTTCAGTCTTTTATTTTTGCTGCTTATCTTTATGGCTGACCCGAGAATTGGTTTGGTGGCAGTTTTGACATTTGTTTTCTGGATGATAATCGAGGCCATTGTTTTCAAAAAAAAGGCTGTGGTAGTAAATTTGAAATTGCTGGTTTTATTGGCCATGGTTCTGGTTGGACTCAGTGCCTATTGGCTGGTTCCCCTTTTCAAAATTGGCGAGCAATCTTTGAATCTAGGGGTTTCTGGTCTGGAGTTTATTTCTCTTTTGAATCCTCTTCTACTTTTTCAGCCCCATTGGCCTTTAAATGAATTTGGCCGGGTTTTTTCTCCCCCTTTTTATTTTATTGTTCTTCCCTTTTTAATTTTTGCTAGCCTGCTCTTTAAGAAAAATAGAAAACCCCTGGTATTGGCAATTTGCTTTTTATTGATAGCCTTTTTGGTCAAAGGGACTGCTCCGCCATTGGGAAACGGCTATGCTTGGTTGATTGAAAATGTGCCTTTTGGTTTTGCCTTTCGTGACTCAAGTAAATTTTTCACCCCCTTGATTCTCTTTGCCAGCATTTTAATTGGCATGACGCTAGAAAAATTTAAATCAAAATTTTTCAGTCTACTAGTTTATGTTTATTTACTCTTTTTGCTTTATCCGGCTCTATTGGGAGATTTAAATGGAGTTTTGGCAATAAGGTCCTTACCAAAAGATTTTAAGATAATCCAGGAGCAGATGGCTAGGGATGAAGGATTTTTTAGGACAGCCTGGTTTCCTGAAAAACATCCCTTTAGCTTTCAAACAAGCGAGAAACCAGCTCTGGACGCAAAAAATTTGGTTGGTGAGTGGCCTTTTGCCGTCATGAATACAGGAAGTTTTGATCGTTTTAATTTTATGCACAATAGAGAGTTTTTAGAATGGTTTGATTTGTTGGGCATTAAATATCTGGTTTTTTCTGGCGATCCCCGAACAGTGCAGTTGGCTGAAGAAGAAGAAAAACTTTGGCACGATCTTTTAGGTCGAGTAGCGACGACTAGTGGACTAGTTAAAGTTGATTGGGAGATTGATTCTCCGGTCTATGGGTTGGCCGAAACTAGACCGCGAATTTTTGGAGTAGATAAACTCTTTGCAGTTGTTGGTAGCTCGGTAGGGGTTTTACCCTCGGTTTATTTTGAGGATGGGAGACTTGACCCTAAAAATCTTGAGGGAATTGCTTCAGAATCGGCTGTTTTAGTTTTCAACAATAAAGACGAAGAAGATTTAAGCATGAGCTTTTTGCAGGATTATTTTCTAGGGTCGGATAAAGCTAAGAACTCGGACTGGGCTTTTTATGAACCAGATGATTATCTTGAATGGAAATATCAGCTCTTGATTCGCGATATTGATTGTCAAGAATTTGATTATGGTCAAGGAATTAGTTTTTCTTCCCAGCCGAATGAGAAACTGACTTTTAATTTTAAAACTAAAGAAAAGGGCGAATACATCCTGGCTATTCGTAACATGGCTTCCTCTGAAAGCGGAAATTTGAAAATTGATTTTAATGGAGAGCAAGGGGAAATTGGGCGTAAAAGATTAAATGGTTTTGAGTGGTTTATTAAACCGCTTTTTCTGGAAAAAGGAAACCATCAACTGGTTTTGGAGAATCAAGGAGGATTACAAGTAGTTAATACCCTTGCTTTGATTCCCAAAAGCGATTTTGTGGAGGCTCAGATACTAACAGAAACTTTTGTCCTTCATTTTGGAAAAAGAGGAATAGAGGGGCTAGAACTGGAAGTAAATCAGAGTAAGTGGCAAAAGGTTGACTACCAGAAAATTAGCCCAGTAAGATACAAAGTTAAGTTTCCAAAAGACAGTCATTGGCTGGTTTTTACTGATAGTTTTCATCCGCTGTGGCTTATCAAGCGGGACCAGTTAGTTTATAAATCATTACCCTTTTATTCAATAGTTAATGGATTTTATCAACGACCGGAATGGGATTCGGCCGAGCTTGTCTTTGAAGGTCAAAAGGAAGTGCGCTGGGGAATCTATTTTACCGCTATTTCTATTCTTAGTTTGGTCATTATTTTTCTCTGGTTTTGCCCGACATGGCAGAAAGGGGGAAAGGTTTGATAAACCAACTGAGATTTTTTTTAACCAAAGTTTTTAAGACAAAGACCTTTAGGCAATCAGGAATAACTTTTAGCGGAATCTTTATCAGTGGAGCCCTTGGCGCAATCTTTTTTATTATCTTGGCTAGACATCTCGGTCCAGTTTCTTTTGGCATTTTTTCAGTTTCAATTGCCGCCCTGACCTTGATTTCTGATATCGGCAATATTGGTACAAATACTGGAGTCGTCCGTTTTGTCGGAAAATATATTCAGAAAGAGAAAAAGAAGGCCTTGAGATTTCTAAAACTCGGCCTCAAGGTTAAAATTGTTGTCTGGCTTTTATTATTTATTTTGGGTTGGCGCTTAATACCCTGGATAGTTGAGGCTATTTTAAGAAAACCTGAGCTTCTTTTCCCTTTACGACTGGCTATTATTGGAGTAGGAGGAGCCCTTCTTTTTTCTTTTTCGACTTTTGCAATTCAGGCCATCCAGAGGTTTTGGATTTGGAGTGGGCTTCATGTTTCCATAAATTTTCTCCGTTTGCTCGGGGCAGGCTTGCTGATTAGCCTTGGCCTTTTAAGCCTGGAATCAAGTTTAATAATTTATATTATTTTTCTTTTCTTGGGCTTTTTTTTGGGATTGTTGTTTTTACCCAATTTTTTACCGATTAAGGGAGAGAATAAGGTTAGTCGAGAATTTTTCAGTTACAATAAATGGGTAGCCCTTTTTATCCTCATTGCCGCTATTTCATCACGGCTTGATATCTTTTTGTCAACCAGACTCTTAAGCCTAAAAGAAGTTGGTATTTATTCAGTTGCTATCAGTCTTGCTGCTATTGTTCCCCAGATTGTTTCTGCTTTGGCAACGGTTGCTGCTCCTAAATTAGCTGGATTTACTAATGTCAAGCAAGCAATTTCTTATCTTAAAAAGCTTCAAGTGTTTAGTATAGGTCTGGCAGTAGCTGGTATTTTAATTGGCATACCCCTGGCCTATTTTTTGATTCCGGTTCTTTACGGCAGTGAGTATATTGCCAGTATTATTCCATTTGCCATTCTTCTTTTGGCCCAGGCAATATTTCTCATTTCTGTTCCCGCTCACACCAGTGTTATTTACTACTTTTCTTATCCCAAGCTTTTTGTTTGGATAAGTCTGGGACATTTATTAATTATTGCTGGTCTTGGCTGGGTTTTGATTTCCAGCTACGGATTCATTGGTGCCGCTCTGGCAGTTTTAATTGGTAATATCTTCAATTTTCTAGTTCCCGCAATTTGGGCTCTCCGGAGGTTTAGCTCATGAAGATAACAGCTCACTGTTTGGTTAAAAACGAAGCGCGTTTTGTCTGGTATTCTGTAATGTCAATAATAGACCAGGTGGATCAGGTATTAATCTGGGATACGGGCAGCACAGACGGGACAAAAGAGTTAATTAAGTTAATTGAGCGATTGAATGACAAAGTTCAAACACGATTTCTAAAGGGAGTAACTCCGGAAGAGTTTACGGAAGTCCGACAGCAAATGCTTGAGCTAACAAAGAGTGATTGGTTTATTGTTGTTGACGGAGATGAAATTTGGTGGCAGGAGTCAATTGCCAAGCTGGTAGGGCTGATAAAAAAGAGTCAGGCAAAAGAAATAGAGTCAATTGTTGTTCCAACCATCAATCTGGTAGGTGATATCTACCATTACCAGGAAAAGGCGGCTGGTCATTATCAGCTTGCTGGTAAACGGGGACATCTCAATCTGCGGGCCATAAACAGGAAAATTCCCGGACTTCATTCAGCTAAACCGCACGGCACTTGGGGCTGGGCTGATGGGGAAGGGAAGATGATTCAGGATAGGTACCCCAAAAAAGTAGTTTTTCTTGATGCTCCCTATCTTCATGCCAGTTTTCTACCGAGAGCCGGGACTAGGACAGGAGATCTTCAAGTTCCCAAAAGGATTGCTAAATTAAGACATGAGATTGGTATTTCTTTTGCCAAAGATTTTTATTATCCGGAAGTTTTTTTTCAGCCCAGGCAGGACATTGTCCCCTGCCCTTGGAGAAAAATGGAGTTTTCCTTTTGGCTCAGGGCCTTAGTGGAAACGCCCCTGAGAAAAATCAAAAGACGATTGATTCCGGCTCGGGTAGGCTATTAATTAAATGACAAGTTGTATTCTTTGTGGAACTGATAATGATGAGTTGCTTTTTAGGGTTAATGGCTGTCGGATTTTAAGATGCCGGGACTGTGGCTTGATCAAGACAGAAAAGAAAGGCTTAATTTCTTATCAAGATTATCATCGCGACCAAGATTACCAAAAATTTGAAAAGGAGTTTAGAAATATATTCCAAAAAAGATTTAAAATAATCTCTCGCTTTAAAAAGAAGCCGGCTAAGGTTTTGGAAATTGGAGCAGCAACCGGAGTCATGCTCCAGATATTTAAAAAACATGGCTGGGAAGTTTGGGGGATTGAGCCTTCTGCAAGCGCCAGAGACGCTCAAAAAAAGGGGATAAAAATTCTTAAAACTACTTTTGAAAAAGCAAAGTTACCCAAGAATTATTTTGATGTTGTTATTCTCAATCACACCCTAGAGCATATGACTAATCCACTGGCTATCATGAGAAAGGTAAAAACGCTTCTTATAAAGAAGGGAATTATTTATGTTGATGTGCCTAATTTTGCCAGTTTCTCAGCAAAACTGGCAAATAAAAACTGGAAATATATTTTACCTGAGGAACACCTTTATCATTTTACTCCTGAAACTCTGAGGAAAATCCTGGAGAAAGCTGGCTTTAAAACAATTTATTGCCGGACCTGGTCCGGGATTTTTGATGTTGCCAATCCTTTTCTTAAGCTCTATCAAGAACTAGCTGATTTCAGGCTGAACTTTATTAATGATATTTTAGGCATCCCCGCTAACATCATTGCTACTACCCTCAATCAAGGTACCAGCCTGGCAATGATTGGAGAAAAGATTGACCTATAGTTTGACTACTTGCCCTAATTTGGAGTATAATTTAGATGTTTGCCTAGCCTAATACGCACATTGAAAAGGAGGTGCGACATGTCTGAGGTGATAATGATGGCAGTGTCGTTGCTAGGTCTCGTTATCCTCTTGATAGCTGTGGGGTGCCGTATTTTTGGTTTTTTCCTAGCATCAAGAGCTGAAGCTAGAAGACTCGGGGAAGGTTTAGTGGAGGTGGGTGGCCTAGTCAGAATCGTGGGATTTGCTATATTCGCTTTCCCCTTGGTTTTGCTTCTAGTCCATTCGCTTATCATTATTAGGTAAGGCAAACAAAAGGTGTGGAGCATGGTTAACAGTAACCATCCTGGTCAACAAAAATCAACAAAGACCAAAAGCTCCACTCTCTCTTTCACTTCTTATAGGTACTAAATTGACAATTTACTTAAATCCTTCTTAAGTTGTTTGAGGTTTTTGAATAAAATACTTCTGATTCCCAATTTTTTTGCTGTTTTGATATTGTTTTTTTGGTTGTCGATAAAAACAACATCGGCTGCCTTCACTTTCAAATCATTTAAAACATAAGTAAAAGCCTCAGGTTTAGGTTTACCAAAACCTAGGGAAGAGGAAGAATAAATTTTTGTAAAGATTTTGTTTAAATGGAATTTTTTGATTTTAATATTTATCCATTCTTTGGATGCATTGGCAAGAATCACTAAATTAAAACCTCTATCTTTTAATTGTTTTGCTAGATTGAGAACCGGTTTGTTAATGGAGATTTGAGAATTGTAAATTTTTTCTAATTTACCTTTGGTAATTTTGTTTTTTGACTGCTTGTAAACATCTTTCCAAAAAATAGCAACCTTCTCTTTGCCGGTTTTCAAGTTTGGCCAGTGGTTGCTGAGGATTTTATGAATTTCTTTCGGAGTCAAACCGGTCAGGTCCAAGATTTCTCTAAAATTGGTTTCCCAGGCATGGGCCTCGGATCCCAACACGCCGCCGAAATCAAAGATAATGAGCTTAATCATAGGCTCAGTATAGTGAAAATACCGATAGAAAGCTATGGAGTTGTCTTCTGAAATGATAAAATAAGCTAGGTGAAAAAGGCATATTTAGTTCTCATTGGTTTGTTTGCTTTCCATCTTTTTTTGCTGGCTACCCTTCAATTTACGGCTTGGCCGGAGATGTTCAGCTACCCTTATCTGAGAAACAGTGGTTTCTTGCTTTATAAAGATATAATCCACCCTTATCCTCCTTTTTTGACTCTTAGCCTTGCCTCAATCTATGGCCTTTTTGGCTATGGCCTCAATATTCTAAAAATCCTTACCTGGTTAGTGATATTGTTTAACGACCTTTTGATTTTTCTCATTGTCAAGAAAATTAGCCAAAACCAAAAACAGGCTCTTTTAGCAGTAGCATTCTATATTTTTCTCCAACCTTTTTTGCAGGGAAACATGCTCTGGTTTGATTTGGCTATTGTTCCAGCAATTTTACTAGGGACCTTGTTGCTTCTAGGTTGGGAAGGCAAAAGGGTTAGATCCGAGCTGTTTTTTGCCGGAGTTTGTCTGGGAATTTCCGTTTTAATTAAACAAACAGCTGCCTTATTTTTAATATTTAGCGTTTTCTATTTACTATTCAGAAAAATAAGCGTAAGAGAATTGGCTTATTTCTTCCTGGGGCCTTTGATAATGGGAACTGGGCTGATTTTTTGGCTGTTTGGGGAAAGAATATTGGCAGATTTTGTTAATTGGGTTATTATTTACCCTCTTAGTCAGTGGAGCAGGTTTCCCGGTTATGTTCAGATGAACTTAGGACCTCGAGAACTGGTTATCCTTTTGCTGTTGTTTTTAGTCCCGGGATTACTGTTATTCAGGCAAAAAAGCAAAATTTTTAAAGATAAAAATTTACAATTAATCCTGCCTTTTTTGCTAGGGGGTTTGATTTCTGTTTATCCCCGTTTTTCCTTTTTTCATCTTCAATCAGGCCTGGCCTTTTTAGCCATTATTGTCGGTTATGGGTTTAAAAGGGTAAAAGTTAGGCCTTTGTTACTTGTTGGCTACTCTCTATTGCTTGTTTTTATTGTCTATAAACCTGTAGTTGCCCGTGATTGGGGACAGGAAGCAAGGTTTTTCAGTCAGGATGATATTGAACTGGCTAGTCTTATTTCTGAAAAGGTTTCTCAAGATGAGCAAGTTTTTCTTTTGGGGTTTCATTCTGGTTCCTATTCATTGGCCGACAGGCTGCCGCCAAAGCCCTGGGCCGATAATTTTGGTTGGTATTTGGAGATTCCCGGGGTTCAAGAAAAAATTCTTGCTGGCTGGCAAAAAAATCCAGCAAAAATAATTTTTTGGCAAGAACCTGAGCAGGGAAATTGGTTTGACCTTGGAGTTTACCAGCCCAAAGAGATTACAAAATGGGTAGAGGAGAATTATACTAAGAAGGAGGAGGTTAAACCTGGAATTTGGATATGGGAGAAAAGAAATTAAAAATTGCCTTTTTAAGCTTTTACAGCGGAACAGTGAACCGAGGCGGAGAGGTTTTTGTCCATGAATTGGCTAAAAGGTTGTCTGAAGAACATGAAGTCATAGTTTTCCAGGAGGGGCCAAAAAGTGATGGTGCCATCTACAAAACAAAGCGCCTTCGAATAAAGGTTAATTGGAATAAGCGTGATATGACAGGAACTATCTGGAGAAGGTTTTTTATTGATTATCGGAGTAGGAAGATAGCTATTTTTACCTTAAAAGCCCTGCCTAAAATTTTATTTGAAAGATATGACCTGGTTATATCTCTCAATGGAGGCTGGCAGCCAGCCCTGGTTAGACTGGTTACCTGGTTGTACGGAGGCAAGATGGTTATTTCCGGCCAGTCGGGGACAGGTTGGGATGACAGGAATAATTTGTGGTGTTTTCCGAATGCTTTTGTGGCCATTTCTTCAAAGGCACGGGCTTGGGCTAAAAGGGCCAATCCATGGGTTAAAGTGAGTTACATTCCCAATGGAGTGGATTTGAAGAGATTCAAAGCCTCAGGCCCAAAAATAAAGACAGGATTAAGAAGGCCGATTGTTCTTTGTGTCGCCGCCCTTGTTCCCAGTAAACGTATTGATTTAGTTATCAGAGCCGTGGCCAGAATTAAAAATGCTAGCCTTTTGCTTGTTGGTGACGGATATTTAAAAAAACAATTGAAACAGAAAGGAGAAAGGTTATTAGGCAAGAGATTCGAGTTAATCCAGCGATTGCCCAAAGAGATGCCAGCAGTTTATCGGCTAGCCGATGTTTTCACCCTTGTTCCAGAGAGCTCTGAGGCATTTGGCATTGTTTATCTAGAGGCCATGGCTTCTGGCTTACCTGTGGTTGCCATTAATGATCAGATAAGAAGGGAGATTATTGGTAATGTTGGAATATTAATTGAGCCCGAAGACAGAGAGGCCTACGCGGAGGCGCTTAAGGAGGCCCTGGAGAGAAACTGGGCTGATAAACCTCAAAAGCAGGCTGAAAAATTTTCCTGGGATAAAATTGCAGAAAATTATGAAAAATTGTTTTTAGAAATTAGAAATTAGGTCAATTAGAAATTTTATGCGTGTTTCTATCATTATTCCTACATATAACGAAGAAAAGGTAATTGGGGAGTGTTTGCAATCTTTGGCAAAACAGTCCCTTAAGGATATGGAAATTATCGTGGTAGATGATGACTCGACAGATGAAACCTTGAAAACTGTCCGCTCACTGATCACCGACTACCGATTACCGACTACTGTACTGCAACAGCAGCACCTTGGCCCTGGAGCTGCCCGCAATCTTGGAGCCAGGCAGGCAAGAGGAGAGATTTTAGTCTTTGTCGATGCGGATATGAGTTTTGATAAGGATTTTATCAAGAAGCTGATTGAACCGATTCTCAAGGCCGAAGTAAAAGGAACTTTCAGTAAAGAGGAATATGTTTCCAATTGGGATAATGTCTGGGCCAGGTGCTGGAACATAAATCAGGGCTGGTTAGCCAAACAGCGTCATGTTCCCAATTATCCTAATGAGCAAAAGGTTTTTAGGGCCATCTTAAGAAAAGAATTTGATAGGATAGGAGGATTTGAGCAGGGTGGCTATACAGATGACTGGAGCTTAAGCGAGAAACTGGGCTATTTGGCCAAGGCTGCTGAGGGAGCCAGATTTTATCATCAAAACCCAGATAACCTAGGAGAAGTTTTTAAACAGGCAAAATGGGTGGCTAAAAGAGAATATAAGCTGGGAATTTTAGGAAGCTTTGGCGCTCTCCTCCGTTCTTCTTTGTTGGTTTCCCTGATTATCGGATTTTGGAAGTCTTTAATTTACAAACAACCCAGTTTTTTAATTTTCAAAGTGGTTTATGATTTTGGAATTTTGATTGGTATTTTTGAATACTTAATTTTTAAAAAAGCGGCAAAATGATTTTTTTAATTTTACTTTTTGCCCTTGGGCTGAGATTGGTTTCCATTAACCAATCTTTATGGTTGGATGAGGCAACTAGTGCTCTTGTGGCCAGGAACATGAGCTTTAGCCAGATTCTGACAAATTTTAGTCCGGGTGATTTCCACCCCCCTCTTTACTATTTACTTCTAAAGATCTGGGCGAGTTTGTTTGAGACAACAGAGATTACTATCCGCAGCCTTTCAGTTCTTGCCGGCCTGGCTACAGTTGGGCTGGTGTTTCTGATAGCCAAAAAACTCTGCAAAGATAGAAATTGTCCTGAGATAGCTGCCTTAATGTTAGCTACTTCAGGTCTTCATATTTATTATTCTCAGGAAGCGCGAATGTATGCTCTTTCTACTCTTTTTGTTTCACTTGCCTTTTATTTTTTCCTTGGGATTATAGAGAAGGGGAGGGTTTGGCAGTGGCTTGGATTTTCAGCGAGCCTGGTCTTAATTGGCTTCTGCGATTATCTGCCCTTATTAATTATTCCTGTTTTTTGGCTTTGGGGTCTGCTAGGGAAAAAGGATTTTTCCTGGTGGAAAAAGTTTTTGTTGGCACACCTACTCCTGGGCCTGCTTTGTCTTGTTTGGCTTCCCGTTTTTTATCAGCAGTTTAGCGGAGGAGTGGGAGTTAAAGAAGCGGTTCCTCTTTGGTGGCAAACTTTGGGCCGAACAACAGCAAAAGAAATAATCTTGGTTCCAACTAAATTTATTTTGGGAAGAATTAGCCTTGTTAATAAGAAACTATACGCCTTATTGGTGGCCGGAATTGGTTTGGTTTTTGGCTATTTGCTTTTTAGAGCGGCTAAAATCATCTTTAGCAGAAGGCGAAAGGGTTTTTACTTGGGCCTTTGGCTTGTTCTGCCAATTGCTATCTCTGGTATCCTTGGTTGTTGGCTGCCGGTTTTTTCCTATTTCAGGCTTCTTTTTGTTTTGCCGGCTTTTTATCTTCTTTTGTCTCTAGGTGTTTCTAGCCTGAAGAAAAACTGGCTTCAGGCTGCATTTGTCTTTGTCATCGGTGTCAATCTTCTTTCAACCGGAATTTACTTATTTAATCCGACCTTTCATCGGGAGGATTGGCGAGGCTTGGTAAACTTTATTACAAAGGAATCAAAAGGGAAAGAGAACCTGATACTTTTTGTGGCCGATTCCCAAATGGAGGCCTATCGGTTTTATTCTCAAGATGGTAAAATTTCTGGGCCCGAAGGATTAAGAGGCAATCTTGAGCAAATTTGGCTGATGAGATATGTCCAGCCAATTTTTGATCCGGAAGATAAGTTGAAATCTAGAGTTGAGGGTTTAGGCTATAGGAAAACCATAGAGCTTGATTTCAATGGCCCGGTTGTCTGGAAATACGAAAAATGAAAATTGGTATTGACATTTCCCAAATTGTTTATGGAACAGGAGTTTCCGATTATACGAAAAATTTGGTCAAAAATTTATTGGCTATTGATAAAAAAAATGACTATCTACTTTTTGCTGGTTCATTAAGAAAAAGAAAATCTCTGGAATTGTTTAGTCATTCTCTTAAAAGTAATTTCCAAAGCAAGTTTTTCTCTTTTCCTCCTATCCTGGCAGATTTGGTTTGGAATAGATGGCATATTCTCCCAATAGAGACCTTAATAGGGAAGCTTGACCTTTTCCATTCCTCTGATTGGACTCAACCGCCGGCCAGGGCATTGAAGGTGACCACAATTCATGATTTAGCTCCTTTTAAATTTCCCCAATTAACTCCTCGCAAGATACTTTCTGTTCATAGAGCAAGGCTTGGCTGGATTAAAAAAGAGGTGGATATTATTATTGCTGTTTCTCAGAGTACAAAAGAAGATTTACTTGAACTTGGGTTTCCGGAAAAGAAAATAAAAGTGGTCCATGAAGCGGCTGGAAAGATTTTTATGCCCCAAAAACGGATCCTGATTAAGGGCTTGATGAGAAAGTATAGAATTCATGGTAGCTATATTATGGCCGTTGGCCTTGATCCCCGAAAAAACATAGATAGGCTTATTAACGCTTATGAAAAGGTTCGAGCCGGGGAGAACCTGAAGTTAGTTCTGGTTGGCCGGCCCTGGGGAAGGACTGAAACAGTTAGAGGAGTAAGATATTTGGGGCATATTACTGATAAGGAACTGGCCATTCTTTATTCAGCCGCAGAAGCCCTGGTTTATCCTTCTTTATATGAAGGTTTTGGTTTGCCAATTCTTCAAGCAATGGCTTGTGGTTGTCCTGTTGTTGCCTCTAATTTGTCAAGTATGCCCGAGATTAGCGCTGGTGCGGCAATTCTAGTTGACCCCTATGAAGTTGACTCAATTAGCCAAGGGATTGAAAAAGCTTTTAAGGAACGAAAGACATTGATTAAAAAAGGACTAGAAAGAGCTAAACAGTTTTCTTGGCAAAAAACAGCCCGACAGACCCTAAAGATATACCAAGAGCTAAGTCCAAAGTAAGATGCTGATAGGAATTGACGCTAACGAGGCCAACATTAAAGAAAAGGTAGGAGTAAATCAGTATGCTTTTGAGCTACTTTGTTCTATAAATCGTCTTCAGGTGGAATGGCAAAATAGACATAGGGTTATAGTTTACTTAAAGGAGCCTCCTGCCAGGGGTTTTCCCAAGGAGAATAATTATTGGCAATACAAGATTATTTCTGGTTCAGGTCTTTGGATTATTAAAAAATTAATGCCCAATCTTTTCAAGGACCATCCAAGACCTGATGTTTTCTTTAGTCCCAGTCATTATTTACCACCCTTTTCACCAATGCCTAGGGTTTGTACAATTCACGACCTTGGATATCTCAAATTTTCGGAACAATTTAGAAAATATGACTTTTGGCAACTAAAATATTGGAGTGCTTATTCAATTTTTGTATCAAAGAGTATAATAGCAGTTTCAAATAGTACAAAAGAGGACATTGTACGACACTACCCCTTTGCTTCTAAGAAACTGACGGTTATCCATCACGGCTATGATGTAAGCCGTTACACCACAAAAGTGAGCTTAAAGGATGTGCGACGCATTCGTAAAAAATACACTATAGTTAATGACTATCTGCTTTTTATTGGTACACTTAAGCCTAGCAAGAATATAGAAGGCTTGTTAGAAGGCTTTCGGCTTTTTGTTGATAGTTTCAAAGTAACAGATTTAAAATTAGTAATAGCAGGAAAGCGAGGATGGTTATATAAATCCATTTTTAAAAGGGCCAAAACATTGGGGTTGGAGGATAGGGTGATTTTTACCGGTTACATAGATGAGGAGGATAAGCCGGCTTTAATCAAAGGAGCTGAAGCTTTTGTTTTAGCTCCGTTTTGGGAAGGGTTTGGTATGGATGTTTTGAATGCCATGGCTTGCGGCGTTCCTGTTGTTAGTAGTAATGTTGCCAGTTTACCCGAGGTTTTAGGCAGTGCAGGGATTTTAATTAATCCTCATGATATTCAAAGTATTAGCCATGGTTTGGAAAAGGCTCTTTCAACGAGCAAAATGGAATATAATAAGTTAGTGGCCAAAGGTTTAAGGCAGGTGCAGAATTTTTCTTGGGAGAAAACCGGTCGTTTGACCATTAAGCTTTTAGAAAGCGTAGGCCAAGATTAATATGTCAATTTTAAAAGACAGGATGGGCCGAGAGTTGACTTTAGGACAAGCGATTGCCAAGATTCTTAATCGCCTTTACAATTATTATCTGGATTTCAAATTAATGCTTCTTAGGTGGGTTGGTTATATTCCTTTTCATTTTGTAAGGCGGTTCTTTTAT
This sequence comes from uncultured Gammaproteobacteria bacterium, assembly GCA_964583685.1. GTDB lineage: Bacteria > Patescibacteriota > Microgenomatia > UBA8517 > UBA8517 > CAZOVJ01. Next base: position 325,273 of record CAZOVJ010000001.1, on the reverse strand, counting down.
CGAGCTTCAGGAATTAAGATTGGCCGGCACTCAATCATTCATATGCGGGCCAATTTTTTCCAGCCTAAAAATATTACTATTGGCCAAGGGACAATTATCGGAGACAATGTTTTTCTTGACGGTCGGGCTACTCTTAAAATTGGTGATAATGTAGATATTGCTTCTCATGTTTTGATTTATAATTCAGAGCATGATATTAGCAGTGAGGATTTTAGGGCAAGAGAGGAAGCAGTAGAGATAGGCGATTATGTATTTATTGGGCCGAGGGTTATTATTTTGCCTGGGACTAAAATCGGTCGAGGTGCAGTGGTCGCAGCCGGAGCGGTGGTGACCAAAGATGTTCCTGATTTGGCTATTGTTGGCGGTGTTCCAGCAAGAATTGTCGGAGAACGGAAGAACAAGAAACTTAAATACCGTCTTGGCCGTGCTCGGCTTTTTCAATAATTGAGGAATTTGATGAGGTTCTTGTTTAAAATAATTCTTTTAACTTTTTCCTTGGTTTTTCTTGGTTACCTTTTTCTTCCAACTTCGGATTTTCCTGATCCTCCGGGCGATGCGGTTCAATCCAGAGAGCCAGCTGATACAGAAACGCCTTTAAGAAGGGCCTATTTTACTAATTTTTCCCGCCAGGAGGTAATCCGCCATTATAGAGGTCAATTTGAGAGATTTTCGTTTGTTAATATTTCATTACCATCTCTACGTCTCAATTATCCTCCAGAAAATGCTCAGACATTAATTAGAGATCAAACCAGAAGCACTTTTCTTGAAGAATTGGTTCATCCTTTTAGAGAGTCTCTTTTCATCAACGGCTTTAAACCTAAAGTAGCAAAAGATGATATTTGGTATAAAGGCGAAAATTTTCAGCAGAAAATAATAATCAGGTATGTACCTTCCCTTGTTTGGGTTCGCCTGGGTTTAGCTGTCATTACCCTTTCTGCTTCTTTGGTCTTACTTAAAGAATGGGGGAAATCAATAAAAGAGCTTTGGCAGAAAGTATAAGGGAATGAAAGACCTGTCAATTATTATTGTCAGTTTTAATACAAAGGAACTTTTGCAAAAATGTATTACTTCAATTATTAAAACTACCAAGGGAATAAGTTTTGAGATTATTGTTGTCGACAATGCTTCAACTGATGGTAGCCCAGAGAGTCTCGGTGATTTTCAATTGACCTTAATCAAAAACAAGAAGAATTTGGGTTTTGCCAAAGCAAATAATCAGGGAATAGAGATTGCCCGGGGTAAATATATACTTCTTTTGAATTCAGATACTTTAATCTCAAATAATTTTTTAAAAGGGATGCTCAGGTGGATGGATAAACATCCTAAGGTTGGTATTGCCAGCTGCGCCTTACTTAATAAAGACGGCAGTCTTCAAGGAACAGGGGGATATTTTCCGAATTTATTAAGTGTTTTCTCTTGGATGACAATCCAAGACATACCTTTGATAGACCAGTTTATTAAACCTTTTCATCCCATGCACGAGAAGTCTTTTTACAAGAACATCAGATTTTATAAAAGGAAAAAGGAATTGGATTGGGTAACTGGTGCCTTCTTTCTGGTCAGGCGGAAGGTCATTGATGACATAGGACTTTTAGATGAAGACTATTTTATGTATGTTGAGGAAGTTGACTTTTGCTTCAGAGCCAAAAAGGCAGGCTGGCAGGTTTGGTATTTGCCTCAATGGAGCATTGTTCATTATGAGAGGGAAAGTGCTACTTCCGAGTTTGCTCTGCTTTCAGAATACCAGGGATTAAAGTTATTTTATAAGAAACACAAATCTTCTTGGCAATATCCGGTTCTTAGATTTCTTTTGAAACTGGGTGCTTTTGGTAGGATTGTTCTTTTCGCTATACTAGAGGGGAGGGATTCGGCGAAAATTTATGCAAAAGCGTTTAAGCAAGCTTAGGAGAGAAATTCTCAAATTTGGAGTACTGGCAATTTTTCTAGTTGTCCCTCTTTATCCCAAATTTCCTTTTGTTCGGGTGCCAGGTACTTATGTTTCTATTAGATTAGAGGATTTTTTAATTTTTGTAGTAACAATTATTTGGCTATCCTCAATTTTACCTGATTGGCGGAAGTTACTGAAGGATAAAATTAATTTTTCAATATTTATTTTCTGGGCAATTTCTCTTTTGTCAGTTATATCGGCTGTTTTCCTAACACAGACAGCTGAAGTTCATATTGGATTGCTTCATTGGCTGAGAAGAGTTGAGTATCTTATGGCCTTTTTTATGGGATTATCTGTCATTCGTTCAGAAAAAGATCTAGCTTTTTATATTAAATGTCTTTTTGTCATTCTTTTCTTGGTATTTATATATGCTTTTGGTCAAAAGTTCTTCAATTGGCCGGTGATTACTACTCAAAACTACGAGTATTCAAAAGGAGTTGCTTTGAGATATGTTCCAACCGGGCACCTGATATCAACATTTGCCGGCCATTATGATCTGGCAAGTTTTCTTATTTTAATTTCTCCTCTCTTTTATATCCTGCTTTTTAGCAATAAATCCACTCTTCGGGGTTTGCTGAAGATTGAGTCAGATAAGAAAGTAAGGGCCTTACTTTTGACTGCTATTATTTTAGGCTTTTGGCTTTTAGTCAATACTGTTTCTAGGATTTCTATTGTTTCCTATTTATTGAGCGTATCAGTTGCCCTATTTTTAATTAGGAAATATAAAGCTATTCTGATAGTAATTTTCTTGAGTATTGTTTTTGTTGGTTTTTCATCTAATCTTATCACTCGTTATACGAGAATATTTGAGGTTACTATCCAAAAGATGATAAATAGAAGAGATAATCTCCTTTTCAACAGAGAATTTTTTCCTGCCTATGCAGCTTCTACTGACAGCTCGTCTCCCAGTCCAGTTCCGGTAATTGAGGATCGTTCAACTTCGATAAGACTGAATGTCGAATGGCCCAGAGCAGTACGTGCCTTTTTAAAGAATCCTCTTTTGGGAACTGGCTTTTCTTCTATTACGTTAGCTACTGACAATGATTATTTAAGGCTTTTAGGCGAAGTTGGCATATTGGGTTTTGCGTCGTTTTTCTTGATTATCTTTCGGATTTTAAAGCGTTTTCTAAAGTTATTTCCTCTTCCCAAAAAAATCAACCTTCAATCAGCCTATCTTATTGCCATAATCAGCAGTTTACCGGGGATTTTTCTCAATGCTCTTTTTATTGATATTTTTGAAGCATCTAAATTTGCCATAATCTTTTGGTTGATGATGGGTTTTGCTGTAAAATCTGCCAAACTTCAGAGAAATGGAGGATAAAATTACCCAGCTTTTAAAAACAAAAGAAATTGAATACATAATTTTATCAATTATTATATTGCTGGGATTTTTTACTCGTTTATATAAAATTAATGGCCCAATTGCAGACTGGCACTCTTGGAGGCAGGCGGATACGGCATCTGTTTCCCGCATATTTTTTCGTCATGGTATAAATCTTCTTTATCCCAAATATCTTGACCTTTCTAGTACTCAAAGCGGTATTTTTAATCCTCTGGGATTACGCCTGGTAGAGTTTCCTATTTATAATGCTCTTCATGTTTTTATTGCCAAAGGTCTTCCTTTTTTAAATTTTGAAGTTTGCGGTAGACTAGTTTCAATTATCGCCTCTTTATTTTCCGCCCTTTTTCTTTATTTGATTGCTAAAAAATATTATGGGAAATGGGTTGGGTTATTGACTGCCTTTTTTTGTACCTTTCTTCCTTTTAACATTTACTATTCAAGGACGATATTACCTGGGCCGCTTTCTGTAGCTTTGGGCTTAGCCTCTATTTGGTTTTTTGTTTGTTATTTAGAGTATAAACAGCTTTCTAGTCTCTTTTTTTCAGCTATTTTATTTGCTATTTCTACTCTGGCTAAACCTTTTAGTTTTTTCTATGGAATTCCCATATTTTATCTAGTAGTCCAAAAGTTTGGTTTAAAAAATATTTTAAAGAGGAAGGAATTATTAGTTTTTGCCAATATAGCCATTATCCCTTTTTTTATTTGGAGAATTTGGATTAATCAATTTCCTGCTGGAATTCCCCGGTGGAGGTGGACTTTTAACGCTGACAATATCCGCTTTCGTCCAGCATTTTGGAGATGGATTTTCGGGGAGCGGATAGGTAAATTAATGCTCGGTATTTGGGGATTAGTTCCTTTTTCATTTGGTTTTTTAAAAATTAAGAAAGAGAATCTTTTCAGCCATTTTCTTTTCTTGGCTGCCTTTATTTATCTGGCTATTTTTGCTACTGTCAATATTAGACATGATTATTATCAGATTTTTATTGTACCAGTCATCTCTCTTTTTTTGGCTAAAGGAGCTTGGTATCTATGGAATTTTAAAGAATCAAAACTTTGGCTTGCTCGTCTGTTTTTGATTTTTTCAGTTGGTTTGATGTTGGGGATGAGTTGGTATCAAGTAAGGGAGTTTTATAAAATAAATCACCCTGAAATTATTCAAGCAGGCCAGGCAATTGACAGAATTGCACCAAAAGATGCTTTGATTATTGCCTCATATAATGGAGATACCAGTTTCTTATACCAAACTCAAAGAAAAGGTTGGCCGGTTGTTGATGATTCTATTGACAATCTTATTGGAAAAGGAGCAAGCTTTTTTGTTTCTGTCAACCTGAATGACCCGGATCTTGACTATTTGAAAGAGAAATTTAGGATTCTGGAGCAGACAGATAACTATATCATTATAGACTTAAAAGAAGAGGTAGTTAGATGAAAATTTTAATGCTTGTTCCCTTTTTGCCCAATACTTCTATGTCTGGCGGGCAGACAAGATGGTATAACATTATCAAATATTTATCAGAGAAGCACCAAATAACCTTGTTTTCATTAATTAAAGATGAGTCTGAAAAAAGGTTTATTCCCGAGTTGAAGAAATACTGTAAAAAGGTAAAGGTTTTCAAGAGATCAAAGTCGCCGTGGACATTTCGGAATCTTTTCCTAACAATCTTTAGTCCCTATCCCTTGCTCGTTGTCCGCAATTGGTCTCCAAAAGAGAAAAGGGCAATCAAGAAGGAACTTTTAGAGGAGAAATATGACCTGATACATGCAGAAACATTTTATGTTATGCCTCATATTCCCAAGACAGCAATCCCTTCCATTCTAGTTGAACAGACAATTGAGTATTTGGTCTATAAACACCATGTTGATATCAAAATACCTTTTCTTTTAAAGCCTCTTTTTATGATTGATGTGCTCAAGCTGCGTTTCTGGGAGAAATATTTTTGGCGAAAGACAAACAAACTAGTTGCCGTTTCTGAAGAGGATAAGAAAATAATGCAGAAGCTCATTCCCGGTATAAAGGTCGATATTGTTCCCAACGGTGTTGATTCAAAATATTTTTCTAGTTACAAAAAAACTAAAAAGTACCCCCCTAGGATCTTATATGGTGCAGCCAATTTTAAGTGGCTGCAAAATGTAGAGGCAGTTAATCTTTTACTGGGTGAGGTTTGGCCCAAAATAAAAGAACGGATGAGAGATGTTAAACTTTGGATTGTGGGTAAGAGCATTCCTTCGAATATTTGCCAACTTGCAAAGAGGACTGATGATATTGAGATTGCAGAATCAGTTCCTGATGTCAGGGACACACTCAAAACAGCGACTGTAATGATTTTACCTATAAGAGGACCGGGAGGGACAAGGTTAAAAGTTCTGGAGGCTTTGGCCGCAGGGCTTCCTGTAGTTTCAACTTCCACAGGGGCGGCTGGATTGAACCTTGAGCATGGTCGTCATGTCTTAATTAGCGATACAGACCAAGGTTTGGCTAATGCTACTGTCAAGCTTTTGAAAAATCCTGAGCTGGCAAAAAAAATTGGCAGACAGGGACAGGGATTTGTTGAAAAGAATTATGATTGGAAGGTTGTAGTTCAACTTCATGACAGAATTTATAAGAAGGTGGTCCATGTCTGAGAAACTTGAACTCTCGATAGTAATCTTGAGTTACAACACAAAAGATTTACTTAAGAACTGTTTGGATTCTTTGGAAAAAAGAAAACATGAGGTTAAATTTAAGGTAATAGTTGTCGATAACGGTTCAATTGATAAAAGTGTTGAGATGGTTAAAAAAGATTTTTCTTGGGTAAGGCTTGTAGAAAATGAAAGCAACCTGGGATTTGCAGCCGGCAATAACCGGGCGCAGGGACTTTGTCAAGGTGAATATATTCTATTTTTGAATTCAGATACACTTGTAAACCAGAATACTTTAAAAGAAACTCTGGCTTACCTTAAAGGTCATCCTAAAGTAGGAGCCGTAACCTGCAAGATTAAGTTGCCTTCCGGAGATTTAGATAAAGATGCCCGCCGTTCCTTTCCTACTCCTTGGGTAGCCTTTAGCCACCTTTCCGGATTAGACAGGCTATTTCCTAGTTCTAAGGTATTTGCCAAGTATTGGTACGGTTATAAATCTGCTGACAAGATTCAAGAAATAGATGTGCTTCAGGGAGCATTTTGTATGGTTAGACGGCAGATTTTGGACGATTTGGACTGGTTTGACGAGAGTTATTTTCTAGATGGCGAGGATATTGATCTCTGTTGGCGCATGAAAGAAAAGGGCTGGAAAAATATTTATTATCCGAAGGTTTCAATAATTCACCTCAAAGGGGTCAGTAAAGGGAAGAAAGGTAAAGTCAAAACAGACCTCAGTTTGAGTGAGAAAAGAAAATTTGTCATGGCTGGTGTGAATTCGATGGAGATTTTTTACAGAAAAAGGCTTTGGAAAAATTATCCCTTGCTTTTCAATCTTCTTCTAATAGGGGCAATTAAGATACTTAAGATGATTAGATACGTTCGGCTTCTAGTTTTATGAAAATATTAATTGATGCCAGACTTTACGGCTCGGAGAATACGGGCCTAGGAAGATATACAATGGATCTTATTGAAGGATTACAGGAAGATCTGAAGAATCAATATGTCGTCCTTCTGCGAAAGAAGTACTTTAATAGATTAAAGCTTGGCCCGAATTGGAAAAAAGTTTTAGCTGATTTTAGACATTATAGTCTTGCTGAACAAATTAAATTGCCGTCAATCATCAGTCAGGAAAACCCTGACCTGGTTCATTTTTTGCATTTTAATATACCTATTTTTTATTCCGGTAAATTTGTGGTGACAATTCATGATGTCTTGATGCATAAACAAAGAGGTCGAATGGCAACAACACTGCCTTTACCCATTTATTTTTTGAAATATTTAGGTTATAGGTTGATTTTTAAAAAAGCGGTAATAAATGCCGAAAAGATTATCGTTCCCAGTAAATGTGTTAAAGAGGAAATTTTGTCTTATTATAAAATCAGTCAGGATAAGGTAAAGATTATTTATGAAGGTGTCAATGGGGAAATAACCACTAGTGACGATGATAAGATTCTTAAAAAATATAAATTAAAGTTGCCCTTTTTCCTTTATGTCGGTAATGCCTATCCTCATAAAAATCTTAATCGGGCGATTGAGGCGGTTGTTGAAGTGAACAGAAAACAGAAGGAGAAAGTGATGTTGGTCATAGTTTCTTCAAGGGATGTATTTAGCCAAAGATTGTTAAAACCAATTGCCAGTTTGAATGCAGGAGAATATGTCAAACTTTTGGGTTTTGTTCCTGATAGTGATTTGGGAAGCTTGTATAAAAGGTCAGTAGGATTTCTCTATTCTTCATTATCAGAGGGTTTCGGATTGCCCGGCCTTGAAGCAATGTTGGCCGGAACCCTAGTTTTGGTCTCTGATATTCCTATTTTTAAAGAAATCTATAAGAATCATGCTCTTTATTTTAATCCCTATGATTTTTCCAATATTGCCAGAGTAACGAAAGAAGTTTTAGAACTTAGTTCAGAAAAAAGAAGAAAGATGATTAAAAAAGCCCAGAGATATGTAAGGCGTTTCTCTTGGCAGAAAACAGCCAAGCAAACACTTCAAGTTTATGAGTCTATATTATGAAGGTTGCTTTGGTTTACGACCGGGTTAATAAATGGGGCGGGGCAGAAAGATTACTTTTGGTCCTACACGAGATTTTTCCCCAAGCTCCTCTTTACACTGCCGTTTATAATCCTATCACCGCCCCTTGGGCAAAAGTCTTTCCCCAAATAACACCTTCTTTTCTGCAAAAAATTCCCCTAGCGAAAGACCGCCATGAGCTCTTTGCCTATCTCATGCCCCTTGCCTTTGAAGGCTTTTCCTTTGAGGAATATGACCTTGTAATTTCTGTTACTAGCGAGGCGGCAAAGGGAATTATCACTAAGCCTGGAACCTTGCATATTTGTTTTTGTTTAACACCAACTAGATATTTGTGGAGTGGTTATGATTTTTATTTTAGAAATTCATTTTTAAGACTAATTTCAAGGCCGGTTGTTTCCTATCTGAGGAGCTGGGATAGAGTGGCTGCTCAGAAACAGGATGTGTTAGTAGCTATCTCAACAGAGGTGCAAAAGAGAATAAAGAAATATTATGCCCGGGATAGTTATCTTATGTATCCGCCGGTTGACTTGTCTGTCGGCAAGGCGGGCCTGCCTCGCCGAGTCAAGGCGGGCCCAGAATTTTATTTAATAGTTTCTCGTCTGGTGCCTTATAAAAGGGTTGATTTGGCGATTGAGGCCTTTAATCAATTGGAATTACCTTTAGTGATTGTTGGTATAGGTAAAGAAAAGAAGAGGTTAAAAAGGAAAGCAAAAAGAAACATAAAGTTCGTTGGTCAATTGACAGACGCTGAGTTATCTGATTACTATAATAATTGTGCCGGGTTAATTTTCCCCCAAGAGGAGGATTTTGGCCTGGTTGCTGTCGAGGCCCAAACTTTAGGCAAGCCGGTTATTGCTTACAAGGCCGGCGGAGCCTTGGATATAGTTGTTGATGGCCTAACAGGTATATTTTTTGACAAACAAGAGCCGGAAAGCTTAATAAGGGCAGTGGGAAGATTTCAAAAAATGAAATTTAAGAGTAGATTAATATCGCAAAATGCAGAAAGATTTTCCAAAAAGAGATTTAAAAGGGAGTTTCTGAGACTAGTAAAGGATGTTAAAAGATAATTATCAAGATCATTTGTATGTTTTGATTATTGTTGGCGGTGGAGGTACAAGGCTTTGGCCAAAGTCCAGAAATGCTACTCCAAAACAGTTTTTAAAACTCTTCAAAAAAAGAACACTGACTGAGATAACTGCTTATCGTTTGAGAAAGCTGTTACCCTGGGAGAGAATTTTTGTTATTACTACCTCACCGGATTATAAAAGAGAAATTCTTAAGGAAGTTCCTGAAATACTTTCTGAGAATATTTTTGTCGAGCCAGCTAGAAGGAATACAGCTCCGGCTCATGCCCTAGGTACAGCCTACATCCATAAACAGGATTCAGAGGCAGTGATAATCAATGGTTACGTAGACCACTTGATTGTTCCTGAAAGTAGGTATTTGAAGACCATCAAGGCTGCCGCCATGGCCGCTTATAGTGGGGATTGGCTTGTGGCCATAGGGATTAAACCATCATATCCCAATGTTGGTTACGGCTATATCAAAAAAGGTGAACGCTGGCGAGTCTTTGAAGGGAAAACTGTTTACAGGCTCGAGAGGTTTACTGAGAAACCAAAACTTAAATTGGCCAAGAAATATTTAGCTAGTGGAGATTATTTTTGGAATGCCGGCCAGTATATTTGGAGAGCGGATTCTTTTCTCAAGGCTCTCAAGAGCTACGCTCCAAAGATTAACCAGGGTTTAGAGAAGATTTCTCGAGCAATAGGAACAAAAAATGAAAGAGAGGTTATCATTGGAGAGTACAAGAGGATGCCTGAAGTTTCCGTTGATTACGCCATTTCTGAAAAGGCGAGGAATTTTCTTTTACTGGTTGCCGATTACCGGTGGACAGATATTGGGGACTGGAAGGAAGTTTGGGAAAATCTACCAAAGGATTCACAAAGGAATGTTGTTATTGACGGCCAAGAGCCGGGAGGGGAGATTATCAATATCGATACTTCCGATACTTTGATTCATACAGATGGCCGCTTGATTGCTATTATTGATGTTGATGATGTAGTTGTCGTGGATACAAAAAATGCCCTTCTTGTTTGTTCCAAAAGTCGGGCTCAAAATGTCAAAAAGATTGTCCAAGGATTAAAAAAGAAGAAAAGAAAAGAATTTTTATAGTATAATTACTGTCTGCCCATATGTATTACAGGATAATTAAGAGAATTATCGATATAATTGGCTCAATTGTTTTGTTAATCATCTTTTCTTTACCTTGTTTGATTACAGCAATTATAATAAAATTAACCTCACCTGGTTCTATTTTTGCCGATACACCAAAGCGGGTTGGCAAGGATGGTCAGTTATTTTGTCCTTATAAATTTAGATCGATGATTATTAATGCCCATAAGCTTTTACATACAGACCCCAGGTTTAAAAAACTTTACAAGGAATATAGAAAATCAAGTTATAAGCTTTATGATGACCCGAGAATTACCAGGATTGGCAAGTTTATTAGAAAGCATTCTATTGATGAAATTCCCCAACTGATAAATGTTTTAAAGGGGGAGATGAGTATTGTTGGTCCACGACCCTATTATCCTGATGAGCTTGAGGAGCAACAGAAAAGGTATCCGCAAACAAAAGAGCTTGTTAAGGAAGTTTTATCAGTTAAACCAGGAATCAGCGGTTTTTGGCAAGTTTCAGGACGAAGTGAAGTGAATTTTGACAAGAGAATAGAAATGGATGCTTATTACGCCAAGAAAAAGTCAATTTTGCTTGATGTTTTAATACTTCTTAAAACCCCATGGGTAATGCTTTCTGGGAAAGGAGCTGTTTAAATGGATAAAGATAATAAAAAAGAAATTCCCAAGATTGAGTTGAAATCTGAGACAATGAATCTCGAGCAGATTAAGCCAGGAATAGAGAATCAAGAAAACGAAGAAGAAGCAAAGAATGTAAAAGAGAAAGAGAAGAATTTGCACAAGAATAAGGGCAAAAAGAGAGTTCTTTGGACTCTAGTTGGATTAGGGATATTGTTTCTTGTATTTATCTTGGGCCTGACAATACCTTCTTTTTTTGTTTATAGGAAAGCCCAGAAACTGATTGTTTCTGCTCAGTCTTTAGAAGGAGTTGTTAGAGAGGAGCAAGATATTGACAAAATTAAACAGGGGATTACTCAGCTGAGAAGCGATTTACTTGGTTTACAGAAATCCTTCAAATATCTTTCCTGGACTAAACCCATTCCTCTTCTCAGTGCTTATTATCAAGATGGAGAGGCGGTGATTAAAGCCGGCCTTTATGGAATGGATGCTGCCGAGCTAGTAGTAACGACAATTGAACCCTATGCAGACATTATTGGTTTTAAAGGGGATGAAAGTGAGCAGGCTCAGAGTGGAGAGGAAAGCGCTAGTGATAGAGTTGAATTTGTTGTTCAAACAATTAATGAAGTTATTCCTCAGCTCGAAGTAATTTCAGAGAAAACAAAGCTGGTACAGACAGAGATTGATAAGATTAATCCTAATCGCTATCCAGTTACTTTTGCTGGCAAAAAAATACGTGAGAAAATCAGAAGCTTGATAGTGATAGTTGATGAGGTCGCCAATATTATTGGTCAAGGAAAACCTCTTTTGGAGGTCGCTCCTTATCTTTTAGGAATTGATGAGCAGAGAACTTATTTAATTCTCTTTCAGAATGACAAGGAATTACGGCCGACTGGTGGGTTTATGACTGCCTATTCAATTATGAGTGTAGATAAAGGAAAGTTTAAACCGGTCTTGTCAAACGATATTTATAATCTAGATGCCCGTTATACTCCAGTCTTACCTGCTCCTGAGCCAATAATTAAATATATCAAGGGTCCTTATGTCCTTTCTCGGAGCTTAAGATTACGAGATATGAATTTTAATCCTGATTTTAAAAATAGCATGGAACTCTTTACTCAAGAGGTGCAAAAGCTGGGAATAAGAAATATTGATGGGGTAATTGCTGTTGATACTCAAGTATTGGTTAATTTATTGGAGGTAACCGGAGAGATTGGGGTACCTGGATTTGGTAATTTCAGCACAAAAATAATTCCCGAATGTGATTGTCCCCAGGTTATTTACGAGCTTGAAAGTTTTGCTGATACCGAAGGCCCGATTGTTTGGGATCCAGTGTCAGGAGAAATTGTATTTGCTCCTCCAAATATAGATAACCGGAAAAAGATAATTGGGCCTTTGATGAATTCGATTTTGAGTAACGCAATGGGACAACCCAAAGATAAACTGCCTGAGCTTTTTGAAGCCGGCTATAAATCCCTTACCGAAAAGCATGTTCTTTTTTATATGTTAGATGAAGAAGTTCAGAGAGGTGTTGAGGCATTTAATATAGCCGGCAGACTTAAAGATTACCAAGAAGATTATCTCCATATCAATGATGCTAATTTGGGCGGCAGGAAATCAAATCTTTATGTGAGCCAAGAAGTTCATCAGGAAATTGAGATAGCTCGGGATGGAAGTGTGGAAAAGCTTTTGACAATTACTTATAAGAATCCCCAGGACTATGATGGTTGGCTGAATTCGGTTCTTCCCAATTGGACCAGAATTTATGTTCCTCTGGGTTCTGAACTAATATCTGTTGATGGTCTTGAAGAAGCGGGAGAAACCTATGAGGAATTAGGCAAGACGGTTTTTTGCGGTGGTTTTCGTTTGCGGCCTCAAGGAGTTGTTAAGTTAAGTTTTAAATATAAACTACCTTTCAAGTTTAACAAAGAATATAAACTTTTGATTCAGAAACAAGCCGGTCATGACTCTCCTCTATACACGATTTCTCTAGGCAAACAAGAGGAAGAGTTTTTCTTGAAAACCGATAAGGAGCTCCGCTTCAGAATCTAGTGAGGTCTAGAAATTACAGAAGTGAAGGGGTAGTTTTAGCTCGAAGAAATTATTCCGAAGCAGATAGAATTTTAGTTATTTATAGCAAACATTACGGTAAACTTTCTCTATTGGCCAAAGGAGTAAGAAAAGTTCAAAGTCGCAAGGGAGGTTCTTTGGAGGTTTTTAATTACATCCGCTTTTCCGCTTCTCGAGGGAAAGGTTTGGATTTGATGGCAGAAGTAGAGATAATTAACTCCTTTTCCTTGATAAGAAAAGATTTGAGGAGAGTGGCTGTTGCCTATTTTCTTCTTGAGACGGTGGGACGTTTAACCCGAGATAGCGAGAGAAATGAGCAATTTTTCTTCCTCTTATTGAACGCCCTGGAAGACCTCCAGCGAACAAAATTTTTAAGAAAATTAAGGGAAAAATTTATAAAAGATTCACTCGTTCTTTTGGGTTTTTGGCCGAAAAACAAATCCCTACTTGAACATGATAAAGTTTTAGAGAGTATTGTGGAAAGAGAAATGACCAGCCTTCGCGTTGGCAAAAAGCTTATTTTCTAAGTATAATTTGTTGAGCATGGGTAAAATGGAAAAAATTGTTTCTTTAGCCAAAAGGCGGGGATTTATTTATCCCGGCTCCGAGATTTATGGTGGCCTGCGTGGGTTTTGGGATTATGGACCCCTGGGAGTTGAACTTAAAAACAATATCAAACGTTCGTGGTGGAAGACCATGGTTTACGAGAGAGATGACGTTATAGGTTTGGATGCGGCCATCATTATGAATCCCAAAGTTTGGCAGGCCTCTGGCCACATAGAGGCTTTTACCGATCCATTGGTTGAATGCAAGCAGTGCCATCATCGGTTTAGAGCAGACAGCCTAAAAGGGAATCTTTGTCCTGATTGTCAAGGAGAGCTGACAGAGTCGAAGAAATTCAATCTTCTGACAGAGGTTTATATTGGGACAACGGAGAAGGGGAAGAAAAAAACTTATCTTCGGGGGGAAGTAACCCAGGGTGTCTTTGTCAATTTCAAAAATGTTGTTGATTCAATGGCGATGAGAATTCCTTTTGGTATTGCCCAAATTGGTAAGGCCTTTCGCAATGAAATCACCCCAGGAAATTTTACCTATAGAAGTCGTGAATTCGAACAAATGGAGCTGGAGTATTTTATTCAGCCCGAGGAAAAAGAGGCTGAAAAGCTTTTTGCTTATTGGAAGGAGGAAAGATTGAGATGGTTTCTTGCCCTGGGAATGGAAAAGAAGAAACTTCGCTTTCGGGAACATGGGCCGGATGAGCGGGCTCACTACGCCCGTTTTGCCGAAGATATCGAATATCAGGCGCCTTTTGGCTGGAGCGAATTTGAAGGAATTCATCACAGAGGAGATTGGGACTTAAGCCGGCATCATCTAAACTATAAAGATAGAGAAACCGGCCAGGAATATATGCCCTGGGTAATAGAAACTTCTGGTGGGGTAGACCGTTCAGCTCTTTTTTTCCTTTTGGATGCCTATCACCAGGAAAAGGAGAGGGTTGTTCTCAGTCTACATCCTCAATTAGCTCCCTATAAAGTGGCTGTTTTTCCTCTTTTGGCCAATAAACCCAAATTAGTAAACCAGGCCAGAAAAATTTTTGATAAGCTTGCTCAGCAATTTTCTGCAACGTGGGATGACCGGGGCAATATTGGCAAGCGCTATTTTGCTCAAGATGAGATTGGCACTCCCTGGTGTCTGACCGTTGACTTTCAAACCCTTGAGGATGATACAGTGACAATTAGAGACAGAGATACGACAAAACAAATAAGAGTATCGGTTGACAAATTGACAAGCTATATTGAAAATAAGATAAGGCAATAAATGAAAAAGTTTCTGCCCATTATTTTGTTTCTCTTGGGGATAGGAGTTTTTGTTGCTACCTATTTTTTGTTTATCAAGACACGAAAGAGCACAATTGTTGAAGAGGAGAAATTTGTTCCCGAGATCCCCTTTGAACAGAGACCAGTGGTTTCTCTGACTCCAAGTGAAGACGGACATTGGTTAAAGCTTGAGATAGTTGATATTAAGGTGACTAATGTCGATTCAATGGATTATGAACTTCTTTATCGGGTTTCTGACGGCCGGACCCAGGGCGTTCCGGGAACAGTAAGTTTAGACAATGAAACTTTTCTTGAAAGAGATCTTCTTTTGGGTTCTGAATCCTCGGGTAAGTTTAGATATGATGAGGGAGTGGAAAAAGGAACTCTCACCCTTCGTTTCAGAAATGATAAGGGAAAGCTGTTGGGAAAGTTGAGTACGGATTTTCATCTCCAAAGCGGGATCAAAGCTTTGACCACGGTTGATGGAGAATTTAGTTATAGTCTGGATAAAATTCCCAGAGGCACTTTTTTTGTGGTCATGGAAACCTTTGGAGTTCCGGCTGACCTGCCGGGAGCTCTTTCTTCAGGTCCTTATGGAATATTCACTTCAGGTAAAAACACTTATCCGGGAACAATTGAGATGGGTGAAGGTAACTACTATCGCTGGACGCGAGGTGGATGGGAAGAACTTAAACTTGGTAAATCTTCAGATGTGGGGATTTTTGTCATTTGCAAAAATTTTTGAATGATAAATGCCCAATGTTGCCAAAATATATTTAAAAAGGGCAAAAAGTGTTACTAAACCATAGATTAATGAGCGCCTAAAATTTATTGATGAGGCATCGGGAAAATAACGAACGGGAACCGGTATCTCTCCGACTTTGTAGCCCCGATGAATTGCCGAAATCAAAATTTCTTGGTCAAAAACAAAATCATCTGAAAATTTATGGAAGGGTAGCTTTTTAAACACATTTTTGTGAAATGCTCGAAAGCCAGTATGATATTCTGAAAGATTTTGGCCAAGAATAATATTTTCCAGAACTGTTAAGAAACGATTGGCAAAATATTTATAAGCCGGCATTCCGCCTTCAAGTACTTCTTTTCTGGTCCTTATTCGAGAGCCAAGCATGATATCAAAACGTCCATCAATTATCGGTCTGACGATCTCCCCTGTTAAGCGGCTGTCATATTGATAATCAGGGTGAATCATGACGACTATATCCACCCCCTCATTGAGGGCCATTGTGTAACAAGTCTTCTGATTACCACCATAGCCTCTGTTTTGGGGGTGAACAATCGTTTCAATACCCAACTTCTCAGCCTTCTTGACTGTTTTATCGTGGCTCCCATCATCAACCAAAATTACTTTATTAACCACACCCGGAGTAATATCTTTGTAGGTCTTTTGGAGGGTCCTCTCCGCATTATAGGCGGGCATCACAACAATAACCTTTGATCCTTTTCTTCTCATTCCGCCTTTTAGTTTAACACTTCATAATACTTTTGGGCATGTTATTATTTAGTGTATGAAAATTGCTATTATCTGAGCTGGGTTCAGTAGTCTGTCGACTGATCCCTGAATCAAGAACTCTATCTTCCAATGAAACCCAAATTTTACAAATCAGAGGTAATCGAAAATAACAGTCTCAATTATAAGTTTCGCAGTCTTTGTTTTAGAATGATGGATAAAAGTTTTTCCTTCAAGGCCGGCCAGTTCGTAGTTGTCAAGATTTCAAAATCTGTTTACCGCGCTTATTCTATTGCCTCTATCCCCGAAAATTTGCCTTTTTGGGAAATACTAGTGGACATTACCCCAGGTGGGCCGGGCAGCCGGTTTCTGAAAAAACTAAATCCAGGAGAAACTATCAAAACAAGCAGTGCCAAAGGAAATCTAACTTTAAAAGACGATAAAAGCAACAACTTTATTTTTGCTGCCACCGGCTGTGGTATTGTCTCCATGAAGCCAATTATTGAGGAGCTTTTCGCTCAAAGGAGCCAAAAAAAGATTTATCTTTTCTGGGGATTAAGATACCAAAAAGACATTTTTTCCCAAGAGCTTCTTGACAACTGGCAAAAGGATCATTCCAATTTTCATTACAAAATTATTCTTTCCCAATCAGAAAACGGCTGGCCAGGCAAGGGGGGACATGTTAATAATTATGTAATAAATCTGGCTAAAAATTTAAGTTTTAAGAAAACCAGTTGTTATCTCTGTGGTAATCAAAAAATGATTGAGGATCTCAAACAAAGACTAATGAGGATCGGCTTTCCTGAAAATAAAATTTACTTTGAAAAATATTTTTAATATGATTAAAGAATGGCAAAACCGAAAATTAAAATAAACCGCTCTCTCTGCATTTCTTGTGGCCTTTGTGCAAGCATTGCCCCAAAGACATTTGAACTTGATGAAAAATCAATTAGCAAACTGAAACCTGGCCCTTATGATGACATTAAAACTATTCTTGAGGCAGCCAAGGGCTGTCCGGCCAGAGCCATAAGTGTTAGTGACTAGAAATGGGTGAAGGTAACTACTATCGCTGGACGCGAGGTGGATGGGAAGAACTTAAACTTGGTAAATCTTCAGATGTGGGGATTTTTATCAGCACTGCTGAGCAAGAGCAAGTTGAGCCTTAGTAAAGATTTTATCAGCCCATAGGTGAAGAGACAAAGGATTTTTAACCACTCTGGACGTAGCCTCAAAAATCAATTGAGGATCAATTCCCGGATTAGCAACAGCCCTAATAACTGGTTCTAAAACATTTCTTCTTCTAGCATCTGTTAAGTTCATTGCCTGGCCCATGTCGCCAACCCTATAAGTACAGTGCTCAGGAAATCGACTACCTTTTTCTTCTTCGGTTACCCTTAGATAGTAATTATCATCCATTGTATTAGCATCAGCTCCCATCTCAAAGCTTGAATTTAATTTGTTTCTCTTCCAAGTGACGGAGAGAGTTTCAGTTGAGCGCTTGACTCCCACACCGACCACACCGTAAATTTCTCTAATGTTTGGGTTTATCTGACAAGCCCATCTTACAGTAGTGTCGGCTGAGCCGGCTGCCGCTAAGCAATCATCACAAAGGAGTAAAACATTTTCAAGTTTAATGTCTGAATCTAATTCCTGGATACCAACCAGGTATTCTCCGTTTAGCAAAATTACCCTACTAGCCCGAAAACGGGGAATATTATGCTTGTAACCCTTAGCTTTTGCAATGATATGAATTGGTTCTCCGCCCCTGAGGGGTGCAAGTAGACTCCATCTATTACCCGCTTTGCTAATAGCTGCCTCAAAAGGTGGAATAAAAGCCAAAGTGAAATTGGCAGCATAGAGCACACCAAAAGCGGGAATATTGAAATCAATCCCAAGATTAGCTAATCGGGTTAAATTATCTGAGGCAGTGCGAACTTTAGTTTTTGTGCGGGCATGAATTTCAATACCTTGTGGGAGATAGTCAACTTCGGTTGATTCTTTTAAATATTCAAGATTTTTTCCATAGTCGGACAGAAAAGTAAATGGACCTGAAGAGCCTTCATGAATGAAATTTTCATCAATGACGACCCTTCCATTCTCAAATTTCAAGTATGGAGGTATATCTTCTTTTTTTAAAGGCATATTTTCTTTAATAAATAATTCTTTTAACGGATGGGGCGGGAGAAAGTAGCTTTGCTGGCACAAGATTGTGCAAAAGCATTGCAACTTCCTCCGTTCCCCAGAGTCCTTAGGCATTGAAGATTGTGAGACGGTTAAGAGTTTCATGCGATATTCTCGGGTGACCACTCTTGTCCTAGGGCAGCAGGTTGAGTGTTCAAGCTTCTGATATAGGCGATTCCTGCGAGGACATATGGCGTAGCACTGAGAAGGCTTGGGGGTATGTCCAAATTCAGTCCCTGTACCAGAAACTGACCTATTGTTGCCGCTCCAAATAGGATAGCACCCACCAAAGCTAGAATTGGATTCCAGCCGGAAAAGACAGCAATGGCGTATGCTACCCAACCTCTGTTATTGACAATGTTATTACTCCAGACTCCTCGTACCAGGACAAGGACTATATGTGCTCCGGCGATAGCAAACAGAGCTGAGCCCAGAACAGTAGCTATTATCCGTGTACGGATAACTTTCACGCCGTTAGCATGAGCTGCATTCGGATACTCACCTACTGCGCGCATTCCTAGTCCGAAGTGTGTTTTCTGGATTAAAAACCAGGTACCAACAGCAAGAGGTATCAACATCCAAAGGAGAATGTCTGGTTCTAGGTGTGTAGTTATTTTATTGACATACCTTTGTCCTAGTAGATTTGCAAGTTTTGCGAATAGGATGGCAGGTACTACTCCGATGAGAATCTGGTTGTTGCCTCGCGCAGCGAAAGTTGCGTGCAAAAAGCCCAAGAAGGCACCAAGTATCCCAGCAGCCAAAATTCCCAGGATTGATTTGTTGGTTTGGTAAACGACAACGAAGGCAACTAACCCGCCCAGACTCATAACACCGTCAATTGAGAGGTTTAGAACCCCAGCCTTTTCAGTGATGACCTCCCCAATGGCGGCTAAGGCCAGCGAGACAGCGCTGGTCAAAGTCATGATGATTGTATCCATTGCTTTTTACTCCTTTTTGAGTGACCTTTTAGTCAATTCGTTGCCAATAATTACTACTCCGTACATTATCGTATACCCCAGGATTTCCCCAAATTCGTGGGGGATTCCATGTGTAATTTGGAGGTTTTCTCCACCCAGGATTAGGGTAGCTACGGCAACAGCTACAGGAATAGTAATCAAGGGATGTAGCCCGGATAGCCAGGCGATGATGATAGCGATGTTTCCGTATCCTGCTGCTACACCCGGGACCAATCGATGAGTTATCCCACTCACCTGCATGGCACCTGCTAGACCTGCTGAGGCGCCAGCTATGGCCATGGAGAGAAAGGTAACTCTTTTTACGTTTATTCCCCCATAACGAGCCGCATGAGGATTAAGACTGCATGCTCCAATCTCGTATCCCCAGGTGGTACGCCGTAGGATTACGTAAACAGCTATAGCGACGACTAGGGCAATCACAAAACCAATGTGAAGTCTAGTTCCCGGCCAGAGAGATGGTAGTGTTGTATTTGCCGGAAATCGTTCTGTTCTAGGAAAACCACCCGAAGGATCTTTCCATGGGCCCGAGTAAAGATACTGGGCAACTCTGACACTAATGAAGTTTAGCATCAGTGTTGGAAAGACTACATTTAGATTCCAGCGTAGTTTGAGCCAAGCTGCTACAGAAACATAACTTGCCCCCGTTAGTATACTGGCAAGGGCTATTGTTGAAATTGCCACTAGTGTAGGTTGGTCTTTTACTAGGTGGAGGCTAACGAATGTTGCGGCGATGGCTCCAACTACATACTGGCCTTCTGCACCAATGTTCCATGAAGTGCGGAAGGAGATAGTGTAGCCAACAGAAATTAGTATAAGTGGGGTGGCTACGACTAGCAGCTCAGATATCTTGTGAATGCTGCCTAGAGTCGACCTGATTGCCTCTACGCATACTTCGAAGGGATTGTATCCTAACAAGACTATCAGTATCCCTCCAATGGCAAGTGAGTAGAAAATCGAAAGCAAAACCTGAGTAGGGTTTCCTTTATAGATTGACATTTGTCGCATTTCGTCCTTCCTTGTGGGTAATTTTAGAATGGAAGTTTGGAGGAGGGGAGAGCTTTTACTGGTCGCCGGCGTAAGCCAGTTGCCAATCGCTCAGATTCCAAATCTCCATTTCGCTGAGATGTGGGAAGACCACACGTTCACCCTCAGCGATCTGTTCGACTAAGTTTTTGGCAACTTCTTTGGCCTCATCAGTTGCTAAAAGACTCCAGGGTGCAAGCCCCACGACTTCCTCTCCTATGCCAGGCCAGTGACGACCAGCCGGGAAGTCTTCTTCTATTGCTCCTTTAATGAAAGGGTAATAGAGTCTTTCCCAGTGGTAAACTACACTGGTAATAGCAAGGTTTTCACCCAGTGCATTACGCCAGTCTGAGTCATAGCCGACGAAATAGGCGTTGTCTTCAGCAAAGACTGTTCCGGCGAAGGGACTATCTTGGTGGGCCCAGGCTACATCGTACCCTTCGGGGCACGATTGTGCTGCTTGGACCTCCAAGTCCGGCCCATACCATGTGCCGGTGAATCGGGTAGCGATTTCTACATCTTCGTCAAAAAAGTCGCGGAAACCGCTGGCGAAGCCGGCCAGATTAGTTGCTACCTGGCCGTTTTCCTCGAATGCACCGACGAAACAGGCTATGCCGGACTTGGACATTATGGCCAGTGCTGCGCCGGCTGCGTACTCTGCTTGGTAACTTCTTCCGAAGTAGCTGGCCACGTTAGGCGCTGGATTTTCATAGTCGCAGTGGATGGTAGCGAAATTGATGTTTGGGTAAATGGCCGCTAATCCGTAAGTGTCAGAGCAGTAGTTTTCTGCTGTACTTAACAGCAGATTCACACCAAAGTTCAAGATCAGGCTTTCGGCAACACGCCAAAAGGCTTCCGGCGCCACTGCTTCTACTACTGAGAGTTCGATGGTAATTCTTTCGCCAGATTTTACTCTATAGCGAAGAGAGCTAATGGGAACCAGATCTACAGGTTCCCAGTTGTCGTTGACGAGGCCTTCAACCGCGCCGAAGCGGGCCAGTGCAGTTCTAAGCCCCTCCATGTGAGCGGTAGTCCAGCCACCGTCGTTGTTAGGACCGATGTTGACGACTCCGATTCGGAATGCTTCTTCCTCCTGAGCCGAAGCGGACAGGGTCGTCATCAAGGCTACGGTGAGTAGTAAGAGCAGAAGACGATTGAACATTTCAGTTTTCTCCTTATGGTTTTTACAGGCGGAATCGAACGGTATACAGCATTTTGTTCCCCTCCTCCATTGCCGCGCGCTGCAACGCAGCAAGTCGGGTTTTAGTTTACCCTTACCTAAAACCCAAATCACTGCGTTGCAAATCAACGCTAATAAGGAGAGTTAGCTTTCTTATCAACCTTCAATTTAATTGTTAAAGTGCAAAAGGACTCCGTATATTAGATTCCCAAAAAATTAACGGTTCCAGAACCGCGATCGATCCTGGCTCGATAAATATTTGGGTTCAAATTTGGGCAAAAAAAAAGAGCCCTGGGGCTCTTGGACTTGAAGAAAGTTTTTATTAGTTTTTGTTTTAAAAAAAATCCCAGATGCATTTTTTGCCTCTGGGATTTTAATGTATATAGTCTTTTATTTCTTGTCAAGTGGTAAAAATGGTAAAAGCAAGCGTGGTTATAGGGGCTTGACAAGTGCGTGAAAAGTATGGAAAATGGTGATTAGTGGTGTAAAGTGGTGAAGGGATATGTTGATTGGTCATTATTCTGGAATTCTAAGTAGCAAGCGGAGGGTAGCTATTCCCAATAAGTTTAGACGAGAATTGGGCGAGAAAATAATTGTTGCCAGATGGTATGAAGAGTGCTTAATCATTATCTCAAAAACAAATTGGCAAGCCCTTTTAAACAAATTAACAGGCAAAGCTCAGGTGGTAACCGCCCCGGTTAGAGATACGGATAGATTTATTTTGGGTTCTGCCTTTGAACTTGAACCCGATGACCAAGGGCGGGTAATTATTCCGGCATCTCTGGCTGGATATGCCCATTTAGAAAGTGACCTTGTTTTTATCGGATTGGGCGATAGGGTTGAGATTTGGAACAGGGCAGAATGGCTGAAAAGAGAAAATTATATCGCTCGTCATGCCGGAGAGTTGGTTGAAAAATTGGCACAGAAAACAAAGAAAGATGCATGAACCGGTACTTATTGACCAGGTTATAGAAGGATTGCACCTTAAAAATCAGGCTCGGTACATTGACGCAACTGTCGGTGGAGGCGGTCACGCAGCCGAAATTATTGAAAAAGGGGGAATTGTTTTGGGAATTGATATTGATGAAAAGATGTTGGCGATGGCTAAAAGGCGCTTGGAGAAGGTTTATTCTCAGGAATCTTTTAAATTGGTTCAGGCTAATTTTAGGAAAATTGATGAGATAGCTAAGAGAGAAGGTTTTGCTCCTGCTGATGGAATAATTTTTGATTTAGGAGTTTCAAGTGCTCACTTTAACTCAGCCAATCGGGGTTTTTCTTTCCAGGAAGAGGGAGCTCTTCTGGATATGAAACTTAGTCCAAATAGTCAAGGGGTAAGTGCGGCAGACTTGCTTAATATTCTAAGGCCGGATCAATTAAAACAGGGATTTGAAAAGGTTATGGGTAAAGTGGAGAGTGATAAGTTGGTGAAGGCCATAATTAAACAAAGAAGGCAATCTCCCTTTAAAACAGTAGGAGATTTTTTAAAGGTGACAAGGGTTCTAAGGAAGAAAGGAAAACTTCATCCGGCCACAAAAGCTTTTTTAGCTTTGCGTATCAAGGTTAATTCCGAGCTTGAAAATTTACGAGAAGGACTACCAAAAGCATTCTCAATTTTGAAACCTGGAGCGAGATTGTTGGTTATTAGTTTCCATTCTTTGGAGGATGTGATAGTGAAGACTTTTTTTAAGGAAATGGCTAAGGCTAATTTAGCTTATATTTTGAGCAAAAGGCCAATTAGGGCTAGCTCGGTCGAAGTAAGAAATAATTCAAGGTCTAGAAGTGCCAAATTGCGAATTTTAGAAAAAAAATGAAAAAGACAAAACCTAAAAGCAAATTTGTTTTATTTAGTATTTTCTTAGGACTGTTGGTTATTTTGACAATCCTTTTCACTATTGAATTAACTTCAAAAGGAAATGAACTTTTAAAATATGAAGAAGAAAAAAAGGCTTTTCAGATTGAAAACAGGGAGTTAACTTCCCTTTTAATTTCAAACACCTCACTTGTCAGAATTAAAAAGAAAGCCGAAGAGCTGGGAATGGTCAAGCCAGAAAAAGTTATTTATTTAATTCAGGAAGAACTTGTGGCCAAGTTTCAATGAAATCTAGATTAAATCTCCTCGGATTGTTTTTTGGAATTTGTTCAATTGTTCTCTTGGCAAGATTGTTCTTTTGGCAGGTTTTGAGAAAAGAAGAATTATCAACCCAAGCCAGACTTCAGCACCAAAGTGGAGAGAAAGTCCCAGCCCAACGAGGGAACATCTTGGCATCAGATGGTAGTTGGTTAACGGCAAACAGTAAGGCCTGGCTTGTATTTGTTTCTAAACCAGACTTAAAAGAAAGTCTGAGAAATATTGCTAATAAATTAGCCCCTTTTTTAATTGAAGAACCTGAAGATGAGGAGCTTTTATTAAAAGAAGCGCAAAGACTGGAAGCACTTTTATTGAAAAAAGAGGCAGTATGGCTGCCCCTGAAACACAAAGTTAATTCGGAAATCAAGAAAAATATCGAAGCCCTGAGTATTAGTGGAATCGGTTTTGAACCAGAGGAAACAAGAGTTTATCCTGAAGCATCTAGTGCCGCCCATATTTTGGGATTTGTGGGCAAAGATGAAGCTGGTGATGATAAAGGCTATTTTGGCTTAGAGGGTTATTATGACCTTTCTTTGACCGGAAGACAAGGATTTATTGAAAGAGAAGCAGATGCTCAAGGAGTACCACTTTTATTTGCAGATTCAAAGGAGATTAATCCTAAGGGTGGAGTAGATTTAGTCAGTCATATTGATAAAACTGTTCAGTTGATAATTGAAAAGGAGTTGAAGAGGGGGATTGGGAAATATGCTGCCAGTGCCGGCACGGTCATTGTTCTTAATCCAGAGAATGGAGCTTTGCTGGCAATGGCTTCGTTTCCTGGATATGACCCTTTGAGATATTTTGAATATGGTGATGAATATTTTAGAAATCCGGCAATTTCCGATGCCTTTGAGCCTGGTTCGATTTTTAAACCAATAATAATGGCCGCTGCTTTAGACACGGGTGTAGTCGAACCGGATACTCGATGCGAGATTTGCTCGGGTCCAGTCAAGGTTGATAAATATATTATCGAGACATGGAATCAAAAATATGACCCTGACGCGACAATGTCTGAAGTAATCATCCATTCTAATAACGTAGGGATGGTGTTTGTCGGAGAGAAATTAGGGGCAAATAACCTCTTTGATTATTTAAAGCGCTTTGGCATAGGCGAATTAACGGGAATAGACCTACAAGGTGAAGTTTCTCCAGAGTTAAGAAAGAAAGGGACCTGGAATATAGTTGATTTAGCAACAGCTGGTTTTGGACAGGGAATAGCAGTGACTCCGATTCAAATGGTTAAAGCAATTGCCATTATTGCCAATGAGGGAAGAGAGATTAAACCTCAGGTGATAGACAAGATTACTAAAGATGGTTGGGTAGAGGATATTAAACCTGAAATCGGTAAGCAAGTTATTTCTCAAAAGACAACTCAGGAAGTAAAGGAAATGATGGTCTTGGCTGTCAAGGAAGGAGAGTCTAAATGGATACAAGCGAGTGGTTTTAAGGTGGCGGGGAAGACAGGAACAGCTCAAATTCCTGTTTCAGGCCATTATGACGAGGAAAAGACAATCGGTTCATTTGTCGGTTTTGCCCCAGCAGATAATCCTCGTTTCGTCATGTTGGTTTCTTTGAGAGAACCTCAAACTTCGCCTTGGGCTTCGGAAACAGCCGCTCCCCTTTGGTTCTCTATTGCCCGGCAACTTTTTCCCTATCTTGGCATCCAGCCCGAGAATTAGACATTTTGTGTTAAAATTGTGGTCATGGCTAGCTTTTTAATTAGCGGAGATAAAAAACTTGAAGGCAAGGTGAAACTTGCTGGAAACAAAAATTCAGCCCTGAAGCTTATGGCAGCAGCTCTTCTAGCTGATTCTTCAACAACCCTTACCAATGTTCCGATTATCAGGGATGTTCAGGTAATGGGGGAATTGATGAGAGATTTGGGTGTAAGAGTAAACGGTTTGGGAACGCATAGTTTGATGATTGACCCGAGTACATTGTCTTCTTATGAACTTAACCCCGAGTTAACAGGAAGAATTCGAGGTTCGGTGGTCTTGGCAGCACCTCTTCTTGCCAAATTTGGGAAAACTATTATTACCCCGCCAGGAGGCGACCAGATAGGTGAACGTTTACTTGATACCCATTTTGCCATGATAAAGAACTTTGGCGTTGATATTGAAAAGCAGGATGGGAAATACTTTTTGTTTTGGAAAAGAAGAAAAGGGGTTGATGTTTTTCTCGAAGAAGCCTCGGTTACGGCCACAGAGATGGGAATTATTTTGGCCAGTAGTCTTAATCATGAAGTTTTGATAGATGATGCTGCTTGTGAACCCCATGTTCAAGATCTAGCAGAATTTGTTAGCAAAATGGGGGTGAAGGTAAAGGGCATGGGAACAAATTCTTTACGAATTAGAGGAAGCAAAAGGCTTAAGGGAGTTAATCACAGGATTGTTGCCGACTATGTTGAAGGTGGTACTTTTATAGTTGCGGCTGCCATTACTGGAGGAGATATTTTAATCGAGGATGTAATTCCCGAGCATTACAAGATGATTCTTCATTATTTTTCAAATATGGGTGTTAAAACCGAGTTTGTTGGTAAAGATAAATTGCGGGTTTTGCCTTCAAAACTTGTTGCCAAAAAAAGGAAATTTCAAACCCGTCCCTGGCCTGGTTTTCCAACAGATTTAATGAGCCCCTTGATAGTTTTGGCCACTCAATCTAAGGGAACAGTTCTTTGTCACGACTGGATGTATGAATGGAGGGTTTTTTTCGTCGATGACCTAATTTCCTTAGGTGCAAATATTTTTATAGCCGATCCCCATCGAGTGATTGTTACTGGCCCGACAGATTTTGAGGCAGATACCCTTTTTTGCAAGGATATTCGAGCCGGAATTTCCTTGGTTTTGGCTGCTTTGGTTGCTAAGGGTAAGAGTCTTATTAAGAATATTGAGGTGATTGAGCGGGGCTATGAGGCTATTGATGTCAGACTTAAAGATTTGGGAGTGGACATAGTTAGAGTTGAAACGGATGACGAAAAAGCTTGAAAATCTACTTAAAGCCCTGGCTAAAAGTGATGTTTCTCTAACCGGTATAACTAGTGATTCAAAAAAAATAAAAAAGGGAGATCTTTTTGTTGCCATAAAAGGGAGCCACTTTGATGGTCATAAGTTTGTTCCACAGGCGATTTCAAGAGGCGCCTTGGTAATTGTCGGAGAAGAGGAACCGGAAAAACTAAAACTAGGAAAAGCAACCTATGTCAAAGTCCAGAATTCCAGGAAGGCCTTGAGCTTACTTGCTTCAGCTTGGTACAACTATCCCGCTAGAAAATTAAAGGTAATTGGGGTAACCGGTACAGACGGTAAAACAACCACGGTAAGTCTGATTGATTGGCTTTTAGTCAAGGCTGGTAAAAAAGTGGGAGCAATTTCCACTATTGGGGCCAAGATAGGAGAAAAGGTTTATGATACCGGATTTCATATTACCAACCCAGAGCCTCTTGATTTACAGAGATTTTTGGCAAAAATGGTGAGAGAAAAATGTCAATATGCGATTTTAGAAGTTACTTCTCATGGTTTGGATCAGGAAAGAGTTTTTGGCATTGATTTTGAAATGGCGGTCCTCACCAATATTAGTCATGAGCATCTTGACTATCATCAAACTTTTCAAAAATATCTGGCAGCAAAAGCAAAACTTTTCAATTCAGCCAAGATAGCCATTTTAAACAAAAGTGATCGCTCTTACTCTCTGCTTAAAGGTTTATTAAAACCATCGGTCCGAGTGATTAATTATAGTGCTGAGAGTTTAGGTGGAGAAGTTAAACGAGCTGTCCAAAAAAGGTTTCCAGAAATTTATAATCAACTTAATGCTGCTGGAGCAATTTTAGTTGCCCAGCAGCTGAAGGTGCCTGAGAAAACAATAGTTCAATCTATTAAATCGTTTCCCGGAGTTTCTGGAAGGATGGAAGAGGTCAAAAACAAAAGAGGTTTTAAAGTAATTATTGATTTTGCCCATACCCCCAACGCCCTTGAAAATGTTTTGCAAGCATTGGAAAAACGTTTACCCCAGGGGAAGAAATTGATCGTTGTCTTGGGTTGTGCAGGAGAAAGGGATGTGGCTAAGAGGCCAATGATGGGAGAAGTTTCAACAAGACTGGCTGACATTTCAATTTTTACGGCCGAGGACCCCCGCTATGAAGATGTAAAAATGATTATTAGGCAGATGTTTAAAGGCGCCCGGAGACTGAAAGTTAAAAAAGAACAACTTTTACTTTCTATTCCCAAAAGAGGTAAAGCTATTGCTTACGCAATTCAAAAATTGGCCAAGAAAGGAGACATTTTGGTCATTTGTGGTAAAGGCCATGAAAAGAGTATGGCCTATAATGGGATTGAATATCCCTGGTCAGACTACCAGGCAGTCAAAACCGCCTTAAAAGGCGGGGTATTAAGGATTCGAAGAAGATGAATATTAGAAAGCTAAAGCACATTCATTTTACGGGAATAAAGGGAGTGGGAATGGCATCCCTTGCTCTTTGTGCCAAAGATTTGGGAATTAAGGTAAGTGGCAGTGACATCGCTGAGGTGTTTGTTACTGATGATACCTTGGCCAAGAGAAATATCAGCTGGAAAATTGGCTTTTCTGAAAAGAATCTTGTTCCCCAACCCGATTTGTTGATTACTACCGGTGCCCACGGTGGCCTAAAAAATCCTGAGGTCTTGGCAGCAAAAAAGAAGGGAATTCCAGTAATGACCCTTGCCCAGGCCCTGGCCGAGATGGCCGGGGACAAGAAGATAGTAGCTGTTTGCGGCGTCGGCGGAAAGACAACAATTTCTTCAATGATTGCCGTTCTTTTGGATGTGGCAGTTAAACATCCTTCCTTTGCTATCGGTGTGGCTGATATTTTTCCTTTGGCTACTCCGGGTAGGTATGACCACCGGGGTAAACATTTTATTTGTGAGGCGGACGAGTATGCTATTTCTCCGGGAGTAAATAACAAGCCTCGTTTTTCGCTTATTTCTCCAAAAATTTTGATTGTGACCAATATCGAGCACGACCATCCGGATATTTATCCTACTTTTAAGGATACAAAGAGAACCTTTAGACAATATTTGGCAAAGGTTCCGGCTGATGGGCTTTTGTTGGCTTGTATTGACAATTCCCATGTTGCCTCGATGGTGCAAAAGCTCAAGGTACCAATCCAGAGCTATGGTTTTAATCCCCAGGCAGATTGGCAGATTAAGAACGTTTCTTTTAGAAAGGCCAAGACTTATTTTTCTCTGACTGCCAAAAATGGGGAGAAAATCTCTCTTTGCTTAAAGGTTCCCGGCCGATTCAATATTCAAAATGCGACCGCCGCTTTTTTGGTTGGTAGATTTTTGGGTATTAAAGAACCGCTTTTAAAGAAAGGTCTTTTAAAGTATAAAGGCTGTCGCCGTCGCTTTGAGAAAATTGGAGAGAGAAAGGGAATTTTAGTTTTTGATGATTATGCTCATCATCCCCAAGAGCTAAAGGCGATCTTGAAGGCGGCCAGAGAATGGTTTCCTCAAAAGCGGATTATGGCCGTTTTCCAGCCGCATACCTATTCAAGGACCAGGTCTTTGTTAGCTCAATTTGCCAAAGCCTTTGCTCAGGCTGATACGGTTGCTTTTATGGATATTTATGCTTCTGCCCGGGAAGCAAAGGATAAAACAATTTCTTCCAGGCTTTTAGCTGAGAGAACCAAGAAATTCAAAAAAAATGTTTTTTATTCAGCTGGCCATGAACAAACTCTGAACTGGCTCAAAGACTATTTAAAGCCCGGAGATGTTGTTCTTACCTTGGGAGCAGGAGATATTTTCCATCTTCATAAAGATTTACTCAAGAGGCTAAATGAATAAATTTCAAAGATTAAAAGCGGTTTTGGGAAAGAAATGCCAGAACAATGAACTGATGGCTAAGTACACAAGCGTCGGGCTTGGGGGCCCGGCCAAACTTTTTCTCAAAATAGATAAAGAAGAGAAATTTATCGAGGCTTTAAAGCTGGCCAAAAAATTTAATATCCCCTTTTTCATTCTTGGAGGCGGTAGCAATCTCTTTGTTAGCGACAAAGGTTTTAGCGGCCTGGTTATTTACAATAGACTAAGGGGAATTAGTATAGACAAGGGTTTGGTCAGGGTGAAATCAGGTACAAGTTTGAAGAAATTTATCACTTTTCTGGTTGCAAGAGGATTTTCTGGTATGGAGAGAATGTTCGGCATTCCTGGTACTCTTGGTGGTGCAATTTACGGTAATGCCGGTGCCTATGGCCAGACGATTAGTGATAATTTAAGAAGGATCAAGATTCTTGATGATTTAAAGGTAAAGTGGTTAACAAAAAAGGAATGTAAGTTTAAATACCGAGAGAGCATTTTTAAGAAAATAGATTTAATAATTCTGGAGGTAGAATTTGAGTTTAAGAAAGGAAATCCGAAAAAAATGAAGAAACAGGTTACCGAGATTCTCAAAACTCGCTTGCTTAAGTATCCTCAAAATATGAAATGTCCTGGCTCATTTTTTAAAAATGTCTTAGTTAAGGATTTATCGCCCCAAGTATTAGCAAAAATTCCTAATGAGAATATTGTTTATGGTAAGATATCGGCCGGTTATCTCTTGGAGGCGGTTGGTGTTAAAGGAAAGAGAAAAGGGGATATTCAAATAGCTGATTATCACGCCAATCTCTTTTTTAATCTTGGCAAGGGTCGGGCAACAGATTTTTATTCTTTGGTAAAGGATTGTCAAAATAGGGTAAAAAAGAAGTTTGGTATAAACCTAGAGCCCGAAGTTCAGCTAATCGGTTTTAATCAAAGACGATGAAAATAAATTTTAAGGATAAAAAAATTGCTGTTTTGGGTTTTGGCTTGGAAGGCAGAGATGTTGTTAAGTTTCTTTTGTCTAAAAAGGCTAATATCACTATTTTTGACCAAAAAGCAGAGAATGAGCTTGATTTTAAGGGAATAGACAAGAGGAAAATTAAGTTGGTTTGTGGAAGGGATTATTTGAAAACCGGGCTTGATGACTTTGATATAGTTTTTCGCTCGCCAGGTTTTTATCGCTATCTGGCCGAATTGGAAAGAGCGGAAAAGAAAGGAGTTAAGATTTCCAGTGCCATTAAGCTTTTTTTTCATCTTTGTCCGGCAAAGATTATTGGAGTTACTGGAACCAAAGGTAAAGGTACAACCAGCACTTTAATCTATAAAATTCTCAAGAAGTCAGGTAAAGATGCTTATTTGGCCGGAAACATTGGCAAGCCTTATCTTGAACTTTTAGCCAAACTCAAAAAATCTAGTTGGGTTGTTTTGGAGCTTTCTTCCTTTCAGCTTATAGATTTGGATAAAAGTCCCCATATTGCCCTTGTTTTAAACATTACCACTGATCATTTAGATTGGCATAAAGATAGAAAAGAATATTTGCTGGCTAAAAGACAAATTGTTAGGCATCAGAATAGAGGAGACTTTGCCGTTTTAAACGTAGACTACAAGGATTCTAGGGGCTTTGCTCAATACACCAAGGCCAAGGTCTGTCTTTTTAGTAAATTTAAGAAAGGGAAAATTGTTTTGACTCTAAATAAAAAGGATTATTTTTTAGGAAATGCTGATAAATTGTTGCTTCGAGGAAAGCATAATTGGGAAAATGTCAGCGCTGCTCTC
Organism: uncultured Gammaproteobacteria bacterium; assembly: GCA_964583685.1. Taxonomy (GTDB): domain Bacteria; phylum Patescibacteriota; class Microgenomatia; order UBA8517; family UBA8517; genus CAZOVJ01. Next base: position 294,075 of record CAZOVJ010000001.1, on the reverse strand, counting down.
TGTACAGCCGCTCTTGTAGGTGCTGATTTAGAAGCAATGAAAACAACGATATTTTCTTTTAAGGCTTTGGAACACAGACTTGAGCTGGTAGGGAAGGTTAAAGGAGTTGCTTTTTATAATGACTCCTTTGCCACTGGGCCACAGCCAACTATGGCTGCTATCAATTCCTTCAGCCAGCCAATAACCTTAATTCTCGGCGGTTCGGATAAGGGCTTAGATTATGGGGAATTGGTTAAGGAAATTAAAAACAAGAAAAATCTTAAAACAGTTATCTTAATTGGCGAAATTGCCAGGGAAATTAAAAAGCTGTTGTTGAAAATAGGATTCCAGGGAAGAATTTTAGCATTAGGTAAGGGAAGTATGGCTGAAATTGTTAAAACTTCTTTTAGCCAAACTGCAAAAGGAGGTGTCGTTTTACTTTCACCAGCCTCTGCCTCTTTTGATATGTTTGAAAATTACAAGGATAGAGGAAATCAGTTTAAGCAAGCAGTGAGAATGTTGCTAGTATGATGATTTCAGCTCCTTTATTTTGTCAAGGAAAAAACCTTTTAAAATTTCCTAACCTGATCCACGGTTTTTCCTCACGAGCTTTGGGTAATATGTCTTTTAAAAGAGGTAAGACAAAAGAGGTGGTTTCTAATCGAAGAAAATTTTTAGGCCAGCTGGGAGTTGGTTTGGAGCAAGTTGTAGTCATGAAGTTGGAGCATACAAATAAAACTCTATATGTAAATGAATTAGATCTTGGGAAAGGGGCTTTTAAAGAAAAGAACTGGATTGAAGATATTGATGGTTTGATTACCAATGTTCCAGGGGTGTTTTTGTTCACGACTTTTGCCGATTGCTTGCCAATATTTATTTTTGACCCCAAAAGAAACTTGATAGCTCTGCTTCATGCTGGCTGGCGAGGAACTGTTATTGGTATTTGTACGAAAACAATTGAGAGATTGAAACTGGAATTTTCCTCGAACCCACGAGATTTACAGATTTTTATTGGCCCGTCGATACATTCTTGTTGTTTTGAGATTAAGCAAGGTGTAAAGAATCGTTTTAAGAAAGATGAATTTGGAAAGAGAGGATTGCTAGTCAGGGAAAGCAAAACATTCGTTGATTTACAAAAAATAAATTTCTTGCAACTTACTAGCCAGGGTATTCCCCCTAGTAATATAGAGATTTCTCCTCTTTGTACTGCCTGCAAGACAAACATATTCTATTCACATAGAATAGAAGGGTTGAACCGGGGAGCTATGGGTGCGGTGATCGGTTTGAAGGGAACTTGATGATTGTACCCTCTTCTTATTTATTCCTACCTTTAAACTTATTTGTACCTGGCAAAATGTTAAAATATATTCGATGGATAATCAGGGGACGAAAATAAAGATTGCTGTTTTGATGGGAGGGAGGAGCCCTGAATATGAAATTTCCCTGATTAGCGGGAGAGAAGTTGTCAAAAATCTAGATAAATCTAAATATGAAGTGTTACCAATAGTAATTTCTCGTACAGGGAAGGGATGGCAGTTGATATCTAAAGAGAAAATTGACCTGGTTTTTATCGCCATGCATGGACCTTATGGTGAGGATGGTACTCTTCAAGGAATGCTGGATTTTTTAAACCTTCCTTATACAGGTTCAAAGGTTTTGGCAAGTGCTCTGGCAATGGACAAGCTATTGTTTAGAAGGGTGTTGAAAAGTGAAAATATTCCTGTCCCAAGATTTGTAGTGGTCAAAAAAGGAGAACCAGGTGGAAGGGTTTTCAAAGATTTAGGTGACCCACCATATTTTATTAAACCTCATAACCAAGGTTCTTCTATTGGGACGTCAATTGTCGAATCCAAAGAGGATTTAGATGAAGCTCTAGGTTTAGCTTTTAGGTATAGTGAGACTGCCTTGGTTGATGAATATATAAAGGGTACTGAAGTGACCTGTGGGGTTCTGGGCAATAAAAAACCTGAACCCTTGCCTTTAGTTGAGATAATACCCAGGAAGAGTAGGTTTTTTGATTACCAATCTAAATACTTGAAGGGTGGAGCTAGAGAAATTGCTCCGGCCAGAATTTCAAAAAGACTAACTAGGAGAATTAAAGAAATAGCCCTTGTTGTTTACAGGTTAATTGGTTGTAGGGGTTTTTCAAGAGTAGATTTTATTTTACGAAAGGCCAAAGAGCCACTTGTTTTGGAAATAAACACTATCCCCGGATTAACGCCCATGTCTCTTTTACCCAAAGCAGCAGGGGCGGCTGGGATATCATACAGCCAGTTGCTTGATAAAATAATTAAATATGCCCTTGAGTAGAATTCCAAAATTGATTCAGTGGTGGGTGACACCAAAACTGCCGAAAGAGCATATTTTTATTGCTCCGGAGGAAAGACCTAAAGAATTGGCAAAAATCTTAAACGTTTATTTTAGAAAATGGTTAATCCATCCAATTAAACGCAGAATAGCCAAATATTATTTAATTATTTTGCAGAAAGTTTTTAAAATAACGGTCATTGGTATCACAGGGAGCGTTGGTAAGACTACGACAAAAGAGATGGTCGTTTCTATATTAAGGCAAAAAGGAGAAAGTGTTTGCTCTTATGCAAATATTGATCCGGTCTATAACATTCCCACTGCTATTTTAAAGTGCCGGCCGAAGACCAGATATTTAGTGCTTGAGATGGGAGTGGAGTTTGTTGGAGAAATGGATTATTATCTTTGGCTGGCTAGGCCTTTAGTTGGTGTACTTATGAACATCTACCCAACTCATACTCTTTTTTTTAAAAACACAACTGGTGTTGCCAGGGAAAAGTCTAAGTTGATAAAAGCCCTTCCAAGAAATGGATTTGCGATATTAAACAAAGAAAATACATCTACAAAGAAAATAGCTAAACTTAGCAAAGCAAGAGTTATTTACTTTGGCAAGACTGGAGAAACATATCCCGAAAATATAAGTTTAGCAAAGGATTTGGGTAATAAATTTACTCTGGTAATTGGAACGGATAAAATAAATGTTCATCTTCCAGTACCAGGACTACAGTTTGTTTCTAATTCATTGGCCGCTGCCTCAGTTGGTCTTGTTTGTGGAGTTTCCCTGGAGAAGATAAAGGCAGGCCTGGATAATTTTAGCTGGCCTGAACATAGAATGAGGCCAATTAGGCTAGTTTCAGGGGCTTTATTAATTGATGATACTTATAATAGTAACCCTGCAGCCGTTAAGGAGGCTTTGAAGACTCTCAATCAAATCGGAGGAAAAAGAGGAAAGATAATCGTTTTGGGAGATATGTTGGAACTAGGTCGGCACGAGGAAAAATTTCATAAAGAAATAGGGAGTTTGGTGGCTTCTTATCATCCAGATTACCTTATTGGGGTAGGGAAAGCGGCAAAGGCTATTATAAAAGCAGCATCGAAGACAATGAAGGATTATCAGTTATATTGGACACAGACCTATAGAGGAGTTGCTTCGATATTGCAACCACTTCTTAAAAAGAATGTGATTATTCTAATTAAAGGTTCGAGATCAATGGCTCTAGATAAAGTAGTTTCACAATTGTCTTGAGCTTATTATCTATTTATAATTGTAATTGGAGAAAATATGATCACAGCTAATATTTTTCCCTTGGCCTTGGGTTTGGTTATTTTCTCTTTTATTATCAATAGTGTTTTGATGGTTCCTTTTATTGACCTCCTTTATAAACTAAAAGTAATTAGAAAAAAAGAGGCACCGGAGAAGGGTAAGATCCCCCTTTTTGACAAGCTCCATGATATAAAAGCCGGTACACCCACTGGTGGCGGCATATTATTAATTTTTGTAGTGAGTCTTCTTTTTGCGACGCTTTCCCCTGTCATTTCTTATCTCGGAGTCTTTATCCAAAGTGCATATCATCTAAGAGAAGAACTAATTGTCATTTTTTTGACTTTTATTTCTTTTGGCCTTCTGGGCTTATGTGATGATTTATTAAAAATATTCGGTAAACCGAGGAAGGGGACGCTAGGTCTATGGGTAGGAATGGGAAGATCGATTAAGTTTTTCCTTCAATGGGTTCTGGCCTTTATTATTAGCGCCTGGCTTTATTGGTCATTGGGCATCCACATCTTACACCTTCCTTTTATAGACAAGGTGATTGATTTGGGGATTTTTTATATTCCTTTTGCTGCCTTTGTTATTGTTCTCTTTGCCAATGGGTTTAATTTTACAGACGGTTTGGATGGCCTTTCTTGTGGTCTTTTATTGATTTATCTTTTTGCTTATATAATAATTGCTGCTGGGAATCTGGATACTCCACTTTTTATCTTTATCTCTCTCTGGATTGGAGTAATAATCTCTTTTCTTTATTTTAATACCTGGCCGGCCAGAATTTTTTTGGGCGATGCCGGTGCTCTTTCTTTTGGGGCAATGATTGCTGTTATTGGTTTGTTGATGGGAAACGTGGCTGCCCTTTTTATCATCGGGGGCATATTTGTATTAGAGGTAGCTTCTTCAGCCATTCAAATTCTTGGCTGGAGGTTTTTAAAGCGTCCCATTTTCCCTCTTGCCCCAATTCACCATGCTTTTCTGGCCCGTGGCTGGGAAGAACCAAAGATTGTCATGCGAGCCTGGTTGGTGGGTATTATGTTGGCAATATTTGGTTTATGGCTAGCAACCATATAATTTAATGTGCGAAGAAGAAAATCCAGAAGAAAGGCAGTAGTTTTACGCAAACAAAAAAAGAGTTACAATAAAACCCTTTTGGTTCTCACTGTTCTTCTTACTATTTTAGGGTTTGTTGCTGTAGCCGATGCCTCAGCTCCTCAGGCACAAGTTTTTTTTGCTGATAGTTTTTATTTTGTTAAGCAGCAAGTTCTTTGGGGCTTTTTAGGTTTCTTGGCCTTGTTTATTGCCTCTGGTATTCACTATTCATTTTGGAAGAAATTAGGGCCTATACTTTTTATTGCCAGTTTACTTTTTTTGATTATTGTCCTTTTGCCTTCAATAGGGATTAGAGCTTTGGGTGCAAGACGTTGGTTGGCTTTAGGTCCAATTAGCTTCCAGCCCTCAGAATTTGTTAAACTTACCCTGGCCATCTTTCTTGCTCGACTGGCAGATTCTCAGTGCCGCCTGATTTATCTTCTGTTACCCGCTCTTTTAGTGGCTGGATTGATAATGTTACAACCGGATTTGGGTACGGTAGTTGTTGTTTTGGCTATTGCTTTGGCTCAGCTTATCATCTCAGGTATTTCTTTACTGCCTTTTCTGGCTGTTACTAGCTGTCTTGGAGTTTTAGGGTTTTTGTTGGTTTTCATATCTGATTACAGACGGCAGCGGCTTTTAACTTATCTTCAGCGGTCTCTTGATCCATTAGGGTCTTCGTATCATATTAGACAAATTCTCATTGCCTTGGGTTCTGGAGGAATCTTTGGTGTGGGATTAGGTCAATCGCGGCAAAAGTATCTTTTTTTACCTGAAGCAGCAACCGATTCTGTTTTTGCTGTGGTTGCCGAGGAAGTTGGTTTTATCGGCAGCTGTGCTTTGATTATGCTTTTGCTGTTTTTTATTTATCAGGCGATAAGGGTGGCGAAAAAAAGTCCGGACCGTTTTTCTACTGTTTTGGCAACCGGGATTGTTGCCTGGATTGGAAGCCAGATTTTTTTGAACATTGCCTCGATGGTGGCCCTCATTCCTTTGACTGGAATTCCTTTACCCTTTTTCTCTTATGGCGGATCAAGCTTGACAATGGTGCTTTTAAGTATTGGAATATTATTGAATATTTCAAAATATGAAATTAGGACAAAATAAAAAAAGTAAAAGAGTTATTCTCACAGGTGGTCATGCGGCAACAACGGCATTGGCCACAATTGAAGAAATTCTCAGAAGGAGTGAGAGGAGTAAGTGGGAGATATTTTGGATTGGATCTAGCCAGGCCCTAGAAGGAAGCAAGGTCTTCTCGCTTGAACACAGATTATTTTCTAAAAAAGCTGGAGTTTCATACCACCCAGTTATTATGGGACGGTTGCAGCGGAAATGGAGTATCTACACAATTCCTTCTCTGCTTAAAATTCCTCTAGGACTTATTCAATCCTTTTACCTTATACTAAAAATTCGACCTCAGGTAATTTTGTCTTTTGGCGGCTTCGCCGCTTTTCCGGTTGTACTGGCAGGCTTTGTTTTAAGGATACCGATTGTTATTCATGATCAAACTGCAGCTGTTGGTTTAGTCAATAGATTGTCTTCAATTTTTGCTAAAAGGGTTGCTCTAGCCAGAAAGGAAAGTAAAGTTTATTTCCCAACAAGAAAGACTATTTTGGTTGGCAACCCGTTGATGGCGGCAATTTCCGAAATTAAGCCTAAGAGAAAACCAGACTTTCCACCCACCTTGTTTGTTTTTGGCGGGTCAAGGGGGGCTAGAACGATAAATAGAACAATTGATAAAATTCTCGTGGATTTACTCAAGACATTTATTATTATTCACCTAACCGGTAATGCTGATTTTGATTATTTTTCCCAGAAAAGAAAGAAAATGAGTTCCGAAGAGCAAGCAAGGTATGAGGTTTATAGTTTTATTGAGCCGACAGATATTGCCTCTGTTTATAGGCGGGCGGATATTATAATTGCCCGGGCCGGGGCCAATACTGTTTCTGAGATTATTTCAACGGCCAGGCCTGCCATTCTTGTCCCCATTCCCTGGTCTTATCAGGATGAGCAAAATAAAAACGCTGCTTTGGCAAAAAAAAGCGGAATAGCTTTGGTTCTTGATCAAGATAGTCTTACGGCTGAGATATTAAAGGAAAAGATATTTTTTCTTAAGGAAAATTGGGACAAGATGGTTTCAGGTATGAATAGAAAGATATCTATTCTTGACAAAAGGGCCTCTGTTAGATTGGTAGATCTTATAGAGACGATGAAGTGAGGAAAATATTTTTTTTTATCTTAATAATTTGTTTTATTTTTTCCCTTGTTTTCTTGGCTCCCAGGTTTATAAAGATAAGAGAAATTTCCTGTCGCAGTCAATTTGGGCCATGTTCAGACTATCTCTCTGAATTAATTGCCAGGGTTGAAGACAAGAGCTTGAATGAGGTCAAGAGAGATCTGAAAAAAATTCTTGGAGATGAAACTCAGGTTATAGATTTTTCTTTAAGATTTAATCTGCCAAACAAACTCCATGTTTATTTGATTAAGAGAAAAGCCATGGTTGCCATAAGGAGAGAAAGTTTGGTTGGATTTGCTTTGATTGACAAAGAAGGTAGAGTTATTGGTATAGAAGAGAAAACACTTCTTCCTATCCTTGTAGTTGAGGAGGAATCTAACAATTTGGAGGTTGGAAAAGAGGTGTCAGAAAGGGTGAGATTTGGGGGAGAGCTTTTGAATAGAATGTCTAATTTTTACGGAGCAAAACAGGCATTAATAAAAGACGGAAGTTTTGAGATTAAATTGAGTCAGGGGGTTCAGGTACTATTTCCTCTAGAAGGAGAGATAGATGTCCTTCTAGGCTCCTTGAAATTGATTCTTTCCCGGTTGAATAGTGAAGCTCAAGACTTTAAAATTGAGGGAGAGCAAATCTATCCGAGATTGATTGATTTGCGTTTTAAAAACCCTATAATAAGATGAAGATTAATTTTAACTGATTATGAATCAAAGCAGAATTATCGCTGCAGTAGATATTGGTTCGTTTAAAATCGTCTCTCTTATTGCCCAAGTAAGCACTGACCCAACAACTTTAGAGAACTCAATTAATATAATGGGGGCGGCTACAAGCCCTTCTCGAGGTATTAGAAAGGGGCAGATTGTAAATATTGAAGAGGCGGTTGAAGCGACAATCAAGGCTGTTGAGGCAGCAGAAAGAATGGCTGGATATAATCTTGATAGTGCATTTATCTCGGTTGGTGGAGCTCATATCGCCTCGCAAAATTCAACCGGAGTGGTGGCGATTTCCGACCCCAGTGGAGAAGTTTCTCCTCAAGATGTTGACCGGGTAATAGAGGCGGCCCGGGCGGTTTCCCTGCCTACTTCTCGCCAGATAATTCATGTTTTGCCGCGAGAATATATTGTTGATGGAGAAACTGGAGTTAAAGATCCTATTGGCATGGCAGGGGTGAGATTAGAGGTTGAGACTCATTTGGTTACTGCCTCTTCTGCCGCCCTAAAAAATCTTACAAAAACAATAAACGAAGTTGGAATTGATATTGAAAAAGTGGTTTTTGCTGGATTGGCATCAAGTTATTCAACCTTGTCTAAAACGGAAAAAGAACTAGGCTGTGTTCTTGTTGATATTGGCGGTGGTATAACATCGGTCGTCGCTTTTATTGATGGGGCACTAGTTTTTTCTGGAACCATTCCCATAGGGGCTAAAAATATTACCAATGATTTGGCAATAGGACTGAGGGTATCCCTTGAGTCTGCAGAGAAGATTAAGATAGCCATTTCCAAAGAATCAAAGGTAAAAAAGAAAGCTAAGCGTGATCTACTTGATATTGCGGAATTTGGGGTAGAGGAAACAAAGAAAGTTTCTAGAAGGACTTTGGTTGAAGGAATTATTAGGCCTCGATTAAATGAGATTTTTACCATGGTTAGACTGGACTTGGAAAAAGCGGGTATTTCTAATCGGATCCCCTCAGGTGCAATTATTACCGGCGGAGGAGCAGAAACAGTAGGGGTGGTTGATTCGGCCAGAAGGGTTCTTTCTCTTCCGGTGAGAAAAGCAAAACCCAGTGGAGTTGGAGGTTTAGTAGATGATATTTTGAGTCCTGCTTTTGCTACTTCTATTGGCCTGATTTTATACGGAGCCTATAATTCTTCCTCACAAGGTTTGTCATCGTTGGTAAAAAAAATTAAGTTTCCAACTGGAGGGATAATTGCCAAATTTAGCGGTTTGTTAAAAGATCTCCTGCCCTGAACTTGTTTTTTAATACTTAGCCGTAGTAGAATCACGATACAAAAGATATGGCTCTTGTAAAACCAGATTCTGCCCGAATAGCCAAGATTAGGGTCATTGGTATTGGTGGCGGTGGTGGAAATGCCGTTGCTTCGATGGTTGAAGGTGAAAAAATCGCTGGCGTTGAGTTTATTGTTGTCAATACAGATGCTCAGGTTCTTCTGGCAAATGCGGCGCCAACAAAACTGCAAATTGGTGAAAAATTAACAAAAGGATTGGGTGTAGGAGGCGACCCAGAACTTGGCAAGAAGGCGGCGAAAGAATCCGTCGAGAAGATAAAAGAATTTTTAGTTGATTCAGATATGGTTTTTATTACCGCTGGTATGGGTGGCGGTACGGGGACAGGGGCTTCTCCAATTGTTGCCAAATTGGCTAAAGAGGCAGGAGCTTTAACCGTGGCCATTGTTACAAAACCTTTTGCCTTTGAAGGAACACGAAGAATGGTAATATCCGAGGAGGGAATTGAGGATCTGAAAAATGAAGTGGATACTTTGATTGTTATTCCTAATCAGAGGTTGATGGATGTTATTGATAGAAAGATGACCCTTTTGGAGGCGTTTAAGGTGGCAGATAACGTTTTGGGGCAAGCAGTTGCCGGTATTGCTGACATTATTACTGTACCAGGTTTAGTCAATGTTGATTTTGCCGATGTAAGGGCAATTATGAGTGATGCCGGAACATCCCTTCTGGGAATTGGAACCGGAGTAGGTGGGAACAGGGCGCAAATGGCGGCCAGAGCGGCAATTTCATCTCCTTTGCTTGACCTTTCTATTGAAGGAGCCAGGGGGGTGTTGTTTAACATTGCTGGGGGGGATGATTTGACAATGTTCGAAGTAGATGAAGCGGCTCGAATAATTTCAAGTGCAGCTGACCCAGATGCGAACATCATTTTTGGGGCGGTTTTAAAAGAAGATTTTTCAGACCAGTTGAGAATCACTGTTGTTGCTACGGGTTTTGATGAAACTCAGGCTAGAATTGCCCAGATGGCTAAGGCTGATCAACCTTCAGCCATTAAGGAAGTAAGTGATGAGGAATCGGCTAAAGAAGAAGAAAAAGACAAAAAGGAAGATTTTCCAGAAGAAGAGCAGCCTCCAGTTGAGACAGAGGAAAGAGACGAGTTTGGCAAGAAATTTGATATCCCCGCATTCCTACGCAAAATTTCCTAATTTTTTAAGTGGCTGGATTGTAAATATCGGCTGTTGTAAAATAAACAAGTTCTATGGTTAAAGAAGATTATTTCCAGCCTGTAAATTTGGAGATTGACTTCCCGAAGCTGGAGAAGCGAATTCTGGATTATTGGTATAAAAAGGGGATAGTCAAAAAATATCTTCAGAAAAACAAAGACTCCAAAAAATACTTCTCATTTTTGGATGGCCCAATTACGGCCAATAATCCCATGGGAGTTCATCATGCCTGGGGGAGAGCCTATAAAGATTTATGGCAGAGATTTAAAAATATGCAAGGTTTCAAACAGCGCTTTCAGAATGGATTTGATTCCCAAGGTCTTTGGGTGGAGGTCGAGGTAGAGAAAGAATTGGGATTAAAAAGTAAGAAGGATATAGAAAATTTAGTTCCAGGAAAGCCCCAGAAAAGCATGGCTAAATTTGTTGAACTTTGTAAAAAGAGAGTTTTTAAATTCGCCAAAATTCAAACAGAGCAATCAAAACGCTTGGGATATTTTATGGATTGGGAAAATTCCTATTACACCCTTTCCGATGCTAATAACTATATGATTTGGCGTTTTTTGCGGAAATGCTATGAAAGAGGCCTGATTTACAAGGGTCGCGATTCGGTCCCATGGTGTCCTCGTTGTGGAACAGCTATTTCCCAGCACGAGATGTTAACAGAAGATTATCAGGAAGTTGTCCACAAGGCAGTTTACATTGCCTATCCCCTAAAGGATAGAAAGGATGAATACTTACTGATTTGGACAACAACTCCCTGGACTCTTCCGGCAAATGTTGCCGCAGCCGTTAACAAGAAACTGGCCTATGTTTTGGCAAAAGACAGTCTTACAAGTAGGAAATATTATCTCCATCAGAAAAAGGCTAAAGAATTAGGGCTAGAGATAGTAAAAGAAGTGGAGGGAAGTGATTTGCTGGGTTTGAATTATTTATCTCCTTTTGACAACCTTCCCCGGGTAAAAAAGGCTTTAGAGAAATATGAGCATCGGGTGGTGGAATCTGATAAGAGGATTCTGGAGATAAGTGAGGATGAGGGAGTTGGAATTGTACATATAGCCCCGGGCGCTGGAACTGAAGATTTTAGATTAGGTAAAAAAGAAAAACTGCCAGTAATTGACGTTATTGATGAGGAAGCAAAATATCTTCAGGATATGGGTGAATTTACCGGTAAGAATGCCAAGGAGAGACCGGGGATAATTATTGATTATTTGCGAAAGCTAGATAATGGTCGTTTTCTTCTTAAAGAAGAAGATTACAGACATCGCTATCCTGCTTGCTGGCGTTGTAAAACCGAACTTGTCTGGAGAGTGGTAGATGAGTGGTATATATCAATGGATAAGCTATTAAGGAAACAAATGAAAACAATTGTGAAAAAAATCAATTGGATACCAGAATTTGGCTTACGAAGAGAGTTGGATTGGCTAGATAACATGGATGATTGGTTGATTTCCAAAAAACGATATTGGGGTTTGGCTTTGCCTATTTGGGAATGCGAGAAGTGTGGCAGCTTTGAAGTAGTTGGGAGTAGAGAAGAGCTTAAAAAGCGAGCGGTAGAAGGATGGGGTAAATTTAATGGCTACAGTCCTCATAGGCCCTGGATTGATAAACTGAAAATAAAATGTAGTCAGTGTGGGGAGATAACAAAGCGTATTCCTGACGTTGGTAATCCCTGGTTGGATGCAGGTATTGTTTCTTTTTCCACAATATCCAAAGAGAACAAAGGCGAACCCTTTTATCTAATGAATAGAGAGCAATGGAAAAAATGGTTTCCAGCCGATTTTATTACCGAGAGCTTTCCCGGGCAATTTAAAAACTGGTTTTATTCTTTGATTACCATGAGTACGGTTCTTGAAAATAAAGCTCCTTTTAAAATGGTTTTGGGTTTTGCTACTACACTTGGCGAGGATGGCCGGCCAATGCATAAAAGTTGGGGAAATGCTATTGAGTTTAATGAGGCAGCCGATAAAATTGGTGTTGATATTATGCGCTGGATGTTTGCCAGACAGAATCCTGCTGATAATCTTTTATTTAGTTACAAAAATGCTCAGGAAATAAAAAGGAAATTTTATTTGAAACTATGGAATGTCTATAATTTTTTTGTCACTTATGCCAATTTGGATGGCTGGAAACCCACTGTTCACCGTTCACCGTCCACAGATTACCGTCCACAGATTACCGTTCTTGATAAATGGATTCTAGCAAGGCTTAAACAGCTAATTGTCAAGGTTACAAAAGCCCTAGAGGAATATGATACCTTTTCTGCTGCTTTTTTGATTGAAAAATTTGTTGAGGATTTGTCTAATTGGTTTGTCAGACGTTCAAGGGAAAGAATTGGATTAGCGGCAGATAATTTAGAAGATAAAGAGTGCTTTTATCAAACAAACTACAATGTGTTATTAAGCCTGGCAAAAGTTCTTGCTCCCATTATTCCTTTTATTTCTGAGGAAATTTATAAAAACTTAACCAAGAAAGAATCAGTTCATCTCTCTGACTGGCCATCTTCAAAGAGAATCTCTCCTTCAGAAAAAGATTTAATAAAAAAGATGGAACTTCTAAGAGAAATGGTCGAGAAGGCACATGCTGTCAGGAAAGAAGCAAAAATTCCCGTAAGACAACCACTTCAATCTATTGAAGTATCTAGTCCTGTCGTGGTTTTAGATAAAGAGCTTCTCGAGTTAGCCAAACAGGAATTAAATATTCATCAAATTCATTGGTCAAAGGGTAAAAAACTTTCTGTTAAGCTTGATACTCAAATTACCTCTAGGTTAAAAGAAGAGGCAAAGGTAAGAGACTTAATTCGTAAGATTCAGAAACAAAGAAAGACTCAAGGCTTGGAACTTAGTCAAAAGGTGAACTTACAAAATCCCTGGTGGCCAAAGGACAGAATACTAAGGCAGAGAATTTTATCTAAGACTTTAGCCCGCAGATTAAATAAGGGAAGCTTTAAAGTAGTGGAAGTGGAGTAAATGAAGAGATTAGTTATTGGTATTTCTCTTTTGCTTCTTCTTGGAATCGTTATTCTCCATTCGGTTGCTCCAACTATCTTCCCTTTATATTTTCTTTATCTCATTTTAGCCATCGCTTGCTTTATTGTCTTTTCACAAATTGAATACGAGATATTGTCTCTATTCTCTTGGCATTTTTATATTCTTAGTATTCTTTTTCTTATTCTTCCTCTTTTGGTTGGCCAGATTACCAGAGGGGCTGTTCGTTGGATACCATTGGGTCCTTTGACGATTCAACCAGCCGAGATAGTTAGACCTTTTCTTCTGATTTTCTTCGCCAATTTTCTCACTCAAAAGGAAATCTCCCTTAAGAGAATATCTTTTGCCGTTCTATTCCTATCTTTACCGATTATTCTCATTTTAGTTCAGCCTTCGCTAGGAGTAGCAATTCTAACATTGGTGGGTTTTGTTGGTATCCTTCTATCTTTAGGTTTTAATAAGAAAATTTTTCTCCCCATATTATTGTTTGGAATAATTTTCATACCTGTAGTTTGGCAATTACTGGTTCCTTATCAGAAAGCTCGTCTAATTTCTTTTTTCTCTCCCAGCAAGGACCCTTTAAGAGGGGGATATAATAGTTTACAATCAATGATTTCTGTTGGTTCTGGTAGGCTTTGGGGAAGAGGTTTGGGGGAGGGAGTACAGACACAGTTGGCTTTTCTCCCGGAGAGACATACGGATTTTATTTTTGCTTCTGTTGCCGAGGAAATGGGTTTTGTAGGAGCAATATTGCTTTTATTGGCATTCTTTTTTGTTCTTTACCAGATTCTTCTTCTAATTTCCTCTACCCGTAGTCTTTCCGCCAGGGCATTTGTTAGCGGTGTCTTTTTAATCCTTTTTGTCCAGACGATTGTTCACATTGGTATGAATATGGCCCTTTTTCCCATAACCGGGATTCCTTTGCCTTTGGTTTCAGCCGGCGGTTCTTCTTTGTTAGGAACAATGATTCTCTTGGGAATGGTTATCAGCACAGTAAAATAAGAACTCCACCAGCCCTTGGGGTAAAGTTTCTTGTTTTTATTGCTCTTTCCTATTAGAATACAAAGGCCATGAAATATGCAATTATAAAACTTCAAGGACATCAATATAAGGTCATTGAAGGCAAAGAGATTCTAGTAGATAGTCTTGGGGGCAAAAAACCAGAACCAGAAGTGCTTCTTGTAGTTAGTGATGGGAAAGTCAAACTGGGTAAACCTAAGGTTAGGCAAGCAAAGATAGAGTTCAAGGTTCTCGGAGAAGAAAAAGGAGAAAAAATTTATGTCCAGAAATTTAAAGCAAAATCTAGATATAGAAGAAAAATGGGTTTCAGGCCAAAATATACAAGACTTCAAATAGAAAAAATTAGTTAAGCCCCATCAAACAACATCAAAATGTCTCTTTCTGTACTATTGACATCCGTGAAAATTTACTTTACACTTTTGAAGACATGGCAAAGAAGAAACAAGGTGGTAAGACAGCTCAACATGTAAGCCCGGCAGGTAAGCGCTTGGGTATCAAGGTTAATGATGGTCAATTCGTTGTTCCAGGGGCTATTTTAATTAGACAGCGAGGAACAAAATTCAAAGCAGGGAAAGGAGTTCAGGTTGGAAGAGATAAAACACTTTATGCTTTGCGTGAAGGGATTGTTAAATTCCAAAAAAGACTGGGGAGGAAGCAAGTTTCTATTGCTGCTAAGTAAAAAATGGTTGAAGAAGTAGTCCAAATTAATGTAGATGAACTGCAGGCGAATCCTTTACAGCCAAGGGGGCTTGTTACTCCCGAGAGTTTGGTGGATTTGGTAGATTCTATAAAAGAACACGGTGTTCTTGAACCTTTGATTGTTGCCAAAACTCCAGCAGGATTTCAAATAATTGCTGGGGAACGGCGTTGGCGAGCCGCCAAACTAGCCGGGTTTACTCATGTTCCTTCGATAATTCGAGAAACTTCACCCAAGGGCATGTTGGAGATGGCCTTGGTTGAAAATGTTCAAAGAGTTGATCTTAGTCCAATTGATAGAGCAAAAGGTTTTGAAAGATTGATGAATGAGTTTGCTTTAACAACATCTGAAATAGCGGCCAGAATTGGCAAGTCAGTTGCTTATGTTTCAAATTCAATGAGACTTTTATCTCTCCCCGATGCCTTGAAAGATGGACTTCTTTCCGGACTCATTTCAGAAGGGCATGCAAGAGCCCTGGCGGCAATTGATGATCAATCCCTGATGATTGAGGCTTACAAGATTATTTTAAGAGAAGCCGGATCTGTCCGTCGAGCCGAAGATTTAGCTCGCAGAATGAAGGCAAAGTCTAAGCAAATACCCAAGGGAAAAGCAAATATTGCCCAGGTTCGCATTGTCTCGAATGAACTCGATAGAATACAAGATGAAATGAAGAAAGTCCTAAGGTTGTCTGAAGATGATTCTACAACCGTGGTTAAAGTTGCCCGTTCAAGAAGAGAAACAAGGATTACCTTGACATTTAAAGGAAAACTAGAAGAAACAGAGGAAAGATTTCAAAAGGTCTATAGAGCAATAACCAAGAAGAAACCAAAAAAGATAATTTCAGACTAAAAAGAATATTCTGCTTTCTCAATTAAACCTGCTTTTTGTGGAGGCCAATAAACAAACCAAGCACGACCGGTAATCTTGTTTTTTTCGATAACTCCCCAACTTCTTGAGTCATATGAGTGATCCCTGTTGTCGCCGATTACAAAAAACGTATTTTCAGGTATTTTTATTACTTTTCCCTCAGCGCTAAAGTTTCCCGATTTTGTTACTGAAGCAGGATCCAAATATTTTTCTTCTATGAGCTTATTATCAATGTAGATTTTTCCCCTTTGAATCGTTAGCTCTTCTCCTGGTAATCCGATTATTCTCTTGATATACTCATCTTGATTATTGGGAGGAGCTTGAAAGACAACTACATCTCCACGTTTAGGTTTATTGAACCGGTAAGAAACTTTATCGGTAAGGAGGAATTCGCCGTCACGGAAATTTGGTTCCATTGAACCCCCTTTTATCTTGTGGGGTTGTAGAATAAGAAGATAGACAAAAAGGAAAATGGCTAAGGCAAAAAAGATTATCTGGAGAATATCTAAAATAAAGGCTCCGATTCGCTTTAACATAATGACTATTTTACTTTAGGGCTAATTACTTGTTCTTGTCAACTTGAGGATTTGTCCCTAAGGATGCTAATATTCCTCTTAAGAGACTACCAAAGTTGTTCATCAAGCTCGTGTAGCTCAGTGGTTAGAGCGGTCCGTTCACATCGGACAGGTCCCTGGTTCAAATCCAGGCACGAGTACTAAAAACATAATTTTGTTTTAAAACCAGATAACAATCCTCGGGAATAGCTTCAAGATTACCAATTTCTTCAAGATTACCATTTGCTTGAATTTGGTATCCTTTAAAATTTCCCGCATCAGTTCTGAGAAATAGAGAGATTGATTCAATTACTTCAGCTTCTTGATCAAATTTTATGCCAAATTCGGCCATTGTTAGTAGTTGTTCTCGATATTCTTCTTCTTGAAATAGAAAGAGGATTGGCGAATCAAGACGAAAAAAAGCTCCCTGACGATAGGCATTATAGAAAATTGTATAGAGAATACTGGGATTGATAGGAAGATATGCTCTGATTTCAGCATCCAATTGCTCAGCTTCTGGCCCTGAGTAGTTAAAAGGCAGATAGCCGGCATTAATATCGGGGTTATAAAAAGATTCATAAGCTTCAGCGGCATAAGACGGCGAGTTATATAGTTCAAGTCTCATATTGGCTGGCTCATAATTGCCATCCTCATTTATTAGAGGGTGGGAGATACCAAATTGGCTTAAAATTTCTAAGAAGCGGATTCCCAGGCCAATATTTTCCGGCCAGCCGTCTCCTGGAAGTTGGTCAATTAAGTTATCAATGTTACTGTTTCTCTCCTGGATACCTTGATCCAAGGCTCTTTCCAGGTCGAAAGAGCTAATTTCCCGCAGGTGCAGTGAAACTGCCTTTTGACCAGGATAATCAATCTCCCCTGTTTTTTCGTTTAGACGATGAAGGTCTTGGGCGTAGTTCCGATTAGCCAAGACTTTAACTGTTGTTAATATTTTTCTTAGAAATCTTTCTTTTTGTTCTCGAGCACTATATTCTGACTGGGGATAGCCGGGAGAGGGTCGGTTGTTCTCCAAAGGTTTCAAATCTTCTCTGCCATAAAATTCAAAGCCGACAAAAACTAGCTGTTCATCACCAGCAATATAGGTTACTCCTCTTGGCAGTGGCTGGTCGGGATTATCCATGAAAAATCGATAAAAATTATAGCCTTAACTACCGGGAACAAAGGAACAAAAATCACCTATTCGTGGTTCGTTATTTATTCTTACCCATGGATTGTCCTTGTATTCTTGAAAAAGATGTAAATGAGATCTCATCATTACCTTTAAGGTTCTATGGCCAGAGTGACCCCAGTAACTTTGGTCTAAATTTCCCAGTATGTTATTTCTAGTTTGGCTGAGGTTGTCAGCGGAAGCTTGATTGTAATTTGTGGCAAAGATTTTTGTTGCTTCTGAGTAGGCAATAGTTTTGACAACAACCCGGAGCATTTTTCTTGAATTGCTCAAGTCAATTTGGCTATTTTCAAAGACAATACCGGCATTGTGCATCAGATAACGAGAATAAAACTCCATCAGCTCGTTGGCGAGTACAACACCTCCTTTGGAAAAATAAGCCCGCCATAAACTTGTATTAGGAACACGACTGAGGCCAATATGTTTATAACAACCTGTTCCTTCAGTAAGGGAAAAGATCAAACCAAAAAACAAATTAATATCTTCAGGGCTTTCGAATTTGAAACGGTATGTAATTTCTTTATCATCAAGTAAGTACAGCATTGCAACAACAGCCATAATTTCTTGGAGGTCGTGGTCTGCCAGCTTTTCCGATCCAGGTCGGTGGTCTAGATTTTGGTAATAATTGAGCATCTCCCGCTTACTAGCCCATTCATTTTTATTTGGATGCTCTTCATAGATTTCCAGAATAATTTCATTAAGTGATTGCCTGAGTTTCTGAAGATTGGTTTCTTTTTTTCTTGTTTCTCTCCCAAATCCGGCTGCCTCGCCAAGGGCGAGAGCTGCAGAGGATATTAAAAATTGGCGTCGATTCATTAGTGGGGAATCCTGCTCATACATAGAGCTATTATCTTAACAACTGAAAAAAGGAGGGTCAAAATCTAGGCGGGCTACTACTGTTTAAGATAAATCAATCAGCGTTTTTATATCCAATTGAAGAATTTCCGAGGCAGCCCACTTCATAAATCGTATCGCTCCTCAAACCCCGTTAATGTTTTGGAAATAACAGTTATAATAATCTCAGGATTGGGGAGCTGATATATTTTGATATACTCCTTAGCCCTAGAATGTTATAATTCTTGCAATGGCGAGGGAATTAGATGAGCCCCTAGGGACTTTGGAGATGATTTCACCTCGTGATAAACAGGTGGTTGTTTTAGGAGTTGTCTTTTTTTATGGGAAGTATATAAGAAGGCAGGTACTCACCGAGGATTTTGAACCAGATATACCTCCAGTGGATTTTGACGATTTTCTTTCGGTTTTAAGAGCAGGTTTTAGTCTACACAGACAAGAGAATGCTGATGTTGATGGAGATGTAATAGGGTCAGTTTCTGATATTTTATTTAAGCATCCGAGAAGGCAAGAGCTGTTTGGGAATTTGACCGACTCGGATATTAGGAGTATTTGTTGGAAGCTTAATGAGATATTTGAGAATCAAGAGTTCTGTGCTCAGTGTGAATCATGGTCATATTACGATGCTGAACCAGAAGATTTTGCTATTGGTGTTGCAGGCATAATGCTTTGGCTTCGGGGTAGCCGTATTGGCATGAGTTGGTTCAGTGATATATGTAGGGGGAGAGATAGAGAAGTGATTGTTGAGTCAATATTAAGCGAGAAATTATCTAGGGGCTTTGCTGGGATGTTATCGTCTGGTGAAGATGATGAGGCTTAGCATTATTGAGGTTGTTATTTAGTGGGTAGTATTAAAATAAGTTCTAACGTCGTTCTCTAGGAGGAGGCTTTTGAGAATATTTTGATATATAATCTCCATAAGGAATCTTTATGGTTGCGAAGTTGGCAGGGGCTTTGTTTTCTTTTGTTCTTCTTTACTATGCTTATTTGGGAATAACTACTACTCCCATAAAAATCGCTGAAGTTGATAGTTTAACCTACCATATTCCCATTGCTCAGAATTTTAGTAGGGGTGAATTTTTAAACATGTTCAATATCCAGCAAGGCCTTGGATTCTATCCCGGAGTAGGCGAGGGCATTCTTAGTCTTTTTCTGAGAATAGGCATACCTTTAAATTTATTTAATGTTTTGGCATTAGTAACCCTCTTTTTTATCAACAAAAAGCTAGGAAGAGCCTTTGGCCTGGGTAAAGATTCTTCTTTTGTTTTTGCTGTCAGTTTATGTCTTTTGCCCACTGTGCTGAGATTGGTGCCAACTCAGACAATAGATATCTGGCTGGCCATTTTTTTCTTAAGTTCATTATATTTATTGGTTAAACCTCAAAAGAAAACTGTTTATTTCTTTAAACTAGGCTTGGCTCTAGGCTTGCTTACTGGAGTAAAGTATTCGGGTATTTTATCTACGGGCGTACTTTTAATTATTTTTTTAAGAAACATTTATCCGCTCCTTAACCTAAAGAAATTAGTGGCATTTTCTGTACCTTTTTCTTTTTTTGGTCTATTTTGGTTTGTCAGAAATTATTTGATAACTGGGAATCCTTTTTATCCGATTGCCATGTTTGGCCTAGCAGGCCATCCTGATTTTTTTGCCACTGATTGGTCAGTTAGCAGGACATTATTTAGCTATTCAGAGGGTATTTGGTTTACAATCCAGGCAATGATTTCTGAGTATCTTATTTGGTCTTTGGCTCCCTTGGCAATTTTTCTGCTCGCCTTATCTAACAGGCTAGGGAAACTAAAGGGGAAGTTGCAGATATTTAGAGAAACGGGCCCTTTGATTTTCTTAGGATTGATGAATTTCCTGGTTTATTTACCTCAACCTTCCTGGTCCGGCTATCAGGTGACGGTCTCCAATATCCGTTTTACCTATCCAATCATTTTTCCCTTAATCTTAGTTGTTTTTCTGATAGCTAAGCGTTTAGGCATTATTAGAAAGCTTCAGGCACTAGCTCTTTTGAGTTCTATGGCTGTTTTATCTCAACTTGCTTATCATCCAAAGTTGATTCTTATCTGGTTATTGCTCTTGATGGGAAGATTTTTATGAAGGTTTCCGTTTGTATTACTGTTTTTAATGAGGAGAGAAGTATTGGTGGGCTTTTGGACTCTTTATTGGGACAGACCAGAAAGCCTGATGAGATAGTGATAGTGGATGGGGGATCACAGGATAAAACTGTTGGAATAATCAAGGATTATCAAAAAAAGCTTAGACAAATCAGACTGATTATTGAACCAGGCTCAATTGCGCAAGCTAGAAATCTTTCCATTAAATCAGCCCGCTCCTCGCTCATTGCTCAAACCGATGCCGGCTGTGTGGCTAAAAAAGATTGGCTGGAAAAGCTCATTGCTCCTTTAAAGCAAAAAGAGATTGATTTTGTTGCTGGTTTTTATCAAATGATTGCCAGTTCTCCTTTTGGGCAGGCGATTGCCCCCTTTCATGGTATTCCAGCAAAAAGGTTTGATGCCAATTCTTTTCTTCCTTCAGCCCGCTCCATGGCCTTTAAAAAAAAGGTCTGGAGAAGGGTAGGGGGCTATTCTGAAAAACTAGATAGGGCTGGGGAAGACACTCTGTTTGTTTACAATGTTTTAAAAAAAGGATTTAAGATAGCCCGAGTAAAAAAAGCCATTGTTTATTGGCAATTACCCAAGACCTTTGGCCAATCCTTAAGAAAGTTCTATAACTACGCCAAGGGAGATGCCCAGGCCGGAATCTGGTGGCATTCTCAACAAAGGTTTGCGTCGCACAATATTAAGATATCTCTGATTTTTGCCCGTTATCTCTTTGCTCTCCTTTTACTTATATTTTCACTGAGATTTTCTTGCCTGCTCTCTGGTTTGGTTGTTCTTTTGATTTTATATTTGCTTTGGTCAATTTGGAAAATGCAAGATGTGGTTATGGATTGGAGAGCAAAACTCTGGTTACCAACAATCCAAATTACTTCTGATTTGGCAGTGATGACGGGTTTTATAATTGGTACAATTGAGAAATAAAAGAAATAGGATGGGCTATTTTAGAGACACTTTTAAAGGTATCTCCTGGATAGGAAGTTTAAGGGTTTCTACCCGCTTGCTTGCCTTTCTGAAAATAGCTATCCTGGCACGCATTTTATTGCCAGAACAATTCGGCCTTTTTGGCATCGCCAGTTTAGCTCTGGCTTTTTTGGAGATTTTAACGGAAACAGGCATTAATGTTTTTCTAGTTCAGTCAAAAATAAACTTAAAGAAATATATTAATACTGCTTGGGTTATTGCTATTTTCCGAGGAATTTTGATTTCGAGCGTCATTGTTCTAGCTTCTTCTCTTATTACCTCTTTTTTTAAATCGCCAGGTTCATATTCTTTACTACTTTTAATAAGTTTGGTTCCCTTGATTCGGGGATTTCTAAATCCGGCAATTATCAAATTCCAGAAAGAGCTTGAATTCAATAAAGAATTTTTCTTTCGATTTTTTGTATTTAGCTGCGATGCCTTTTTTGCGGTTTTAATTACTTTGATTATTCGTTCGGCCTCAGGTTTGGTCTGGGGATTGATTGCTGGCGGTCTTCTAGAAGTCCTTCTTTCATTTATTGTAGTCAAACCAATTCCAAAATTTGTCATTGAAAAAGCACAGGTTAGAAAGATTTTAGGGAGAGGAAAATGGGTTACAGCTGCTGGAATTTTTAATTATCTATTTCGCCAGGGGGACGATATTGTTGTTGGTCGCCTACTTAACGTGACTGCCCTAGGAACTTATCAAATCGCTTATAAACTATCAACTTTGCCCATAACAGAAGTTTCGGAAGTTTTTGGAAAAGTTACTTTTCCAGTATATGTTAAGATATCGGACGATATTATTCGGCTCAAAAGAGCTTTTGTCAGGACAACGCTAACAATTTCTGCTCTGGTTATCCCCATAGGTCTTATCCTATTTTTCTTTTCCAAAGAGATTGTCTTAATTGTTTTGGGAGGAAACTGGCTGGCTGTGGTTCCAGCTTTAAAGGTTTTGTCTATTTTTGGTATGGTCAGAGCAATCTCGGGTTCATCATCAGCCCTTTTTTTAGCCATTAAGAAGCAGGAATATGTGATGGTTGTTACTTTAGTCAGCATTTTAGGACTGGCAATTTCAATTGTTCCTTTGGTGGTTAAGTTTGGAATAGTTGGGGCCGGGCTATCGGCCTTGATTGGTTCGATTACCGCCTTACCGATTATTATTTTTTATCTTGCCAGGGTTTTTGGCGATTTGAAATGAGAAGGGTGAAGCCGTCTCTTTATACACGGGAATATTATTTGACGGACTGTACAGGCCATGAAGAGTTTAAAAAAACTTGGGGAAGAAAACTTGAGCCTCGCCTAAAGAGAATAGTTAGAGAGATTCCCATTCGTAGGAATATGAAAATATTAGATATTGGCTGTGGGCGAGGAGAACTTGTGTTTTGGGCGGCAAGAAAAGGAGCGGAAGTTGTTGGTATAGATTATTCGCAGGAAGCGATTAAACTTGCCCAGGAGGCTAAAGAAAAACGTAGTCAGGAAGACAGAAAGAAAATAAGTTTTTTGTTAATGGATGCCAAAGATCTAAAGTTCCCTGATAAAAGCTTTGATGCGGTGTTCCTGGTGGAGGTGTTTGAGCATCTCTACCCTGAAGAACAAGAAAAGGTATTTAAGGAGGTTTTAAGGGTTTTGAAAAAAGAGGGTTTTGTTTTTGTTCATACAGCTCCAGCTCGTTGGTTTAATGATTATACCTATCGCTTTTATTGTTACCCAGTGAGCACTTTAATAGTTTCTCTCTGGAATAAATTAAAGGGCAGAAATTATGGAAATCTTCAGCCTTGGAAAGAATTAAGGATTCCCTCACATAAGATAATGCATATCAATGAGCCGAATTATTTTTCATTAAAGAAGTTATTTAACAAACATGGATTCTTAGGAAAGATTAGGTCTACAAATATTACTGTGCTCAAGCCAGAGCTTAGTTGGAAGGATAAATTATTTAATAGCTTGGTTTATCTCTACCCCCTAGGGAACTATTTCCCTTTTAATATTTTCTGGGGAAATGATTTTCTGTCTGTTTTAAAGAGAAAATGAAAATAGCCGTGTTTCATAATCTGCCCCCTGGAGGAGCCAAAAGAGGTATCTATAAACAGGCTAAATATCTTGCCAAAAAGCATGAACTTCATTTATTTGAATTGGCTTCTAGTGATGAAAAATTTTTGGATTTAAAGCCCTTGGTGGCTAAGTCTTTTCTCTTCGACTTTAAGATCAAAAGTAGTTTACCTTCGTTTCTGGCCAGATTAGAAAGAGATTTTCAGAATTTTGTACAACTTGCCTTGGTTCATAAAAAAATTTCTGAGCAGATAGACGCAGGTAATTATGATGCGGTTTTAGTTCACTCAGACAAATTTACAGAATCACCGTTTATTTTGAGATTTCTTAAAACCCCAAGTGCATATTACAGCCATGAACTTTTAAGAATCGTTTACGAAAAACAGTTGATGTTTAAAGAAAAAGTAGTTTGGCCGAAGAAGTTTTATGAATTAGCAACACGGAGATTGAGAAAGATTATTGATAAGAGAAATGCTAGTTCTGCAAATGTTATCTTAACCAATTCTCAGTTTATTCAAAAGAAAATAAAGAAGGCTTATAATCGGAAAGCGATTATTTGCTATCCAGGTGTAGATACTCAGGTTTTTCAGCCAGGCTCTAAAAGAAAAGAGAAAAAGGTGTTGTTTATTGGCAATAGGATAGAAATAGAAGGCTATGATTTGGCGAAACAGGCCCTAGATTTAATGTCAACCGAGCTTAGACCCAAACTAGAAGTGCTTGACTTTTCTCTTGGCCAACCCAGAATAAAGGATGATAAAGGAATGGTACATGAGTATTCAACTTCCCTGGCCACTCTTTGTCTAGATTATTCCGAGCCCTTTGGTCTTAAGGCAATCGAGTCAATGGCTTGTGAAACACCTGTTTTGGCTGTCAACGAAGGAGGGTATAAGGAAACGGTTTTAGATAAAAAGACAGGCTATCTTCTTAAAAGAAACCCTCAAGAATTGGCTCAAAAGATAGTTTATTTAATTAGACACCCGCTATTGGCGAAAAGAATGGGAAAAGCGGGCAGGAAACATGTTGTCAAGAATTTTAGTTGGAGCAGCCAAGCTAAATGTATTGAGAAAGCTCTGAGAAAAATTTCTAGAAAATGAAACCTGAAGTTTCCATCATTATTGTTCACTATAAAGACAAAGAAGCTTTATTTCAGTGCCTGAGTTCTATTAAGGAAAATAAGCCCAATCTTAGCTATGAGTTAATTGTGGTTGACAATGATGAGAAAAAGAAAATCGGCCGAGAATTGATTAAAAAATTTCCCAGTGTTAAATATTTTCAAAGCCAGGGAAACATAGGCTATGGTGCGGGCAATAATCTGGGGGCAAAAGAGGCTCGAGGAGAATTTCTTTTTATTCTAAATCCAGATACCAAGATTTTGCCAAATTCGATAGACAATTTGGTTGGTTTTCTTAAGAAAAATAAAAAAGCTGCTCTGGTTGCCCCTAATTTAGTCAATTCTAAGTATCAGCTCTTTGATCAGTTGGGTACAGGGAAGCTGACTCCTATCAGGGGTGTTTTTGCTTTGTCTTTTTTGAATAAGCTTTTTCCCGATAATCCAGTTTCAAGAAAATATTGGCTAAGGGATAAACCTTTGGATAGAAAGCGAGAAGTAGATGTTGTTCCTGGTTCCGCCTTCTTGATTCGCAAAAAAATTTATGAAGAGATGAAAGGCTTTGATGAGAGTTTTTTTCTATATTTTGAAGAATCGGATTTATGCAAACGGATTAAAGACCTACCTGCTGGCAGGCGGGAGCACGGCTGGAAGATTTTTATTATTCCTGAAGCAAAGATTGTTCATTTTTGGGAAAAGGGTAAGCCTCATACTAAGAAATCAAAGAGAATATTTAGAGAAAGCAGATTTTATTATTTCAAAAAGCATTATGGAATTGCCTGGGTAATGATTGTTGAACTCTTTACTAGATTTTCTAAATATCAAGCGATTTTAATTGCCGTTACTCTTCTGGCAGGATTTCTAAGATTTTTCAGAATAGAGCAGAATTTAGTTTTTCATAGCGAATTAGGCCATAATTATCTGGTCATCAAAAATTTTATTGAGAGTAAGGAGATTCCTCTTCTTGGTCCTCCTACTTCCCACCCCTGGCTTTTTTTTGGACCTTTGTTTTATTGGATTTTTGGGCCGGTACTCTGGCTAGCAGATTATAATCCTCTGGCTGGTGCTTATTTTATCGCCTTGGCATCTTTGATTGCTATTTGGCTAAATTTTTGGTTTGTGGCTAAGATGTTTGACAAAAGAATTGCTCTCCTCTCATCATATTTACTAGCGATATCTCCTTTATGGCTTAGTTTTACCAGGGAGGCCCGCTTTTTTTCATTGGCGGCCATCTTTGTTTATCCTTTCTTATACTTTTTATTTGAATCTTTGCAAAGTAAGGGGAAACATCTTTTTTTGGTTGGATTGTTTTTGGGAATAATGTTTAATTTTCACCTAACTTCAATTTGTCTTATACCTGTTGTTTTAGTTCTCATTTACTTTAAAAGAAAGAGTATCCAGCAGAGAAAACTGTTCGAAGGAATAAGCGGTTTTTTCATTCCCCAAATACCCTTTTTAATTTACAATGCTACTCATAAATTTGAAATGTTGAGTAAGCTTTTTCTTTGGTTGCCATATAGACTGATTGGTTTTCTGGGACTATATCCCAAAAACACAGTTTCTTTGGGAATCGTGCTTGAAAATTTAGAGTCGATTTATCAATTTTTTAGCCTTAGTTTCATAGCCAGGTCAAAAATTCTTGCTTTACCCTTGGTTATCTTGATTGTTATTTATCTTTTTATAAAAACAAGAGAACAAATCTTGAAAAAGACAAAGGACCTTCCTTGGTTAACAATTATAAGCTGGTTGGTTTTTGGAATCTTAGCTCTTTTTATCCATGGCCAACCACCAATTCATTATTTTCTTCCTCTTTTCCCAATACCAATAATTATTTTGGGACTTTATTTAAAAGCACGAAATAAAAAGAATATTGGGAAGGGAATTGTAATTTTAATATTGGTGCTAATAACCATTATGAATTTAGGGTTCTTTTTTTCGGATAAGTGGTTTTATCTTCCCCAAAACAAAGTTTATAAAAACCGCAGTGTTCCCTACGATTTGCAGTGTAAAGTTGCGGCTCGGATAATAGAAGATTCCCAAGGTCGGCCTTTTAAACTGGCAAGGAAAGGCGCCTATGACTATTTCAAAGGAAACTATGCCCAGAATTATGGTTATCTCTTGTGGTGGATGGGAAATGAGCCTCAAAATAAAGCCAGTCTGGAGTATATTATTTACGAAGATAGAAAATTCCTAGTCGGAGAGCATCTTGAAAAAGTCTTTTGCCAGGGAAATATAATTGTTGTTAAGGAAGGGATATGAAAAATATATCGGCGGTTGTCCTTACCAAAAATGAAGGAGCCTTGCTTGTTAGATGCTTGAAAGGACTTCTTTGGTGTGATGAAACTATTGTGGTAGATGATAATTCAATTGATAAAACTATCCAAATTGCTAAAAAATTTGGGGCAAGAGTTTATAAAAGAGAATTGAGAGATGATTTTAGCGCTCAAAGAAATTTTGCCTTGAAAAAGCTAAAAAGCCATTGGGCTTTATTCATAGATGCTGATGAATTTGTTTCCCAAGAATTGGCCAAAGAGATTAAGGAAAAAATTTCCAACCCTGTAGTTACTGGATATTACTTAAAACGACGCGATTATTGGCTGGGTAAATATTTAAGATTTGGGGAAAGCGGAAACATCCGACTTTTGCGGCTGGCAAGGTCAGATGCGGGAAAGTGGAGAAGAATTATTCATGAAACCTGGGATGTTCCAGGCAAAAAAGGCTTGTTAAAAAATCCAATTCTTCACTATCCACATCCAAGCGTCCGAGATTTTTTGAAACATGTAAACTTTCAAAGTCAGCTTCATGCTAAGGCTAATTTCAAAGAAGGCAAAAGGTCCTTGATAGTTAAAATAATAATCTATCCTTCGGCCAAGTTTATTTTAAATTATTTTTTTCGGCTTGGTTTTTTAGACGGTATTCAGGGTTTGGTTATGGCAGTAGTGATGAGTTTTCATTCTTTTTTGTCTTGGAGTGAGTTATGGTTAATACAACGAAGAACAAAATTAGCCAGATCCTAGTATTTGTCTATTTGGTACTCTTTCCTTTTGGCCAGATTTTCAGATTTAATTTGAAAGTTTTAGATTTGGTAATTCCGGTTCAGCCTATAGATTTAGTGGCCGCACTTTCTTTGCCTTTCTGTCTGCTATTAAAATATAAAAAACCTAAAGTTTTTAAATATATCTTCAGCTTTCTGCTCGCTGCTTTGTTTTCTTACGTTCTTTCATTACTAATTTTTAGGCAAAAGGAAGTTTTTTTTGGAGGTTTATATCTTTTGCGCCTTTTTACTTATGTTTCTTTCTTCTTACTTGCTTGGAATTTTGCTAAAAATAGAAAGGGAATAAGAAACGTACTCCTTAAATCCTTAATAGCTGTGAGCTTGATTCTCGCCTTTTTTGGCTGGATTCAATATCTTTTTTATCCAGACATAAGGTCTTTGACAATTTGGGGTTGGGATGATCATCTTTATAGGCTTGTTGGGACCTTTTTAGACCCTGGTTTTACCAGTATAATTTTGGTTTTTGGTTTTTTGATATGTTTTCTAAAATTCCTAGAAAATAAAAAGAGAAAATATATTTTTCCTTTGCTTTTTCTCTTGATGACAATTGGTTTCACTTATTCGCGGGCTGGATATTTAGCCCTATTGGCAGGTATTTTTGTTGTTTTTCTTTTAAAGAAGAGGCTGAGAATTTTCTTTATTGTTCTCTTAATTTTAACATTATTAATCTTTCTCCTTCCCCGTCCATCCAGTGAAGGCGTTAAGCTTGAGCGGATGTTTAGTATTTATGCCAGGCTTGAAAATTATTCACAGACTTTGCTGATCATCAAGAAATCACCTTTGTTTGGAGTTGGTTTTAATAATCTTTGTTTGGCCCGCCAGAAATATCTTGGTAAAGGAGAATTTGGTTCCCACTCTTGTTCCGGCTCAGATTCAAGTCTTCTTTTTGTCTTGGCAACAACAGGAGTTATTGGTTTTCTTCTTTTTATAGATATTGTTTACCAACTGAGTAAGAAGATTCCGGTTGGATTTAATCGAACTTTATTTATCGCCACTAGTGTTGCTCTTATTGTTCATAGTTTATTTGTTGGAAGCATGTTTTATCCTTGGGTGATGGGCTGGATGGGGATTCTTCTTGCTTCTAGTTGCTTCTAGTCTTCGTTAATCACGGAAAGAAGAAGGTAGTAAGTGACTTTTCAGATTCGTTTCCTGCTCTATCTTGTGTTTTTATGGTGAATTTATTCTCTCCCTCAGAAAGAGTTGTGACAAAAACAAAAGAGCCATCTTCATTAACAACAACTATTCGATCGTTGATTTTAACGGATGCGTTTTCCTCGGTTTTACCTTCAATGACAATTTGTCTTTGTTTTGCCCCAAAAAACTCGGTTCCATCCTCGGGCTTGTTAATTTCAAGCTCGGGAGAAACGTTGTCAAAAATAATTTTAAAAATCTTGGACTTTTGGCTTTCATTGCCTGAGGCATCTTTTGCTAATATGGAAAAGGTATTCTCTCCTTCATTTAAAGAGAGGGTTAGAGAAAAGGCACCGTTTTTGTTGGCTAAGGTTTCCCCCTTTTTATTATTCAGAAAAAAAACTATGTTTGTTCCTGGTTCAGTATTTCCTTGAATTTCTGTTTTTGTTTTGTTAGTAAATTCAGGTAAAAGGTCTATTCGGGGTGGAGCCGGCGGGGTGGTATCAACTTGTTCGATCACTTCCGTACTTTGCTTAAGATTTGTCAGGAAGGCGGCGAACTTGGCAATCGTTGGTAGACCGAAAACAAAGAGTAATATAATTAATCCGATTGTCAAAAAACCAAAAATTACTGCGCTACGTAAATATCTCTTTTTTTCCAGCCTATTCAGCCTTGAGTAGAATTTTCTTCTCATTTTCTCATTAGTTTTTGTCTTTTGAGCCAGGAGAGGGAATCGAACCCACGACCCCTGCTTTACGAAAGCAGTGCTCTACCTGCTGAGCTATCCTGGCAAGGCCCAAAGTATACCATATCCGAGCTATCTCAGACTTCTAAATTTTCCAGTCTGCCTTGGGGAAGAGATGCTCTCTATATGAAGGAGCGGGAGACTGTACTCAGGCTCGGACCTAAAATCTCTGATTAGGTCTGATTTCGAACTCCAGTCTTATCCTTAGTTGAGTTTAAAGTATTGAAGTGCTTGTTTTGCTGTTTCATTTTTTCCTACAAGAATCGACTCAACAATTTGTGTCGGAAATTGCTCCAACTCCTCAGGTGATAAACCTTGTTTTGCCTCTGCCTCTGCAATACTTGCCAATACTTCGGTAATCGCATCTTTAGTATCAATGCCATTATCGTTCATGTTTTCTAGGCGGTTCAGTGCCATTCTTGCCTCGTTAATCTGACCAAACTCCGCCTGAACTTTTGCAAGTTTTTCATAACCCATCACTTGTTGAACCAAGTCATAATAATTGTCATAATCTGGAGCTTGTGGCATGGCGTCTAGTCCGGCTAGCGCACGAGCCAGAGTTGGATTTATATCTAACCCGACTTCTCTCTGCGCTCTTGCAATTTCTACCAAGATATCCATTTCCCAGTAACCATCTTGAGGCATCCGATCAACTCGTTCCAATGCGGTACCCAACGCCTCAGAACTATCCTCACCAGCTAAACCTTGGGCCATACCTATAAGTGCAAATAATTTAACGACTCCAGCCGTGCGGTTATGTTCTATGTGAGCCTTTAAATGTTCAGGCTTAACTTCCGCCTGTTCAACTGTTTGAATTGCGAGTTCTGCATTGGCGATTGCTTCGTGATAAAGTCCTCTTGCTACCTGCTCCCTTGTAATATGCTCAAGGGTTCGCATTTTTGTTTGTGCTTCAGAGATTGGGTTGTATCCTTTGATTTTATCGACCAAAGCTCGTGCTCTCTCGAAATTACCTGCAGTTGCATACGCCTTGGCAATATCTCCATACCACTCAGGCAGATCTATCGCGTCGGGATATTCTTGTGCATATGCTTCTATGTTGGCCTCAGCTTTTGCAAGGTATTCTTCTGGATATTCACCAGTTGCTTGATAATGAGCTTCCGCTAGCTCTGCATAAGAGCTGATACCACCACTTAAATACTTGGTCTCACGTTCTTCAATTTCTAAGCGAACCCTTGATAACTCAGACGTTGGGTCTTGTCCATGGTTGAATTTTGCTTTGGCTAGCTCAAAATAAAATCTGGGTTCAGATGGTACTCGAGGTGCTCGATTCAATGCTTCTTGAGCGTGCTCAAACTCTCCTGCTTCAATATGCACTAGCGCAATTCCCTCATGAATAAACTGTCCATAGATTTGTTCTTGCTCTTCCGCAAGTTGAGCTAAGCCCGCAAGCGACGGAGAGGAGTCTATCCCACTTCGAACTTGTGCCCTGCCAATATGAATGAGGGGGTATACCCTTAAGAGACCAGCAGGAAGCGTACTTGCAATCTCTAGTGCTTTTGCAAAATCTTGGCGAGCTTGAAATGATAGTCCTAGTCTTTCGACCATTAATTGTTGAGAAGAACCTTCTATGCTCTTGTTTAAGTCTGATTTTCTTTCTGCCATAAATGAATTGTTTATTTTATTATAAGTATTATCGGCGAATTTGACTAGGTTTCTTGTCTTTGGTTAGTAACTTTATGTAAATTACTATACATTTCTGCCATTTTTAGAACGGGATACGGGAATTGAACCCGTGTTTCCACCTTGCCTGCCCACTGGCAAGTGGAGCAGCGGACCGGATTCGAACCGGCGACCTTCTGCTTGGGAAGCAGACATTCTACCACTGAACTACCGCTGCAAGCTGCGTAGGCAGGGGAGGTGGTGTTGAGCCACTCAACTAATCCCGCTAAATGCGAGATTATTATATCATTTTCAGAAATTTCTATCTGGGAAGAATAAATATATTGCCCGGGTGGATTAGGTCGGGGTTGGCTAAATTGTTTTCACGCGCGATTTCCACCCATTTATACCCGTCACCGTAAGCTTTTAGAGCAATGTTCCATAGATTGTCTCCTTGGGCAACTGTGTAGGTCGCTTCGGAAAAAGTTTCTTGAGAAGTAATGTCCTCTTCAACTTCCTGCACTGTTAACTGTTTTGCCTGAACATCTGGAATAACTAATTCTTGCCCTTCTTCTATTAGGTTTGGATTGCTAATTCCATTTTCGTTGGCAATATCTACCCAGTTGTACCCAGAACCAAATTGCATCTCGGCAATCTTCCAAAGATTATCACCCTTTTTTACGATATATTTTCCTATTGACATTTTCTGTTCGGCGGGAACACCAGTTGTCGGTAAGGGCTGAGTGCTTAAGTTTCGAAAATATCTTACAAGTAGAATCCCAACAACAACCACAACTAAGGCACCCAAAATCATGCTTATTGTGGATTCGTTTAATTTTAAGGCCTTTAATATTGATTTAAGATTCAGTTTTTTCACCCCCTCCTTTGATTTTTAATAGAGGGCAGGAGACAGAGGTTTATAGATAGGCAGAGTTTATTAATGCAAGTTGAATTTAGATTAAGTAAGGCAAAAAGTCAAGAGCCTGGGTGGGTTGAAAATATTATTTAATTCCTTTTATTGCTTCCCACTTTCTCCTAGGACATTTATTGGGCCATCTTCTCCAGGCTTCATTATTACGATATTTGGGGAATTCGTTGCTTTCTACCCAATGAAGTTTATCGTCATCAGTTATGTGTTCAACAAATTCAATACCGTTTAAGTGGTCTATTTCGTGTTGAAATATTCTTGCAACATAACCTGAATGCTCTTCTTCGATTGGGTTTCCTTCCCTGGTGTAAGCTTTTATCTTGATTGATTTGGGTCTTGAAACAATTCCGCAGACTTTGTCTGTGGAAAAACATCCTTCATACCACTCCTCTTTTTCTACGGACAGCCAAGTGATTTCGGGGTTAATATAGACTCTTAGATCAGAGACTTCACCACGGCCATCAGCACCTACATCTACAAGTATTATTTTTCGGGAAATACCAACTTGTGGAGCTGCCAAGCCAACAAGAATTGCTTTACTCCTATCTCCTTGTACTCTATATGCTATATCAAGCATTTGCTCTATTATATTTTGAGTCTCAGTAGATGTTATCTCTTTGGGGGGAATTGCTTCTGCCTTTTGGATAAGAATAGGGTCATTTGGCGCAACAAATCTTTCTCTTTGTGTTGGCATATGGGCAATTATAGAACCTTAGGTTTTAAAATACAACAAAAAGAGAAGATAAGTTAAACTTTATCAGCTGGACATATTTGACGCCGGAACCTTTCGGCGTCTTGACGAAGAAGGGACGTTCACTTATTTTTGAATGTTAGGCACGATTGGAGAAGAAAGTTACTCAGACAAATTTTATTACTCAATACTTTTCACGCTGTTTCACAGAAGCTTTTTAATATCGGGTAAAGTGTCAACTACTTTCCAGGCAACCTTTTTCAAATCTTCATTAAAACAGTACACGGCAATACCTTTTCCGATGAACTTAAATACTTCTATATCATTTTCGCTATCGCCGATAAAGATAACTTCGTTGGTTTTTATTTCTAGTTTCTTAAGCAACTGTTTAAGTTGTTCAACCTTTACTTCTCCCTGGTTATCTCTATAGTGTATCTTTTTGAGAGCATCTTTCTTATCAAACTCAAGCGTTGAATTGGCATAAAAACCATTTGCTTTCAATTTTTTAGCTACTTTCTCAACACAAATATCAATTGCACCTGAGATTAAATAAATGAGATAATCTTTTTCTTTTAAATAAGAAATTAACTTCTTTACCCCAGGTCTAAGCTTTATTTTTGAAAATAAGTTTTTGATAAAGGGTTTATTGGCATTTCCACTATCTATGTACATTTTTGTTAACAGTCTTTCTGCTTCGACAAATGAAATTTTGCCATCTTTTGCTTGATGAAAAATATCAAGATGCTGTTGTGTAGAACATCCTAAGTCCTTAGTTAGAAGCAGCCAGGATACACCATCAACTAGGGTTCCATCGACGTCAAAACAAATAAGTTTTGTTTTCTTCATTGGGGAAATTATACCAGAAAAAAAGGCCAATGAATCCTATGGAGCTTTTTCGAACTTTTGCGGGTACTAGTTGACTATTTGGGGAACGTCTATTTTGTATGAAAGTTGAATGTTTAACGGTCGTAAGGGTTTTCGCTCTGATTATCATCTACCGTTACCAGGGGAGATCTCTGCCTGATAAGAGAAGGGTCACTGCTAATTCCAGTTGCCCCTTCTGCTAATGATTCATTGGTTTGAATATCACCTTCTGCGGCTGGGTCTGGTGCTATATTTTTTTCTGGCCGCATTTCGGTATCTGTAATTCCATAGAATGGCCTGTCTGTCCCAAGCACAAAGCCATACTTGACACCAAACTCCGCTCTTATATTTCGTTCAGCCATCTATGTAGGATATTACTCTTTTCTACAAAAATTGTCTAGATGTGTTCCCAAGACTGGGGTGGTATGAGGTGTTTCCTGGGGCTAATAATTTAGCGGGGCTGACGGGACTCGAACCCGCGACCTTCCGCTCGACAGGCGGACACTCTAGCCAACTGAGCTACAGCCCCAAGTAAACAATAAAATTATACGTCAAAATTGAGATTAAAACAAGCTCCGTGCTAAGATAATTTTAATGAAGATTTACAAAAATATGACCAATATAGAGGTTACCCAGCTTCTCAGATCTGTAGCCGCTGCTTATGAAGTTAAGAATGAGGCCAAGAATCGCTTTAAAATAATTGCCTATCGCAGGGCGGCTGATGCAGTTGAACACTTGACTTCAGAAGTAAAAGATTTGTGGGATGATGGAAAGCTACAAGGAATCCCCAGTATTGGGGAAAATATCTCCAAACATTTAGATGAAATTTTCAGAACAGGAAAGTCAAAACATTTTAAGTTCGTTATGAAAGGTTTGCCACCGGCGATGTTTGAGTTGATGAAAATCTCAGGCATAGGAGCAAAAACAGCCTTGAAATTAGCCAAAAAATTGGGAATTAAAGAACAAAAGGGGGCGTTTAAAAAACTTGAAAGAGCGGTTGAGAAAGGTCAAGTTTCCGATATACCTGGCTTTGGTCAGCAATCAGAAGTCAGTATTAAAAAATCTATCAGTGAAACTAAGGATAGGAATATTAGGCTTTTACTTCCTCAAGCGCTGAACATTTCTGGAGAACTGACATCTTGGTTGAAAAGGTGTAAGTTTGCCAAAGAAATAGATGTTTTGGGAAGCTTAAGA
Organism: uncultured Gammaproteobacteria bacterium; assembly: GCA_964583685.1. Classification (GTDB taxonomy): domain Bacteria; phylum Patescibacteriota; class Microgenomatia; order UBA8517; family UBA8517; genus CAZOVJ01. The sequence goes on along the minus strand of CAZOVJ010000001.1, from coordinate 259,378 downwards.
AGAAAGACAGCAACAGTGGGGGATGTTGATATTGCCGTAGCTACAGATAACCCTCAGGCGGTAGTCAATCATTTTACTTTATATCCGAAGACCAAGAGAATAGTGGAAAAAGGCCCTAAAAGTGCTTCGATTATTATCTCCGGAAACAGGCAAGTCGATTTAATGGTCTCAGATTTAGACTCATATGGAGCCATGCTTCAACATTTTACAGGCTCAAAACACCACAATATTGCCCTTCGCGAATATGCGCAGAAGCAGGGGATGAGCCTATCCGAGTACGGGATCAAGCGGAATCTTGCCGGAGGAAGGAAGAAATTGCAAAAATTTAGCACTGAGGAAAAACTTTATAAAAAATTGGGCATGGATTGGATACCTCCTGAACTTCGGGAAGATAGTGGAGAAATTGAAGCCGCCCTTTCTCACAAACTTCCCAGGTTAGTAAAGCTGGAAGAAATAAGGGGAGATTTACATATTCATTCGGATTTTGATATTGAAACTAGTCATGATTTAGGTGAGTCTTCAATGGAAGAGATTGTCAGAAAAGCTTCGGGTTTGCAATATGAGTATATTGCTTTCACCGAACATAATCCCAGCCAAAGGGGACATACCGATAAACAAATAATTGACCTGTTAAAGAGGAAAAGAGAAAGAATTGATAAATTAAATTCCTCACTCGTGAAAGGTAGAAAGGTAGGAGTAAAAAAAGTGTTCAATAGCCTTGAACTAGACATTTTGCCAAGTGGGAAACTTCCTCTTTCAGAGAAAGCCTTAGAGATTCTTGATTTTGTTCTTGTTGCCCTACATTCCAGCCTAAGGCAAGGTAAAGAGAAAATGACCAAAAGAGTTCTTTCTAGTTTTGAATACCCCAAAGTTAAAATATTTTCCCATCCTACTACCAGAATTTTAAATCGTAGAGAAGGAGTGGAGTTTAATTGGCCAAAACTATTTGCAGTCTGCAAGGAAAAAAATATCTGGCTAGAGATAAATGCTAATCCACTAAGACTTGACATACCAGATGTTATTGCCCATGAAGCCGTGAAAAGCAGCGTGAAATTAACGATCAGTACTGATGCTCATCATAAAGATGGCCTTGATAACATGCCTTATGGTGTTTTTGTTGGTCAGCGCGGTTGGGCAAGAAAAGAGGATATCATCAATACTAAAAACTTGAATGACTTTCAAAAAATGTTAATATAATTGATTGGAGGTGAGTAATTTATGATTTATGTTTTAGCTGCTATTTTTGTCCTTTTATTGGTATGGGGAGTAGTTACTTATAACTTTTTCGTTTCAAGCAAAGCAAGGATTAAAGCCGCTGTTCAGGAAATTGGAAATCAACTTAAAAGACAGGCCGGCCTAATACCAAACCTTGAAGCCTCTGCTAAGGGTTATCTAAAGCACGAGAAAGGCATATTCAAAGCCTTAACGGATGCTAGGAAAGCTGTTGACTCAGCTGTAAAATCCGGTGACCTGCAAAAAATGGTAGATGCAGGAAGCAAGCTTGCTTCGGTTTTACCTAATATTCAGGTTTTGGTAGAAAGTAACCCTGAAATTAAAGGTTCGGAAGTTGTGACAAAGCTTATGGATGAGTTAAGAGATACGGCTGACAAAATTATGTATTCAAGAAGGTTGGTTATTGACTTAACGGCAGACTTTAATGTTAAAAGAGTAAGTTTTCCATCAAAGCTTGTAGCCAACGTATTTAGTTTCAAGGAGTTACCGGGAATTCTTACCCCTGAAGCTGGAGAACATGTAGAAGTTTCTGGAGGAGACTTAAAAACACCTAAGATTAAGCTTGAATAAGGAATAGTGTTAAATATCTACGAATCAGTTGCTAATAATAAAAGAAAAAGCAACTTTGTAGTTGTTGGTTTTGTTCTTTTTGTAACAATAACCGTTTATATAATTTCTCAAGCATTTACTGTTTACTTGGGATATGAACCCGGTGGATTGGGAGTAGTGGGAATTGCTTTAATTATTTCCGGTCTAATGGCTTTTGTTGGTTATTATTACAGTGACAAGATAATTTTAAGTATTTCCGGTGCCAGGCCAGTTGATAGAAAGCGGGATTTTAATTTTTACACGGTTGTCGAGAATTTAAGTATAGCTTCGGGTCTACCCACACCTAAACTCTTTGTTATTGAAGATTCTGCACCCAATGCCTTTGCTACGGGTAGGGATCCAGAACACGCTGTGATTTGTGTAACTACCGGGCTTCTAGATAAACTCTCACGGACAGAATTAGAAGGTGTTATAGGTCACGAGCTGAGTCATATTAAGAATTATGATATTCGTTTGATGTCAGTTGTCTCAGTTTTACTGGGTATAGTTGCTCTTTTGGCTGATTTGTTTTTGAGAGTAAGTTTCCGAGGAAGAGGTCGGCGGGGGCGAAGTAATGCTGGAGCAATATTTTTAATTCTTGGTTTAATTTTCGCAATTCTCTCACCGATTTTTGCTCAGTTGATTCGCTTGGCTATTTCTAGACGGCGCGAATTTTTAGCTGATGCCAGCTCAGTGGCTATCACCAGACAACCTCGGGGTTTGATTCAAGCCTTAGGAAAGCTATCTCAAGATAGAGAAGCCCTTGAGGTTGCCAATAAGGCAACAGCCCATCTTTATATTATTAACCCCTTTAAAGGAAAAAAGGGACATTCGGCTGTTGGCTGGTTTGCCAATTTGTTCAACACCCATCCGCCAATCCCCAAACGTATCAAGGCACTAGAAAACATGTTGTAATTTCTTCCACTATAAGATAGAATATTGCTAATAAAATGAGTATTGAATCTTTAGCAGGAAAGGATTCTACCACGGAGGAGCTAGTGAGTAATTATCTAGCAATCCCCAAAAACAAGAGGATTTCCCGGCTAGATCTTACCTCATCGGCCTATGAGGATTTTCAATCTACCTCAGAGACATGTCAAGAAATAGTTAAAGCAGTAAAAGATGAAGGTCTGGATTTAGGTGTGGCTGAAGAACGAATTTCAAATGTTTACGCCAACCTCACTGAAGAATACCCTAACAATACTAAACTATTTGAACTCCTCGGCCTCTATGAGCAAGCTAGGGCCCACAGGGCTAAAGCTGAAAATATCATCAGAAAAAATGAGCCCGACCCGGCCGGTTTTTATGATATAAGTAGCGCCGAACTGTTTGATGTCAGAAGGATCAATGAGAATGCAGCTAGACTATTACTTATTGCACAGATTTCTGCGAATGCACGGGTGCCTCAACTAACTGGAATGTTAATTACCGCCTTATTTAATGCAAGAAAGCTTGAGGAAGCCGAATCAATTTTACAAAACCTTAAGGAATCCCCTAAGAAAGAATCAGCATCTTTAGACGACCCATTTTTAGGCAACCCACCACCAGGGAGTAGTAACCCACACTTAAACTAGTTCAAATCTCATACACGAAGAGAAATGAATACCTATAGTTTGACTTTTGGCTGTTGTTCTACTACACTTGCCTCAAATGAGCGAGTTTGACAGAGCAAGAAGAGAAATAGAAGAAAAAAGGGAACTGGAGGTTAAGTGGGCTTTAGAGGTAAAAGCTAGGAGAGCTAAAGAACAACAAATATTGTTGTTGGAGGAAGAGATTAGAAAAAGAAAACAAGAAGAAGCAGAAAGAGTACGATTACTCGCAGAGCAGAATTTTGAGGAAGTAAAAGAATTTGCCCTAGCTCTACTAAGGCAAATTAATACAGAACTTTTTGATGGAAGGGGAAGAGTAGTTAAGTGGAAACCAAAAACTTATGAATACACGGATAGTTTTTCGTGGGAAGAATCACGGAGTGAAGGAGAAATAGTAAAAGTCACTGAATATTTGGATGTCGAAGTAGAAGTTTTAGAAACCCATCTTGTGGTCCCCGGGTTTAAAAGAAGAATATCAATTTATCGGCCCATAAACACGAATACGGTTTATGTTAGGCGTTCTGATGAAGGAATTTTTAAACTTGGCGAAGATAACGCAATTTCCTATGAGTACATTGATATAGAGGTCCTACGAGAGCAATTTCCCCAGCATCCCGCTGCAGCTTTGGAGATGATGAGATACAAAAGTATGCGTTACATCGGAGATAAAAATATAATAAGCCTTGTGCAAGAGCCAGAGGAGATAAGAAAACTTTTGCGATCTCGCGCCATAGCTAATGCTGTTGATCTTCACGGAGATTATTTTCGGGAGCATACTGATAGTCTTATTACTTAGGTTACATAGTAAGAATAACTAGCTACCTCCCAGCTGATCCTCCTTAATATATATGAGCCAACACCCTCTCCATTCACTTTTTATTATTGCCATTAACGGGAGTCAGGGGCTATTATAGAGTGATGGGCAAACTGAAGAAAAAGGAGGTTCTCCATTTAGCCAAGCTAGCCAAATTGAAACTTTCCCAGGTAGAGATAAGAAAATTTCAAAAGCAATTATCGGAAATTATTAGCTATGTTGAGAAGCTGAGTGAAGTTGATACTTCAAATATTCAACCAACCAGCCAGACAACTGGTTTAATTAATGTCTTCAGAGAAGATGAACTGGATATTTCCCAAACTTTAACAATTGAGAAAACCCTTTCCGGAACAGATAAAAGCAGGAATAATTATTTTGTCGTACCCTATGTTTTTGAAGCAAGAAGCGAGAAGCAAGAAACGAGAAGCAAAACCGAGGAGTAATTTTGATGAAGTTGCCAAGAACCATTCAAGAAACTCAAGACGGGTTACTGAAAAAAAAGTTTTCCGCTGTTGAACTTCTAGACACTTATCTTGAACGAATCAGAAAACACAACCAAGATTTAAATGCGTTTATCACAGTTACTGATGAGTTAGCATACCAGCAGGCAAAAAATGTAGATAAGATAATTCAGGAATTGGCAAAAAAGGCCTTAAGCGAAAAGCCACTTCTAGGAGTCGCGGTCAGCCATAAAGATTTGTTTTTAACCAAAGGAGTGAGAACTACGGCGGGTGCAAAAGTTCTCCAAAATTATGTTCCGAGCCATTCAGCCACCGTTGTTGAAAAAATGGAGAAAGCCGGCGCGATTTTATTGGGTAAAACGAATTGTGATGCATGGGCTCATGGAACTTCAGGAGAAAATTCAGATTTTGGACCAACCAAAAATCCTTGGAATAAAAAATATGCTCCCGGCGGTTCTTCAAGTGGCTCGGCCGTGTCTGTTTCGGCCAATTTTTCTTTAGTGGCTACTGGTACGGACACCGGTGGCTCAATACGTCAACCAGCCAGTTTTTGTGGAATTGTTGGTTTTAAGCCCACCTATGGCCTTGTATCACGATACGGAGTAATAGCCATGGCCTCTTCATTGGATTCAATTGGACATATGAGCAGAACCGTTGAAGACTCTAGCCGGATTTTTAAAATAATTAAAGGAGAAGATGGAAAAGATAGTACATTGAAAAATGCAAAATTAAAAAATAAAAATGCCAAATTAAAAATTGGCATACCTAAAGAATATTTCACCAAGGGAATTAATAAGGAGGTGGAGAAAGCAGTTTTAGATGCTGTCAAGGTTTTTAAAAAGGAAAAAATAGAATTTAAAGAAGTTAGTTTGCCCCAAACAAAATATGCCATTTCTGTTTATTACATAGTTCAACCTGCCGAAGTATCTTCAAATCTTGCTCGTTATGATGGAGTCAGGTTTGGCTATGATAGAGATTATTTTGGTAAAGAAGCTAAAAGAAGAATTATGCTTGGAAGTTATGTTCTTTCTGCTGGTTATTATGATGCTTACTACCTCCAGGCAATGAAAGTTCGTTCCAAGATAATTGAGGATTTTGAGCAAGCCTTTAAGGAAGTTGATGTCCTTATCACTCCAGTTTCCCCCACACCAGCCTTTAAATTGGGCGAGAAGGTGGAGAAACCTCTTCAATTGTATCTGATGGATATATTTACCGTTGCCGCCAATTTAGCGGGTATACCTGGGTTGGCCCTTCCGGCTGGTATAACCAGTAAAGGTTTACCTCTGGGTTTTCAGCTCCTTGGGCCAAAGTTTTCAGAAAAAATTCTTTTTAATTTGGGAAAACTTTATCAAAAACAGACGGACTGGCACTGGAAAGAACCAGAACTATGATTAAACAATATCTAGTACTGATTAAAAATAAAAAATTTGTTTATCTCTGGATATCCCAATTGTTTTCTCAATTAGCCTCAAACCTACTTTTATTTCTCCTGCTCATAAGATTATATGAAAGCACTAATTCGACCCTGGCCGCATCCTTAATTTGGGTGTCATACGCATTACCAGCAATGATTGTCGGTCCCTTTGCCGCCACCTATGTTGATTTTATTGACCGAAGAAAAGTTTTAGTATTAACCAGTCTTGCCCAATCACTGGCAGTCTGTATTTTCGCTCTTTTTTACAAGAGGACTGTATATCTTGCCTATGCTCTGGCTATTGTATTTTCGTTTTTTAATCAATTTAACGACCCAGCAGAATCTGCCAGTCTGCCGTTCTTGGTATCCAAAAAGAAGCTACCATATGCCAATGGTTTATTTTTCATCACCCAACAAGCAGCCATAGTTGTTGGTTTTGGTTTGGCCGGCTTGATTAGTGAGCTCCTTGGTTTTGGTTTAACTTTATTCATCCCCTCCTTATTTCTTTTGCTAGCTTTCTTTAGTTCCAGTTTTTTACCGGTCATGCGTACAGGGAAAAAGCTAGTAGAAGGTTTTGAAAAAGGGGTCACAGATTTTTTTAGTCAAATACTCGAAGGCTATAAATTTATCAAAAGGGAAACTAATGTTTTAATGGGTTTTTCACTCCTTCTTGTTTTACAGGTATCATTGTCCGTCGTAACAACTAACATGCCTGTTATAGCAAAGGAGATAATAGAAGTGAAACCCAGTTATTCGAGTATTTTCATGGTTGTTCCTGCAGGGGTAGGGGCTATGTTTGCTGCTTTGCTTGTACCAAAACTTTTATCTACCGGAATAAGAAAGAAAAGGTTAATACAAACTTCTTTGGCCTTGCTCACCCTGGGTATCTGGTTAATGGTTTTTATTTTCCCCTTACTTCCTTTGGTTATAAAAATATTGACAGCCGTTTCAGCCTTCCTGGTTATGGGTTATTCATTCTTAAGCATTGTTATTTTAACCCAAACCTATGTTCAAGAAGTAACCCCCAAACAGATGATGGCTAGAGTCTTTGGTAATTTTTGGTTTTTAACGACAGTAGCAATGGTCTTTCCCGTTCTTTGCTCAGCAACAATAACCGATATTCTGGGTGTAGGAACTTTACTATTTCTCTTGGGTTGTGTAAGCCTTGGCGGCCTAATTTTTTCTAAAGTATATGATAAATTTTTAATTCAAAATGCTTAAAAGTTTTAGACCAATAATTGGTCTTGAAATCCATATCGAGCTGGCCACTAAATCCAAGATGTTTTGTGGCTGCTCAGTCAACCATTTTGCCAAAGAAGCCAATAGTCAGGTTTGCCCAATATGTCTGGGGTTACCCGGAGCATTGCCTTACCCGAATAAAACCGCCATTGAATCAGTAATTAAGCTTGGACTAGTGTTTGGATGTAAGGTTGCTCAATTCTCAAAATTTGACCGCAAGCATTATTTTTATCCCGACCTACCCAAGGGTTTTCAAATTAGTCAGTATGACTTACCTCTTTGCCGTCGCGGTCAATGGACTTTAGAAAATGGGCAAAAAATTAGAATAACCCGAATTCACCTTGAGGAAGATACTGGCAAACTAGTTCACTTGAAATTAAAAGGAAAGAAAGTAACCCTGGTCGATTTTAATAGAAGTGGGGTACCTCTCATGGAATTGGTTACTGAGCCGGACTTCAGGAATGATCAAGGTGCAAGGGGGTTTGCTCAGGAGATCCAACAAGTAGTTCGTTATCTGGCTATCTCGAGAGCGAATATGGAAAAAGGCTCAATGAGAATTGAAGCCAATATCTCCTTGCAAAAATCTAATCTTAGAACTTTACCAAATTATAAGGTTGAGTTAAAGAATATCAATTCATTCAGGTTTTTGGGAAAGGCAATACTGGCAGAGATTAAAAGACAAAGGAAAATATTGAGTTCAGGACAAAAAGTTATTCAAGAAACAAGAGGCTATGATGAGTCGAAAGATAGGACGGTTAGCCAAAGAATAAAAGAAAAAACTGAAGATTACCGATATTTTCCCGAACCGGACATCCCACCTCTAAAAATTTTCAAGCATGAAATAGAAAGACTTAGGAAAGGATTACCCGAATTACCAACAGCCAAGAAGAAAAGGTTTATGAAAGATTTTTTGTTACCTTTAGGTTACGCCCAGATATTAAGTGAAACTACTAGTCGAGCTGATTACTTTGAAAAGGCAGTTGAGTTAGCAGAAACTTATCATATTTCCCCGAAGACGATTGCTGATTTGATGGTTAACCAAAATCTGGATAAAGATTTTCTTGAACCAGCTTTGTTGATTAAAAAAATATTTGAATTAACAAAAAAAGGTTTTGCCAAATCTAAAGAGGTTATAATGGCAATTGACCGGGTGTTTATTGAGCAAAAAAAGGCAATCAGAGATTTTCAAGAAGGTAAAGCTGAAGTGATTGGCTTTTTAATTGGTCAGGTTCAAAAAATCCTTAAGGGACAAGGAGATCCTAGTCAAATCCGTCAGTTACTCCTTGAAAAACTAGAGCAATAAAATTATTGTAATATTATTAGATTATGTCTGCTAAGTTTGTCCATCTCCATGTTCATACTGAATATTCTCTTCTGGATGGTTTATCAAAAATAGATGATCTTCTAAGTTATGTTAAAAAGAACGGGATGGATGCCCTAGCTATCACTGACCACGGGGTAATGTATGGAGTAATTGAATTTTATCAAAAGGCCTTAAAACGACACATAAAACCAATAATCGGGATCGAGGGGTATATAACCAACATTGACCATAAAATCAAAGATAGCAAAAAAAGAACTCCAAATTATCACCAAGTTCTTCTAGCTAAGGACAAAAGGGGTTATGCAAATTTAATGAAATTAACTTCAATTGCTCATATTGAAGGTTTTTACTATCGGCCAAGAATAGACAAAAAAACCCTTGCCAAGTACTCGAAAGGTCTAATCTGTACTTCCGGCTGCTCTAGAGGAGAAGTACCTCAGGCTCTTATTGTGGGAAATTATTTGGAGGCAAAAAAAATCATTAATTGGTATTTAGATGTTTTTGGTAAAGATTACTACCTAGAAATACAAAGACATCAATTTAGCCAGTATGTTGATGGAATCGAAAACCTGGAAATTCGCCAAAATGTCCTTAAACAAGCAGAGGATGAAAAAATCATCTCAGAGGGAATAATTAAACTCAGTCGAGAATTAGGAGTGCCTATTATAGCTACCAATGATGCCCATTATGTCAGACAAGAAGATGCACATGCCCAAGATGCCCTGGTTTGTATTGCCACGGCAAAAAATGTCAATGATATCAAACGCTTGCGCTATATTGATACACCTACATTTTATATAAAAACACCTCAAGAGATGGCCAAACTTTTTTCCGATCTTCCTGAAGCCCTGGAAAACACGCTTAAGATAGCCGAAAAATGCCATGTTTCAATTACTTTGAACAAATGGTTTTTCCCAGAATATAAACTGCAAAAAGGTAAAAGTGCGGATAAAGAATTAAGGGATCAAACTTGGTCTGGAATCCGTCGGCGAGTGAAAAAAATGACGCCAAGGATTAAGAAGAGAATCAAGTATGAACTGGATATCATTACCCAAAAAGGATATTCAACCTATTTTTTGATAGTGGCCGATATAGCCCGGTGGACCAAGAAAAAGGAAATTGCCACCAATACTCGAGGTTCGGCTGCCGGATCATTGGTTTCATATGCCCTGGGTATTATCAATATCAATCCTCTAGATTATGATTTGCCTTTTGAGAGATTTTTGACTCCCTGGAGACCTTCTCCTCCTGATGTAGATTTTGATATTGCCGATAATCGAAGAGAGGAAGTAATTAACTATATAACTGGAAAGTATGGCATTGATCATGTAGCTCAAATATGTACTTTTGGCCGAATGCTTGCTAGGGCTTCGGTTAGAGATGTTGCTCGAGTTTTAGGTTATCCATACAGCACCGGAGATCAGATTGCCAAGCTTATTCCCCTTGGCTCACAGGGACATCCGATGAATATTAACAGGGCTATAAAGCTCTCTCTTGGACTGAAAATGCTTTATCAATCTGACTCTGATTCAAGGAGCGTTATTGATTTAGCCCGACAATTAGAGGGTAATGCCAGACATATCTCTGTTCATGCAGCCGGTTTGGTTATCGCTCCCAAAAAAATAACAAATTTCACACCAATCCAATTAGACCCAGAAGGTAAACGAGTCATTACTCAATACGACATGGATGCCCTAGACCCAAACGTTTCTCCCGGCGCAGCTGTCGGCTTGCTCAAATTTGATCTTTTGGGATTAAGAAATCTATCAATCCTAGGGTCAACCATAAAAATTGTAGAAAAAACCTATGGCAAAAAAATTGATATTCATAAGATTTCCTTAAAGGATAAAAAAACCTTTGATAAGCTTGCTCATGGGGAAACTATGGGTGTTTTCCAGCTCTCAGGGTCAGGAATGACCAGATATTTAAAAGAGCTTAAGCCAAATAGAATTGAGGATATTATGGCCATGGTTGCATTATATAGACCAGGGCCTATTGCCCATATCCCCGAATATATCGAAAGAAAAAATAACCCCAGTAAAATTAAATATTTTGACCCTCGAATGAAAGAGTACTTACAAAAATCATATGGCCTTTTGGTTTACCAGGATGATGTTTTTACAACGGCCATCAAGATAGCTGGTTATACATGGGAGGAAGCTGATAAGTTTAGAAAAGCAGTCGGTAAGAAAATTCCCGAAGAAATGGAGAGACAGAAAAAAAAGTTTATTCAAGGAGCTATTAAAGGAGGGTTAGAAAAAAAGAAAGCAGAGGAGCTTTTTAGCCTTATTGAGCCATTTTCTGGTTACGGTTTTAACAAAGCTCATGCAGCCTCTTATGGAATGCTTGCCTATCGGAGTGCCTATATGAAAGCTAATTACCCAATTGAATTTATGTGTGCCTTATTAACGGCAGAGTCTCGTGATTTGGAAAAGATTTCCGCGGCAGTTAATGAATGCCGCCGGATAGGAATTAATGTATTGCCACCTGATATAAATGAAAGCTGGGTTGATTTTAAAGTTGTCGCCGACAAGAAGTCATTAGACAATAAAGCAATACGCTTTGGTCTGAATGCCATCAAACACGTAGGTAAAGCAGCCATTGAGGCTATTTTGGAAGGACGAAAATTGGGTAAATTTATTTCTGCGGCCGATTTCTGCACCAGGGTCGATGCTCGGAGAGTAAATAAAAAAGTCTTAGAAAGCTTAATAAAAGTTGGTGCCTTATCTGACTTTGGTTCAAGAGCAGGCCTGCTTTCCTCAATGGATAAAATTAGAGCAAAAACTAAAAGCAAAGTTGCTCGGGGTCAACAGGATTTCTTTTCTCAGGGAGAAATAGAGAAACCAGGAACTAATCCCCAGGGACAGGTAGCCCCAGAAATTCGTGAGTTTTCAGAAGAAGAGATACAAAAATTGGAGCGACAGCTCTTGGGATTATCTCTTTCTAGTAAGCCCTTATCTGAAATTATCAGTCCTCTTTTAAGCTATTCCACTCATCGGATTAATGAGATTTTTCCAGATCAGACACAGGGTGAGATAATTAAAATAGCTGGGGTGATAACCGGGGTGAAAACAGTCATTACCAAGCGCTCTAGACAGGAAATGGCTTTTGTTAAAGTTGAAGATGAAACCGGTAGTCTTGATGTAATTGTTTTTCCCAAAATTTTTGCAACAACCAAAGAAATCTGGGTAGATTATAAATGTGTTTTAGTTCAAGGAAGAACTGACAATAGGGAAGAGTCAACAAACTTGATTCTTGAATCTGTTGAAACCCTCGAAAGCATCAAAAAACAAAGAGAAGGTTCTTGAAGAAGTACCAATTTCTAAGCTATAATTCTTCTATGAGCTTAAAAGGAAAACACGGGGAAACAGAATTCGGTGTAGGAGATACTATTCGTCTTTACCTCAAGACTAAAGAAGGAGACAAAACGCGAAAGCAAGTCTTTGAGGGAATGGTAATTGGGATTAAAGGAAGAGGCCCAGGCAAATCTTTTACTCTGAGAAGAATAGGTTCCCAGAAAATAGGAATTGAAAGAATTTTTCCTTTGGCAGCTACTATCATTGAGAAACTTGAAGTAGTTAGAAGAGGAACTCGGGGCGTAAGAAGAGCGAAGCTTTACTATACTCGGAAAATAAGCAAACGTGAAGTGGAAAAAATCTACACTCGTTCGAAACACAGAGAAGAGGCAAAAAAGAAATGATTGTTTTGGGAATTGACCCGGGAACGGCAACCACTGGATACGGCGTGATTGATGTTAATAAAGACAATTATCAAGTTGTTGAATTCGGATTGATTGAAACCGATAAAAACGGAGCCCCTGAAATAAGGCTTGCCGATATCTACAAACAAATGGGGACAATTATTAAAAAGTTCAAGCCTGACATAATGGCTGTTGAGAAGCTCTTTTTTGCTGCTAATGCAAAAACAGCCATGCGGGTGGGTCAAGCACTGGGAGTGATTCTTTTTAGTGCGGCTAAAAATAAAACTAAAGTGGCTGAATATGCACCTAAAACCATAAAAAAAATTGTGGCCGGAAACGGGAAAGCTAATAAAAAAGATATCCAAAAATCCTTAAGAAACGTTCTTGGACCGAAAGTGAGAAGCAGGGTGCATCAAAAAACCCACTTTGATAATGCAGCTGATGCTTTGGCTGTAGCTCTATGTCATGTTTTTCAGCTCCAAGAGAAAGAAAGGAGGTGAAGATTAATGGCTGATCTTAAAATAGGTAAAATTACCCATTTTTACGATAAGATAGGTGTTGCTATTATTGAGTTAGGTGCAAGCTTGTCTATAGGGGATAAGATTATTTTTAAAAGAGGAGGAGAAGACCTTTTTGAGCAGGAAGTAACATCTATACAAATTGAACATAAACAAGTTAAATCAGCTAAAAAAGGCGATTTTATCGGTTTAAAGGTAGATAAGGAGGTAAAAGAGGGTGCCGAGGTATACAAGGTTTAAAAAGAGCCGAATTAAGAAAATTGATTGGGTTTCTGCTCCTGATATACAGCAAAGAATAAATCGTTTAGTAACTTCTCTTGGGCTTTCTTGGGTTAAAAAGTCGCAAGTTTACGGCTTCAGGTCAACAAATAGTAAAACGCGTGCCTGCGCACGAATTTGGGGATTACCTAGAATCTGGCAAAAAGCTCTAAAACAAAATCCTGGCTATATCATCGAGGTAATTTCTGAAAAGTTTGATAAAATAAAGGAGTCCGAAAAGGAAAAGGTGCTTTTACATGAACTTTGCCATATACCAAAAACTTTTTCCGGTGCTTTATTTCCGCATAGAAGGAAAGGAACAGGCAATTTTCAAGATAAATTAAGAAAGATGATGGAAAATTATCGAAAGATAAATAAATGAAAGTTATCTTAATTCAGGGAGAACATACGGTACCTTCTAGAAAACGGTTTCTTGAAATTATCACTTCGGCTAAGAAAAAAAATTGGGAAATTATCAGAATCTCAACAAAAGATAAATTTAGTTTAGTTGAAAAGCTAAGACTAGCTTCACTATTCCAAAATCAAATGCTCTATGTTGTGGAAGAAGCAAATAAGCTTTCTTCTTCCGACCTTTCCCAGCTTTCCAATAATGATTCTTATCTGCCTGCCCATTTACTTCTTTGGCAAAAGGGCCGGGCTTCTCAAAAATTAAAAAAAGCACTACCTAAGGATACAAAGGTGGAAAATTTTGATCTACCCAAGATAATTTTTACCTTTTTTGCTTCGCTTTATCCAGGAAACTCTCAAAAAGCTCTTATTTTACTTCACCAATTACTTGAATTTGAACCAATTGAATTTATTTTTGCTTTGTCTGGAAGATATTTCCGAGACCTATATTGGACAAAAATTGAACCTGAAACCTTAAATTACCCGGCCTGGCGTTTGCAAAGGTTAAAAAAACAGGCATCTAAGTTTTCAAGAAAACATCTAAAAGAAATCATTAACCAACTTTCAGATATAGACATAAAGGCAAAAACATCTAAAGTTTCCTTGGCTATTTCTCTTGACCTTTTAATTAGTTCGAAATTAGAATAAAGGTATGCAAAAAAAATCTCTTTTTGGCACCAGTGGTATACGCGGGCCTGTTGATACTTTCCTTACTGAACAATTTTGCTTTGATATTGCTAAAACTTTTATTGAGTTTCTTAAACAAAACAGACTTCTTGGGCCAATTGCTGTCGGTATGGACCCGAGAAAATCAAGCCCAAGAATTAAAAAGCAAGTATTTAAAGGCCTGGCAACAGGAAAGGTTAAGCTTTTTGATGAAGGAGTTACCCCTGTTCCCTCTTTGAACTGGTTGATAAAAGCAACTCCAATAGCGGCTAGCATCATGGTAACCGGCAGTCATATTGCTCCTGAACTTAATGGTCTCAAATTTTATGCTCATAACGAAGAGATCTCCTTAAAAGACCAAAAGGAAATTGAAAATATTTATCTAAAGATAAAAAATAAAGAAAAGCCTCCTAAACTTTTTCCCACCGTTCATCTGGAATCGCGAGCCCGCCAACTTTATTTTGAGATGCTTTTCAAGTTAATTGTTAAACCATTGCCCAGATGGAAGGTCTGCCTGGATTGTGCCAATGGTTGCCAGTCACTCATCATGCCCGAACTATTAAGAAACTTAGGCTTACAGGTTATTGAGGTCAACTGTAATCCCCAAAAGAATTTTATTGCCAGAGACACGGATACTGATGATAAAGCCAAATTAGAAGAGCTTAAAAAAATAGTAAAAAAGGAGGCTTGTGATTTTGGGATCGCTTTTGACGGAGATGGAGACAGGGTGGTCTTTGTAGATGAAAAGGGAAGTTTTGTACAGGGTGAATATTCTTGTAGTTTAATTGCCAAGAATTCATCAGGAAATGTATTGGTGACAACAATCAGTGCTTCGCAGGTTGTTGATAACCTTGGAAAAAAAGTGATAAGAACAAAAGTTGGTTCACCCTATGTAATAGCTAAAATGAAAGAGGTGAGTACCTCTTTTGGCTTTGAACCAAATGGCGGTGCAATTTGGGCAGATATTATGTACACCAGGGACGGAGGCTCCATGACCATGAAAATTCTCAATCTCTTTTCAGAATTTAAGGGTACTTTTTCAGAAATGGTTAATCAATTACCTAAGTTCTATGTGTTCAGAACTAAGGTTGATTATCAATGGGAACTTAAAGATAAAATTATTCAAGAAGCCAAAAAGCAATTTAAAGGAGAAAGAATTGAGGAAATAGATGGATTGAAAATATGGCTTGACAATAACACTTGGATACTATTTCGCTCATCGAAAAATGCTCCTGAATTTAGGGTTTTTAGCGAAAGTGAATCAGAAAAGAAATCTAAGGAATTGCTTAAAAAGGGTCTTGAGCTTGTCAAAAGTGTTGTTTCATCAAATGATTAATCTTGATTGGGAAAAAAAGATCAAAAAGTTAGACAAAGGCAAAGTTCTTCAGTCTATTAAAAGACTGCCTGAACAAATAGAACAATCCTGGCAGGAAGTTAAGAAATTGAATCTTCCCCAAGCATGTTATTTAGCCAAAAACATTGTTATCTCGGGAATGGGAGGGTCTAGCTTAGGCGGAAGGATTATTGATTCTCTCATCACTGACCGAGTGAGGGTGCCTGTTGAGGTTTTCACCGAATATCACCTTCCCAATTATGTTAGCTCCCAAACATTGGTAATTGTCTCTTCCTACTCAGGGAATACTGAAGAGGCGCTTTCCATGGCCCGCGAGGCTCTAAAGAAAAATGCCAAAATTTTTGTTATTACAACTGGCGGTAAATTAGCCGAGTTTTTGAGAAAAGAGAACCTGGCCGGCTATATTCTTAAGCCACGAGCAAATCCTTCAAAACAGCCTAGAATGGGCCTTGGTTATTCTATCGCCGCCTGTCTATCTATTTTGGCGAGATGCGAATTTTTGTCTATTTATGACCAGGATATCCAAGAGGCCATTGAAACATGCCAAAAATTTATAAAGGAATTTGGTGTTCAGGAATCCGAAGAAAAAAATTTGCCTAAGAGAATGGCCAAAAATCTATATGGGGGAATCCCGGTCTTGATTGCTAGCGAACACCTGGTGGGAAGTGCTCATACCTTTAAAAATCAGTTAAATGAAAGCTCGAAAACCTTTTCCGTCCTTTTTGATATTCCTGAGCTTAATCACCATCTCATGGAAGGATTGAGAAATCCGGCCCCAGCGAAAAAGTTTCTCAATTTTCTTTTCTTGGAATCAAAGCTTTATTCTCCTCAGATAAGAAAAAGATATGCTGTGACCAAGGATGTAGTTGAAAAAAATGAAATACCATTTAGAACCTATTTATCAAGGTCAGATAAAAAACTTGAACAAATCTTTGAAATCCTGGTTTTTGGTTCGTTCGTCAGTTTTTATTTGGCCATGCTTTATAACATTGACCCCTTACCAATTCCCTGGGTTGATTATTTCAAACAAAAACTGGACCAGTAGTTGAAGCTTGTTACCCTTCCTTTAATAGATTATTATGAAATTATGTCTGCCCACCCACTTATAGTCTTCTTTAAGGAAATAGATAAAGACGATATTAACCTTGTTGGTGGAAAAACTGCTAACTTGGGTGAAATGGTCAAAGCCGGTTTTCCTGTTCCCAATGGTTTTGCTATTACTGTCCATGCCTACGATTTATTTTTAAAAGAAAACAATTTAGAAAAATATATCAGAGAAATTTTAAAAACTGTTGACCCCAACGATCCCAACCAGTTGACTCAAGCTTCTAGAAATATTAATAAGAAAATTCTCTCTGGCAAAATTCCTGACGAGGTTAGTCGAGAAATAATCAAAGGATACCGTCAACTTAGAAAACCTTTTAAGACCAATCTTTTGGCTGTTCGCTCATCAGCTACGGCTGAAGACTTACCAAGCGCTTCTTTTGCTGGTCAACAAGAAACTTTTCTTAATATTCAGGGAGAAGCCAATCTTCTTGAAAGCGTTCGAAAGTGCCTTGCCTCCCTTTTTACTGCCAGAGCTATTTTTTATCGAGAAGAAAATAAAATTTCCCATCTAAAGGTAAAAATTTCGGTAATTGTCCAAAAAATGATTCAATCGCAAGTCTCTGGAGTACTTTTCACCATAGACCCGGTTACTAATGAAAAAGATAGAATTGTCATCGAAGCTATTTGGGGCCTGGGTGAATTAATAGTTCAGGGGTTGGTAATACCAGATAAGTATATTATCCAAAAAGATACTTTTTATATTCTTTCCAAAGAAGTCTCGGAACAGTCAATACAGTTGGTCAGAAGAAAAGGTAAAACGAAAAAGGTTAAAGTTCCCCAAAGGAAAAGAAATGGGCAAAAGTTAAGCGATCAGGAAATTGTCAAATTAGCCAAATTAGGACAGCAGCTTCAGAAACATTATTATTTCCCCCAAGATGCTGAATGGGCCAAAGACAATAAGAATATTTTTTTAGTCCAGACCAGACCGGTGACGACAATTGGCAAGACGGTCAAGGAAAAGGCATCCAAGCTAGCTTTAACCCCTATTTTAAGCGGCAGCCCAGCTAGTCCGGGAATAGCCACCGGGTATGTCAAAATTGTTAAGAGTACCAGAGAAATTAACCAAGTCAAAAAAGGTGATGTTCTAGTGGCCACCATGACCTCACCTGATTTTGTCCCAGCCATGAAGAAAGCAGTAGCAATCATTACTGACCAAGGAGGCCAGACCTCGCACGCAGCCATTGTCTCAAGGGAAATGGGCCTAGCCTGTGTAGTCGGAACAAAAGAGGCAACTAAAAAACTTAAAAATGGATTTGTCGTTACTGTAGACGGCTCAAGTGGACAGGTTTTTCTCGGCGGTAAAATAAAACTGAAAGTCAGCCATAAAGCTAAAGAGAAAATTGTTCGTACTAAAACAGCCACCAAGCTCTATGTTAACCTGGCCGAGCCGGATCGGGCTCAAGAAATAGCCAAACTCAATGTAGATGGGATTGGTTTACTCAGAGCTGAGTTTATGATTGCTGACATTGGAATTCATCCCAAAGAAGCGATTAAGCTTAAAAAACATAAGGAATTCATTAAAAAGCTTACTGATAGGCTGACAAGATTTTGCCAAGCATTTAGTCCCAGACCGATTGTTTATCGGGCAACAGATTTTAAAACCAATGAATACCGACAGCTAAAAGGGGGGAAAGCGTGGGAACCACTGGAACCCAATCCTTTACTTGGATTTAGGGGGGCCTTTCGTTACCTAGCCCAGCCAGATGTCTTTAACCTCGAACTTTCGGCCATTAAAAAAGTGCGTCAAAAATACAAAAATCTTTATTTAATGATTCCTTTTGTTCGCTCTCCTCAGGAACTAGCTGATGTAAGAAAACTCGTGGCTGCAGAAGGGCTTTTCCAATCTCCTTCGTTTAAGTTTTGGATGATGGTTGAACTTCCAGTCAATGTCATTCTTTTAAAAGATTTCATTAAAGTGGGATTAGATGGTGTTTCAATTGGTTCAAATGACCTTTCGATGCTTATTTTAGGAACAGATAGAGATAACGCCGAGGTCGCCAAAGCTTTTAATGAACGCTCAGCCGCTGTTTATTGGGCACTTGAAAGAGTGATAAAATTATGTAATAAACATAAGGTAAGTTCATCTATTTGCGGACAAGCTCCATCAGAATATGATGATTTAGTTGAACATTTGGTTAAAATAGGAATTTCCAGTATTTCGGTTAATCTGGATGCCATAAATAGGGTGCGCGGAGTTATAGCCGAGACAGAGAAAAAATTGATAAAATGAGCAAAATTAAAGAAATTTGGGCCAGAGAAATTCTTGACTCAAGAGGTATACCGACAATTGAAGCCGCATGTCAGCTTGATAGTGACCAGATAGCTGTATTCTCTGTTCCCTCTGGGGCCTCAATCGGAACTTATGAGGCTTTAGAACTTAGAGATGGTGATGAAAAAAAATATAAAGGTAAAGGTGTACTTAAGGCTGTCAATAATGTCAATAAAATACTTGGACCGGCCTTAGTTGGATACAACCCCTCAGAACAGGAGAAAGTTGACACTCTCCTGAAAAAACTTGATGGTAGCGAAAACAAGGCAAAACTGGGAGCAAATAGTATTCTGGCCGTTTCCGGGGTAATTGCCAAAGTAGGCGCCATGGCCAATCAAACAACTCTCTATCACTGGATTCACACATTAGCCCAAAAAAAGGGCTTGACACCTAAAACTGGTATACCAATACCTATTTTTAACATGATAAACGGAGGCTTACATGGAGCGGGAAACTTGGATTTTCAAGAATTCTGGATTATACCTGCTTCCTCGAAATCCTTTAGTCTAGGTTTGCGTCTGGCGGCTGAGATATATTTAAACTTAGGAGAAAACCTGGCCCAAAGGGGAGCGATTCATTCAGTCGGTGATGAAGGGGGCTATGCTCCCAATCTTTTTACCAATGCTGATGCCCTAGAGATGCTAGTGGAAACTATCAAACAAACAATCTATGAAATTGGCAGAGATGTTTTTTTAGGCCTTGATGTTGCCGCCTCAATATTCTTTAAAGACAACACTTATTCCATCCGCGACAAGTCAGCTCCCATGGATGAAAACGCCATGATTGATTATTACAAAGAGCTCAATGATACTTATCACCTGGCTATATTAGAGGACCCTCTTCATGAAAACTCTTGGGAAGGCTGGAAAAAGCTTTCTCAACTTTTGGGTAATCAAATAATCATTGTCGGCGATGACCTTTTGGCTACCAACCTCAAAAGAGTTGAAAAGGCGATTAAAGAGAAAGCTTGTAATGCAATTTTAATTAAACCAAATCAGGTAGGGACAATTAGCGAAACGCTGGAAGTTATCAAAAGGGCAAAGGAGGTTGGTTGGAAAGTAATCGTCTCTCACCGGTCCGGTGAAACCAATGACTGGTTTATAGCCGATTTTGCCGTAGGAGCCGGAGCTGATTATGTCAAATTCGGTGCACCGGCCAGGGGTGAAAGGGTAGCAAAATACAACCGCTTGAGTTCCATTGAATTGGAATTACAAAGTATAAAATGAAAACCCCAAACAGGCCGCATAAATTTGTTTGTTTGCTTGTTCTTGATGGATGGGGTATTGCTCCTCAAGGTCCGGGTAATGCGGTAACCCTAGCTAGAACTGTCAACATGGATCGCTTTTGGGCTTCTTTTCCTCATGCTCAACTCCTGGCTTCCGGAAGGGCGGTTGGATTACCCAGAAAAGAGGCAGGAAACAGTGAAACAGGCCATCTAAACCTCGGTGCCGGCAGAATTGTTTACCAAGACTTAGAACGGATTAACATGTCAATAGCTGATGGCAGTTTTTTCAAAAATCCAATTCTTATAGAAGCAATCGAGCATGCCAAGAAGAATAACTCTCACTTACACTACCTGGGTTTGATAGGAGCCGGCGGCGTCCATTCCAACATAGAACATCTTTTCGCTCTGATTAACCTAGCTAAAGAACGAGGATGCAAAAGAGTATTTTTACATCTTTTTACTGATGGAAGAGATTCGCCGCCAACGGCGGCAAAGACTTACATTGCTAGACTTCGAGAGGTAATCAAAAAAGAAGGTATTGGTGAAATCGCCTCCATCATAGGGAGATATTGGGCCATGGATAGAGATAGGCGCTGGGAAAGAACTGCCAAGGCTTACTTTGCCCTAACCCAGGGCCAAGGTCGTTTAGTAAAAACCCCCGAAGAAGCAATCGATTTTTCCTATGCTGAGGGCCAAACAGACGAATTTATAGAACCATCCTTAATGTGCGACTCTCAAGGCAATCCTTTAGCCTTAATAAAGGATAATGACGCGGTTGTTTTCTTAAATTTTCGAATTGACAGACCAAGGCAGCTAACTGCTGCCTTTATCGTTAAGGATTTCTCCATCGGTAGCCTGGAATTGGATTTTGACCCTTTTTTGGAAAAATATAAAAAAACGAGCATTCCCAGCAAAGGAAAAGCTCTGCCTATTTTTAAAAGGGGTAAACTTCTTGAAAACCTTTATTTCGCTACCATGACCGAATACAGCCGTTCCTTGATAAAAGCCGGTGCAAAAGTGGCCATCCAGCCGGAAAGAATAGATTTGCCTTTGGGTCGGGTGGTGGCTGATGCAAACCTTAGACAATTGAGGGCTACTGAGTCGGAAAAAGAACGTTTTGTAACTTACTATTTTAACGGTCAAAGAGAAAACCCTTTTCCTGGAGAAGACAGGTTAATCGTTCCTTCTCCCAAAGTGGCCACCTATGACCTTCAACCAGAGATGTCAGCTGTTGAATTGACAAATAAACTATTGGAACGCCTAAAATCCCTGGAGTACTCGTTTATCTTGGTCAATTACCCCAATCCGGACATGGTAGGGCATACAGGTAGTATTGGACCGGCCGTAAAAGCCTGTGAAATAACTGATGAATGCCTTGGCAAAATTGCCCACTTTGTTCTTGGCTACCAAGGAGTTCTCCTCATCACCGCTGACCACGGAAATGTGGAAGAGATGATCAATAGTCAAACTGGAGAAATTGATACTGAGCATAGTGACAACCCGGTTCCCTTCATTGCTGTTTCTCAACAATTCTTGGGCCGGCCTCAAACCTTAGCTACAGGTATTCTTGCCGATATAGCCCCAACAGTTCTCAAGCTTTTATCTTTAAAAGCTCCTTTGAGTATGACAGGAAGAAATTTACTTCAAGGCATATGGCAGACATAAGCAAAATCATTATTGACAATTTGACTCATCTAATCGACCTTTACGGGCTTTGGGCTGTCTTGATATTGATGACGGCTGAGTCAGCTTTAATTCCCATACCCTCTGAAGTTACTATGTGCTTTGCCGGTTTCTTGGCCGGAAGGGGAGTCCTAAATTTCTTTTCAATAGTTTTTGTCGGCGCACTAGGCAATCTTATTGGTTCATTACTTGCTTACTGGCTAGGGGCAGTCAAGGGAGAAAGTTGGGTACGGATGGCCATTGATAAGTGGGGAAAATGGCTACTTATCAGAGAAAAAGATTATGATAAGGCAAAATCATGGTTCCAGAAATACGGACAGATGGTTGCTTTCGGCTCACGACTGTTACCGGTCGTTCGTACCTTCATCTCATTACCAGCCGGAATAACCAAAATGAATTTACCTTTATTTTGTTTGCTCACTTTTAGCGGTTCTCTTATTTGGTCCGCATTTTTGGCCTGGTTAGGAGTGAAATTTGGTCAGAACTGGCTGGTTGTCGAGCCCTACTTTAGGAAGTTCCAATTTGTCATTATCGGCCTGGGAATTTTGGCCGTTATCTTCTATATTCGTACCCACCTCAAACACAAAAAGACTTAATTAGCATACTTTCTAATCAATCCAACAACTTTTCCTTGAATGTGGACCTTTTTGACAAACATCGGACTCATTTGTGAATTAGCCGGTTCTAATCTAACTCTTGTCGCTTCCCTAAAGAATCTTTTTAAGGTAGCCATTCCATTATCTAAAAGGGCAACAACTATATCTCCAT
Source organism: uncultured Gammaproteobacteria bacterium (assembly GCA_964583685.1). GTDB lineage: Bacteria > Patescibacteriota > Microgenomatia > UBA8517 > UBA8517 > CAZOVJ01. Next base: position 236,760 of record CAZOVJ010000001.1, on the reverse strand, counting down.
TTTTCGCCTGTTCTGTTTGCTCTATAACGACAAAGTCACCGTCTCTGATTTGTTCCTCAATCATCGAATCACCACGGACTTGTAAAACATAAGTATTCTTCTTATCTGAAACAAATGAAGGAGAAATTCTTAAAGTTGCATTTGGGTCGGTGTATGGCTCTATTGGCTTCCCGGCGGCAATGAATCCTAATATAGGTGTTTCTATCACTTCAGTTCCGGAAAAATTAAAATTCTGATTTACTAAAACAATTGACCTTACTTTTCCTGCTTTTCTCTTGATAAAACCCTTTGCCTCAAGAGCACTTAGATGTTCGTGAACAGTTGCCAGAGAAGATACTTCTAGGGCATCGGCAATCTGCTTCAATGTTGGAGCCACACCGTGAGTTTGGATATACTGTTTAAGAAAATTTAAAATCTGCTTTTGTCTTTTATAAATTACTAAAGCCATCCTTTCCAATTTACAAATAAAACCCGAATGTTGTCAAGTGCCAGTTTCACTAGAAAGAAGATTTAGCTTATACTAATTTTAATGCTCAGAAGACTAAAATTTTTTTGCCTTTTTTTTGCCTGTTTTTTTCTTCTGCCTACTTCACTCAAGGCCCAATCAGAATTCTCAACCGATATTGAGGTAAATTATGACATTGACGAACGGGGAGTAACAACCATAACCCACAAAATAAGCTTAACCAATCTATTCTCAAATCTTTATGCCACAAGTTATAGTCTTTATCTAGAAGGCCTGAAACCCAAAAACCCCAGGGCCTTTCAAGGTTCCCAAGCTCTTGATTTAAAAGTAAGTGAAAATACAGACGGTAGTGTTATTCTTAAAATTGATTTTAGCGATGCCCTAGTTGGCAAAGGGGAAAAGCGTCAGTTTCAGCTTGTTTTTGAAAACAGTTCTATTGCAACCAGGACCGGAGAAATCTGGGAGATTTCTATTCCCAAACATACAGATACCGGTTCTTATAAATCTTACTTCGTAATGTTGACTGTGCCTCTATCTTTTGACCAGTTAGCATACATCTCTCCCCAAGCCTCGCGTACTAGTCAGACTGCCCAAAAAAGGGTTTTTTACTTTGACAAAGAAAGAATCAAGGACAAAGGTGTAAGTGCTGCTTTTGGTAAGTTCCAGGTATTTTCTTTTGACCTAACCTACCATCTTGAAAATCCTTTAAACAAACAAGCTTTTGTGGAAATTGCCATACCTCCGGATACGGCATTCCAAAAACTCAATTATCAAAAAATCAGTCCGGAACCTGAGAGAGTCTATAACGATGAAGAGGGTAATTGGTTGGCTATCTATAAATTAAAGCCCCGTGAACGGGTTGACGTGCAAGTAAACGGACTAGTCCAAATTTTTGCTATGGCAAGGGAATTTCCCAAATCTCCACTCAATATTCTAGAAGAAAACAAAAAAGAGACCGAGGTTTGGCAAGTTAATGACCCGCAAATTAAAAAGTTGGCGGAAAATCTTCAGACACCAAAAGCAATATATAACTTTGTAACCTCAACTCTTAGTTATAGTTATGAGCGAGTTAAGCCGAATAGTGAAAGGTTGGGGGCCAAAGCGGCCCTTGATAATCCTAAAGAGGCAATTTGTACTGAATTTACCGACCTTTTTATCGCCCTTGCTCGGGCGGCTGGCATTCCAGCCCGAGAAATTAACGGTTTTGCCTATACTGAAAATCCATCAATAGAACCCTTATCTTTGGTTGCCGATGTTCTTCATTCCTGGCCTGAGTACTGGAACAAAGAATTGGGAGTTTGGACTCCAGTTGATCCTACCTGGGGAAATACCACTGCCGGCGTAGATTTTTTTTCAAAGCTTGACCTTAGACACTTTAGCTTTGTAGTTCACGGCAAAAATCCCCACTACCCTTATCCTGCTGGCTCCTATAAATTAGGGCCCAATCCCCAAAAAGATGTTTTTATCACCTTCGGACAACTACCGGAAAAAAGAACTAGTCTTCCTCAGATTATAGCAACAAGCAAAAGGAGCATACCATTCCACGATGTCCAGCTTATTGCTGAAATTAAAAATACGGGTCCAGTTGCTTTTTACAATCAAACTGTAAAAATCCTTTTTGACAACCAAGAATCATTCACGCAAAATATTGAGCTACTGCCACCTTATGGGGTAGAAAGAATACCGATTAACGTTCCTTTTAGCTTGTTCGGAGAAAAAACTCCCAATAATCTATCAATAGTTATTGCCGAACAACAAGTAGTTGTACCAACAAACAAACACATGATGCTAATTACGAGCTTGATTTTTGTATTTTTAATTTTGTTTTTCACTCTTCTTGTAGTGTATATTTTAAATAGATTGGTTTTTAAAAAGAAGTGAAGAGAATCTTAAGAATTTTTAGCGTAGAAATCTTTGCTCTGTATCTGGTTTCAGAAATGACCAGGGGAATTATTTTTGAGAGAGGAAACCAAGACATCTTTTTGGTCGGTGCGGCCTTAGCCTTAGCCAGTCTTTTGGCTCGACCAATAATCAACCTTCTCTTACTTCCTCTGAATTTGGTTACCTTTGGCTTTTTTAGATGGGTGAGTAATGCCGTAACCCTTTTCTTGGTGGACATGGTTTTAACCCAAATAACAATTAACAGCTTTTACTTTGGCGGTTTTTCTTCTGCATTTTTTAATTTTCCTTCGCTTTCCTTTCCAGCCGGAGTATTTTCATATATAGCCTTTTCCTTACCAATTTCCTTTATTACTAGCTTCATTTATTGGCTGATTGACTAAAAATCAGGTATAATAATTAAAGTGATGGCTAATCTGCTTTTGTTTTTTCAAATTATCACCGCCTTAATTCTTTCTGTTTTTATACTCGTACAAGTCCGGGGAACTGGTCTAGGTCGGGTTTGGGGTAAGGAACTAACTTCATTTTCCAGACGAGGGTTAGAAGGTCTAATTTTTAAATTGACCTTTGTCCTTGCTTTTCTCTTTATTCTTGCTTCAGTGCTCCAGATGATTGCCTTTTGATGTTTAGCATACGCTATCTAGTTAAACTGTTCTCCACCTTTATTCCCAGGTTTAAGGGAATCATCTTACTGGGAATATTGTTGGGCTTTATCTCTTTTGTTTTTTTGAAATTTCTTTCTCCAATATTTCTTAAAAAAACAACAAAGATTGGAGTAAGCGGTAGGTTTCACCCAGAAGAACTACCTCTAATAATCTCAAGTCAAATCGGAGAGGGATTAACAAACATCGATGCCACTGGGCAGGTCATTCCGGGCTTAGCTGAAAATTGGGAAACACCAGACTCTGGTAAAACCTGGATTTTCCATCTTTGCGAGAACAAATATTGGCAGGACGGTGAAAGAATAAGCTCAGAAAACATTAAATATAACTTTCAGGATGTAGAGATTCAAAGGCCAAATGAAAATACTCTTGTTTTTGTTTTAGATAGCCCACTGGCTCCTTTCCCTGCTGTTGTATCTAGACCTATTTTTAAAAAGGGCCTTTTGGCCTCAGGAGAATGGAAAGTGAGCAAGCTTTCCTTGACCGGTAACTTCGTCCAAAAGCTGGTCTTAATAAATAATGAAGGCGAAAAGCGAATATTTAAATTTTATCCCAGTGAAGAAAGAACAAAATTAGCTTTTAAACTAGGAGAGATAGACTGGATTCAGGGTTTGATTAATCCCGACCCTTTTGATATTTGGAAAACAGTTAAAATTAAGCAAAACATAAACGAAAACCAGTATGTGGCCATCTTTTTCAATATCCAAGATAAATATTTGTCTGATAAGTCTTTAAGACAGACGCTGGCCTATGCGATCGACAAAAAACAATTTAAAGAAAAAAGAGCTCTTGGACCATTATCATCAAATTCTTGGGCTTATAATTCTCAAACCAAACCCTACAATTTCAACCAGGGACGAGCCCAAGAGTTGATAACGGATCAGCCCCAAGAATTAAGAGAAAATCTAAATATTAAGTTGGCAACAACACCGGTTCTTCTAGATATCGCGGAAAAAATTGCCGATAACTGGGAACGGGTGGGAATTAAAACAACTGTCCAAGTCACCTCTATCTTACCCGAAGAATATCAGGCTTTTTTAGCCATATATGATATTCCCAGGGACCCGGACCAATATCCTACCTGGCATTCCAGCCAAAGTGAAACAAATATTTCAAACTACTCAAATCCCCGAATTGATAAATTATTAGAAGACGGACGTTTGGAATTAGACCAAGAAGAACGGAAAAAAATCTATCTTGATTTTCAAAGATTTTTAGTAGAGGATTCGCCGGCCGTCTTTCTTTTCCACCCCATTTCCTACACAGTTATTAGGAAATAAGAGAAAACCCATATCTTTTCAAAGCTTCTTTTTAAATTTGACACAAATAGCCGATTGCGTGGTAGTTCTGGGCAAACTTAATAGTTTTAAGTCCAACCTTCTCTAATTCGTCTTTAAGTTCTTCTGGCATATATAATTTTTCAAATCCTTTTTCTTCTGGGTAGTGGAAAAAGTGTCTGACAAAAAAGGAGTTCTTGGGAACAAAAATAGCCACATATTTATTAGAGAGTCTTTGATGAACTCGAATCGCCTCCAATCTTCTTTTCTTATCAGGATAGTGTTCGATAACCCCGAAGCTGAAAACAAGATCAAATTTTTCCTGGGGCTTGTATTTGAAAAAATCTTGGAAAACATAGTGGCCAAAATTAGAATGCTTTTTAAAAAGTTTGTAAGCTTCTGGGTCGTTTTCAACAAGAGTCAACTTATACCTCAGCCTCTGGGCAACTAATTTTGCCAAATAACCCGGCCCACCGCCAAGCTCCAAACAAGTTTTAACATCTAAGACTTTGAAAAGCCGAAGACAAACTTTAGATTCATACCAAGAGAACAGTTTTACCCAAATGAACGGGCGTTCTCGCCAGAACTCTGTCCAATCAAAGGTTTTTTTCCTACTCATAAACCCGCTAATCCACACAATTATGGGATAACGAAGACTGTGTTTATTATAAGCCATATTGGGGCAAGACGACAAGGCTATTTATACACTCCTGGTGTAATCTTTTTAATCTTTCGGCGTGGATTTCTTAACTTTTTTGGAGGTAGCCTTTTTTACTACTTTCTTAACCCCAGTTTTTTTTGAAACTGGTTTCTTTTCAACGCTCGACTCAAGCACTCTAAGAATTCTATCAAGTTTCGTATTTAGGGAACTGACTTGCTCTAATAACTGTTTATTTGTATCATCTCTTTTTCCAAAACCAGATCTTCCAGTGCTTCTTCGACTTGATCTTTTTAAACTTCCGCCACCCTTCTTTTCAAAACAGTCACTACAATATATTGGCTTATCTCCACTTGGCTTAAAAGGAACTTCACAGTCTTTTCCGCATTCGTCACACACCGCTTTGTACATTCTCCTACGCCCAGTGTCACGCCTACGAAAATCTCCTCCATATCTTCCACCACCCGACTTATTGTTTTGATTGTAACTCCTCATAATTTCCTTAGCTTACGAATTATACTCCATGAAGCTATTTATTCAAAGAAACTACTTACGTCAAAAAGTGTTCCTTCGGCTCCGACAATTCTCGGCATTACACCATTCCATTTATCTATAAACGCCTTTTGATTATCCAGTTTAATCTTTTCTAAAACTTGCGCATTTAGAGTTTCTCTTTGTAATCTTTGTTCTTGAGCTTGTCCTTCAGCTTGTGTAATTCTAGCCTCCTTCTGGAATTTCGCTTGTTCTGCTTTGTTTTTTTCAGTTTCAACTTTCACCGCTTCGATTTGCTTTGCTTCGATTGCACCTATATATTGTTCTGTAAATTTGATTTCTCTTATACCAACAGAATCCAAAATTAATCCATTTTCTTCAAAAGTGTTTTTGAGGGCATCAAATATCTGGTTTTGCACTTGAATTGATCCATCCCCTGTATACAAAGTCTCTGCAGAAAACCTTCTTGGAACATTCCTCGCCCAAATCCTGCTTTCAGTTTTTACCACTTTTTCAACCAGAGCTATTTCTGGTCCGATATTTTGTGCTACCCAAGCAGCTTTAGTTGGGTCGATATTAAACCTGACAGTATAGAAGATATCGACTTGTTGACCATCTTCTGTGTTTGTATCCACCGGAAAATCTTTGTAATCAGCTTCAGAATATTGTTGTTTGTCAGACGCTGTAGTCTCGTAGATTATCTTTTTTGTATTGTAATTCGAAGTTCTTTCAACAACAGGAATTATAAGATGTGCTCCTGGTTCTAAAACCCTTCCTGTAACTCTTCCAAATCTTGTGACCACACCAACCTCTCCAGCGCCAATCACACGAAACGAGGAAAGAAATAAAAAAACAACAAATAGTACTGGAAGGAGCATCTTTCCCAAATTTCTAAGGTTGGGTATCTTTATATATGTCTCGGGAATTTCCATAATCAGTTATTATTATACACTATGAGCCTAAAATACCAAAAAATGATAACATACACTAATGCTAGTAGATGAAATTGAAATTACAATCAATGCCGGGGATGGTGGAGAGGGTGTTGTTTCCTTTGGTAAACGACCAAAATCCGGGCCAGACGGAGGCAATGGCGGTGACGGAGGCAATGTTTACTTGGTAATCAGCTCCGATCTTACCCTTCTTAACCAGTTTCGCCCAAAAGGAGTTTTGTCTGCTGAGAATGGAGGCAGAGGCAGCAAAGAAAAGAGAACAGGAAAAAGAGGGCGCGATTTAAAAATCCAGCTTCCAGTCGGATCACAGTTAAGTGACCTCACAACTAAAGAAGTATTTGATTATGAAAAAATTGGTGAGAAAGTTCTTTTTTGTTCGGGTGGAATAGGTGGAATCGGCAACTACGATCTTCGGTCCTCGAAAAACACCACACCAATGAATACAATCCCTCCAAAACCTGGGCAAAAACGTCATTTAAAAATTGTTCTTAGATTTATTGCGGATTATGGTCTAATTGGCCTTCCAAGTTCGGGGAAAAGCAGTTTGTTAAATGAATTAACCAACGCAAATGTTAAAACCGCCGAATACCATTTCACTACACTTTCTCCCAATTTAGGTGTACTGACAAATAAAAAAATAATAGCTGACATTCCAGGTCTCATTGAAGGAGCGTCAGAGGGACGTGGGTTGGGAATAAGATTTTTAAAGCATATTCAAAAAGTGAGCTTACTACTTCATTGCATTTCTTCCGACTCATCTGACCCGCTGAAGGATTATAAAATAGTCAGAAAAGAACTTGAGAAATTCAGTAGTAAATTACTTAAGAAGAACGAGGTCATTCTTCTTACAAAATCCGATTTAGTTGGCAAGAGAGATTTAAAAAAGACTGAGAATGAATTGAAAATACTAAAGAAAAATATCGTAACCACTTCAACTCACGATGAAAAAAGTTTAGATAAACTTGTTAAAATACTCTAATCCAGCACTCAAAAAATATATTGGGTGGGGTAGGGAAAAATCTTATTAAATAAACTACTTCTTTGGCTTTAAGGATGTCTTTTCAGTATAATATCTAAACTTGCTCTCAAGTGCCTAAAATTGACTATGTATAAAGATATAAAAAAGAGAATATTGTCTTATCTAGATATGCTAAAAAGTGACCACAAGAAATTGATTGCTGTAATCATTGTTCTAGTGCTTGGTGGATATTTTTTGTTTAATAAATATGGAAAAAAAGAAGAAAAGCCAATAATTCAAACTGCACAAATAGAAAGAGGTACAATTATATCTTCAGTCGCAGCTTCAGGCAATATTATTTCGTCTAATATTGAAAATGTTACAACCCAAGCAAGCGGAACAGTTAGTAAAGTTTACCTAAGCGATGGAGATAAAGTTTATGCTGGGCAAAAGTTGGCCGAAATTGATCTTGACGTTCAAGGACTACAAAACCAAGCTTCTGCGTACTTAACCTATATCAGTGCTGTGAACTCTCTAAATGCTGCCAACAATAACTATCGCTTAACCCAAGCATCACTAGCCGTTGTCTATGACGAAATACAGGGACACGATGATGATGAGAGCCTAGAGATGAAAGAGGACCGTACAAGGGCAGAAATTGCAAACGACAAGGCTTACGATGCAGTAAAGACCGCAGGAGCCAGATTGTCTTCGACATCATTAGCTTATAAAACCAGCTCCGCAATTATTACTGCGCCTTCCTCAGGAGTTGTAAAAAGTGTAACAGTTGCCGAAGGCATGAATATTGGTACACAAGAAACTGCAAGTGGTGCTCGCGCGAATCAAAGAGTTGCAACTATCGCTACAGAAGGATTGCCCATTGTAACCTTTAATATTTCAGAAATTGACGTATCCCTTATTAAGCCAGGACAAAAAGCAACGATTACATTAGATTCAATCGCGAACAAAACTTTTACAGGAAAAGTGGTAAGTGTCGATAGGGTTGGTATGATAACCAATAACGTAACAACCTACACTACCATTATTCAATTTGACACAAGCAGTGATCAAATATTACCCAATATGACAGCGACTGCCAACATAATTATTGATTCCAAAAGTGACGTTTTGATTGTCCCATCACAAGCTGTTGAATATCAAGATGGCCAGGCATCGGTAACCTTAATAAAAAACGGTCGAGAACTAAATATTCCTGTCGAGACTGGTATTTTCAACGATACCCAAACGGAGATTACATCCGGATTAAATGAGGGCGACATGGTAACTACCGGAATAACTACTTCAACAAGTCAGGAAACTCAAGGACGAAGCGGTGGTTTCATTTTTGGTGGTGGGGGAGCTGGAAGGATAATTCATTAGTAATTATCATGAAATATGATACAGGTAAAAAATGTCTCCAAAGTCTACAAAACCGGTGAAGTAACGGTAAAAGCATTGAATGGAGTTTCTCTTGAGGTAAAAAGGGGTGAATTTGTTGCAATCATGGGTCCATCAGGAAGTGGTAAATCTACGTTGATGCATATAATTGGTGCGCTTGATAAACCTACAACTGGCAAGTATCTACTGGACGGACATGACGTTGTGAATCTGGATGAAGACGAACTTGCTGAGATTAGAAATAAAAAAATTGGCTTTGTTTTTCAGTTTTATAACCTACTTCCAAGGGTAACTGCCTTAAAGAACGTGATGATTCCTATGATGTATGGCGGCATCCAAAAAGAAAAGCGCGAGAAAAAGGCCAAAAATTACCTAGAAATGGTAGGTTTAGAGGACAGAATTGAACACACCCCAAATCAACTTTCTGGAGGTCAACAGCAGCGTGTAGCAATCGCAAGAGCATTGAGCATGAATCCAAGTATTATATTAGCCGATGAGCCCACTGGAAACATTACCACAAAACAAGCTATAGAAATTATGGAAATATTTCAAGATTTAAACGAACAAGGACATACATTTCTAATAATTACTCACGAAAAAGAAATTGCCCAGTTTGCAAAAAGAATAATAAAAATTCGTGATGGAAAAATCGCAAACGATAATCATAACGGAAAACAAAAAATAATTAGAAAGAGAAAGTAAAAATGGAATTATCTGAATTAGTTACCGAAAGCTTGTCAACTCTGACCCTTAACAAGGTGAGAACCGGACTTGCTATGCTAGGAGTAATAATTGGCATTGGGAGCGTTATAGCACTTGTATCTTTGGGGCAAGCAAGCCAGCTTTTTATTACCAGTCAAATTCAATCTCTCGGATCAAATCTTCTTACGATAACACCGGGATCCCAAATATCAGGTGGTATTAGGGGTGGTGGAAATGTAACAACGTTAACCTATAATGATGCAAAAGCAATAATGACATCACCTGGAATAACAACTGTAGATAAAGTTTCTGCAGAATATTCCTCAAGAACTCAAGTTGTAGCCGGGAAAAACAATACCAATACAAGCGTTACCGGTGTTCTTCCCGAGTATGCAGGAATTCGAAACACCATCATTTCTCTTGGTACTTTTGTCACTCAGAGAAATGTGGATAGTATGAGCAAGGTAGCCATTCTGGGACCCGTTACAGCTGCAGATTTATTTGGAGATCCTTCGACAGGTTCAGGACAAAATCCGGTTGGCCAAACTATCCGAATCAACGGTCAAGTTTTTAATGTAATAGGTGTGACTGAAGAAAAGGGTGGAAGTGGCTTTATGAACCAGGATGATATTATTTATATTCCTCTAACAACAGCCCAAAAACTGCTCTTTGGTGTTGATTATGTCAGCTCTATTTCAGTTTCCGCAATAAGCGAGGATGTTATGGTACGAGCTCAAGAGGAAATAGGCAACCTGCTTTTATCTAGACACAAAATAAAAAATCCGGAACAAGCTGATTTTAGAATAATGTCTCAAGAAGATATTTTGAGTACCATGACCCAAATAACTGGCACCTTTACAACTCTTCTTTCTGGTATTGCCGCAATTTCTTTGCTAGTTGGAGGAATTGGAATAATGAACATCATGCTTGTGACAGTCACTGAGAGAACACGCGAAATTGGACTACGCAAAGCTTTGGGTGCAAAAAGAAACACAATAACTACCCAATTTTTAGTAGAAGCCATAATGATCACATTTATTGGTGGGGCAATAGGAACTTTGGTTGGAATTGCAATTTCGGCAATAATATCAAACTCAATGAACTTACCTTTTGTTTTGTCGTTTAGTTCTGTCTTACTTGCTTTCGCAGTATCAGCAGGAGTCGGAATTCTATTTGGCTGGTACCCAGCAAGCAAAGCTGCGAAGTTAGAACCTATTGATGCACTTAGGTATGAGTAAAAAAGGGGGGTGATTTATATGAAAAATAACGTTATAGCAGTTGCATTAGTGGTAGCCATAGTTGCAGGTGGAGCAGGTTTCTTTGGGGGAATGAAACACCAAGAAAGCAAAACCCCCGAATTTATAAGGAATTTACCATCGGATTTTCAAGAAAGAATGGGTCAATTCGGCCAAAGAGCTAATGTTTCCGGCGGAACAAATACCGTAAGGGGTGAAATTGTAAGTATGGATGATTCGAGTGTAACGGTAAGGCTAGCTGATGATAGTAGCAAAATTGTTATCCTCACAAATTCTACCGGAATAAATAAATCCGAAGAAGGTTCGACTGAAGACTTAAGTGAAGGGATAGAAATAATGGTAATCGGGCAAACAAATTCGGACGGAAGCGTTACTGCTCAAAATATCCAAATAGGATCAAAGATGTTCAGAGAAGCTACGGAATAGAAAAGGTGATATTCTCTCAATATCTTCTTAAATAGGGATTTAACTTAGCCAGGAACTTCTCTATACCTAATAGACGGGACTTTTAATGCATACTCTGTTAAAATTCCCCAAATGTTAAAGCATGAAAGAATACTGGGCACATCTCGCGCATTTTTAAGACTAGCGGCGCTGGCAATTAAGGGGAAAATTGGATTAGAAGGAAAAGAGCCACCGAGCATAACAAATACATTTTTTATTAAAGCTTATTCTCGTTTTTTAGAATTGGGTCCAAAAGAAAGTGAGAGAATCGGAGTGAACAGAATAGTCTTAGAAGTAATAGATTATTGGTTTTGGGCTGATTCATATCTTGATTCTCAACCGCCAGGATCCAGCTTTAAATTAGAGGAAATCCATCATAAAGGAGTATCTGACAAACATCGTTTTCAAAAGGTTGAAAATACAATTAATGGCAGTGGCCTTTCTCAAGAGACGAAAGAGGATCTGGGGAAATTAGTTGTTGGATATAAAAAAGAAGCAATTCATGCACACTCTAATTTTATTCATGATTTTAAGCCTTCTAAAACCTCATATGATTCTGTATTAAACTACAGGCAACAAACTAGTGGTGACATGGTAGAAATGATAATTCGTGTTATCGGAATATCTGCAGGCGCAAAGGATGAAGATATTGAAAAAATAATTGGGGTGGCAAGGAATGAGATACTTGGCCTGCAAATGGCTGATGATATGGTTGATAGCGTTTCCGACTTTGGACAATTACCTAACCTTTTCAATGCACTTCTTATAGAAGAACCTAATGAAATGCAACAATTTTCAGGGGCCATATCTTCTAACGATGTTATTCATTCAATGAAACCATATCAAATTGCTGACTCCTTTAGTCCAGAAACACTTGCAGAGTACATACATCGTTTTAAAAAAATGATAGGTGAACTTCCAGAAGCGCGAAGAAATCTCATGCATCAATTTATGGCCGTCGCATCTTATTGTAGCTACACGCCAGGAGAAGGAAAGCCTACAAATCGTTCTTCAGTTTTCTCAAGGGGTACTATAATATGATCTGTATTTGCAGTAGCTAGTAAACTTTGTCAGGAACTGGTTTCAAGAGCTTGAAGTCACAAAAACTTTATTCCCTTGCTATAATGTGCGTATATGAGAATAGTAGCTATTGGAGGTGGAGAATTAAAGAGTTTTGAAACCTTAAGTATAGATAAGGAAATTGTAAAACTTACTGGTAAGAGAAGGCCGAAATCTCTTTTAATCCCAACTGCAAGTAATGATTCAGAAAGTTATTTTGAGAATTTTGGCAAAGTTTATGGCGAAAAATTAAAATGCAGAACGGATGTCCTTTACTTAGTTAAAGAAACTCCCACAAGGCAAGAGATTAATAATAAAATCCTGAAATCTGATTTAATCTATGTTGGCGGTGGGGATACAGAGAGAATGTTGAAAATTTGGAAAAAGTTTGGTGTAGATAAATTATTGAAAACCGTCGCTAAAAGAAACATTGTTCTTTCGGGAATAAGTTCAGGATCTTATTGTTGGTTTGGGAAAAGTCTGAGTTCAAGCAAAGAGAAAGTTTATATGGGGCTAGGTTTAGTCAACAATTTTAGTAATGTCTGTCATTATCCAAAGGAAAATCAAAAGAAGAAACTCATCTGGAGAAATTTACGGAAAGTGAAACTTCCAACGATTGCTCTTGAAGATTGTTCTGCTATAGTAATAATTGATAATAAATACAGGATATTAATCTCTTCTAAAGATGCAAGGGCTTTTAAGTTGTCCTTAATAGACGGGAAGGAGACAGAGGAGAATATACCACAGGATAATAAATTCAAATTGTTAGAAGAATAACTGCTTTTAATTGTTAATAGGCAATATTATTTCAATTCTGAAGCTAAATTGCAGGGACTGGTAAACTTTGTTAGGAACTACTTCTGTTATAATTCTTATTATGAAATTGGCGATATTACTCCCAGGATATTTGGATTCACCCGACTATCTTCATATAAGGACTTTTGAGAAAAGACTTAAAGAATTAGGGTATACGGTTGAAAGACTTGACCCCTGTAATTTATGGAAAACAGGTAATGTGAAGAACTACACAATCACAAATTATATTCATCAAATTGCAGATAGAGTTAATGTTTACAAAAATAAGGATTTAGAAGAAGTAGTTTTAATTGGGCATAGTTTAGGTGCTTTTGTAGCAATTATCGCTGGTAATAGAATTAAGGGAGTTACAAAAATTGTTTCGCTTTGTTCGGTGGCAGACAGAATTGGCTCATCTTTAAATTGGGAAGGAAAGGAATTTCGGCATTCAGAAAGAGATTTACCTAATAATCCAAAAAAGTTTAGAGTATTTGATATACCTTATACCTTTGCGGAAGATGGAATGCAATTTTCAGCAATGGAAGAAGTTAAAAAAATTCACAAATCAATTATGATATTTATTGCGCTTGAAGACAAAAGTGTTCCGCCCAAAGAAACTGAAAAAATAGTTACCAATGCAAATAATCCATATGTTATCAGGCAGCCCAATATGGGACATGACTTTAGACACTCTCAAAAAGAATGCAATATAGTTATAAAGCATATTGAAAGATTCCTGACAGAGACTTCTTGAAGCTAAATTGCAGGGGCTGGTAAACTTTGTTGGAACCTATTGCCGACAGAATTCTCGGGACATAGTTATGCCTTTTGATAATGAAAGATGTCTTAGGAAAGTTTGGGGTATTTGTGAAGCAGACAATGATTGATTTTTCAATCAAACCTATTTGATAAAGCATAACCGAGCTTTTTATGATTCTTTAATGAATAACCTTCTTCTAAAAATGCAGGGTTTTTTCTAATTCTATAGATTAAAGCATTAAGGGCCCAATCACTTTGTTTCTCAAGATCATCTGGCCAAAGTGCGTTGAAAATATCATCTTTACTTGTTATTTTTCCGATATTTTTCTTAAGCAATCTTAGTAATTTTATTTCCAAGGGAGACAAGTTCACGACACATAAATTTCTGATATATTCTTTAAGTAGTGGGGAAAATAGGGTATATCTGTCAGGCATTTCTGTGATAATTCCTAACTTCAAAAGATAAGGATCTATGTCATTAACTTTTTTATGGTGAGCGATTTTTTGAAGTTGTTGTTTTTGTCTAAAAGTTAAGCATTCTTCGTAGATACGTCTTATTTGCAATAAAATGTATTTATCAGAAAGAAAGAGATTTGAGCGTTGAGATTTGATGAGAAGCTGAAATAGCTGGAAGTGGCCACCAGACAACCCTAAACACTTGTTAACAGCCTTCTTGTTGAGAGCCAAGTTGGGCATGTACAGTTTTAACAATTGAATCATTTCTTTGTTTGAGTATGGCTTCAAGTAATATTCTTTTGCAAAAGTGTCAAGATTGGATCTTTCGAAGGCCTCAGAACTCCATTGGTACAAAGGCTTATTGCTTGAAAAAATCAGTACTATCTTTTCTTTATCCACTTCATTCAAACCTCTCAAATTAGAAAAAAAACTGGTGCTAAACTCATCCTTAATTTGGTCAAATCTGTTGAACACTAAGACAACCCTTTTGTGTTTTTGAGTAAGGATTCTTAGTTTTGCTTTTATATTTTGTTGAAGTTTATACAAATTACCTAACGCTTCCACTCCCAGATTGTTTGCTATAAGCCTGTAAAGGTTTAGACGATTCATTTCTGGGAGTTCGTATAAATCGATATGGATAAAATAAGCGAAATTTTGCGTTACCAGAAATTTAAGAAAAGAGGAGATTCCCATTCCAGGCATTCCAATAACTGTGAACGACACAGACTCATTAATTAACTTTCTTGTTGCCAGTGTATCCTCTTGGCGAAATATGGTGGAAAGCCTAGATTCTTGAAATTGGTAGTTCATTTCTGTTTGATCTTGTCATTATTATATCATTTTTTTATCAAGCACTGTGTTTTGAAACGTATAAAATGTTTTTGTTAACGATAATTTTCACAGCGTAACTTAAAGAGGAAACAATGTCTAAGGAACGCAAGACTACACCGTCTTTAAAGAGCAGAGAATTCAAACTTAACCCTGTCTCTGAATCAGTAAGAATCCCAATGGAGCTTATGGCATTTGCTAGGGAAAAAGGATATTCGATATACAAGCCAGGATTGCAAAGAGATAGGGAGTCTTTAGAGGAAAGAACTCAGGACGAAAACGGTACAATTCATATCACTACTCGCACAACGATTGGACCATCATACCTTGAGGAATATGACGAATTCCCCAAGATTCCAGTAAAGTGGAGAGAATATGGGGGTGAGTTTTTACTGCAAAGTGAAAACAGAGCCTATATTCTCACTTTGGGTAGGCAAAATCTAGGCTCTTCTCATCCTTACGATGCCGATATACTCCTGCATTTTGTGAGTATAGCTAATGTTCCACTTCTCAATTCTGGAGCAGAGAAAGACAGAGAAGAGAAATGGTGGTTGGAAGTAGACAAAAGGAGACCAAGGCCTTCTTATAAACATTTTGAATCAGTACGGATAGAAAATGATGTAGAGGGAATGTTAATCGAAATATACGAAGGTCACAGTTCTTTTGTAACCATAAACTCAGAAGATGAGTTGCTTCAAGAGTTTCTTGGAGTATTAAGTGGAATTTACGGGGTAGATGTTGTAAGCAGGGGCTAGTAAACTTTGTCAGGAACTTTTATTTAAGTAATTTCTTATTAAATTTTTCTAATTTCCCTTCTGCTAGTAACACCTTAGTGCTCGGCTGATTTTGAACATCTAGAAATACTTCTCCGGGCATTTTGAAAAAGTGATATATTCTCTCCACCTGTTTGGGGACGGTATTTAGTGGCAAGTTGTCTAAATTGAACCATTCGTGTTTATCAGCCTCGTCTGTTTCTTTGATTTTTCCTCGTGTAACTTTACATTCGAACGTTAAAACTAACTCACTTTTTTGTGGTTTTGGGTTTAAGGCTACTAGATGTTTAATAATAACCTCCAATCCTGTTTCTTCTTTTATTTCTCTTTTTAGTGCACCTTGTGGTGCTTCGCCAGGTTCCATTCCTCCTCCAGGCAGATTCCAAACATCCATATCTTTTCTGTGAGAGAGCAGGATTTGTTGTTTCTCGTTCAGAATAATCGCAAAAACTCCAACAGAGTACATAGTGTCAATTATATCATCTGAAGCTGATTTGCAGGCCTTAGTGGTCACACTACGAACTTTCTGGCACGAAATAGGCTCTTCGGAGGTTATTAGAATCCAAGAATTCCTAAATCCTCAACTGGCCTATGTTTTAACCAAGGGCTAAGTGGGCTTTATGAAACTTCTTTTACTACAATTGTACTTCTGATGTAGAATTTAGATATGCAAGATAGAGCGTTTATTAAAGATTGGATAAAAACTCATAAATATTGTGTAATTGCTACTTGTAAGGACGAAAAACCTTGGGCTGCTACTGTTAACTATACATCAGATGATGAAATGAACATCTACATTTCTACGCACCCAATGTCGCTTAAGTATAAAAATGTGTTGAAAAATTCAATCGTTTGCTTAGTTATTGATAGCCAAACAAAAGAGGGAACATTACAGATACAAGGGAAAGTAAAAACTATTAGCGGAAAACCCTTTGAAAAACCCAATTTAGTAGTCAAGCCAGATTTTTTGATATTTAAAAGAAAGAATGAGAAGACTGAAAAATTAAAAACGATTCAGATAAAAAATTAACACTTCAAAGCTGTGTAGTAAGGGCTGGTGAACTTTGTCAGGAACTACTTCAGATACGAATATCCACAGGTTAATGTAAAATATAACTATGTCTGGAAAAGAAATTGAATATCGTGTAGAGATTCACCTTTCTGGTGAAATGGAAGATTCTCTAAAAGAGCAACTCTCTCTGCTTGCTAAGGAGGTTTATGGAAAAGAAACAGATAAAGTGGTGTACCGTGTTTTGAGAGTGAGAGAGCAAATGAACCCACGAAAACTTTTTATACCAGGAGACGGAGAGACTGTTGAAACAGAGATCTTTCCACACATAGCACTTGGACAAAAAATAATGATAGAAGAGAGAGATGAAATGAAAGTGCTACAGCGAATGGAAGAAATTGCATCTGCTACAAAGCCGTTTGTGTTAAATTCAACCAGGTTGGGGGATTATGGAGAGGATTTTACTATTTTTGTTGCATTTGCCCAAAACAATGAAGCCGACAATCTTGTTTTGAGAATTAAAGAGAGGCTGGGGGAGTTTTCGCCAATACATAAAGAAAAAAGGGATGTATTACACTTCACTCTTGTTTATAATGATGTTAGTCCAGCAAATATTGAAAAAGCCTGGAAGGTGATAGAAAAAGATAAATTGACTAACAAAAAATTACCAGTCGCTTCAATATGGTTGTGGAAAAACCATAAACCATATAAAGAATATACTCTTGGGGCTTCTTGAGGCTAAATTGCAGGGGCGGAGGGAATCGAACCTCTAAAGAAACGAGGTTAATTGTTTCTTTAACATCAAAATACTATGGGTGGATAACAACTTTTCTTTTGAACCACATTTAGCCTTGTTCATGAAACTCCAAGAGGCATATCCTGAGTATAAAGAGCAGTTTGCTTGTGTTTGAGTAAGGGCTAGTTAATTGTAAATTCTGAGTTCTTCGATTTCATTCAGTATTTACAATATTCCTGAAGGAGAGCGTATGTTTTGGGATCGTTCTAACTAAAACAATAACCCACCTCTCTCCAGCGTGAATTTATTTGTACCTTGTTGGAACCCTTTATTTTGTAAGAATGTTATTTCGCAAGTTTTACCTTTTTTGCACTTGGGCCTTTTTCGCCCTGTTCTACATCAAACGTAACTTCTGCTCCTTCTTGAAGTTCATCAAAAGAAACACCCTCCAAATCATTAGAGTGGAAAAAAAGATCCTTTTCTTCTCCTTCTCGAGAAATGAATCCAAATCCTTTGTCTGTTTTTGTTTTTACTTTTCCGTTCATATTATTATAGATTTATAGCTTAAATCTGTATGCACCTCCTTTCCGTCTTAGTATTATACCCTTTCAGGTGAGTAGTGTAACAGAGCATTTACCAAACAGGCGACACAAGTTTATAATCCGGTAGAGGGTTGCTATACTTTTATATAATTTCCGAGGCTAAAAATCTGGGGTGGTCTACCGAACGACGTTAGAACTCATTACATTACTTCAGGGGAGAAGGAACATATCTTGTTATCAAAATATCTTTTCAATTATTAACTACTAAACTTTGTGATGTAATGATCTAGGTATCCTTTGGTGTCAGATCATCTTCAGATAGTGCAAGCTTCAATTCATCACGAAGTAGGGGAATAATATTTGGGCCAAACTTTGTTACAATTTCCTGTACTCTTTGTTTTAACATATTTCTCTGATATTCTGGTGAATGCCGGTTAAGTGCACATAGCATGGCTGAATGGGCAAGACCACGAACAGCATGACCATACTCCCCACCTTCCTGTTCTGAAAAAATAGGATCATTTTCTAAATCTTTTCTTTGATTTACCTCATTAACAAACTCTTCTGCTTCTGGAATTATTCCTTCAATTTCATCGTTCTCTGGCGACATTGTGAAAATATTATATCAGAATAAATGCAGATAATTATAAACCTGCATAAACAGCTTTGGTGAACATAATTAAGCCTATCAAATACCATAGGTGGATAACGACTTTTCTTTTGAACCACATTTAGCCTTGTTCATAAAACTTCAAGAAGCTTATCCGGGGTATAAAGAACAGTTTATGTACGCTTGAGGGTGGACTAGTAGACGATGTTCGAACCTATTACCTTCAAGAAAGTAAAGAAAAAGAATTTTTAAGTGTTATAATGCATCTGGACAATTATGAAAAAGCCTTTGCTGATAGGAATAGCCTTGGTTATCATTGCAGGAGGAGCATTTCTAGCAATTAGAAGTTCTTCTGAAGAGAATAAAACAGCTTTACCTACTCCTACTCCTCAGGAAGTGGGCTTGGAAAAAGATGCTGAAACCCCAGTAAATAAGGGTGAAATCACTATTGATACTGTTTTATATGGTGTAGACAAAATTGTTGATTGGCAGGGAAGTCAATACTCTAGAGCCACAATTCTTTGGAATACAGAAAATGATACGCTGAAACTAGATGCTAAAGGCTACATAATAGGTGAAAGATTGGGTACCAATGAAATGGAACTCAAAAATAAACACGGCGAAATCCAAATCTATTTAAGAGAGTTAGGTTTTGAGCATGATATGTATAATGTCGGAAGTGGGCCGGTGGGGACACAAAGAAGTATTTTAAGGCTCGGCAACATTGGGTGTGAATTATATCTTCGTGATGATTCAAGAAAAGAAAGTAGAGATCTTGGATTTATTTGTTCCACATTATCTGAAGAACTAGTTGTTTCTGAGTCTACCCCAATGTCTGAAAAGAAAGCGAGGTCAATCGCAGAAACGAGCGAATGTGTCAGCAATGGCATCTTGAAAGATATTGCTATCTATAACGAAAGCACAAAAACTTGGTGGATAGATCTTGATATTGATAAACCGGGATGTAATCCAGCGTGTGTAGTTTCTGAAGATGAAAGCGCAGAAATCAACTGGCGATGTACTGGATTGATTGAGGAGTAGCTTCGTATTATCTACGCATATCACATGTCAAAAATAGCATCTTGCTATAATTATCTCGTGAATAAGCAAAATAAAAGAGTTGTTCTTGTTGTGGTTTTAGAATTAATTATCGCTTCATTTTTTATTATTGGAGCAGGGTGGGCAAGTCGTTCTGTTTACATCCTTTTCCATAGTTACTTTGCCGATATATTCCTCCCTTTTGGGTTTTATTTCTTGCTATCAATTAAGGGCAATAAGAGTAGATATTTGAATACTTTGTGGAAGAAATCCGCAGCAATATTTGCTCTAACTGCTACTTCTGAAACCTTACAATACTTTGGTATTTATGCATTAGCAAGAGTGTTTGACCCTATAGATTATGTAATGTATGGACTGGGAGTATTACTTGCTGCTTTTGTAGACAGAATAATATTCACTAGAAAGTTTTATTTTTGGGATTAATATCGGCTCGAACCCAAAACACCGCAACAATATGGGGCATAATGAAGTATCTTCAATTATGTCCGGTTGGGGTGACTTACCGAACGACGTTAGAACTCATTACAAGGCGTCTGGAGGCTACGAGATATTAAAGAAACTACTCCTTCTTGAAAATTTCAGAAGTAATTCAATGCGTGTTGCAAACAAGGTCTAGTAAACTTTGTCAGAAAAACTATTGCCATGGAATTTGTAAATTTACTTACGCTCAATTATAATGTGCTTGATTATACCTGCTCTTATGGGGTGATTAAATGCCAACAATAAGGGAAAGACTTATAGAAACACTTGGTGGTACAAGAGATTATGTGAGTAGAATTCCTCGAGTTAATCTTCCTGAAGAAACTTCACTTATATCTGTAAGTAATAACGAAGAGTTTACAAATACACTCGAGAAAGCAAATTTAACAAAGGGACAAAGAGCAGCTATTATAAGAATTTTAGGAGGTTGCAACTGGCTACCTGGCAGTCATGAAGAGGTGACAATTGGAGATATTCGTCGTATGGATGATGAACAATTGGGAAATTTGGGTTCTGATATTGGACGTGGTTGGAGAGCAGGAACTAGGACTAAAAAGATATTAAGAAAGTTATTTGGCTGAATTGCAGGGATTAGTAAACTTTGTCGGGAACTATATCTAAGAAAACCCAATAATACGGATATTCTGTGGGTGACTTACCGAACGACGTTAGAACTTATTTCATAACTTCTGGAGATAAGGAAAAATTGTTTTTAGCTAATTATTTTCTCCAATAAAAAAGCGCCTTGGCTTGCTTGAATTATGATTTTTACTTGCTCAGTCAAGACGTGTTTTCTAATAGGGGTTATGTTCTTTTCTACTTAACCTGTTTTATTCGGTCTCCCAGCCTTTATGGTTAAGTAAATTGCCCCTCCGATCAATACTAATATAATTGGTATTGCCAACGATTCACCTAAACCTATCGTATTCCTCCTTACCCGCAGAAAATCAAATTTACAAAGTTCACCTATATTTTCAAATCTCTTAATTGTTCCATAACATTTTGTAACTCATCCCCACCCTCTTCAGAAAATTTACTCAATTTATTTACTACATTATTCCGAAAATCTTCAGCGCTAACATCTCCGAGACACTCTCCTTGCTCGAATAGTCTATCAGGAACTATATCATCTGGGAAATGTACAACAGTAGAGCCGCTAGCCCAATCAGAACCGATTATAATCTGCCTAACACCGTTCTCTGTGACCACCAAATTTATCCCATCTCTACGTCCGCTTCGTTCAGGAACTTTAGCAAGTAATATTCCTCGACGTGCGTATGAACCAGATCCTGTACCAGTTCGTCCAATAAAATCTAATTTATCAGACCTACTACGCACTAATCTTGAAACAACTTCAGCATCATTAATTAACCCGGTTACTTGTCTTATCCCATCTCTCCTTTTCCTTTCTGTGTCGCTTAATCTTTCACCTTCCATATTAATAAGTTATTTATTCATATTATAACACGATGGGTGGTTGACGGGATTCGAACCCGCAGCCTTCCCCTCCACAGGGGGACGCTCTGCCATTGAGCTACAACCACCAAGTCTCTAATTATATCCTACTTGCCCTCTTCGTCCAAGCCTTTCGGCACATCTCTCCGTGCCTTTTCGTCCTTTTCAACTTCCTTTGCAATAGTAAACGGCTTTCCAGGTTCCGGTTCATTGCCAATTACACCTTCAAGTACTTCTCCAGTATCATCATCTGAGGTTGGAACCGGTGATGAACCAAGAGCTGATTCTTCACCTATCTCTTCCTGAGTTCTTTCATCTTTCTCCGGAATTAAAACGTCATGTTGTTTTTGAATGTCGTCGGCGCTGGTCATGGTGAGCGGGTGAGCAGAATCGAACTGCCATATCCTCCTTGCCTGCCCGCAATGCTAGCTGAGCGGGATACGGGAATCGAACCCGTGTTTGCTCCTTGGAAGGGAGCTGTTATACCACTCAACTAATCCCGCATAGCACTTGCAGGCGGGGAAGGAAGGTGTACTACCATTGTACTACACCCACTAAAAACAAATCTTGGGTTGATCGGCCATCCATAAAATAGTTCAAACCAATTTTATCAAAAATTGTTAATTTTAACAACAATTGTGACAACTCATCGGGAAAAAATTGCGTTTTTGTTTCTTTTTCAGCTAAAATAGCCATCATGATTGAAAAAAAGCTTGTGTCTCTAAATATAGCCGATATAACTCTCCGTGAGCATTCCGAGATTGTGCCTAGCAGAGAAAAGCTATCTAATGAACAGGTGGCCGAGTTTTGTGACCAACTGGCAAATTTAGCCTTGGAACAGGTTCATCTACACTCCCTCCTTAATCAAGAAGCAGATTTAGTGGTAGAACGAAGAGAGCAGGAAGGGTTACAAGAAAAAAATGAGAAACCTACTTTAGAAAAAGAATTGGCAGCCATTGAACAAGAAGAATTGGCAGCCATTGCAAATCTAGAGGCAGAACGAAGAGAGGAGGAACGATTACAAAGAAAAGGGGAGAAACGTTCTTTAGAAGAAGAATTGGCAGCCATTGCTGAGGGAGGAGCTGTCCAGGCGATAAGAGAGAAGCCAGAAGAGCTAGTCCATGAATTAAGCGATCGACTAACCATAGTACAAACTCAGATTAAGACTCTTGTTGCCTACCCTCAGGTAGTTGAACGTTATCGGGAAAAATTTGCCAAGAAAGTGAGGATTATTCAAAAAGCGAGAGAAATTGAGTATTTGCGAAAAAGGGTAGAAAGCCTAAGTCAGGCAAATGCTGAATTAATTTTAAGGCGGCAGGAGAAAGGATTTTCTCAGCCTGATGAGGAGTTTTTATCTCGAAACAATAAACGCATCGCTGCCGCAAAAGCACGAATAATTACTCTCGAAAAAAACCCTGAACTCCTAGTCGAAGAAAAACGACGAGAGCTAACTAAATTTAGAAGGCAACTTAAAAAGGGATTTGTGGAAACACCTCAAATCGAAGAGCTGGTAAACAAACTTGCTGCCCGAGTCCGTCAAGGTAAGCCAATCCTACTTTGGGGACACACAGGAACAGGCAAGACCGAAACTGCGCGCTATGTTTCCCGTAAGCTTTTTGGTGCAGATCCTAAGCTCTTCTCAGGTTCTGAGGATGCAACCCATTATGATCTTCTTGGCAAAACTCAACTGGGACCTAATGGGAGTCATTTTGAAGACGGACCAGCTACCAAAGCCTTACGAGAAGGAATACCTCTTCTGATTGATGAGATAGATCTTGTTCCTCATTCGATTATTGGTAGAATTCAAGATCTTCTGACTCGTCGTCCCGGAGACACGATTACCATTCAAGAAAATGGCGATGAGGAAATTCTAATCCCTAAAGGCTTTATTGTCATGGCAACTGGTAATATCCGCTCCCGCAAATATTTCCGTGAAAAACTTGACCCTGCCTTTTTACGCCGTTATTGGCAAACAGAAGTCACATATTTACCTCTCAATGAGACTCATGATATTTTACTGGCGGGACTAATTGATCGCCAGGGAGCTTTAAGAATAGGTAATCGTCAAACGGACTTAGAAGATTTAAAAAATTTCTGTCAAGCGGCTAAACTTGTCCAAGATGTCTTTACTGGCGAGAAAACTGACTTTATGGGAGAAGGGGCCGATGCCAGTCGAGGGATTGGGGCCAGTTTGGAGAAAGCCACTCTTTCAATTGGTGATCTATTAGATATTATTAAAGCCTGGAAAGCAGAAGACTTTACTCGTCCGCTTGAAGATTTTATTCTTTCTGAGTTTATTCAATCTCAAACTGTACGCCAAGACCAGTCTAATTTAGTTAAAATCTTCTGTCTCCATGGGTTTTTCAAGAAAAAAAAAGCCAAGGATCTTGGAATTCCTGGCCTAACTGAAGAAAAACTATTAGCCTATCGAGGGGAAACAGTCTAACTGTGACTGAAAAAATACCACCAAATAAAGTAGCACTTCTTGATCCTTTTGGGAAAGGGATTCCTGCTTCAAGAGAATTAGAAGAGCTTTTAGCAGCAGGAAGAGGAACAGGAGAACCAGAAGCCCAGATGTCAGAAATCATTACCTTCGAGAGAAATGAATGGCTAAAGGTTTTGGGAAGTGAAGTTGAAGTTCTACCTTTACCATCATTTGTAATTCAAGAGGTGATGAGAAATTTGGAAAGATTTGGTTTTGAATTGAGGTTCATACCAGCACTTGACTTAGATGCTTTAGCACTTCGGGAAAAAGGAGTTGTGGTTTTCTTGAAAGAACTTGCTGAAAAGTACCCTAACTGGAAACCATATGAATCTCTAAATGAGAGAGAAAAATCAAACCACACTGTTGTTAGAAATTTACATCATTGGTTTTGGAAGCAAGTAGGGAATATAGATTTCCCCGAGCTTCCCGGTCAATGGCTGGCTGTTGAGACACTGGAAAAACCAGCATGGGGAAGGGAATTTCCCCGTTCACCATTGACAGACAGACTAGGATTTTCTGACAGATTCAACCTTTCCTGGGATGAAGTAACCAGGGCAATATGGAATACGAAGCAAAGTATTCTTTCTGAAATAGGTCTTTCCGGCCATGGAGATATTAGACTTCTGGAAGCACTTGAATGGAATTTGTTGGCAAATCGTGAAGGGTGGGGGAAGACTAATTCTTCCGAATGGACCAATACCGAATATCGACCGCTCGACGTCAACTGCCATCTCTTTGTTGGTAATTTTAAGTACGGTGGTGCGGCCCACGTTATTTGGGAAAGATCTGATTACTCCTCTTTCAATTTCAATATCGGATTTCGTGTTGCAGTAGTTTTTAAACATGTCAACTGAACAAAAAGGACGAAAAAGAGAGGAAGCTGAAGACTTTTTTGCACAAGAACAATCGTTACTGGCCGGTTATGCTCAAGTTACTGGTTTACAAATTGTGCCAGGTAATCAGTGGGGATTCGATCTCGAAACCGGAACAATTTTTTATGATCCTCAGTTTTTTATTGATAAAGGATTTAGTCGTTCTCAAGCAATGTCCGCCACCCTTCATGAACTTGAGGAATTACGAGAATTCCGCCGCTCTCCCTCACTTTACCGAAAGGAATTTGATCGAAGAGAGATCTTAGGATTCCGCTATCAAATCTTACACAATTGCCTTCAGGACACTTTAATTAATAGAACTCTAGGTAATAGAGCGCCCGTTCACCGTGAGACCATCAGGAATTTATATCGCCAGCGTCTTTTCCCAGAAACCGATTACACCCAACACCCCCGTCATCTTCAGTTCGCTCACGCTATTCTTCGCGAGGCAATGTTGCCAGAAGAAAAAGTTAGAATTGATACGCAAGTAAGGCAAGAGATAGAAGGGTTGAAGGATATCAAAGGAAAGAACCTGCTTGAATTGATTGCTCAGCCCGGGGTTGAGCCTGCCATTCGGCTTAAAGCAATTAGGCTTTTCATTGAACCAATTTTTGAAGAGCTGTTCCAAGAGGACCTTAAAGAAAGGAAAAAACAAGGAGAGAAAAAACAAGAAAAGGAAGGGGAGGAAGTCGAAGTTAGAGGAGAAGGCGAAGGAGAGGTAGAGAAAAGTAAAGGAAAGCTTAAATTAGCTCCTAATGAAGAAGGCTTTCGTCAAGAGTATGAAAAGGAAGAAAATCGCTTGCCCCATCCTATGGCGGGTGAGCTCCAAGAAGAGTTAATTAGAGAATTTGAAGATCAAGTTGCTCGCGGGGCCGGACCAGAAGAGCTTGACCGCCGTGCCTACGAGCTTGAACACGGAGTGTCCTGGGAAGACATTCAAGGATATTATGGAGAGTATATAACCATTAAGCCTTATATAGAATATTTAAGGAAAGTTTTTGAAAAGGTTATTAGTCGGAGGATTGAGTATAAAAGACGGCTCAGGGCGCGCCGGAGAGAAGGAGCGGTTATCGACCCCGGACTTTTATCTCAAGCGAAATTAGATGCCGATGTGGGAATTTCCGATTCTCCTGTTTGGCTGGATTACCAAAAAAGGCCGGTTGAAGTAGTTGCTCCAGGTGGATTTGAGGTTACTCTAGTTTGTGATCTTTCCTGTTCAATGGAAATGCCAAGAGAAAAACTTGTCGAAGAGCGTCACTGTGTGATTCTTTTCCTTGAAGCACTTAAAGATTTCCATCAACTTGCTGAGACACATCGGGAAGAGATGGTAGAACTTGGGGTTAAAAGTGAAGTCAGAGGATTTGGAAATTTTGAGATTGAGTTAAAACCTTTATCTTCTGAACTTAAGGAAATAACACGAATTGAAGTCTTTAAGAATCTAGCTAGCGCTCCAGGTTTAGCAACATGGGACTATGAATCTTTAGAAGCAATCCGCGAAGATACCGATCAAGAGAAACAAAGGAGATTGGCTGCTGGTGAACTTAAAAAGGCAGTCATTGTTTTTTCTGATGGCATAAGCAGCAATCCCGATCGGGTTCAAGAAGAGTTAGTAAAGTTGCGGCAGATGGGTGTTACTGTTGTTGGTGTTGGAATCACTCGTCACGCTCGAGCAATTGAAAACACCTATTCACCCGAGAGCAAAGTTTGTGACAAAGTAAATCAATTACCAGAAATCTTAGCTGAGCTCTTGAGGGAATTTACTAAAGAATTATAATCACATTGATATGACTGAAAAACTATCACCAGATAAAGTAGCAAGCCTTGATCCTTTCAAGGTGAGAGGAATCCCTGCTTCAAGGGAGTTAGAAGAGCTTTTAGCTGAAAATAAACCTAGTGAGCTAGAATTAAGAGAGTTTGAGGCAGACTTAATTAAGGTAGAGCAAGAAGTTTGGAAGCGGGTCCTGGGAGTAGATTTGAACATTCCTTCTCCTCCAACTGAAATTACCCAAGAGGTAAAGCAGAGACTAGAAGAGGAAGGCTTTACTCTTGTCTTCTTACCATCTTTAGACCTTGAACCTCACCAATTAGAAAAAGAAAGCATAACGCAATATCTAAGAAGGCTTACTGCAAAATACCCTAACTGGAGTAGAAACTTAAGAAAATGGTTTTGGAGAAAGGTAAAGAACGGTTATATTAATTTTCCAACCTTGCCCCATTCTTGGGCTGCAGTTGAGACTCTTCCACCACCAAATAAAGACGAAAAATACCAAAAAACTGCATTTGACCGAAGATTGGGATTTGATAACAGGTTCAATGTTTCTTGGTATGACGTTGAAACGGCTATAGAGAAAGCTAAATCTAAGTTCCTTCTTGATATGGGACTGGGGCTAAGTAATGTTAGATTTTTGAATGTTTTAGAATGGAATTTGCTGGCGAATCGTGAAGGGTGGAGCGGAACCGATACTTATGAGTGGACCAATACAGAACACCGTGTATCATCTGCTATCCCTTCTCGTCTCGTCGCTGGCTGCTCTGCCATCGGAGATACTACCTTTCTCCATTGGCTTTGTCGAGGCCGCGTTGGGTTTCGCATTACAGTAGAAATTAGTTCTTGAAATATTGGATTTATGACTGAAAAACTATCACCAGATAAAGTAGCAAGCCTTGATCCTTTCAAGGTGAGAGGAATCCCTGCTTCAAGGGAGCTAGAAGAGCTTTTGGCAGCAGGAAGAGGAACAGGAGAACCAGAAGCCCAGATGTCAGAAATCATTACCTTCGAGAGAAATGAATGGCTAAAGGTTTTGGGAAGTGAGATTGAAGTTAAACGTCTACCAGAGGGCATAACACCTGAAGTGATAGCTAATCTGAAAAACTTGGGTCTTGAGTTACGATTCATACCAGCCCTTGAATTAGATGCTTTAGCACTTCGGGAAAAAGGAGCTGGGGGGGGGAAATACCCCCATTCACCATTGACAAACAGACTAGGGTTTTCTGATAGATTTAATGTTTCCGGGGACGATGTAAACAGGGCAATAGAGGATAGGAAGCAAAGTATTCTTTCTGAAATAGGTCTTTCTGGCCAAGCAGACATTAGACTTCTGGAAGCACTTGAATGGAACTTGTTGGCAAATCGCGAAGGGTGGGGAAAGACTAATTCTTCCGAATGGACCAATACCAGATATCCACGACGTCTTTTGCATCTTACTATTGGTGATTTTGAGAGTGGTGGTGCTGCCTACGTTTCTGGGAAAATATCTAATTATTCCTTTGCTAGTATAGGATTTCGTGTTGCAGTAGAAATTGGTTCTTGAAATATTGGATTTATGGCTGAAAAAATACCACCAGATGAAGTAGCAAGACTTGATCCTTTCGGGAAAAGAGAGATTCCTGCTTCAAGGAAGTTAGAAGAGCTTTTAGCAGAAAGAGAGACAAGAGAGCCAGAATTAAAAGAGTTTGAGGCAGACTTAATTATGGTAGAACAAGAAGCTTGGAAGCGGGTACTGGGTGTAAATTTTACCATTCCTCCTCTTCCAACTGAAATTACCCAAGAAGTAAAGCAGAAACTAGAAGAGGAAGGCTTTACTCTTGTTTTCTTACCTCCTTTAGACCTTGACCCTTACCAATTAGGAAGAGAAAACCTAACGCAATATCTAAGAAGGCTTACTGCAAAATACCCTAACTGGAAGCGGTTTGAGAGTTTGTCAGAGAGTGAAAAGAATAAATACCAGATTTACAGAAACTTGGAAATGTTCTACTGGGAAAAGGTACAAGGGGACTGGGCTGACTTTCCTAGGCGGCCTGGTCAGTGGCTTGCGGTTGAGACATTAGAAAAGCCATCACATGGAGAGAAATACCAAGAAACTAATTTTGGGAAAAGACTGGGAATTGATGACAGATTCAATGTTTCTTGGAACGACATTAAGGCAGCAATTGATGAAGCCAAACAGAAATTTCTTTCTGATGTAGGATTGGTAAAAGGTGATGTTCACTTGTTGGATATTTTGCCGTGGAATCTACTTGCCAATCGTTTTGGTTGGGGAAAAACTAACACCTACGAATGGACAAATACTGAATGTCGCCATGAGGTCCGTAGTTCTCTACGTTTCATGGTTGGCAATTTATACGACGGTGGTGCTGCCCACGTCCTTTTGAAATATGCCAACCAATCGTACCCAGAAGTAGGATTTCGTATTGCAGTAGAAATTGGCTCTTGAAATTTGGTCGGGGTGCCCGGACTCGAACCGGGGACCTCACGCTCCCAAAGCGCGCACTCTGCCAACTGAGCTACACCCCGTGGTGCCGAGGGAGGGAGTCGAACCCTCACGTCGCAATTGCGACAACAGATTTTAAGTCTGTCCTGTCTACCATTCCAGCACCTCGGCTTATGTATATTTTACTATTTTTTGGGGTTCAGTATCAAACCAAATCAACCGCTAAGCATGGATTCCAGAAAAGAGAGAAAAATAGGGTGGGGAACTAAAGGTCGGCTCAGATATTCTGGATGAAATTGGGTAGCGATAAAGAAAGGGTGATCTTTAAGCTCTATTGCCTCAACCAGTTTTCCATCAGGCGAGGTACCGGAAAAGACAAAGCCAAATTTCTCAAAATTCTTCTTGTATTTATTATTGAACTCATAGCGGTGCCTATGTCGTTCATAAATCAAGCTTGACCGTTGGCCAAATTTTTTATAAACAGCTTCCAGTTTCGTCCCTTTTTTTAGTTTGCAGGGCCAGGCGCCAACTCTAATCGTCCCGCCGTATTGTTTTTTAGCCAGATATTCTTTCTGTTTAGGCATAACATGAATGACCTGATGTTTTGTTCTTGGATTAACTTCAGTAGAATTAGCAGATTTTAAGCCGAGAACATTCCTGGCAAATTCAATTGTTGCCATCTGCATACCAAAACAGAGTCCGAGATAGGGAATTTTATTTTCTCTGGCATAACGAATGGCCCGAATTTTCCCTTCCACCCCTCGGCTACCCCAACCCTGGGGTACAACAATACCTTCAACCTCTTTAAGTCTTTCAGACAATTTTTTCTGGCTTAATTTTTCAATTTTTTCTGAATCAATGGCAAGAATCTTCACTTTTAAACCATGAAAAGCGGCCGCATGATTGATGGCTTCCAAAACCGAAATATAAACATCTTTATGTTTGTTGCTGCCATGGGTAACATACTTACCAACCAAAGCAAGATGGATTTCTTTTTTAGGTTTTTCCAAACGACTGACAAAGCGTTTCCAATCCCGAAGATCCTTCTTTCCAGTTTTTTTAATAGCAAATTTTCTCAAAATTTTATCGGCAAATTTTTTCTCCTCAAATATCAAGGGAACTTTATAAACAATCTCAATATCCGGATCATCAATAATGTTCTCTTCTGAAATAAAACACCTTTTAGCAATTGTTTCAATTCGGGGCTTATCAATGGGAATCTCATTCCTAGTAACAATAAAGTCAGGCACAATTCCTATCTCCCGAAGCCGGGCAACTGCATGCTGGGTGGGTTTTGTTTTCAGTTCGCCAATATTCTTGAGAAAAGGGAGGTAGGTCACCATAATATATACAGCCGGGAATTCTCTACCTATCTCTCGGGCCGCGTGAAGAAAGGG
Organism: uncultured Gammaproteobacteria bacterium; assembly: GCA_964583685.1. Classification (GTDB taxonomy): domain Bacteria; phylum Patescibacteriota; class Microgenomatia; order UBA8517; family UBA8517; genus CAZOVJ01. Next base: position 206,069 of record CAZOVJ010000001.1, on the reverse strand, counting down.
CATGTTTTCCAAATCTCCGGTCGTGCCACCGATTTCCACAACACTAAAATCAAAACCCTTGGACGGTTTATAAATCATCTTTTTAATTTGATTGATAACATCGGGAATCATCTCCGCATCTCTCCCTTGATAGAAAAAATGCCGTTCTTTATCAATGACATCTTGAAAGACCTTGCCGGTAGTAATATTGTTATCCCGGCTAAGCTCGATGTTTAAAAATCTTTCATAATGGCCAATGTCTTGATCAAGTTCGCCTCCATCCTTGGTAACAAATACCTCTCCGTGCTCAGCCGGCCGCATTGTTCCAGCATCAACGCTAACATAGGGATCAATTTTGATTGCCGTTACTTTGAAACCCTGAGATTTCAGAAGAAGACCGATAGAAGCACTGACAATTCCCTTGCCCAACCCCGAGAGTACGCCACCACTAATAAAAATAAATTTCACAAGAAGACCTTATAACAAAATACCATATAAAGAAAAAAATATTCAAGAGAAAAAATAAAGTGCACGTTATATTGCGAAATTCGAACTTACTTCAAAGGTATGGCGGCTGAATAGCGGCAGCCACCATATTGTATAGCTCCGGTCCCGCTGAGCGAAGTCTCCGCTAATTATCTTCGCGTGCAATTGACTCGGCTTTGCCGAGCAGATAAGTTTGCTTTGCAAACTTTTTACCTAACGGTAAGTATATTTTACTAAAATATAATAGAAAAAGAAACTGCAGGCTTAATTTGACTTATAGGGTGCCTAAGTATATATTAGCTGAAATGCCGGACACAGAGAGAAAATTTGGGATGTTTACAAGCCTAGAGGGTATAGACTTCACAGGGAAAACTCCTGTTGCTCGTTGGTTAAGAAAGGACCTTCTTGATAGAGGTTTTGATGTCGCTTTAACTCGCGACCCGCCTTACGGACTTTCCCCTTGGGACAGATTTCAGGAACATTTTGAAAGAGGTGAGAATTTGACTCACATATCCGAGGCCTTCCTTCTCCTGACAGCTCGATTAGATAATTATGAAAAGCTCATTTTGCCAAAACTGCAAAAGGGAGTAGTTGTTATTACCGATCGTTTTCTTGACAGTTGGTTTGCTTATCAAAGTGTAAGATTGGCCAAATACTTTGGTGGTGAGGAGCCTACCTTGAAATTCTTGACAGGGCTAAACCAAAATCTGGTTGATCGGGGATTACTATCTTTTCCAAATTTGACCTTGCTTATTGATAATGACCCTGCACTGGCGATGGAAAGAGCCAAAGATGTTAAGGTGCTTTCCAAATACGAAGTTATGGATACTCAGGTGAAAGTAGCCCTACAATACCACAGATTAATTCAGCTGTTCCCGGACAGAATCAGGGTCATTGACGCAAGGGAGAAAGAAATACCAGAAGTTTATGAAGAGGCCAGAGAAATTGTATTAGAGGAGGTGGTTAAATATTATGACTAGCGAACGCAGACCATCATTAGAACCCGGTGATGAAGTGGAAGCTACAAAACTCCTTTCCTGGACTGTCGAACAGTTCGACGACTATCCTTTAATAGTCGAACCGGGAGACCGTGGAGTAATAGATGAAATTGTTGATGAAGAAGAATATGTATATGTCACCTGGGAGAATGACAAGTTTTCACACATGAGAAAGTCAATGTCGTTTAGAGAAGCACTGGCTTTAAAAAAGATAGAGAAAGCTAACGAACAGCAAGTTTAGCTTTTAGCTCTTCTAAAGCTATTTTTCTCATAGATAAGCTATTTTTCTCAAGATTGGTCATCTCCGCAAAAGTCTTATTTTTGCCCCGGGGAATGAAAATTGGATCCCAACCAAACCCTTTATCGCCTCGCATTTTTTCGGCAATTTTGCCCCTTACTTTGCCGGTTGTGACGACGTTTTTCTTGCCGTTGAAGTAACATAAACTTGTCTGAGCTGTCGCTGACCTATTGCTTTCGTCGAAAAGTAATTTCAGAATTCCCTGATTACCAAGAGATTTCATAAAGTAATCAATAAATACACCAGGAAGTTTTCCCCAGGCGCTAAAAAATAAGCTAGTATCCTCAACTAGAATTGGAATTCTGGCAAGTCTATAGGCAATTTCTGCTTTTTTCTTAACACATTCTAAGGGGTCGAGTGTTTGAACCTCATCTACTTTAAGATCTTTAGGTTCTACTTTTATACCAAGTATTTCCGATGCTTCTCTTATTTTATTTTCGTTTGTGGTGACAAAGATAATCTTTTTCATTTTGAAACGAACTTATTGCCTTTTATAGTATAGCGTAATTCCCAATCAGAAGCTTTTGTTATTCCGATTCTTTTGGTAGTTTCTATCTTGAAGTCTTCACCCTCCTCATTTTCAGCAATAAATAATAACGAATCTCCGCTAGTAAGATCGGCTCCATATAAATCCATATCTATGTCAAAAGCTTGACACAATTTCCCGGGCCCATTGGTTAAATCTCTATTTCTTTTGACATGGAGACCTCTGAGCTTTTTCATTTCATTGATTCCCAATATAGGCTCAATTGCCCTTATCAGAACGCAGCCCGGACTATTTTCTTCTTCAGCTACTGCATTGAGACAATGATGCCCACGGATTTTAAAGATGTATGCATTGCCTGGTTCGTCGTACAGGACTTCTGTTCTTCCAGTGCGCCCTGCAGAAACGTGGGCCGCGGGGTCGTGTTCTCCTATATATGCTTCCACTTCCACTATTTTCCCGGCAATAATTTTGTCTCCTATTTTTCTTACCAAAATCTTTCCAAGCAAACCTCTGGCCACTTCCTTTGTCCTCCTATCAAAAAAGTCTCTATCCAGAACTCGCTGGCCCAAATCTTCGGGAGATAATGAGAGTGGATTTTCTATTCCTATTTTCACTATTTTAGCAATTTATTACTTGCTTTTCACTTTTCACGATATAAATTTAAATAAGCGCCGAAAATTTTTGCGTTATTCTTTTTTTGTTAAGAAAATAAACGGCTGGATTTTTCGCCGATTCCACCACATTATTTACTGGCGCAACCCGCACCTGCGCCCAGCAAAATTTTACGTTCTGAATTTCTGTGCACCCGGAGGGAGTCGAACCCCCATCAGATGGTCCGAAGCCACCTGCTCTATCCATTAAGCTACGGGTGCTCTAGTCTCTTAACCCTTATTTCCTGTACAATTATACACTAAATGAGCTCAATAGAGGAACAAATTCAGACAATTACAGAAGAAATCAGAAAGACACCCTATCACAAGGCGACCGAGCACCATGTCGGCAAACTCCGCGCCAAGCTTTCAAAACTTCGAGCAAAGCAGTTAGAGAGATTATCTAAAAAGGGTGGTGGATCCGCCAGTCGGCGGAGTTATGCAATCAAAAAACAAGGTGATGCAACCGTTGTCCTAGTTGGTTTCCCCTCGGTAGGCAAATCAACCCTTTTAAACAAGCTGACCAATGCCAAAAGTAAGATTGCTCCTTATGCCTTTACCACCTTAACCGTAGTCCCAGGCATGATGGAATACAAGGATGCAAAAATTCAAATTCTCGATGTTCCCGGTCTTATTGAGGGAGCAGAAGAAGGAAAAGGGAAGGGGAGGGAAGTTCTTTCGGTTGTCAGGGCAGCTGATTTAATTATCTTAATAAGCGAAATCAATAAAAAGCAAGCTTTTAAAAGGATAAAATCAGCCTTTCGGAAAAGCGGTATTAGAATCAATTGCCAGCCCCCCCGAGTTAGTCTTGAGAAAAAAGCTCTTGGGGGAATAGTAATCCATTCAAATATCAAGCAGAGATTAGACAAGGAAACAATAAAAGCAGTGGCCGCTGAATTGGGTATCAAAAACGCTGAAATAACTATAAAAGAAAAGCTAACAATCGACAGATTAATTGATGCTCTCAGTCCAAACCGGGTTTATATTCCAGCTATTTTTGTAGTTAATAAAACAGATTTAGCTCCGAAAGAGCACCGTTACCCCCCAATTCATGGCCGTGGCACCCTTTTTATCAGTGCCCGACAAAATATCGGACTAGAAAAACTTAGGCAGGAAATATGGAAAAGATTATTGTTAATCCGTATCTATCCAGTAAAAGCTCAGGAAAAATTAAGTCTTGAAAAGCCAATTATTATGAAAAAAAGGCAGACTTTAAGAAATGTTGCTGAAAAAATAGGCAGCGAATTTGCCGAAAATAAAAAAAGTGCAAAAATCTGGGGAAGGGGAGCTAAATATCCGGGCCAAGAGGTCTCTCTAACAACTCCAGTGCGCGAAGGCATGCAGGTGAGATTTATCTAGTTTCTTTTCATGTTAAAATCTAATTAATCCTGAAGCGGTTTATCGAAATGAAAACTCTGCGAAATATCTTGAAATGGCGGTTTGATGTTTTCGAAAGATATCAGTCTTGCATCAAGAACCTAAAGAGGAAAGATGTTTCTCTCCTTGAAATTGGAGCGGGAGAGTACGGCTTAAAATATTTTGGGTTTAAAAATGTTAGGACAACAGACATCAATGGTGGATGGGAATATCTGAATATAACCAAGCCTCTTCCAGATTATTTTCCTCACTTTGATGTTGTGGTCGCCATTGACGTGATAGAACACATTACTCCCAAGAAAAGAATGTTTGCTGTCGAACAAATGTATAAAATCGCCAAAAAAAAGATTATTCTTTCGGTTCCAAATGGCTCAATTGCCTACCAGTCTGACAAAAAGTTAGATCGGTTCTTAAACAAAAAAGGCTACTACTCCAAACATTTGAAAGAGCATATTAAATATGGAATTTTTAATGTTGAGGGTTTTGTCAGAAAATTTAAAGAAATACCCCGAACAAAGAAAGTAGAAATATTCAATGGAATAAACATCAAAACCCACGAAAAGATAGCTCAATTTTTGTGTCACAAAAGGAAGTCGATATTCTTATTAAAAAATAAATTGCTTTATCCAGTAAGAAATTTAATCATTTCTTGTAACCAAACGGGCTCCCCATATCATAAATTTATAGAAGTAACTTTAAAGTGAGCCGCACAGGACTTGAACCTGTAACCTACCGGTTAAGAGCCGGTTGCTCTGCCATTGAGCTAGCGGCCCAAGGATGGGACCTGTCCTCCCTGGACTATTAGGTTATTGTGCCGGTAGCAGGACTCGAACCTGCAACCTACTCCTTAGAAGGGAGTCGCTCTTTCCGCTTGAGCTATACCGGCCTATCATTAAAGCCTTTGAGCGGGAGACGGGATTTGAACCCGCGACCTTCTCGTTGGCAACGAGACACTCTACCAACTGAGCTACTCCCGCACCTCGTCATTTCAGGGTGAGGTGTGCCGAGGGAGGGAATCGAACCCCCATCTGACGCTCTTCAGGCGCCCGCCATGACCAACTTGGCTACCTCGGCTGGGTGAGCAAGCTAGGCTTGCTTGTCACCGAGTTAAACTCGGGTGAACCCGGCAGGATTCGAACCTGCGACCTTCCCGATGTAAACGGGGCGCTCTAGCCAACTGAGCTACGGGTTCATCTGGTGCGGGAAAGAGGACTCGAACCTCCACGCCTTACGGCACAGCCTCCTCAAGACTGCGCGTCTACCATTTCCGCCATTCCCGCTAGTACTTGTGCCAGAGAGAGGACTCGAACCTCCACGCCCAAAAGGGCACACGGTTCTGAACCGTGCCTGTCTACCAATTCCAGCACTCTGGCTTGTAAATTCTTGCTAATTATAACAAATAAGGCCTCTGAAATAAAATCTAAGGTCTATAATAGCTTGACTTTTCCCCTTTCTTTGTGGCATGCTGGCTTAGTGTTCAAATGTGGAAAAACATCCTTTTGACTTCTGTTTTTTTCACCATCACGCCGCTTGTTCTGGGAACAAGCCTTTTTTCTCTCGTTGTTCTGACAAAAACCCAACCAATTAATAATCAGGTTCTCGCTAAAGAGGAGTCAATAAAATTTTCCAAATCAGGAGTTAAGGTTTATGCCTCTCTTCCAGGAACAATTCCGAAAATTTCAGGGGAAATATCTGTCTCAGATGCCAGAACAGAGATAATCCGACAATATCTGGCCGAGTATAACTCTCCACTTGAAGCATTCGCAAGTCAAATTGTTACCGCCTCCGACCGTTATAATATTGACTTCCGCTTAACAACAGCCATTGCCCATAAGGAGTCTGGCCTGTGTAAAAAAATCCCTTTTAATAGCTACAATTGCTGGGGTTGGGGAATACATAGTAAGGGCGTTTTGGGATTTGAATCTTTTGAAGAAGGCATAGAGGTAGTAACAAAAGGCTTAAGGGAAAACTATGTTGATGAAGGATATGTTGGATTAGAAGAAATTATGAGTAAATACACACCTTTATCAAATGGCTCCTGGGCCGAGGGCGTAAGGAAATTCATGGACAGAATGCAATAACCCTAGGCAATCATAGCTTATTATGACCGAAGCATATGACACTTACGATTACATTTCTTATTGGCAGGAGAGAAAATACGAACACGAAAGCGAAGTAATCGCCATTAAAAATTTCCTCCTAAAGATTCCCAAAATTTCAAAAATCCTAGATATTGGCTGCGGATTCGGACGGCACACGCCTTACTATATCTTCAAGTCAAAAAGTATTGTTTTATGTGACCCCTCAGCCAGAGCTTTAAAAGAGGCCAAAAAAAGATTCAAATCCAATAGGAAAATTAAATTTTTACAATCTGGTTTAGAAAATCTGACCAAGAAATTGCCTCGGGCTAGTTTTGACTTTATCATGATGGTCAGAGTTATCCACCATATTAAAAATCCTGACAAAGCTTTTACAATCATTCAAAAACTCCTTTCACCAAAGGGGTATTTTATTCTGGAATTTCCCAACAAGACCCATTGGAAAGCGCTTCTTCGTAATTTTTTAAAAGGGAACTTTATTTTTCCTATTGATATTTTTCCCATCGATAGACGAAGTAAAAGCGCTCGAAAAAAGAACTCCCTTCCATTCTTAAATTATCACCCGGGAATCATTAAAGAAAAAATGAGAAGGCATGGCTTCCAAATTATTGAAACCAGGTCAGTATCCAATATCAGAAACTCTTTCTTGAAAAGAAATATACCACTCTCTCTTCTTTTGTTTATTGAAAGAAAGTTCCAGAAATGTTTGGCTTGTACCAATTTTGGTCCATCCATTTTTATTCTCGCTCAGAAAAAAGGGTAGAAAAGGATATACATAAGTATCCTATAGATAAAACCTGTAAGATTATATCCGAAAACTTGACAAGCTTATAGAATTTTGTTATAGTATATCCACGTTCTGAGGCTTTCCGATTTTTCGGGTGAAGCGTTAGAACTTTTTTGACCCCCGGCAACGGGGGTCTTTTTTTGTTATAATATAATAAGGATACGCCGAGGTGGCGGAACTGGTAGACGCGCAGGATTTAGGATCCTGTTCCCGTTAACGGGAGTGTGGGTTCGACTCCCACCTTCGGCACCAATAATGGGGGAAAATAATTTACTTTTTCTGGGCACATCAGCTGGTTGGCCTTTGCCACGGCTCGGTTGTAATTGCAAGATTTGTTGCTCAAAAGACCCAAGAGATAAACGCTTAAGACCGTCGATTCTAATAAATAAACAAATCCTGATTGATGCACCGCCGGATATTTATCATCAACTCCAAAAGAACAAGATTAATCCCAGTCAAATCACCAATATCCTTATCACCCACGCTCATGATGACCACATTGCCGGCCTTTATGATTTGAGCCATATTTATAATAAGTCTCACAAAATAAAACTAACTACCACCGCCGGCGTTCTTTCCCTGATGCGGAGAAAATTGGGAATTTCTATGCTCGCCTTTGAAATATCAGAGGCAAAACCCTTTAAAAAGACAGATTTGAAGGGAAAATTTAGCTATTGGTTTATTCCAGTTGAACACGGCAAGATGGAAACCTCGGGCATAAAAATAAAAATTCCCAAACCAATTTTCTATGCACCGGAGTTTAGAAAAATCCTTCCTTCAAGCAAAAAAGGGCTTGGCGATCTTGATTTGTTGATAATTGACGGTTCAAGCAAAACAAGGCTCGGTCAGGCAAAAGGCCATGAAACCATTGAAGAAGGAATAAGGCTGGCAAAGGAATTAAAGGCAAAAAGAATTCTCTTTACTAATATCGGCCACAAAACAGACACCCACACCAGGCTGGAGAGCTTTGTCAAAGAAGCGGGAGACCAACGCTTTGGTATTGCCTTTGACGGCCTTGAAACTAAATTATAAAATTAAATAATGACACATTCAAAAAAGATACACCTCTACCCTAATAGATTTAATGATAATCTCAACATCTTTCTTCTTTTCATTCCGGCAATTATTTTTATTCTCATTCTTTGTTTGTTGACATTCAAATTCTCCAAGAAAGAGATTCTTTCAGAACAAGAGTCAAAAATCTTAAGCGGCCAAACCGAGGCTGAAGATAATCAATAGGCAATTCTATCCTGGACTGCCGTGGGGGCCTGAACAACCCTGGCGGGAATGATACTAAAGTCTCCCCAGTGTTTATTAATCTCATCAATGGCCTGACTCAATCTTACTTTCTTCTCCACATCCTCAAAAAGCTCTAGTTGAAAAAGATTGGCTTTTTCCAAGTTAAAACAAGAAACTGCCAGGGTATGAACAGGCTTACGATGAGGACAAAGACTAAGTAGGCCCAAGACCTGTTTATAAACTTCCCTTGAATCGAAAAGAGCCCGCCTTAAGGTTTGTCCTTTGTGCCAAAGAGAACCATCCCTGTATGCCAAAGAAAGGTGAATTCCTCGGGTCCTATAGCCAGCCCGACGCATTCTTGCTCCCATTTTTTCAACCAATTTTTGTAAAATAGGAAAAAGCTCTTTAATCGAGCCACTTGAATGGGGTAGAGCATAGGAATTGCCAAAGCTGCGTCGGCTAAACTCTACCTGGTCTATCTCCCTCCCCCGAAGCCGTAAATACCAATAATAGCCAAGGATTGAGTGAAAAGCAGTTCTAAGCCTTTCCATTCTCGCATGATAAAAGTCCAAAACATTGTCTATGCCAACAGAATTCAGTCTTGCTTTGTTTGCTCGATCAATACCAGACAAATCCACTAGCTCAAGACCAGAATAAACATCTAAAAAATTGTTTTTATTAATCTCATCCAATCCATCCGGCTTATGAAGATTAGAGGCTGTTTTGGCCAAAAAGCGATTAGGGCCAATACCTACAGAAACCGTCAACCATTCACCAATTTCATTTTTAATTCTTCTTTTCATCTCTACTGCTATTTCCCATAAGCTTTTTTGCTTGCAAATCCTGCTTTGTAGGGCAAGATTAAGGACAAATTCATCTATAGATTTAGGTTGAAAATCAGCTGTATAGCTTGCCAAAATCTTTTTTAATTTAAAATGGACATTTCTATATTTGTCCGGATCCGGGGTTAAAACTATTAGATTAGGACAGAGAAGCCTTCCTTCTCTAACCCGTATTCCCGTTCTCAAGCCAGAGGCCTTGGCTTCAATTGAAGGAGCCAAAATACATCCTCCCGGCGAGTCATAGGCAACAACAGCAATCGGCTTGCCGCGTAAAAAGGGATTGGCCTGCTGCTCTATACTGGCAAAACAGGAATTTAAGTCTAGATGCATTATTCTCGGTGGTTGAGAATTAAAGGGTAGCCCTGCAACTGTGGGACTAATCTGGTAATCCATCAGAAATTTCCTCCAATTTCCAATGAAGATTTTCGCTATTTAAAACCAGACGAAAAAATAAGCTTTTACTGCTAACCGAAAAAACATGATAAAGGGTTCTACCTTGGCGATAGGTATGATGAAGTCCAATCTTTTTAATGGAATAAAGGTGATTGTTCCAGATAAGAGATTTTGGAAAAACTTTTCTTTTTTGCTGGTCAAAAACTAAATTGACTGATACTGGTTGAGAGATTTTTTGAAGCATACTAATCTAAAGTTATCCCGAATATAACCCGAAGTCAAGGGGGGAAATCTGAGGGGCAAGGAAGAAGAAGTGAGAAGACCAAGGTGGTCTCTCGTCTCTGCTTCCAAGCCCCCTTTTCAGGCTCTCTGTATTTCTATGTCCTTTTCTGATCGCGACTGGTACGAGGTTGGAGATAACAGGCTGGTTGAGCACCGTTCGAGCTCAAGTTATGAACCCAGGCCACTATCTTACCGTTGGCATCTAGAACCATGTCCAATCGGGGTTTTCCTGTGCTCTTAACCTGCCAGCTTTCCGCCTGGACTAAGTAGCAATCACCTTCCTCAGCAGTAACAGGGAGCATCCAAACTCCCTCTATCAAGGGAAGGGTGTCCAGATTGCGACTGTCCAGCTTGGGAATCTTCATCGTAGTTTCTTTCCTTTCTTGAATTGAGACAAAGAGCCAATACTGCCATAAACTACGGCGCTTCTGCCGTAGATTTTGACCTATGTCAAAGAACCTGAGAACAAATTATAGCAAAAATTCTCCAGATATGCATCTTACTTGCTAAATAAAAAACAAGATTCTAAACTAGGTTAATGTCTAAGTTTGCACCCCTGAAAAAGCGAAATTTACCCAGACCTCTACCGCTTAAAAAACTTTTGGGGCCAAGCTTTATTCTCCTGGGACTGGGGTTGGGCAGTGGCGAGCTTATCCTTTGGCCCTATCTTTCGGCCAATTTCGGCTTGGGCATAATTTGGGGCGCTGTCTTGGGAATAACCCTTCAATTCTTTATTAATATGGAGATTGAAAGATATGCCCTGGTTACTGGTGAAAGTATTTTTGTCGGCCTTGCCCGAAAATTTAAAAACCTAACCCCGATTTGGTTTATCCTCTCAACCCTAATTCCCTGGATGTGGCCAGGTATTATTGCTTCCTCGGCTACACTTCTAGTTGTCCTTTTAGGAATCTCATACTCTCCAATAGTCCCTATCTGTCTGCTTTTACTAATAGGTATTGCCCTAACTCTTGGACCGGTCATCTATAAAACCCAGGAAGTGTTCCAAAGAAGCCTCATCCTTATCGGGGTTCCTTTTATCTTCATCCTGGTGCTTTTTCTGGCCAAAGGCTCTGATTGGCTAACTCTGGCCCAGGGACTTATTGGCAAAGGTGAAACCTCACCTGTCGGCGGGCAGGCTTACTGGTTTCTTCCAGCTGCTATCCCTCTGGCTACTTTTCTGGGAGCCTTTGCTTATGCCGGAGCCGGTGGAAATCTTAATCTTGCCCAATCCTTCTATATCAAGGAAAAGGGCTATGGTATGGGCAAATTTTCAGGCCGGATAACAAGCCTTCTCACAGGCAAAAAAGAAAAAATTACTCTTGAAGGAAGTAGTTTTGAGTGTAATTCTAAAAATCTCAAGCGTTTCAAGATTTGGTGGAAAAGAATTAATATTGAACACTTGCTTGTCTTCTGGTTAACTGGCGCCTTTACCATGATTATGCTTAGTCTACTTGCCTATTCAACTGTTTTCGCTAATTCAGAATTAACTTCAGGAATAGGATTTGTCATGGCTGAAGCTCAAATTATCGGCCAAAAAACTTTTCCCCTCTTAAGTTCCCTTTTCCTTCTTATCGCCGGCTTAATGCTTTTCTCAACTCAATTCTCGGTTTTAGACGCCACCAGCCGAATAATGTCGGAAAATTTTATCATCCTCTCACCCAAGCGTTTTAGAATAGAAAAATTGCCAACCTATTTTTATCTTTTTTTATGGCTGCAAATTTTTGCTGGGATCATTATTTTCAGTCTTGGCTTTAGTGAGCCCCTAACCTTAATAATTATTGGTGCTGTCCTTAACGCTATAACCATGTTCTTTTATTGCGGCCTTGTTCTCTGGTTAAATCTGACCAGTCTGGCAAAACCTCTTCGTCCTTCGTTGATAAGAATTTCAGCCCTGGTTGGAGCTTTTTTGTTTTTTGGCATTTTCGGTCTTTTCACTATCTTCCAAAACATTATTTCTTTCTAGTAGCCTAGATGGAAGTGTAGAAAACAAGATGGTAAGAAAATTAGGTTTGATTTTAGGTGGGTTGCTTTTGATTTTAGGTATTGGCCTTGCCGGCTGGTGGATTGGTAGAAATAGCAAGAGCAATCAAACAAAAAGCACTCTTCTCCTTATCAAACAAAGGCCTTTGGAAAAGTATACGATTGAGAACCTGGCGAAAACACAGATTGCCGCAGGCGAGATAAAAATCGAAGAAATTCTAGAGGAAAAAGAAGGATTCACCTCTTATCTTTTCTCCTTTGATTTTGACCCCAGGCTACAAGGAAAAGAAAGGAGGAAAGTGACCGGCCAATTAAACCTACCGATTGGTGACGGACCTTTCCCCTTAGTCGTTATGCTCCGGGGCTATGTTGACCAAGAAACTTATCAAACCGGAACAGGCACTAGAAGGGCGGCGGAATTTTTTGCCAAAAACGACCTGATCACTCTCGCTCCTGACTTTTTAGGCTATGGGGGGTCTGACACTCAGGCAGAAAATATATTCGAGGCAAGATTCCAAACAAGGACTACCGTTTTGGCTCTATTAGCCTCACTTCATTCAATTAAAGTATTCGATGGAGCCAATATTTTTCTTTGGGGACACTCCAATGGAGGACAAATTAGCCTCGCTCTTCTTGAAATTACGGGCAAGGGTTATCCAACAACTCTCTGGGCTCCGATTTCAAAACCCTTTCCTTATTCGATCCTTTACTATACTGATGAGGCCGAAGATAAAGGCGAATACCTCAGGCGCGAATTAGCAGAATTTGAAAAGTTGTATGATGTTAATCTTTTTTCAATTGATAATTACTTTGACCGAATCGTCGCATTTCTCCAAATTCATCAGGGAAATAGCGATGAGGCTGTGCCAGTATCTTGGAGTAATACTCTTGTGAAAACTCTAAGAAATCTAAAGCAAGAAGTAACCTATTTCACTTATCCTGGAACCGACCATAATCTCCGACCATCTTGGGATACGATTGTTGGCCGCGATTTGAGGTTTTTTAAAAAACATATCAAATAATTACTCATTGACAAGGAAACTAAGATTGTTACATCATTAAATAATGCATTTGCTAATTAGATTAGCCATTAATGTCTTTGCTCTTTTTATAGTTGAATATTTAGTTCCGGGATTTACTTTGAGTAACATACAGGCGGCCATTGTGGCGGCCATTGTTATCGGAACTGCAAATACCTTTATCCGCCCGCTTCTTCAATTAATTGCCTTACCCATCTCAATTCTGACTTTCGGAATTTCTGCCTTTATTATTAATGTTTTACTTCTTTGGGCGGTGAGTATTGTTGTACCCGGATTTGAGATTTCAGGATTCTTAACGGCAGTTATTGCCTCAATTGTTCTCTCGTTGGTTTCCTGCTTCCTCCACAGGCTTGCCTCAGAATAGGCCGGAAGAAGAAATATCGCTAAAAAATTGCAAAAAATGCTATAATTGCTCAGTTCCGCCTACGGCGGCTTATTTTTATCAAACATGAAGGCCAAAAAAACAGATAAACAAAAAATAACCTCTACTCTAGCCAGAAGCAGTGATAGAAGCTTAGAGATTAATTTTACTATCCCTGTTTCCCTAATCGAGGAAGAAGAAGGAAAAGTTTTAGAAAATTTAGCCAAAGAAACCTCTATCTCTGGTTTTAGAAAAGGGAAAGCACCCTTAAATAAAGTTCGTTCGCAAATACCCGAGGCCACTTTAAGGGAAAAAACCCTGGTCCGAATCTTACCTAGGGCCTTCAGTCAAGCAATAAGAGAACACAAAATCCGGCCGGCAATGTATCCAAAATTTGAACTGATAAAAAAGAATGGTACCTGGCAAGTAAGAGCAAAAACCTGCGAACTTCCGGAAGTAAACCTGGGAGATTATAAAAAGGCAATTCGGGGTACTCTCCGGACTACCTCAATCTGGACACCAGGACAGGATAAAAAGAAAGATTCACCAGCTGGCAAACGAGGATTAAGTAAAGAGGAAAAAGAACAAGAGGTTATAAAAATCCTACTCAAGACAATCAAGATTGGGCTTCCAAAAATTTTAATTGACGAAGAGGTCAACGCCCGCCTGGCCTCACTACTCCAGCGAATTGAAAAATTAGGCCTATCCTTAGAAAGCTATCTTTCTTCGACAGGGAAAACAGGAGAAACACTGAGACAAGAGTATGAGGAGCAAGTAAAACAGTCTATTAGCTTAGAAATTATATTAAATGCAATCGCTGATGCTGAAAAGGTAGCAATTGAAGAAAAGCAAGTAACAGAAATTATTGAGGCTGCCGCAAAGACCAGTAAAGATGCTGAAAAATTTGAGAGACCAGAGCAGCGAAATACCATTCGGGCAGTATTGAAAAGAAAAGCTGTCCTTGAACAATTGGCCAATTTATAGCTTGGAAAGCTCTTGGCTGCAAGAATTGCAAAACTCCAAATTATATTGTAGTATATACGGGTAATTACAAAGATGGACAATAATAGCAAGAAAAGTAAAAAAAGAGTTCAAAGGGCCAACCCTCTTGAAGCCATAAAAGATATAGGGAATTCAACCTTAAAATCCCTGGAAACCGATGTTTTTAAAGAAACTCCTCGCAACATAAAAAGACAATTATTTGGGTTTCCTCCTAGGCAGCGTTTTTCAGGAGAAATCGCTCCAGGTGAACAACTTGCGGTTGATGAAGTTCTCTCCGGAGAAGTAGAGGAAAAAAAGAAAATTGAGAAACAACTTTTTCTTGAACGGAGACTAAGAAAAGAAGAAAAAATAAAAATAGAACAAGAGACAAATCAATTAAAACTTCATCTCCATGCAATCATGGAAGAAATCACCACTTTGGCCAAAGTAACTCCCGAACTGGCCCAAGAAGTTAAAATAGCTACTCTTCAAACACCGGCCAATCCGGGGATTTACCATCTTTTATTTTTTGAAAAAATACTTGAATTTATCATCAGTTTTAGAAAGAGAATTGAAGATGCTGCAATTTGGTTGTCAGCCACAAACAAGAGGGCAAAAAAGAAAAACTACTGGGCAACTTACAAAAAGCAGGGCGCCAAATTCCTTCTTGCCCCAGATCATTATCTTACTCGATCCTCAGGTTAGATTCTTGAAGAAAGACCTAGAAAAAAGTTATAATTTATGAGTTGGAAGAGAACCCGTAGCTCAGTTGGTTAGAGCGTTCGCTTGACGTGCGAAAGGTCAGAGGTTCGAGTCCTCTCGGGTTCACCAAGAAGAAAAAACAATGAGTTTTCTTGAAAAAATTCTTCAAGCTAAAAAGCTCATAAAGGGGGCTGTTAGGAAGTATCCCAGACTCGCAGTTGCCTGCTCTTTTGGTAAAGACTCAATAGTTCCGGTCCATTTGTGTCTGCAGATTAAAAAAGACATCCCAATATTCACCATAACAACACCCTTTCTCTTTAAACAAACTCCGAAATACAAAAAGCAAATGATTAAAAAATACAAAATGAAGATTAAAGAGTACAAAGCCAAACCTTGTCCAGTAGGATTATGGAAAAGCGACCCTGATGCTTGTTGCCAATATTATAAAGTCGAACCAACTAAGGAAGCTGTCAAAAATCTAGATACTTGGATTGCCGGCCTACGAAAATCAGAAGGATCTACAAGAAAAAAATGCTCCTATATTGAAATAAGAGGCAATATTGTTAAAATTAATCCTATACTTGATTTTTCGGAGTTAGACATTTGGAGATATTTGGCCATATACAAAATCCCCACCCACCCATTTTATAAAAAGGGTTATCGAAGTTTAGGTTGCCAACCCTGCTCACAAAAAGAGAAAAGTGAAAAAGAACCAGAAAGAGCAGGAAGGTGGATGGGAACAAGTAAATCCATGGGTGAGTGTGGTATCCATACTCAGCGATTAAAATAATATTAAATTGTTTATAAGGGCCCGTGGCACAGTTTCAGCCAGAGGCTGATCGTCCTCTGGACGAGACTAGGGTGGTCCGATTAAATCAGGGTGGTATAGTTATATCAAGATATAATACGATCCTGTCACTTTTAAATAATAAAATGGAAGTAAAAAAAAGTTCCAAACAAACCAGCACAGTTAGATTAAACCCTAATGAGTTAGCCGAATTATCTCAAAATGCTAGGTATGTTAACCTCAGTGGAATTGAATTGAGTCCCCAAGCACTAAGGGACGTCGATTTAATATCTCGGAGCCAAACAGCTTCTGTACGACCAGAAGATGCAAATTCGGAACTTCGTACAGCACTAGAAGATGCCAGAGCCCGTCTTGAGCAGTTAGGTATAGGTGTTAATTTGGTTACTATTTATAATTTACCCCCTGACATAGTTGACGATTTAGCTGGAGATCTTACTAAAAAGGGTATACCCTACAAAAGAGGCCCTAAAGGATTAGAAGTGTATGGGCCTCTCAAAGATCGATCGGTGGACATTGAATCTATGGTTGCTTCCGGAAGAATTTCACCAAAAGAAAAAAATAGACCATCGATAACGGAGCAAATAAAGGAGAAAATAATAATTGAAAAATTTTAAAAATGCTCACCAAAAATAAGGGCCCGTGGCGCAGTTGGTTAGCGCGTCCCGATGGCATCGGGAAGGTCAGGGGTTCGAATCCCCTCGGGTCCACATGCCAGATAGAAAAAAAATAAAGCTTTTGACCATGCGTCATAGCGCTGAGCATATCCTGACTCAGACAATGCTTAAACTCTATCCGGGTTTAAAAATGGCCATGGGGCCAGCAACTGAGGATGGGTTTTATTTTGACTTTGATTATCGAGGTAAAATCAGTGAGGATGCTTTTCCCAAAATAGAGGCTGAGATGAAAAAGATTATCCAAAAAAATCTTCTTTTCAAGAAAAAATTTATTTCTCTTAAAGAGGCTCGAAAATTATTCAAGGACAATGAATATAAGCAAGAATGGTTAGACGAGGTAGAAAAAAGAAAAGAAAAAGCAAGTGTTTATTGGACCGGAGATGAATTTGTTGATCTTTGCAAGGGCCCGCATCTTAAATCAACCGGAGAAATTGGGCCTTTTAAGCTTCTTTCAGTAGCCGGAGCCTATTGGCACGGTGATGAAAAAAATAAAATGTTGACCAGAATCTATGGAACTTGTTTTGCCAATAAAAAGGAGCTTGATGAATACTTAAAACAACTTGAAGAAGCTAAAAAAAGAGATCACCGAAAACTGGGCAAAGAGCTTGACTTATTTGTCTTTTCGGACCTTGTAGGAAAAGGTTTGCCTCTTTTTACTAAAAAAGGGGCCGTAATTCGTCGGGAATTGGAGAGATTTATTGTTGACGAAGAAATTAAAAGAGGCTATGACCATGTTTATACACCCGATATTGCCAAAGTTGAACTTTACGAAAAATCAGGCCATTATCCATACTACAAAGATTCAATGTACCCGGTCATGCAAGTTGACGAAGAACGACTAATCCTTCGTCCAATGACCTGTCCTCACCACTTCCAGCTTTACGCCAGCCGACCCCGAAGTTATCGGGAACTGCCAATAAGAATTGCCGAACTGGCCAATCAATATCGCTATGAAAAATCTGGTGAGCTTAGTGGCTTGATTCGCGTGCGTCTTTTCTCTCTGGCTGATGCTCATATTATCTGCCGCAAAGACCAGGCAGAAGCTGAAATTGATAGTGTTCTTAATCTTATAGAATATATTGCCAAGGTCTTAGGCTTAAAACCTGAAAAAGACTTCCTATATCGCCTCTCCAAAGGGGATCGGGCTGATAATAAAAAATTCTACAAGAACGATGCTGCCTGGGATTTTGCTGAAGAGATTTTAGAAAAATCTCTCAAAAAGCATAAATGTCCTTTTTTTGAAGCTGAAGGTGAAGCTGCCTTTTATGGCCCAAAAATTGATGTTCAGATAAAAAATGTCCTGGGAAAGGAAGAAACTGCCTTTACTGTTCAATATGATTTTGTTATGCCCAAGCGTTTCAACTTGAAGTACATTGACCGTGATGGAAAAGAGAAAGAGCCAGTAGTTATTCACCGCTCATCAATTGGTGCCCTTGAACGGGTAATCGCCTTTTTAATTGAACACTATGCTGGCGCTTTTCCTCTCTGGTTCACTCCTGTACAAGTTAAAATTCTTCCTATTACTGAACGCAACATTGAATATGCAAATTCTCTGGCCGATAAACTAAAAAGAGAAAACATCCGAGTTGAGGTTGATGACCGAAATGAAACTCTGGCAGCAAAAATCCGTGATGCCCAACTAGAAAAAGTAGCCTACATGTTAATTGTCGGAGACAAGGAAGAACAATCTAAAAAAGCCTCCTTGCGCCTAAGAAGTGAAAAAGATCTGGGTCTGATAGATATAGATAAATTTATCAGGACTACTCTAGAAAAAATTAAAACAAAATCCCTAGATCTTTAAATGACTTTGCCCTTTGAGTTTAAATCTGCTAAAATCTTAAACAGAAGTTGAGAAAGAAAAAGCTTTTTTGGCGGGTAAATGAAAATATACAAGCGCCTGAAGTCCGAGTAATAGGGATTGACGGTAAGCAGATAGGTGTAATCGCTCGAGATGAAGCGATTGCCAAAGCAAAAAAACTAAATCTCGATCTGGTTGAGGTTGCATCCAAGGCAAAACCGCCGGTTGCCAGAATAATTAATTTGGGTAAATTGCGCTATCAAGAGCAAAAGAAGCTTCGATCAGAACAGAAAAAGTCTAAGACTGGCGAACTAAAAGAGGTTCGCTTTTCACCTTTTATAGCCGAGAACGATTACGACACACGACTTAGCCGGATAAAAGAATTTCTTGAGGAAAAAAATAAAATTAGAATTGTAGTCAAATTTAAGGGAAGACAGATGAGAAGTAAACAGTTTGGCTATAATCTTTTACAAAGGATTTTGGAAGAATTGGGAGATAGAGTTTCAATAGATATGAAACCAAAGTTTCTGGGAAGACACTTAGTCATGATTATCTCGCCCAGGGGCAAAACAAAAAAGAAAGTAGAAACAGATGCCAAAGCAAAAAACTAGAAAATCAGCAACAAAAAGATTTAAAATTACCAAAACCGGTAAGATTTTAAGACAACGCTCTTTCAGTAGCCACCTGAAGGCTAAAAAATCAAGAAAGAAAATAAGAAACTTAAAAAGACCGGTTGAGGTTCAAGGATTTTATGGCAAAAAACTGAGAAAAGCTTTGGGGGTAAGGAGAAGTAGATAATGCCAAGAACCAAAAGTATTGCGGCAAAACGCCACAGAAAAATTAAAAAAGCGGCCAAGGGTTTCAAACAAGCCCGAAGAAAACGAATAAAAACAGCCAAAGAAGCCTTACTCCACGCAGGACAATATGCCTATATCGGCCGAAGGTTGAGAAAAAGAGATTTAAGACGTTTGTGGATAATTAGACTAAATGCAGCTGCCCGGAAATATGAACTTACCTATAGCCAACTAATATCCGGCCTTAAAAAAGCAAAAATCGAAATTGACAGAAAAATCCTATCCGATATTGCCATTACTGATCCTGACACTTTTGAAAAAATTGTTGACAGTATTAAGTAATACTTTTATAATGCCTTTAATGCAATCGAAATCAAAAATTGTTTTCTTTAACTTTACCTCAACCTAAGCGGGAGGTAAAGTTACTGAATTGGGAAAATTTACCTCCCGAAAGGGAGGTTTTTTAATGATCACCTTTGGTATAAAATAAAGTAAGATTATTATGAGAGAGGAAATAATTAACATTAAAAACGAGGGCATCAGCCAGATTATGGAGACTAGCTCTCTATCTGAACTTGAAAGACTGCGCCTTGCCTATCTGGGAAGAAACGGGAAATTAACAAAACTGATTAAAAAAATAAAAAATCTGAACTCTGAGGAAAAAAAACAAATCGGACTTCTGATTAATGAAACAAAAAGCACCCTGCAAAATTTAATTAGTTCCCAAAAAAACAAGCTTAAACAGACTAGTCGTCAATGGTTTGACCCAACTATTCCCGGCAATAGACCAGCCCAAGGACACCTTCATCTAATAAGCCAAGCAATCGAGGAGATTTCGAACGTCTTTGAAAAAATTGGTTTTGTCCGCGTTCGCTATCCAGAAGTCGAATGGGATTGGTTTACCTTTGGATCTTTGAATTTCGGCAAGTGGCATCCGGCAAGAGATGAATGGGAAACTTTTATTTTGGATACACCAGAGCATCCCAAGTATGGACCAATGCTCTTAACGCCCCATACAACCTCTGGTGATATCCGAGAAATGCGGCGAGTGTCATCATTACCAATAAGAATGATTAATATTGCCAAGTGCTATCGAAGGCAACTAGATGTATCCCATTTCCCGATGTTCCACCAATTCGATGGATTGGTCATTGACAAAGATATCTCCATTGTTCATCTCAAAGGAACTCTGGATTATTTCGCTCGGAATTTTTTTGGCCCTAAAAGAAAAACAAGACTAAGACCATACAACTTTCCTTTTACTGAGCCGTCTTTTGAGGTCGATGTCAGCTGCGACATTTGTCAAGGTAAGGGCCGCCTAGCGAATGGCCAGGCTTGCAAATTATGCAGAGAGGGCTGGCTTGAGCTAGGTGGTGCAGGTATGGTTCATCCGGCTGTTCTGAAAAACGGTGGAGTTGATCCTAAAAAATACACCGGCTTTGCCTTCGGTTGGGGAGTTGAGCGAACTTATATGATGAGGTCCGGGCTTAAAATACCAGATATTAGACTTTTATACAGCTCAAATCTTAAGTTCTTAAAACAATTTTAAAATGGAAATTCTCATACCCGATATTTGGCTCAGAGATTTTTTAAAAACCAAAGCCAAGCCCAAACAAATTGCCAAGTACCTTTCGTTATCCGGACCTTCTGTAAACAAAGTTGAAAAAATTGGTAAACAAACTGTTTATTCGATTGAAGTGACGACAAACAGGGTGGACGCGATTAGCGTCTACGGAATTGCCCGAGAAGCGGCGGCAATTTTACCCAGATTTGGTATTAAAACCAAACTGATAGCCCCTAAAACCAAAGCCAAGCCGAAATTTGTCAAAAAGGTTGACTACCTAAAAGCCGAAGTCGATCAAAGCCTTTGTTCGAGATTCACAGCCGTTTTAATCAAAGAAATAAAGATAAAAGAGTCTCCCCAAGATATTAAAGAAAGGCTTCAAGCAGTCGGGGTGCGGCCGATAAATAACGTTGTCGATATCTCAAACTATATCATGCATGAACTTGGACAGCCGGTACATACTTTTGATTACGACAAAATTAAAGGCTCAAAAATGCTTCTTAGAGCAAGCAAAAAAGGAGAGATATTAACCACCTTAGACGCTAAAAAACAAATTCTTCCCGGAGGCGACATTGTCATCGAAGATGCTTCAGGACAATTAATAGATCTGGCGGGCATCATGGGGGCCAAAAATTCCCAAGTTGATAAAAACACAAACAATGTTCTTCTTTTCGTCCAAACATACAACCCCGTCAATATCCGGAAAACCTCAATGACCTTGGCCCAAAGAACTGAGGCCGCCACTCTTTTTGAAAAAGGACTTGATCCAGAATTAGTGACTCTTGCGATCAGGCGAGGGATTGACCTCTTTGAAAAATTATTGGCTGGAAAAGCTGAACCAAAAGTACTTGACCTCTATCCCCATCCCTATAAAGCCAAATCAATAAAAACGACTGAAATATTTCTTAATAAAAAACTGGGTATTCAAATATCAAAACTTAGTATTTCTCAAATTCTGCGCTCACTAGGCTTTGAACCGAGATGGAATGGGAACACTTTAACTATTCAAATTCCTTCTTTTAGGGCTAATGACATTAATCTTCCCGAGAATATAGTTGAGGAGATAGCTCGGCTTTATGGCTATCACAAATTACCAAGCAAATTAATGGCAGGGGTCATCCCTGATCCTTTAACCAATGCGCCCTTTGGCTTTGAGACAAAAGTAAAAAATTTACTTGTCGGCTGGGGAGCAACTGAAATCTATACTTCATCAATGGTTCCAAAAAAATTTGTTGACAAAAAGGCACTAAAATTAAAAAATCCTTTAGGACTGGAGTCTCAATATTTAAGAACAAGATTAATGCCTTCTTTGGTTGAGGCGGCAAATCAAAATTCTGGTGAAAAAGACCCTTTCCACTTGTTTGAAATGGCCAATGTCTATTTAAAGCGAAAAGGCCAGCTGCCTGAAGAAAAGCTATGTCTTGCCGGCCTTTTTGCCAATTTTCAATATAGAGAGGGAAAAGGTATAATAGAAGTCTTACTAAAAAGGCTTAATATTAAAGCCTGTTTTGAAGCTCAAGACACGGCCAACTTTCTTCCTAGCCACAGGCTAACCATTAAATCAGGCAAAGAGGTTCTTGGACAATTTGGAATTCTGGAGAATGATTATATTTATTATGACTTTGATCTAGAAAGGCTAAGAAACACAAGCTCAGCCATAACTTCCTATAAACCTCTCCCAAAATATCCTAGCCAAATAGAAGATATTACTTTCAAGCTTCCTTTAAGAACAAAAATTGGAGATGTTATTGTTTCTATGGAATCAGTTGCCTTAATATCTCAAGTTGAACTCAAAGACATCTACAAAGATGCTTATACTTTCCGAGTTTGCTATCAACATCCAGCAAAAACTTTAACCAACGAAGAAGTTAAAAGAATTAGAAATAAATTATTAAACAAGGTTAAGAAAAAATTCGGGGGAATAGTTAAGAATTAACTCTTATCAAAGAACCTGGTAATGTCTTGAATATAATCGGGTAGAACTTCATCATCTCCAAATTTTTCATCTACAAAATCACGAAGTTCTTTAAAAGTCCTGTTTCGCTCAGAAGGACTACCCTGTCTCCTTCTGTACTGAAGCAAAAATACCCTTTTTGCTGTATGGTAATCTGCTGACTTCGATTCTAGCAAATCAATAAGACCCTGGTTTCCTCTAACAAACCTCCACCAGTCATACAGATCTTCGGAGCATCTTCCAATTCTACATCCAATTATTTTGCTCCCTTTCCTTATTAGTTCAATTGGTTGAAAAATCCTACCATCCAATGCTGCTTCCACATCTGATAACCGATGGATCTGAGTTGTTAAATCACTTTTGATATCTTTTAGTCTTCTACTAGACAATGGGTTACCATGCCTGTCAGTTTTTTTTGGTCTTCTCCTTTTCTCTCTAAGTTCTAAAATTTTTGATTGGGTTCTTCCCCTTTCGTCAAAAATGGCCTGAGAAATTCTATCTCTACTGGCAATTCTATTAATAAAAACTGGCCTAAGAACTTGGCTCTCGTCCTGATAATAAACAATCATCATTACTCGATTTGGTCTTTTTCTCTCTTCTGTTTCCCGCTCTGTATCCATTGCTCTTAGGCAGGTTGAGAGAGATTATAACATAGTGTCAAGGGGTTGGGGTAGGAGAGAGTGTATGAGTGGGGGTAGGAGTTGGTTCAGTATAGTCCCAGGCAAGGTTAACACCAATAGTTATCTTCCTATCCGATTCATTACCTTGCTCGTCTCTAGCCTTAGCTCGTAATTGATGAACTCCATCCTCAAATTCTACTTCCTCCTTAAAAGGCGGACCAATAAATGTCCTGATTTTTTGGCCATCAATTTCCAATTCCACCTGAACAATATCCGAGGTTGAGTCCACTCTTACCTCTATGGTAAATTTATTGGGCAAATCAGAAGTTCTATCTGTAGGATTTATAAATTCAACATTGACTGGATTACTGGTACCGCAATAATCAGTTGGTGGATGGTAGCGGGAATCAGACTGAGTAGATAGCCAATTCAAAATTCCCTCCTGCCAGCGGTTATGTCCTCCTGGTCCGGCTGTCGGGTCTTCTTCTTTAAAGATGAAAAATTCCTTTTCTTCATAATTTCCAGCTGCAATATCGGCTGGCGTCGCCAGCTTGCCATCGGTTTTACAAATCTTCAATTTGACATGGACAGGGTCCTCGCCAGGCTCGGTTCCCTTGATAAAGTATTCAATTCGCGAAGGAAAGCCGTCGTGGGCCGCATAGCCTGAAACCAGGTCAACGGCTGCAGTAACAATACCATCCGGCACTTCAAAACTCTTTTTGGGTTTATCTTTCAAAGCCTCAATAATTATTCTTCTCCAAATAGGAGAAGCGCCGGTTACTCCCGAGGCAACCTGACGCATGGGGGAATTATCATTGTTTCCCACCCAAACTCCGACTATAACCTCTGAATTTCCACCCAGTGTCCAGTTGTCGCGCCTGTCATTAGTTGTCCCGGTTTTCACTGCAATCTGCCAACCCGGAACATTAAGATAAGAACTTAGACCAAAAATCTCTGAGCGAGCTTGATTGTCAGATAAGACGTCAACTATCAAAAAAGCTTGCTCAGGAGAAATCACCCGGCGACCATGTTTGGGTTTATTCTCTTCCAAGATTTTACCTTTGCTGTCTTCAATCTTTAAAATAGTGGTCGGTTCAATGCGATAACCTTTGTTCACAAAGCTAGAATAGGCACTGCTCAGTTCAAGAAGCCTGATTTCCCCGCCCCCCAGGGTTAAGGAAAGCCCAACCCGGTTTAAAGTTGCTTGTGTTGGCTCAAGAGTAGTAATTCCTAAATCGTAGGCAGTTTGCAAAGTATCTTTTATACCCACCTTGGCCAGCATTTTAACGGCCGCCAGGTTTATGGAATTGGCCAAGGTAAAACGAACCTGCATTGGCCCGCGAAATTTAGCATCATAATTCTCAGGCTGGTAGTCGGGCTGACCAATGCCTCCGGGAAATGTTGTCGGAACATCCATCAGCAGGGTTGAGGTAGTATACCCTTTCTTCAGAGCAGTAACATAAGTTATCGGCTTGATAGCCGAACCAGGCTGGCGCAGAGACAGGGTAACGTTCACCTGACCGTCATAATCTGGGTCATCAAAATCTTTTGAGCCAACCATGGCCAAAATTTCACCGGTTTCCGGATTAAGAATAACGGCAGCGCCATTGGTAATATGTAAATACTCAACTTTCTCTATCTCCTCAGAGACAATCTTCTGGGCCTCTTCTTGTAATTCCAAGTCAAGAGTTGTTGTTACCTGCAAACCTCCCTGTTCCACAACCCGCTCGCCATAGCGTTCTTCCAAAATTGACTTTACATATTGGACAAAATGGGGCGCCTTGAAACCGGCTCCCCGTGGCTGAAATTCCAAATTCTCAATCTCTTCTCTAGCTGTCTTTTCCTCATCTCGTGTTACATAATCATCCTCCCGCATCCGTCTCAAGACTCCCTGGGTTCGCTCTATATAGGCCTTGGGATTTGAAGAATAAGGAGAATAGACAGACGGTCTCTGAGGAAGACCAGCCAAAAAGGCTGATTCAACAAGATTCAAATCCTGAACCTCCTTGCCAAAATAAGTTTCAGCCGCCGCCGCCACTCCCCAAGCCGTACTTCCATAAGGTGCCTCATTCAAATACATTTGTAGTATCTCATCTTTGGAATATTTACGCTCGATTTGAATCGCCAAAATAAATTCCTTAATCTTCCTGAAAACTGTCCTTTCTGGCGTCAAAAGAACATTTTTGACCAGCTGCTGGGTCAAAGTAGAACCTCCCTGAAGCTTGCCCCGAAAAGCGATATTAAAAAGGGCCCGACTAATTCCTGTCGGGTCAAATCCCTGATGTTTATAAAAATTTTTATCCTCAATGGCAATGGTTGCCTGCCTCAAATAAAGAGGTACTTCATCAAGTTCAATGGGAGTTCTTTTTTGGTCAACAAAAATGTCATATAAAACTTGGCCATTCCTATCTAAAATCTTGGTGGAAAAACCCTCCCTTCTAACAATCTTGTCAGGAGAAGGAAGATTAAAAGCAAGAAGGGGGAAGACGATAAATAAAAGAACAAAAAAAACTATAACACCAATAAAAGAAAGTTTTGCCAAGGCAGCAATCTGTTTTGTTCTTTTTAGCGATTTTGTACTCAACGACCGCCTGGTCAGAATTCTTCGTCGTCTTCGATAATTCCTCCACATAACTTATTAATTTATTTTACCAATTCAAGTATATTATTTCACTGTTAATTGCGCTAGAATAAAAGCATGAACAAGATCAATGGGGTTTTGACCAGGGGGGTGGCAAATATTCTGCCCTCTAAAAAGAAACTAGCTGACTTGATATCCCAAAAAAAGATTACCCTTTACCAAGGTTTCGACCCTACAAGCCCTAATTTACATCTTGGCCACTGGATTGGACTGCGCAAGTTAGCTGAATTTCAAGGACTGGGCCATAAGGTAATTTTCCTAATCGGAGATTTTACCGGGATGATTGGCGACCCAAGCGACAAGACGGTCACCCGCAAAAGATTGACTAAAAGCCAGGTTTTGAAAAATGCAAAAAATTACCAATCTCAAGCTGAAAAGGTACTGAAATTTGATGGCGATAATCCGGCTGAAGTCCTCTTTAATTCTCAATGGCTCTCTAAACTAAGCTTTGAAGATGTTCTCGAGCTCTCGGCAAAGTCCACTGTTCAACAGATGCTTGAGCGGGATTTCTTTCAACAAAGAATTAAAAATGAAAAACCAATCTATTTACACGAGTTCCTCTATCCTTTAATGCAAGCTTATGATTCAGTCGTCATGGGAGTAGACCTTGAAATTGGTGGCAATGATCAACTTTTCAACATGCTTAGTGGAAGAATCCTGATGAAACTATTGAAGAAAAAAGAGAAATATGTCTTGGCCATGAAACTCCTAGAGGACCCAACTGGTAAAAAGATGGGTAAAACTGAAGAAAATGCCATTAATTTAAATGATTCGGCAATTGATATCTTTGGTAAAATCATGGCCTTCCCAGACAGCCTGATTGATCCTGGAATTGAACTACTAACCAACCTGGAATTAAACCTTTCTAAATCTCTTAAACCACTTGCAGCTAAAAAGAGGTTGGCATTCGAAGTTGTCCGACAAATCCAGGCAAAAGAAAAGGCCTTAGCGGCAAAAGCCCATTTTGAAAAAACTTTTCAAAAAAGGGTTCCCGAATATAAAATTAAAATAGGCTACCAACCCAGCCTAGTCCAGACAATTGCCGGACTAGAGACAGTGGGGAGTAAATCTCAGGCCAAAAGATTAATTGAACAGGGAGCGGTGGATGTAAATGAAAAAACAATTTATAACCCAGCCTACAAAATAAAGGGTGGAGAAAACATCAAAATAGGCAAGAGAGTCTTTATCCAAGTTTCATCGAGAAGAGGCAAAAAATGATTTTAAACAAAAAACAACGAAGGATTTTTACAATTGTCATTATTATTGCTGGTATCGCCCTTCTTCTAACAACCTTCTTGCCTTTCATCCCTTACATCCTGGGCGGCTTATGAACCCAAGGTCTTATGTCAGTAAACTTCCTTTTGTCGGACCGATTTATGTTAAAAGGCTCAAAAAACTTGATATACAGACCGTAGAGGATTTACTCCTTCATGTACCAAGCCGTTATCTAGACTTTAGATTGATGTCAGAAATTGGCAAGGTGCAACTAGGCGAAACCATTACCATAAAAGGCCAAATTGTCTCCGTTAAAAACCTCTACACAAAAAAGGCTAAAAAAATTCAATTAGCCCAGATTTCTGACGCGAGCGGACAAATTAATGTTGTTTGGTTCAATCAACCCTATCTGATAAGAACACTCACCCCTGGTTCTCAAGTTTCTCTGGCAGGTAAGATTGATTGGTGGAATGGCAAAAAAGCGCTAATTTCGCCCGAGTATGAGAAACTTTTACCAGGCAAAAGGACTGTTCATACCGGGCATCTTATTGCCATCTATCCAGAAACAGCGGGCATTTCATCCAAATGGTTGAGAGCAAGAATAAACAATGCTTTTTGGCAAACTAAGGAATCAATTAATGAATTCCTACCGACTTCTGTCTTAAAAAACCTATCTCTACCTGAGCTTGTTCCCTCAATTAAAGCAGTCCATTTCCCGAAAAACCACGGAGTGGCAAAACTCGGCAAAAAGAGACTTGCCTTTGATGAACTTTTATTCTTGCAGCTGGCTAATGTCCACAGAAAGCTTGAGTGGCAAAAAAACGAGCCAATTCACAGGCTTAGTTTTGATAAAAAAGATGTGGCTAAGTTTGCCAAAAGTCTCCCCTTTGAATTAACATCTTCCCAGAAAAGGTCTTGCCAAGAACTACTCAAAGATCTCAAAAAACAAGTTCCCATGAATAGACTTCTAGAAGGAGATGTCGGCTCAGGGAAAACGGTAGTGGCTACGCTTGCCGCCTTTATATCTTTTCTAAATGGATATCAAACAGTATTGATGGCACCTACTCAAATTTTGGCCGAGCAGCACTTCAATACACTAAATCAACTACTTCAATCTTTTAAAGTGCGTATTTGTCTGGTAACCTCTTTAGGAACTAAGGCTGATCTGGGAAGAAATGATATTTTTGTGGGTACCCATGCTCTCATTTATAAAAAGGTAAGTTTTGATAAGGTTGCAGTCGTGGTCATCGATGAACAACAAAGGTTTGGGGTTAAACAAAGAGGCTCTTTAATCAAAAAAGCCGGCCTAAAGAAATCCGCGCCCCATGTCTTTACCATGACAGCAACACCAATTCCCAGAACCGTCGCTCTAACTTTTTATGGAGATTTGGACTTATCAACTTTAGATGAATTACCAAAGGGTAGAAAACCAATAACTACTTGGGTCGTACCTCCCCAAAAACATGATAAAGCCTACAATTGGATTGAAAAACAAATTAAAAAGGATAAGATGCAAGTTTTTGTAATCTGTCCCTTAATTGAGGAAAGTAAAAAAGAAACCATGCAACAGGTAAAAGCGGCAACCAGTGAATATGAGCGACTTATTAAGGTTTTCCCAGACCTAAATATCGGGTTACTCCACGGAAGACAAAAACCACAAATCAAAAACAAAGAACTCGACAAATTCAAAAAAGGGAAGATTGACCTTCTTGTTTCAACCCCTGTGGTAGAGGTAGGTATTGACGTGCCAAATGCAACCATAATGGTTGTCGAGGCAGCTGAGCGTTTCGGGCTTGCTCAATTACATCAATTAAGGGGCAGGGTAGGTAGGGGATTTAAAAAATCCTATTGCCTTTTCTTTACTGAAAGTAAATCGCGAAAAGTACAAAGTAGACTAAATGCATTAAAAAAATCCATATCCGGCTTTGAACTGGCTGAGCTCGATTTAAAACTGAGAGGACCCGGGGAAGTATTTGGTACAAGACAACACGGTTTTCCAGAATTAAAAACCGCCTCTTGGCAAGATTTTGATTTGCTTAAAAAGAGTAAGGAAATTGCAGAAAAAGCGATTAAAAACCCGGAAAAATATAGATTACTTTTGAAAAAGTTTGAAAGAAAACATGTCGTCGCCAACTAGACGCAGATTTGCCTTAGAGGAAATTTCGAGATAAAATAATGAATGTATGGGCGTTCCCAAGAAAAAACAAACTCGATCCAGAAGCAATAAGAGAAGAAAGAGCAAAAAAACATCTTTGCCGAGATTAGTGAAGTGTCCTTCTTGTGGAGAATTAAAATTTCCCCACACCGTTTGTCCTCACTGTGGAAATTACCGGATTAAAAAAGATCCAGTTAAATAAGATGAAGTCCGCCCATGATCCCAGACACAAGAAAAGACAGAAACTAGTTAAACAGCTCTTCGCAATCACCTTTATCGACCAAGAAGTATCACCTTTAGTCCGCAAGATTACAAAAAAAAGAAAAATCATTGACCCAGAAATTCAAAAGGCAGCTCCAACTTGGCCGATTGACAAACTAAACAAGGTTGATTTGTCCATTCTCAGGTTGGCTGTATATGAACTAAAAGAAAATCTCGTACCCTCTAAGGTAATTATTGATGAAGCAGTAGAATTGGCAAAAGAATTCGGTAGCGAAAATTCTGCTTCTTTTATCAATGGAGTTTTAGGAACTATACTTAAAAAATTGCCAACTAGAAACAGAAAAAAATGACAATCATTAACCAATTAAGGAAAAATTTCAAAAACAAAGGCCTCCTTGACCAGGCTCTAACCCATAAATCTTGGGTGAACGAACATCAGGGTATCAGGCAATCTAACGAAAGATTAGAATTTCTCGGCGATGCTGTTTTGGAACTAATGGTCTCTTACGAACTCTTCAAAAGGTTTCCCAATAAAGATGAGGGCTATCTAACAGCTCTTCGGGCTAATCTGGTTAATACAGTTAATCTGTCAGCATTTGCCAAAAAAAAGAATTTAGGCCAGGCACTTTTTCTTTCAAAGGGTGAGGAAGAAGAGGAAGGAAGAAAAAATCCATCTATTTTAGCCGATACCGTTGAGGCAATAATCGGTGCCCTCTATCTTGACCAGGGAGCAAAAAAAACCCTTAAATTCATCTGTGATAATCTTCTCTCAGATTTATCTGAAAAACTAGCTAAACCGCTTAAGGACCCAAAAAGTAGATTACAAGAAGAAGTCCAGGCAAAAGGCCTCCCAGCCCCAAATTATAAGGTAGTCAGCCAGACTGGCCCGGACCATCTAAAAAAATTTGTTGTCGAAGTATGGGTCCATAATCAAATCCTGGGTAAGGAAAGCGGTAAAAATAAAAGTGATGCGGAGAAGAAAGCGGCCGCAGCCGCTCTTGTAAAAATATCTCAAGAAAGATAAACTACTTTCATGCTCAAAATCAGACTGGCTAGATTTGGTAGAAAAAATAATCCCTTTTACCGAATTGTGGTCATTGAGGCAAAACGAAAAAATAAGGGAAAATCTCTGGCCAGAGTAGGCTATTGGTATCCGACTAAAAAAATTAAGAAAATTAATAAAAAAGAAATAGAGAGATGGATTGCTCTCGGTGCCCAACCGACTAAAGCAGTCAGGGAATTGATGCAATGAAAAAATTACTACAATTTTTAATTGAAAACATCACCGGTAGTGATGATTTTGAAATAAGTAAAAAAATCGAAGGAAGAATAATAACCTTTGAGGTTAAAGCAAACCCTAAAATTATCGGCTTGATAATCGGCAAACAAGGAAGAACAATTAAAAACATCAGAAAAATTATTAGCGTACGGGCTGTTTTAGAAAATAAATCCGTGAACATCTCGGTTAACGAGAAATAGCTACAAGTTATTGAAAAGAAAAGGGGTTGGAGCGAACAGAAGGAGGGGAAGGAGTAACTTCCCGAAAAAGGGGAGGGTTTAAACTTGAAAGAATGGATAAAACCTCTCTTTCTCTGGTTGACAATTCAACTAAAGGTTGACTTAAGGTTGGCAACATTGTGGGGTAGCTAGACCAAAAAGAAGAAAGTCCAACCGAAGCACGGGCTTTTTCTCCATAATAACTCAGGTGAATCTTCTTTATCCTAGTTAATGGAGCACCTTGCTTAACGGCCATCAGAAAGTTTATCAAGGAATTAAGGGTACCTTCAACATCAAACTTGATATCAACACGTGATATCGTTTTCGGCTTGTCTTTAACTTCTGAGCTGACCTTAAGATTATCTAATATCACATCTTGACTATTCGCTTCTTTTTTAAACTGAGAGATGGTCAAAAGAGCCGAATTCTTTGCCGGTAGGGCAATAGCCGCACTGCCAGAAAGAAATAACGCCTGACCGCTAAATTCTTGAAGTAATATTAAATTCTGTCCTAAAACTCTTTCATTCTTTTTGGAAGTAGATAATTTATTACTTAATGTCTGAACCCGCTTGACAAGCAATTTACCTCCAAAAAAAGATAGTAAGAGAAGACCTAGACAAGAAAGAAGAGGTATCATTAAAATTTTCAAAGATGATTTATTCCATTTCATATTAAAAGGTTTCCACTCTTACTAAAAATCCGCTCACCGGGTTGTAGCTAAAATTTTTGAGAATAAGTTTCTCATAAATATCTCCTGTTGCTAAAAAACCCAATACAGTAACTAGACTAGAAGATTTTTTAGTCATAAAAGTAAGCTTAGATTTATCTTCGCTTATCTCGCTTTCGCTCAAGAAAGTTTCCGGGGGAAGATTTAAAATCACCTCATTCAATTTCCCAAGGCCCTCTATTGTCTCCTGACGAGCAAGAATACTATCGGCCTTTTGGACCCTATCCTTAATCAAAAAGAATTCCTGTTCTGTTTGTTCCAGCCTCTGAATATTGGTCTTAAGTCCCTTCTGACTTTGCTCCAAGGATTTAACTTGAATTGAAATAAAAACAATGTAAATTACGGCAAGTCCTCCTAAAACTAAGAAGAGTAAACTCCCGGCTATAGCTAATTTTTTTAAAAGAGTGGCCGTCTTGGCTATATTGCCCTTAGCACTAAGTTCTATTGGCAGAAGGTTGATTTTTTCCGGCATATTAATCTCCTCTCATCGCCAGGCCAATTGCGATGGCATAAAGTGGAGCAAAATTTGCCAAACTCTTTGCCATAGAAGCATCTATATTAATCTTGGAAAAAGGGTTGCCTACTATCACCTCTATTCCCAAAAGCTTTGTTAAACGAGCGCTGGCTTCAAGCATCCCCGAACTACCTCCTGAGAGAACCAAAGAAGTAGGAGCCCCTCCTTTCTCCTCTGATTGATAAAAATGAATTGCTTTCTTAATCTCCTCTGCCACTACCCTAAAAACTGGGTCAAGGGCATGCCCAACCTTACCTTCTAACTGTGTAGCAGATAAGCCATAAGTACGCTTATACTCTTCTGCCCGTTCTGGATTCACTTCCAAAGATTGGGCAACTGCTCGAGTAAAGGCCTCTCCAGCAGTTGGGATTGAACGGGAAAAGGACAATTGTCCGTTTTTAGCAATTGCCAAACCTGTGGAACGGGCACCAAAATCTAAGAGGAGAACAGTTTCTTGGGGAGGAGCTAAAGAACGCACCAAAGACATCAGTTCCGTTTCAGCGGCCTGGCAATTTAAACCAGCCATACCAATCACCTTAATAAACTTCTCAACCAAAACTCTCGGGGCAGCAACCAAAAGAACGGAAACAGAGGGAGGAGTAGTATTTTCCTTTCTTTCTAAAATTTTGTGTTGAACAATGGCTTCTTTTAAGGGAATGGGGATGTACTGTTCGGCTTCCCATTTAACAGCGGAAACAATCTCGCGGTCAGTCAAAAGGGGAAAACTAATCACTCGAGAAAAGACTTGAGCTTCGGGCAAAGAAATAACCACATTTTTGGAAGAAATCTTTGTATCCTTGAAAAGCTTTTTAATCACTTCGCTTAAAGAAGCGTATCCCTTTTTCTCTTGTAAGTGTTCTGGGGTGTTACCTTTATAACCAACCACGCCAGCCGCCTTGAGACTAAATTTATTAGCGGCTCGCTCTAATTCAACTATCTTGATTGTTTTAGAACCAATATCTAAACCAACACTCATTTACTTATTCCCATTGGTGTAAAAACTCCGAAATCAAAAATGGCTGGTAAAGCTGAAAAAAGCCTGTAAACTTCAACTTTCCTGGCTGCCTCACCAGCTGTTCCAATTGATTCAATTCTCTTGCCCTGTGAAGGAAGAAATTCGTTATCGTCAAAATTCACGTCCGTTCCTAGAGATTGAGCAATATCAGTATTGTAAATAAATTTTATGTGAGCAAATTGCAGGCCATTTAAAGAAGAAAAATCAATTATTTTCTGAAAAGCAAAATTGTTCCCATCAATACTGCAATCACCGGGTGTTGGAGCAGAAAAGGAATTGACTACTCGCCTGGTAACATTCGGGTCAATCGCTTCTCTGGCGATTTTCGTGGTTGAGTAATCTCCAGCAGTCTCCGTATACCAAATGGAAACTTCAATCGCAGGAGTCGTCGCTTGGTCACTGGCTGTTCCCTCTTTGGCCCAACAAATTCTCATCTGATTACCAGTGAAACAGGGATACTCCACACTACAAATAAGGGATTCGTCAGTGTCGTGGGCAACGAACCAAACTGTGGCCGTGTCTCCAGCACTAACATTTTGGGGATAAATGAAGGTTTTCGAACCTTCCGCAATATTTGTAACCTGAGCATTAAAGGAAGCATCCTGAAACTCACCACTTAAAGGGAAACCAGCAATTAGAACTTTCTCAATCCCCGCCTCGGCTGCAGAAAATGCCCTCAACGCCTCCTCTTCTCGAGAAGTAATGGCAATATCAGTAATAGAAGCCGAAAGAATAGATAAGCCAATTGTTAAAACAACAACCATAGTAAGAAGAACTATTAATAAAACTTGGCCGGGAGAAGAACTCTGAGGCAGTTTTTTCATATAATCCAGTTTAACAACGCTTTTCAACAGCGTCAATAAGTTCTCAAAAACACCTTAGTTGAAATGCTAATCCTTGACTGTTCTGCTTTTTGAGCAGTTGCATCCCGGGCACCCAGGCTTATTGTTACTGATGCAGGCACACCTCCTTCCCCTGGAACACACTCAAAAGAACAGGAGGTAATAACAATTTTGTCACTTGTAAGTCGGGCAGAAGAAGAAGCTACATAGCCATCTTCAGACATATTCAAACAAGAAAAAGAGGTATCAACTCCAGTCTGGCCTTTAAAATTAATTACCAATGAATCTGGATTGGGACAAGGTGAAATCTCTGTTGCATTATGGAGTTGACGCTCCATAGTGGCTAGAGCAAAATCTACATTTTCTCTTACCCGGCTACTTACATCAGATTTTCTCGAGGCCCTAAGAGTTAAAAAAATAAATTGAGTAGCGACAACCGCCAAGATAGCAAAAATACTTAAGACAACTAATACTTCCAAAAGACTGAAGCCCTTTATCTTTTTTAGCATTGTTTTTTTATTGACTCATCCAATTTGTAAAATAGGTAGACGCTCTTGTTTGATGAGAACCTTGAGAATCAGACCAAGAAACTTCTACCCTCGCTTCAATCGTATCAGGATCAAGGATATCGGGAACAAAGATTACCTCCCGTTTGAAAACGGTATTGCCAACAATATCTCCCTCACCACACGAACCAATTTTTGCCTCGGTCCAGGAAAGACTGGCTAAACACCATTTTGGTACCATCGCCTTTGTGGTGAAAAAATCCCAATCTTTATCTCTTTCTCCCCTTAACCATTCTGTGGCCTCCTGAGCCAACCTTGTTGACAAAGTCTTGTTTTTAGAAAAGGCGGCATTCCTGACAGCAGTAGTTGCCAGAGCTGCCAAGGCCGTCAAAATCATAACCACAATGGCTATGGCCAAAACTGTTTCAAAAAGAGACTGTCCAGATGAATTTTGAATTTTGAATTTTGAATTTCTCACCTGATATCTCCTCCCGGTCCAACTAAAACCGAACCTGTATTAGCCGTTTCTTTTTGAGTAATGGTTATAGTTACCACCGCCCCTAAAGGAATATTCGTTCCCTGAGCAACTGACTTAAAAACAATCGGGTTAATACTGGGGGTCGCCATTGAAAGGTCGGAGGAAAGAAAAACATCTTTTATTAAAAAACTTTCTTCACCACAAATTGATTCAATAACATATTCAGAGGCACCAACCACTCTAAAATTATAACTGCTAAGAGTACCACTACATTCAGTCGGCTTTTTACCGGCCAAAACCTGGCCTTGAGCAAGACGTAAATCCTTTCTTAAAGCACGAACCGCAGAAACAACTACCTGGCGTCGGCTAAAACCTCTATAGCCAATATAACCAACAGCAAAAAGAAGACCAACAACAACCAATCCAACAAGAATTTCAATTAGGGTATAGCCAAGACTGGTGAATGGTGAACAGTGACCGGTGGACAGTATAATCCTTCTCATTAACTCAGGGATTGGTCACCCTATAATTACAGGTTGAATTACCGCAACTACTTGACCCGCCACAGCTAACACTACCGGATTCTCCTTCCAGACTGGCGCAGACTTCATAGCCAAACCCAGAATCCGTTTGAAAATAACTATAGTCCCTAGTTGGAGATTGAGGATCAGTCGGAACTTCTGAAATATAAGTATTCGATGAAAGGCAATTTTCTGTTGAATCGTCGCCGACAAGAGATCCAGGAGGAGAGGGAAGGGGAGCTGTTGGGTAAATATCACAATCAGCTTTATAAGTCTCTATTCCAGCCCGAATGAATTCCAAATCGCTTTTTCTTTGAGAATTGCGGGCACTTTCCCGTACACCCTGAAGCCCAAAAGCAGACAAAGCGAATAAGATGCCAAGTATGGAAATAACTACCAAGAGCTCAACTAAAGTAAAGCCTGCCTGCCGGCGAGGCAGGCCACTTTTCCCTTTTGTCATTGGCCATTTATCATTGCTCATTGTTTCACAGTGGGCAGGTTCCTCCGGAAGGAGGAATACCAGAGCTTACCTCTCCTATCCGGCCATCAGAACAAATAGCCCAATAGCTATCTTTATTTTCCAGTCTCAACCACAAAACATATTTTATACCATCAATTGCTCCCGAACCGCTTCCATCTGATTGATATCTATAAACAAAACTATCATCCCTTGAGTTTCTTGGATCTTCTGGGCAGCTGGAAATTCCCAGGTCAGAGCACAAACTACTGGGGCAAGAAACACCGGAATCATCATTGCGAGAAGGATAAAAACCATTGTTTTTATTAGCAAAATTTTCCAGGGCATTTTGATATTGTCTAATATCCGACTTTCTCTGGGTATCTCTTGCCTGTTTTTGGCTACTGGTAAAGGAAATCATAACCAAAGAAGCCAAAACGCCAATAATGGAAATAACCACCAAGA
This sequence comes from uncultured Gammaproteobacteria bacterium, assembly GCA_964583685.1. Lineage (GTDB taxonomy): Bacteria > Patescibacteriota > Microgenomatia > UBA8517 > UBA8517 > CAZOVJ01. The sequence goes on along the minus strand of CAZOVJ010000001.1, from coordinate 169,621 downwards.
GCTCAACAAGAGTAAATCCCCTTCCTTCATTTATCATTTGGCATTGGTCATTGCATTATTCCATCGGTGTTGTATTCGGACTGGCAATAGCAAAGTTACAAATTGACACACCACAAGAATAACCAGAAGGGTAGCTACAGTCACCTTCCAGGCAATTTTTGTCTCGCGGATTTTCTATTCTGGCAAAGAGTTGAAATTTCTGGTTATTGGGGGGGTCTACAATTCGGTAAAAATAAGCCAGGGAAGGAATGGGATCACACGGAGTTACTTTGAAATACACAGTTTTCCCATCCGTAAATTCTCCTAAACCCCAATTACAGGCGGTACTTCCATCTGGGTCATAGGGACAAGCCATTATCAATCCACCTGAGTCATCCGGATATTGTTTATAATCAGAGAAAAACATTTCTAAGGCTTGGCCAATTTGCTTAAGATCACTTTTCCTCCGGGCGTCTCGACCTCTCATTTGAGCAGTCCGAAATCCACCTACTACTAATGTTGCCAAAATACCCAGTATTGCCATCACTATCAACAACTCAACTAGGGTAAAGCCCAACTGGGGTCGGGAATTCCCAAATTCTCCCGCAGGGCGGGATCCCGTTTTGCGGGACAAGTTCCAAGTTCCAAACATTTTTGATTTTTGCATTTTGATTTTTGATTTTTGATTATGGTTGGACCTGGTACATCCAGCCGCTCGGACACCAATCAGTATCGCTAGTCGTCTGGCCTTTATCATCACTCTTATTCTCCAAACAGGCTTGAAGAGTATAAGTATCTAAATCTATCTGAACATACTTATAAACCAGGGAAGGAATAGGATCCTTGACTAAACTGGACATATAGACTGTTGAGCCAACAGACCATTCTTCACCCCAATCACAAAGAGCTGTTCCATCACTACCACAACCCATAATTTGGCCACTGTCACTGCCTTCAGGAAAAGCACCCAAATCATTATAATAGAGTCGCAGAGCTGTCTGAGTGTTCCTCATATCACTCTTTCTTTGGGTATCCCGGCTTCTTTGCCTGGCCGCATTAAAATTGGCCAAAAGCAAGGTGGACAAGATGCCAATCAAGGCAACAACCACCAAAAGCTCAATTAAGGTAAAACCTGTTAATTTTGATTTTTTACTTATCACTTTTTACTTATCTCTTATCGCTTATTGATCTCTCATCTCATTTTCATATTCTTCGATGGATTTATCAAGAGGAGTTTTCCCCAAGGCCAAGCCAAAATTACAAACCCTGTTGCCACAAGCTAGATTTCTAGCAACAATTTTAGGGTCATATTCGGGTTCAGTACTACTTTCTAAGGAAGCATAAATCTGAAATCTTTTTCCATTAGAAAGATAATAATAGCGGGCCCCCTGGCCATGATGAATGTCTGAAGGAAGAGCCTCTATATAAGGAGAGATGCCATCGAACGCCCATTCACAGGGTACTAAAATCGGTTTGCCTTGCTCATCTAGCTCACCTTCAGGAGATACACAAGCAACTATTCGGCCTTTATCGGAAAAGGGGAAAATGCCAAAATCCTGATTATATTCTCCTAAAACATCACTTATCCTTCTCAAATCTGCTTTTCTCTGGCTATCTCTACCTTTTCTTATAGAAACTCGAAGATTGAGAGCAGTGGCGCAAAAGATAATCAATAAGATTGAACCCAGCCCAACTATCTCTCGTTTACTAAAACCAAAGCATTTCATTGCCATGGCTGACACTCTACTTCCGCTGGACCGCATTGACCATAACAAGTCGGGTTTTGAAAATTGGGGTCGCATTCCGGGCCAGGCCGTTCCGGGTCCCAGGAAATCATGGTACAAACCCCACCAAAACAGCCATAAAAAACTTCTCCGTCTCCTCCGTCTCCTCCGTCTCCGTCTCCACTTGGTAGGGGAGCAGTCGCTCTCGCTGGAGCCGGAGCATTGGGACTAGAAACATAATAATTATAAGCAAAACCGGGACCACAACCATAAGTACATTCCAACTCTTCAATATCTGGATCAGCCTCATTCTCCAACCTGACATAAATTCTATACCAGCTTGGACAGGTATCATCTGCATGTTCATAAACATACGAGCCGCCGGTCACAGGGTCACAGGGAATCTTAGAAATGTAGGGCTTTAAGCCAGTTCCAGGCTTGCAAACAACATATTGAGGAAGGGGATAACACTCATGGTCTTTTTCGTATTCTTCAACCGCGACCTGAATGCGTCGCACTTCTGTTTTTCTTTTGGCATCATTGCCCTTAAAAATCTGACTGGCTAAAAGAGAAATGGCAATAACAGCCAAGATGCTGATAATTGAAACTATAATCAATAATTCTGTTAAGGTGACACCCGCCGGTCGACGAGGCAGACCTGCCTGCCGGCAGGCGGGCCTGGCTGCACAAGTAAAATTTTTTTGTCTCAAAAAGCGAGAAACCATGTTTGTAAATCAACACCCAAAAAAGCGGTAATAATAAAAGATATAACAAGAAAAGGAGCAAAAGCAACCTTTTCACCCAAATGTTTCTTCTTGCTTAAGAGCAGTAAACTGGCAACCAGGCCCCCTATCAAAAAAGCAAGAAAAAGCCAGACAAGAGTATTTTTTATCCCCAAAACACTAGCCATTAAAATTGAAAGTTTGACATCTCCCAAGCCCATTCCCTTTCCTTGAGTAAACAAATGAATAAGCAACAAAAAGACAGCCGCGCCGCATCCAGCTAAAAGATAAGTATAAAGAAAGGAAGAATCTATTAAAAACAAATAGAAAAAACAAATTCCCAGTCCCCCAAAAACCAATGGGTCAGGAATAATTTGTTGCTCAAAATCAATAACAAAGATAAGAATCAAAAGAGAGAAAAAGAACAAGAAAAAGGGAATTCTGAGAAAAGTCAAATTTTCCAGCCAAGCAATATTTTGACTCAATAAATTTGGGAAGCTAACCACAGCTACAAATATAGTGGCTGTGGTTATTTCAATTAAAGGGTAACGCCAGGAAATTTTTTTATGACAATATCTACATTTCCCTTTAAGCAAGAAAAAAGAAATAAGAGGAATATTATCAAACCAGCTAAGCTTATGTTTACAGTTCGGACATTGGGAACGAGTAAAAACTATTTTTATTCCTCTGGGTAATCGCCAGCTAAAAGCCCCCAAAAAAGAACCAATAACTAAGCCAAAAACAGCCAAAAGAATAAAATTCATAAGAGCTTTTTACTCAGGAACGCAAGTGTAGCAAAGACTGTCAACCCAATCTGCATCATCAAGATCGCAAATATCAGTTTGAGCTCTTGTGCCGTCTACTAGACTTATTGTATAAACATTACCGTCTGTCACTGCCTTGCTTCTTATTGCTTTTGATGTGGGTATAAAACAAGCATAAACCGACTCAGATGTTCCCGCACCCTTGCCAATAAACAATAGTCTATCTGGTTCCGTTGCCGTGGTAAAATCCCGCCTTCTGAACTCTGTTCTCAATTCGTTGGTACTAATTAATAACCCATCCTCACCACAAGTTGGCCCATCTGCACAAAGACCAACTCCGGGGGTATTAGAATTAACAAACCCATATTCAGCGTCATTGCTATCCGCTTCACCGACAACCACCCAAGGAAACTGCTCAGAAGCAGCAAAATAGCGGTCAATTGCCGAGATTAACTGAGAGGCATCTGATTTAATCCTTGTATCTCTGGCTCTGTTGGCCTGTTCAATTGGATTGATAGCGGCAATAACAATCATGGCAATTACCCCAAGCAGGGCAATAACAATTAGAAGCTCAACCAAGGTAAAACCCTTTTCACGCATTATTCGTAATCACCTCCTTTCATTTCAGTATCAGTTTTTAAAATTGACTTGTCAAGTTATAAATCGGCAAAATTACTGAAATCACCAAAAAACCTACTCCCAAGCCCAAAATAATCATCACCAAAGGTTCAATGGCCGCGGTTAAACCCTTTACTTTCTGTTCGCTCTCCATCTCAAAAATTCTAGAAACCTTAAACAAAACCTCCTCCATCTTGCCTGTTTCCTCTCCAACAGCAACCATCTGGGAAAGAATATAGGGAAATGCTTGGGGGTGTTTGGCAAAAGAGTAGGCAATGGGAAAACCTTTCTCAACTTGCTTGGCCGCATCCCTTAGAGCATCAGATATAAGAGTATTGGCAACAACTCCTGCCGTTACATTCAAACCCTCAAGGATTGCCACTCCTGAACCAACCATCAGACCCAAGGTTCTTGTCAGCTCCGCCAAAACAACTTGATGCTGAAGTTTCCCTATAATAGGGACTTTGTATGCCAATTTATCCGTTTCTCTTCTACCTCGAGAAGTTTTTCGATATTCTCTAAAACCCAAAAAGGCTAATCCCAGAAGTAAAACTATTAAGGGCCAAAATCTCAGAAGCATCGAAGAAATAGCCATCAAAATCTTTGTGGGCAAGGGTAACTCAGCATTAAGATCCGAATATAAAGACATTAACTTAGGAATGACAAAAATAATCATAATCAAGGAAACAACAACCATTCCTACAATAACAATCAAAGGATAAATCAGGGCACCTTTAACTTTACCCCTAAACTCCTGTTGCTTTTCCAAATTATCCGCCAGCCTGAGTAAAACCTTGTCCAAAACACCACCTGTTTCACCGGCCTTAATCAAGGCAACATAGGTGGGTGAAAAAATTTTCGGATGCTTAGTCAAAGTTTTTGACAAAGATTCTCCTCCTTCAACATCAGCCAATATCTGAGTAACAACCGGCTGAAGAGAGGTCTTGGATTGCATACGAAGAATAGATAAAGATTCAGTAATTGGCAATCCAGCATTAATCATTGTTGAAAGCTGTCTGGTAAAGGCAGCGATCTCGGAAGTGGTTATCCGAGAACGCATTTTTTTGATTAAGCTAAAAATACCTTGCCTTGCTGGTCTTATATTCAGAACCAACAAACCACGCTTTCGTACCAGCTTGGCTGCATAATTCGCATTTGAAGCCTCAACCTCTCCCTTTACAGTTTTACCTTCCTTATTCTTCGCCTTATAAATAAATCTCTTCATACCTTCATTCTATCGCCGCGAATAAGTCTGTTTAATTCTTCAGGCCTGATTGACCAATTCTGGGCGTCATCCACTGTTATCTGCCCTCCTTTAACCAATTCTGCTAAAGAACCTTCTAGGTTTCTCATGCCAATCTCAGCTGATGTCTGAATAATGGAATCTATCTGGTGGCTTTTACCCTCCCTAATAGCTGTTTTTATTGCTGTCGTTCCCAGCATAACTTCGTAGCCAACAACCCTTCCACCACCAATTGCCGGGACTAACCTCATGGAAAAGACTGCTTGTAAAACATTTGAAAGTTGCAGTTTTACCTGGTCTTGCTGTTCTTCAGGAAAAACATCAACCACCCTATCAACCGTCTGAGCAGCAGAATTTGTGTGCAGGGTAGCAAAAACCAAATGGCCTGTCTCGGCCACGGTCAAGGCAGAAGAAATCGTCTCATAATCTCTCATCTCGCCAACCAGAACTACATTCGGGTCTTCACGCAAGACTGAGCGTAAAGCCACAGTCCAAGAATGAGTATCTTCGTGCATCTCACGCTGAGTGATAATGGCCTTTTGTGGCTGGAAAATAAATTCAATCGGGTCCTCAATGGTAACTATATGCACGGCTCGGTTAAGATTTATCTCATTGAGCATTGCTGCCAAAGTAGTTGACTTGCCATGACCAGTTGGCCCGGTTACTAAAACAAATCCCTGACGAAGAGCAGTAAAAGAATGCAAAATCTTGGGAAGCTTGAGAAAATCAATGTTGGGAATTACCAAAGGTATTTTTCTAAAAGAGGCGGCGTGGGAACCTTTTTGAGTATAAGCATTAACCCTAAAGCGGGCCTTTTCAGAAAAAGAAAGAGAGAAATCCAGTTCTTTATTAAGTAAAAGTCGCTGCAATTGTTGAGAATTCATTACCTCTTTTAAAAGATTGGCAATTGATTCCGGTGTCAAAACTCCCTCATTGGGAACCTGCCATAGTTTTCCATCAATACGTAGGGTAGGGGGAATGCCAACCAGCAAGTGTAAATCTGAGGCATTTCTGTCAATTGTTAACTGCAGTAATTGCTTGCTATTCATTTTACTCCTGGGCTACTCGCAAAACTTCCTCGACAGTTGTTACTCCTTCAAGCACCTTCAAATAGCCGTCCTGCTTCAAGGTAATCATTCCCTCTTCACGAGCCTTTTTTTCAATGGCAGAAGCCGGCGAACGCTCAAGTATTAACCTGGCTATTTTCTCGCTAACAGGCAGTACTTCAAAAATTCCAATTCTTCCTAAATAGCCCGAGTTATTATTTTCAGGAGTCGGTTTGCCCCGATAAAGCTTTATTGGTCTGTTGTCTGGCCAAAGAGGGCCTAAAATATTTTTAATGTCCTCGACGATTTTAGGGTCAGGCGTATAAGCCTCTCTTGTTTTTTCATCAATCCGTCTTAGGACTCTCTGGGCAACAACAGCACTCATTGATGAGGCCAAAAGAAAAGGCTCGGCCTGCATATCAAGAAGGCGGGGAAGAGCACCAGAAGCATCATTGGTGTGTAATGTCGAAAAAACTAAGTGTCCGGTTAAAGATGCCTGAATCGCCAAATCAGCTGTTTCCTGGTCACGAATCTCGCCGACCAGAATAATATTTGGGTCTTGTCGCAAAAAAGACCGCAGGCCAGAAGCAAAGGTTAAACCAACAGCCGGATTGACCTGAACCTGATTAACCCCGGGGACTTTATATTCAATCGGGTCTTCTAGAGTAATAATATTTACCTTGCCTGTATTCAGTCTCTGAATTAAAGAATAAAGAGTAGTTGTCTTGCCAGAACCAGTTGGCCCGCAAATGATAATAATCCCATGTGGCCTCAAAATTGACTCTTGAAGATTCTTCAAGGCTACTCCTCTTAAACCTAACTTAGGTAAATCAGGAATACCGCCTGTCTTTTTCAAAAGTCTCATAACAATCTTTTCTCCCCAAGAAGTCGGTAAGTCTGAAACCCTAAGGTCAACTTCTTCATCAGCTGTTTTGAAATTAAACCTTCCGTCCTGGGGGATTCTTTTCTCATCAATCTTCATCCCCGAAAGAATCTTAATTCTGGAAACAAGGGCATCATGCAGTTCTCTAGGAATAGTCAGTTTTTCTTGAAGAATTCCATCAATTCGATAGCGTACCCTGGTTGATTTCTCTTGAGGCTCAATGTGAATATCTGAGGCCCGGGCACGAACAGCAAAATCCAAAACATGAGTGACCACTTCACTTATCTTTTCCTGTCTAATCAAACCTGTCCGTGTAGTTACATCCAAGGTCTTGATCTTTTCTCTTTCTGGAGCAACCTCTTTTAAGGCTGCTGTTACTTCCTGGGATAGAGAGGTAGTGTAACGGGTGGCGATAAAATCCTGAATTTTTAAAGGTTCTGCCGCTCGGGGCTTGACCCTGAATCCTGTTTTTTGCTCAACAAACTCAATAGCTGTCAGGTTCAGGGGATCAGCCATGGCCAAAAAGAGCTCCTTGGTCGTTCGCTCAAGATTAATGGGAAAAACCTGGAAGCGCTTGGCCACCTCTTGAGGTAGAACAGAAAGGGCATCAGGGTTAACCGGCGTTGAACTCAAATCCACATAAGGCACATTGTAAAGAGTAGCCTTAGCCCGAACCAGTTCCTTTTCTGAAACTAGATTTTGTTCTTTAACAATATCCTCCTGGGGTTTACCTGTTTGCAGCTCAGCTAACTTCAACTGTTTTGCCCTCTTAGAAGAAAGTGCTTTCTGGGAAACCAAAATGTCAGCTAAGGTTGAAGCCTCCGGTTCTCCATTTGTCTGAATAGAAGAAGCCTGGGCAGTAGGGACAGCCATGTTTTCATTATGAACCAAAAACTAGTAATTTATCAAGTCCATGCCCTGGAGATTGGCCAATGCTTTATAATACCAATGCCAGAAACAACCGATGTCTTTTCTAGAACGATTTTTTTTGAGAGCACGAAAAGAAAAAAAGCCCCAATTCTCTCTATCTATGCCGTTAAATCATTACCGAGACGTTATGGTCACGGCAGAACGAATTAGTGATCGAAATGTTAGCCATTCCGGTGAGGCATATGCTTTGGTGTTAGACTGGGGAATGGCCTTGCTTCATTTAGGAAAGAAAGAAGGCTTCCTCAACCCTGTTGATGAAACCAATCCTTTTGATAAAACCAATCCTTTTGATGAAAACTGCTACTTGGCGGTGAGACGCTCGCGAAAGGCCACAGGCTGGATTGCTAAATGGAGTTCCCCAAAACTTATTTCTCTTTTGAGAGAACCCCTACACTCGGAGGAACCTTCTCTTATTGGCGTCCAGTTTTCCCTACCTGAGAGAAACCATAGCCTGATGGATGAATTTTATTCTCATCTTGAATCTTATTTAAAAGAAGAAATGCCTGATCTACCAAGGGAAACTTTGCTTAGGGCTCCGTTTTTAATGGGAGCTCAACTAACAGTCGAGGCCGTTAAATCAATAAAAGAGAAAGGCATAAATATCAAACAACGGTTGGAATGGGTTTGGGGGCAGGAAAACGGCAAACAGGTTACGTTCAATGCCAGATTTAGTGATAAAATTAGACTATGATAGTATGGAAATACTTAATCCAGAGAAACGGAAGAGATTTTTAAAGATTGCCAAAAAAATATTAAAGTAAAATGGACAAAACTAGTTTATTAAATACTGCTTCGGATCTAAGAAGGATTGCCTCCTGGGTTGGACGCGGCCAAAAAGAAAAAACCCCAATCATTTTGAATTACTGGAAATCGATCAAAAATCAAAAACAGGTATGGCAAACTATCAAACATTTCCAGGCCGATTTGAATCCTCAAAAAGTCTTAAAGGATAAAGAAAAACAGCCTTTTTTCGCTGAGCAACTCCTTATCGTTAGTTTGCGATTAACCCATCTCGCTCAGTTATAATAAAATATGAATTCCTTTTTAATTACCGGCTATGACCAGGAGAAATTCCAAAAACAAATTCAAGTTTTAGGTCGGAAACTGAAAGCCAAAATTATTCACTTTAGTCTATTAAAGATAGCCGATGTTCGTCAGTTATCCAATCTTACCAAGCTGGCTTTAAGCGAAAAAACGGCCATAGTCATCAAAGACATAGACCAAGCAACCGAAGAGGCCCAAAATGCCTTCCTTAAGAATCTAGAAGAGCCCCAAGAAAAATTATTCTATATTCTTACGGCCAAATCAAAAGAATCGCCTTTACCAACAATCGCCTCTCGCTGCCAGGTTATCAATTTAAAAGGAAAGCAGAAAAATAATAAAGAAGCTGAGGATTTTACCCAAAAATTTCTAAAATTATCGATTGGCAAAAAATTTATGATTAGCAGTAAGATTAATCTCCGGGATGAGGCAATAGACTTTATCACCAATCTCATCTACGGAGGCCATGGATTGCTTATTAACAATTTGTTGCAGCCAAATGATTTATTACCCTTCTTTGAAAGTGCAAATAAAACCTTAGCTAATCTTCAAGCAAACGGCAATGTCCAACTCCAACTGACAAACTTTATTGTTAATTTAGCTGATTAAAATGATGAATTTCTTTCTTGTAATTTGAGGCTAAAAAAGGTAAAATTAAAGCATATCGGTGATTAAGAAAAACACTTACACTGCCAAGCAAATCCAGATCCTTGAAGGGCTTGAGCCTGTCCGCAAAAGACCCGGAATGTTTGTTGGCTCAACCGACTCAAGAGGTGTTCACGAATGTTTTCGAGAAATAGTGGACAACTCGGTTGACGAATCATTTGCCGGCGTAGCAACTGATATCTGGGCCAGAATTAAGAAAGATGGCTCAGCTCTTGTTTATGATAACGGCCGGGGAATTCCTGTTGGCAAACACAAATCTGGCGTTTCCGCTCTGGAGGTAACAATGACTAAGCTCCATGCTGGAGGAAAGTTTGATGGAAAGGCTTACAAAATCTCCGGTGGACTTCATGGAGTGGGGGCATCAGTTGTCAATGCCCTGTCTTCATATTTCTTGGTCGTTGTCTTAAGAAACAACAAGGCCTATTTCCAGGAATATCAAAGGGGGAAACCCAAAGCTAAGGTAAACATCGCCAGCCAAAAACAATTAAACCAGTGGTTTCCCAAAGAATGGAATATTAAAACAAGGGCCGGTCTAACCGGAACCATAACCAAATTCGTACTTGACAAAAAAGTTTTTGGGGAGATTGGCTTTGACAAGAAAAAGGTCAAAAACCTTTTAAAAGACCGCGCCTATCTTGTGGCCGGCCTTTCTTTTCATTTTGAAGACAAAAGAGACAATGATGAAGCTCATTACTATTTTGAAAGTGGAATAAAATCAATGGTTAGCCACGCAAATAGGGGAAAGGACCAAATTTCTGATGTCATCTACTTTTCTAAAAAAGAAAACCAAATAAACGGAGAAATTGCCATCCAATACACCGATACTTTTAATGAAAACCTTAAGGCATTTGTTAACGGAATTAATACCATTGACGGTGGAACTCATATCACTGGCCTAAGAATGGCCCTTACTCGCAGTATTTCGGATTATGCCAAAAGAATGGGGTTTTTAAAAGAAGGTAAGAACAATCTCGCCGGAGAAGACCTAAGAGAAGGTTTAACTGCTGTTGTTTACATAAAAATGCCCTCAGAGTCTTTGCAATTCGAATCGCAAACCAAGGCAAAACTGAATAACCCAGAAGTTTTAGGTTTTGTCAACTCCTTTGCTAGAGAAGGCTTTGATGCCTATCTTGAAGAGCATCCAGCTGATGCCAGGCGGATTCTGGGAAAGGTTCTCCTGGCCGCTCAAGCCAGATTGGCAGCCAGGGCAGCCAAAGATGCTGTTTTGAGAAAAGGAGCTTTAGAAGGAGCTTCTCTGCCGGGAAAACTGGCTGATTGCCAGTCAACAAAACCGGAAATTTCCGAACTCTATATTGTCGAGGGTGACAGTGCCGGCGGCTCAGCCAAGCAGGGGAGAGACAGACGCTATCAGGCAATTCTGCCTCTGGGCGGAAAGGTCCTAAATACTGAACGGGCCCACTTGGACAAAATTGTCAAATTCGAAGAACTCAAAGATTTAATTATCGCTCTGGGTGCAGGAATAGGGGAGACCTTAAATTACGACAAATTGCGTTACCATCGAATCATTATTATGACCGACGCCGATGTAGACGGTGAGCATATTAAAACCCTTCTCCTTACCTTTTTCTATCGTCATCTGACTGAAATGATCAAGTGTGGCTATCTTTATATTGCCATGCCTCCGCTTTACAGAATTCAACTGGGAAAAAAGATTTTTTATGTCTACAATGAAGAAGAAAGAAGAAAGATACTAAGGGAGCTAGGCGGTAGAAAAGCAACTATCCAAATGTATAAAGGTCTTGGAGAAATGAACCCTGAACAACTCTGGAAAACAACCATGGATCCCCAAAAAAGGATTCTGAAGCAGGTCAAGATCGAAGATGGAGAAGAGGCTGACAGGTTATTTACAACACTGATGGGCAAGGAAGTGCCACCCAGAAAAAGATTTATCCAAACATATGCGAAGACAGCCACCTTGGATGTATAATTATTAATAGTATTATTAATAGTGTGGATATTAAAGTATTTATCGAAATCAGCGCCGGAGGAAGTGTCAAATACGAGGTTGATGAAGAAACCAAAGAACTAAAAGTTGACAGATTCCTTCACTCAGCCATTGTTTTTCCTTTCAATTACGGTTTTATTCAAGGCACTCGAGGAAAGGATGAAGACCCGCTTGATGTTCTGGTTTTATCGGAAAAGTCTGTGGAGCCGGGAGTGGTCATGCAATGCCGGCCCATCGGTCTCCTGGAAATGGAAGATGAAGGAGGAATTGACACTAAAATAATCAGTGTTCCCGATGAAAAAATTGACCCTGTCTATGGAAAATATAAAAACATCAATAATGTTCCCGAGGCTCAGCTCAGGGAAATCAAACACTTCTTTAAAAATTACAAAAGCCTGGAGCCCGGAAAATGGGTTAAGGTAAAAAACTTCCGAAAAAGGGCTGAGGCAGAAAGAGAAATCAAAAACTCTTTGCTCCCCACCAGCTAATTATGAGCTTGTTGGCTCTACGCAAATTAGAACTTGGCCAACTACAAACAAATTGCTATCTCCTTTCTAATAAAAAAACCGGTCAAGCAATTATTATTGACCCGGCTGATGATGCTGATTACATCATCAGGATAATTGAGGATAATAATCTCAAACCAATTAAAATTATTGCCACTCATGGCCATTTTGACCATGTCTTGGCAATCAATGAACTAAAACTGGCATACAAAATTCCTTTTTTCCTCCACAAAAAGGATGAATTTTTGCTCAAGTACATGCGCCGCTCTAGCAAATATTTTACTGGCTTTGACCCTGGCCCCGCCCCAAAACCTGATGGGTTTTTAAAAGAAGGGGAGATCTTAGCCCATAAACTAAAAATCATCCACACTCCCGGTCATACGCCCGGAAGTATCACTTTATTTAATAAAAGCGAGAAAATTGCCTTTGTCGGAGACTTGATTTTCAGTCAAGGTGGAATTGGCCGAACCGATTTTTCTTACAGCAATAAAAAGGATTTGGAAAAATCGATTCAAAGAATACTTAAATTTCCAGAAGAAACCATTATTTATCCTGGCCACGGAGAAAAAACAACAATTGGCCAATTCCAAAGATTCTACTCCTCTCTGCTTCAAAATTCATAAATTAATCCCTACAGAATATTAATATTCCTATAATATTGTTTTGTGGTTGAGCCTATTTTATAATAACAATATGTCAAAAGAACAGGGCGCTGAAAACCATGAAAATTCTATACGAATAAGAATAGAAAAAATTACTGAGCTTGTACACGAAGGAGGTTATAGGATGCCACATGAGATAATTAATCAACTCATCGAGGGAAGAGACAAACCTTGGTTAAACATTGGACTTCACAAACACCCGTTACTGGTACATTCTTTTCAAGATTGGCTTTATTCTGTAAATCTGGGTTTGGGTGCCATAGAGCCATGGATGGGGAGCGCAGATGAAAGCGCAAGTTTTGAAAAGCATACAAGAACCCTTTTTGAGGTATTTGTTGTCCAACTTGCTAGACACGGCTATGAGATTGACGACAAAACTAAGGAAGAGGCATTTCAGGCTTTCTTAGAAGATTAGGGGATTATTCCAACTCAAAGACAACGGTTACTGTCTTAGCCACTGTTTCTGTTCCCGGCTCAATCGGAGCCCCACCGGGAGCCAATTCAAGGGTTCCAAAAGTCCTAATAGGCTGGCTTGCTCCTTCGGAAACACTGATAATCTTACCCAATATTCTGTCGCTAGACTGGGCAATAGACTCTGCTTTTTCTCGGGCATTGTCAATTGCCTGCTCCAAAAGACTAACCTCAGCTGCCTGGGTATCATCCAAAGAAAACCTCGGCCCGCTGACATTGGTAGCGCCCGAGCTCATCAACAAGTCGGCCAAATCAGAAGCCTTGTCAACATCGCGCAAAACAATTTCTATGGAATTGCTTGCCCGCCATTCACCAATTTCTTCCCTGATTACAAAAGTATCCTCCCGCTTACTGATACTGACATTCTGGGTCTGAATATCCTCCTCTGAAATACCAAAATCCTTAACTGCCTGGATAATTTCCCCAACCTTCTCGTTTACCTCAGAAATTGCCTCTTCCTTGTTATCATTATTAACCGTCACACCGGCCGTAAATCTAGCAATCTGGCTACTTTCCTCTTTCTTGGCCTGGCCAGTCACGGTCACAGTTGAAGCTGGCAAAAAGCTCAACTTCCCCCAATTAACCCTTTGCCAGGGAAGAAAATAAGCAGCCAGGAAAAGAACCCCAACAAGAACCAGAGCAAAAACAATGGTGTGAAATAAAGGATTTTTCTTTTCCATGGCGCTCATCAATTTACCATATCTGGAAATTCCATGTCAATTAGCCTATAATAGTTTTTTATGAAAGAACTATTGCCAGAAACACCGGAAATCATCTATACCCTTGATCCTACCACCAGCTCTTTCGTTAGTGTCGAAGGAAAACCTCTTCCCCCAAATCTAAGAGTTTTAGTTGATTATCTAACCCAATTAATCCTAAATAACGTTGAGCCAATAACTAAGGGTTACCTAAAAATTCCAGTATCTGTTTTTGAATCTGGAGGCGTAGACATTCTTATCTCAGATCATCTTGTTGTCCTGGCCGATCCTGGCAAAAGGATGAAGACACAAATTCTCCTCCGAAAATAACCTCAAGTGCTAGAATAAAAAAGAAATAAAGATGCTATAATGCGGCCAGAATTGTGATTAAAAGAATAAAGCGAAATTTACTTATTGCCCCCTTTCTGGTTATCATCATTCCCGCCCTTCTATTTACGATTTTCTCTCTATTAAAACAAAGGCCAACCTCACCCCCTGAAAGCCAAATTGCCGGCCTTGAGGAAGAATTACTGGATATGGCCGCTGACTTAAATGGTGATGGAAATTTAGAATTCGTTGGATTAAATTCTGACGAAAACAGTTCTAGGGTATCTTCAATTGTTGCCTATAGCTCCCAGGGAGAAATAATTGGCTCTACCCCAGAAAGAATGACTTTTCCCCAACCCGCCATGAATTCTTTCAGGGTTTTCCGGCTTGACTCAGAAGAAAGTAGAGATTTTTTCAGTTTTGACTTCACTGCCGGTCCACACCAATTTGAAAGAATGTTTTTTGAGCTTCATAAAGACAGCGTTCTTCCTGTTTGTTTTACAGAAGAAAAAAAGTGGCCTGGTGATTGTCTATTCTATATGGGAGGCCCCGATTATTTAATGGTTGAAGATTTGGACAAGGATGGCTTGGCCGAGGTTATTGGGGTGGTTGACGAATATCCCGGAGAAGGGGAGTTAACCGAAGAAATAGCTTCTCGAGAATCAGGCGGACGCGGAAGGCCGGTTGCATGGGGAATTTATAGCTATAATAGCTATTATTTAGAACCTCAATTAGGAGAAAATTATGAGAAATATTTCTCAGTTCTTAAGGAAGAATATGAGAACTTAATGAGAAAATCAGATTTAAGCAAAGATTCTTTAGACTATATCGAATCCACCCGAACTTTCTGGACAAAAAGATAGACAAATCCACGTAACCTAGTAGGGATTGGTTCTACGAATGAGGTAAAGAATAATCTCTCACTTTCTCTCGGGTAGCGCCCCGCCCCTATTCCTAAACTATAAGTAGTGCTAGAATAAGGAGTAATGGCAAAAAACCTCTGGATTTTAACCGGTAATGAAGAAAATTGGGAAACGGCTTTAAATAGTGGAAATGTCTGGGGCGTACGGAAAGGGACTTTAGTAAACCGTTGGAAAAAACTACAAAAAGGCGATTTGCTAGTTTTTTATGCAAAGTCTCCCATTAAGGGGGTAATAGGCACTGCAAAACTCGAGTCAAAATATAAACAAGATAAGCCCTTGTGGCCTGATGAAATCCGCTCAAAAAAGGTAATCTACCCTTATCGCTTCGACTTTCAAATATTAGCTATTCTTTCTCCTGAAAAGTGGCAAGATGAGGCACTTTCTATCTCAGATTTACCTGTAAGCATACAGGCAGGGCTTAATCCAATAAGTAATGAGAAAGTAGTTGGGGAAATAATTGCTCGTCTATCTGATAAGTTTAACCTTGATATCAGTATTCCAACGATAAGAGAGCAAAGAGAGAAACCGAAAGGAAAATCATTACATAATCAAATTCGCGATAAATTGGTAGAAATCGGCCAAATTGAACGTTTTATAAGCGAAAAAGAATATTCTCTCGATGGCGAGCGCCTAGATGTTGCTTGGAGAAGAGTCGCTAGAGGTGTACCAACTAAAGTTTTTGAGGTACAAATTGGCGGAAATCCTCACCAAGCCCTCTCAAAATTAAAGCACGCTTTCGATCTTTGGAACAGTGAGCCTTTCATTATTACCAACAAGAAAAGTTTACTCAAGGTTAAAGATCTCCTTTCCGGAACATCCCATGAACTTAAACCTCATATCCACGTAATTGCTACAGATAAAGTTGAAAAACTATACATGTCTTTGACAAAACAAAAATCTCTAAGGAAAGATTTTGGGTTGGGATAATACAGCCCAAAAAGGAATGAAAAAGAGGATTAAATTATTAGTTCTTTTTACTTCAATACTCCTGTACTCATTTTTTTATTTTTCTTCCACAGCCAATGCGGTAAGCGGCTGCTGTTCACACTATGGCGGCGTTTGCTGCGCTTGTGGGCCCCAAGCTAATGGCAAAGTAATCTGCAATGATGGATGGTTGGGCTCATCTTGTTATTACTCTGAAATGGTGAAATGTCAAGGCTATTCACCTCCAGCCACATCTACACCAACACCCCATATCCTGGCAACACCTACCCCAACACTATCGCCAACACCGGTTTCTATCCCCACACCCACACCAAACCTAACAGCAACACCGTCTCCCAGTCCGACACCGACTGCCAGCCCTACCCCAACACCGGAATCAACTGAAACACCAAGGCTGTCCCCCAAACCTACAATAGCAGGCGCTGCAACCAAAGTACCTACACCGAAACCCTCACCTTTTCCATCTTCAAAGCCATCTTCAGCAGGGAAGGGGACAGTCGGTCTTTCTCCTTTACTAATTTTTTTAGCCTACCAGCATGGATAATCTTCCGGTATCGGTATGTCATTCTTAAAAGATTAAAAAGCAGAAAAACAAGCAAAATTTAGCACTTAGAATCTTCTTGCTTCTTCAAGTATAATGAATTACTGCCCGCCGGGGCAGTTTTAAGAAAAGGCGGTGAGTAGAAATGGCAAAAGTAAACTCTCAAACTCCGAAAAAAGGTCTACAAATAAGCATAAACCTTGATACCACGCCTGTGTTCTATACAGACAATATCAACATGGTATTAAATCCAGATGGAGTCATTCTCAATGTAATGCAAAGAGTGGGGCCCACAAATCAGGCACGGATCGTCTCAAGGATCGGAATGAGCCGTGAACATGCTAAAAAATTTGTTGAAACTCTCGGTAAATTACTAATAAAGACGGAGGGCAAGGTAGAAACAGGTAAAGATAAAATAGTAAATTAATTTACGCGGGCTACTGTAAAAAGTTCTTGATATTTTCTTTGTGTTCTTGGTAGGTCTCGGCACAGTGGATTTGTCCGCTGGGGTCATGGAGATAATAGAAACAATCTGTTTCTTCAGGATACAAGACCGCCTCAATGGCCGCCAGACCTGGATTACAAATAGGCTGGGGTGGCAAGCCTCTATATAAATAGGTATTGTAAGGAGAGTCTATTTTCTTGTCTTCAGGTTTTACTAGTGCCCACCAGCCACTTTCCGTCTTGCCCTTGGCATACTGAAGAGTAGCATCAATTTCCAGTTTCATCTCCTCTAAAAGACGGTTCCAGAGAATACTGGCAATGAGGGGCATATCTTCTGGCCCGGCTGCTTCGCGTTGAATCAACGAGGCAATTTTCAGGCCCGTCGCCCACTTGATATCCTGTTCCAGGAATCTGTTGAAGTAGGGAGCAAATTTTTCATTGAACCGGTTGGTCATCCGCTGGGCAACCTCCAATCCCTTCTCATCAACTGGAATGAGGTAGGTATCGGGAAAATAAACGCCTTCGATGTAATCAAATTTCATTCTCGTGTAAACGTCATTCCATTTTTCCAATTCATCCTCGCTCCAACCTAAGATTTCTGCTAGCTCCTCTCCGATTTCTTCTTTTCGCCAGCCTTCAGGAATAATTACCCACTTCATGGCCGGAGATTGAATCATTGTCTTGGCCACTTGCCAAGCATTCATGTTTTTAGATAGCCAATATCCTCCTGGTTCCATTTTTCCCTGTCCACCTTTTATGATTAAACAAAAATTGAATGCCTTCATACTCCTAATAAATCCTTGATCATATAATTTATGAACTATTTCCTGTTCAGTAGCCTTGAGGCCAACTACAAATACTTGCTTTTCAACTGACTCCTTCTCAGGTGGCCGGAATGGAAAATAGAAAACAAGAAAGAAAGCGGCGGCTATAAGAATAGATAAACTGGTGAGAACAATGGTTTTCTGTCTCATTCGAACAGTCTATTTTACCATTTCGAGGTGTGGTAGGGGAGCTAAGGATGACAAACCTCGCTAGGTTTGTCAAACGAGTAACTTACTCTTCCCGGCTGGCCAAAATATCGTTTAAAGTTCCCATCAAGAAGTCCCCTTACGGCCGGTGGTGGAGCCATTCGTAAATTTGCATCCCAGCCCTTTCTTCCTTGCAAAGGAACAAAGGCATAAACTTTCGATAAACTCTTTTCATGAATATATATGTCACCCTGCCGGCGGACGGAAACAATTTTGCATAATTCTTGACAACCCTCTAGTCCGGCAACTGGGCCAACAAACAACCCATTGTCTTTTAATAATGGAAAAAGCCGTTCATGGGGTCGGGGAAACATGGCCGCGGTAAGGATAATTCTGTCGAAGGAATCAGTCCTGGTCAAAAAATCACTTCCGTCTGCCAGAACAACCTCTACATTGTATCTTCCCAAGCTCTCCAGTCTTTGTTTT
Organism: uncultured Gammaproteobacteria bacterium; assembly: GCA_964583685.1. GTDB lineage: Bacteria > Patescibacteriota > Microgenomatia > UBA8517 > UBA8517 > CAZOVJ01. The sequence continues at coordinate 151,065 of CAZOVJ010000001.1, read as the reverse complement.
GCTTCACGGGCCAAGTCTTCAATAGTCTCAACCGTAACCACCCGACTGCTAAGTTCACTCAAAACAGCCGCTTGATAACCTGTACCTGTTCCTATTTCTAAAACTAGATCATTTGGTTGGGGTCTAGGAGATTGACCATCTCAGCTACAACCTCAGGGGCCGAAATAGAGGATATGTACTCATAGTCACGTATTGGAAGTGCCTTGTCCCTATCATAGGTATACTTCCGATCCTTAGGCTCAACAAGATTCAAGACAAAGAACTCTCTGGGAACTGACCTCATGGCAATAATTACCCGCTCACTTACCTGACCCTCCAGGTAGTCAAACAACTCGTCTCTCTTTTCCTCAAGATATTTGCCTTCCTCTCTGTCAACTCGCTCAATTTGGCTCATCGGCCTGATTCTACTGTTGATTTGTCAATTAATCAATTTTTGTGCTATCTTTAAATAATGTTTGACAATATTCTCCCTTTACTTTTGGCCGGGGCGGCCGGCGGGTTGGTGAGAGGAGTAGTCGGCTTCATCAAACATCAGTTTGCCTATAAAAAGGTGGAATTCAGGCCCTGGTACTTGGCTTTTATCATGTTTATTTCTGGCCTTGTCGGCCTATTGATTACCTGGGCAGTGGTTGAGTCTGGTTTGAAACTTCCAATTCTTGATCGCCTTAACCCGGCCATTACTTTTATTGTTGGTTATGCTGGCGGAGATATTATTGAAAATATTTACAAAATCTTGGTGGGCAAAACCACCCTTTATCCCTTACCGGAAAAATGAGTGAGAAAGTAATCGGCTATATTTTACTTGCTCTCGGCATATTAACTATTCTTTTTTCTGGTTTTAGTGTTTACTTTGTTTTTACAAAAAGGTGTCAGCCTATCCAGTTTTTCAATCTGGGAAATTTACAAGTACAACTTCCTCAAGACAAAAAAGCACCGGCTCAAGCTATACCAGCCAGTATTCCCTTAAGGGATTTAATGCCAGCTGGAGTAATTGATGAACCACTCAATACCATGGCCCATCTGGTTCTGATGATGTTCATCTCTGGTGTTGGTTTTAAATTGGCTTCCTTGGGAGCAATGCTTGTCAGGCCGATAAAAGTTAAGTTAAAGGAATCAAGTCCTGCTCCGAAAAAATAATCTCACCCATAACAAGGGTTGAACAAGACCGCTTTTTTAGGGAACCAACTATAAAGCAAGGAATGTCACTTGCCTTTCTCGAAATGGTCAACTTTATTCTTACTAATTCTCCTAAACCCAAGGAGGTTCAGGGAAAGGAAAACATACCTGGGAAGCCTTACGTCTTAGTTTCAAACCACAGTAGTTGGATAGATGCCTCGATGATCTTGAAAGCAGTATATCCTCATTGGGTTTATTTTATGGTAAAGGTGGAAAACTTTGAAAAACGCCTTCTCAAACCTTTTCTGCAAGTGGCGGGGATGTTTCCTGTTAAAAGAGGACTGGTAGATAGAACAGCCTTACGTCGAGCCGCCGAAATCCTCAATCAAGGAGGAAACTTGGGAATGTTTGTTGGGGGAACCAGGGGAACAAAAGAAACTCTTACTCAGCTCAAACCTGCCAAAAGGGGTGCTGCCTGGATTGCCAAACGGGCGCATGTTCCAATTCTTCCGTTAGGAATAGTTGGTGCTAGAGGATATATTCCCTTTGCCGATAAACTATCCCCCAGGCAAATATTGGAAGATCTCCGGCGAATTAAGGCCTCGCCACCTCCTCCCATCAGGGTCGCAATCGGTCAAGCAATCGACACGCAGGGGGATGCCGATTTAACAGAATTAACAAGCACCATTTCTGAGCGCATAGGCGGGCTGCTCAAAGGCCTCAGGTCTTGAAGCTTTTAAAGATAAATCTGGCAACCACCAGGGGATGAAGTAGAAGCAGATGCAGATTGTTCCTCAAACTCAGGGGCCCGGCTATTTTTTTAAATTCTTTATTCTGATATTTAATACAGTCGAAAATTTTTTCTCTTGCTCTGTTGGTCATACTTAAGGGTAATTTATCAACCTTAAACCATTTGCCTTTGCAACCGGGAAATTCCGGCTTGAATCTACCCGAAACAACTCTCCCTTCATAAAGATATGATTTGTGGGAAATCTTACCACCTTCTTGAATCTTGTATAAGCCGACAAAGCGAGTAATTTTGACCTTGAAACCAGTTTCCTCAAAAGCTTCGCGAAGAGCTGCTTTCTCAGGAGATTCACCAGATTCAATGCCGCCGCCAGTGGTAGCCCAAATAGGATAATCGGAGCGAAAAACCAGGAATACCTCTTTCTGGGTATTATCTCTAAATAAAATTAAGGTAGAACCGTCCTGTTTCATTCTTGCAAAACTGCTATAATGATAGCGGTTTATGGCTTACTATCACAACAGAAATCTCTATAACCCCAAATCCAAATTTCCTTTCAGGATCAGCCGGAGCAAGATTGATTTGTTTTTGGAATGTCCAAAATGTTTTTACCTGGATAGGCGATTGGGGGTAAAAAGACCCTCAATGCCGGGCTGGCCTCTTAATTCAGCTGTTGACCAGCTTCTAAAAAATGAGTTTGACCTTCTGCGCAAAAAAGGCCAAGTCCATGAGCTGATGAAGCAATACAAAATTAAGGCTTTGCCTTTTAATCATCCGGAGCTACCAACCTGGCGTGATGACTTTTATCATTATGAAGGGGCCAGTACAATTCATAAAAAAACCAATCTCAAGATTAGCGGCATTATTGATGATCTCTGGCAAGACCCAAAAGGCAATCTTTTGATAGTTGACTATAAGGCTACCAGCACAAGCAGGGAAATCTCACTTGAGGATAAATACAAACAGGGATATAAAAGGCAATTGGAGGTCTATCAATGGATTTTCCGACAATTGGGATTCAAGGTGGCTAATGTAGGCTATTTTGTTTTTGCCAATGCGGCCAGGAATCGAGAGAAATTTGATGGCCGATTGGAATTTAAACTCTCAATCCTGGCCCATAAGGGAGATGATTCCTGGGTTGAGCCAACGATTATTGAGATAAAAAAATGCCTTAATAGCAATAAAATTCCTCAGTCATCAGCCACTTGTGAATTCTGTGCTTATAGAAAAGCTGCTCGGGGAGCCCAGGAAAATTGAGATGCCGGAAAGATTAAGCCCAGCGCTAAAGGAGATCGCAGAGCAAAGCTCGCGAGATTTTGAGAGAGTTCAAAGAATCCTTAATAATCCTAAAAGGCACTCCGATAAAGAATTCAGGATTGCTCGTGGAATATTTGTTATTGGAAGAAAAGGTCTAAACATTGATGTTGAGCATGAAGTTCTCAGTTTGGAATTAGCTGATTTAATTTTTACCGGACTTCGGCACTACGACTATCAACTACCACCAGCACACAAATATAAAGACTACAGTCAAAATTAGCATCATCAGTCCTTGCTCTCAAGGCTGAAAAAAGGTAAAATATGAGTAGGCTTCTAGCCTGCTTTTTTATGGATATAGGCAAAGTACAACCAGCTGAGATTACCTCTGAACTTTCAAAATCCTATTTAGACTATGCCATGAGCGTGATTGTGGCCCGAGCCCTTCCCGATACCCGAGATGGTCTAAAACCTGTTCACCGACGGATTCTCTATGCCATGCATTTAATGGGCCTGGGTAAAAAATCTTCTTATAGTAAAAGCGCCAAGATAGTAGGGGAAGTCCTGGGAAAATTTCATCCCCACGGCGACCAAGCTGTCTATGACGCCCTTGTTCGTTTGGCCCAGAATTTTTCCATGCGTTATCCCTTAATTGACGGCCAAGGAAATTTCGGCTCAGTTGACGGCGACCGGGCCGCGGCCATGCGTTATACCGAAGTTCGACTGGACCCAATTTCTCAATTCATGCTGGCGGACATTGAAAAAGAAACTGTTGATTTTGTTAATAATTTTGATGGAACAACGAAAGAACCAAGATATCTACCGGCACTCCTGCCAAATTTGCTACTGATGGGCTCAGAAGGAATAGCCGTGGGTATGGCAACAAAAATCCCTCCTCACAATCTCAAAGAAACTATTGCTGCCATTCTTGAAACCATTAAAAGGGGGAGAGTAGTTTCTCAAGAAAAAGAGCAGAAAAAGGAAAGCGATTTTTTCATCAAAAGAATAAGTCTGGTTGCCTCGGGCCTGGAAAAACAAGAAACTAGCCAAGAACTCACTCCCTCAGTCGTCTCTTTTGAAAGTGACATCACCATAGATGAGCTTATCAAAATAATCCCCGGACCAGATTTTCCGACAGGAGCAAGAATTTATGATGCAACCAGCATCCGTGATGTCTATGCTACCGGTAGAGGAAAAATATTAATTCGCGGGGTGGCTGAGATTAAAGAAGCAAGCCACGGTCGTTCGCAAATTGTCATCAGTGAAATCCCTTATCAGGTAAATAAAAGTCGGCTGGTGGCAAAGATTGCTCAGCTAGTAAAAGATAAAAGAATAACCGGAGTGGCCAAACTTAGAGATGAAAGCGATAAGGAAGGAATGAGAGTTGTCGTTGAATTAAAACGCGATGCCAGACCCAATTCCGTCCTCAATAATCTCTACAAACATACCAAATTACAAACAACATTCCCGGCTAATTTTGTCGCTCTTGTTGATGGCACACCCCATACGGTCACCCTCAAGCAAATTCTCGTTGTATACATCAAGCACCGACAAAGGGTCATCATCAGAAGAACTATTTTTGAGTTAACCCAGGCTAAAAGGCGGGCTCATATTTTAGAAGGACTGAAAATTGCCTTAGACAACCTGGATGCGGTCATCAAAACCATCCGCCGCAGCAGAACCCAAGAAGATGCAAAAAACAATTTAGTGAAAAAATTCCAGCTAACAGAAATCCAAGCAAACGCCATCCTTGACATGCAACTACGCCGCTTGGCTGCTTTAGAGCGAGAAAAAATTGAAAAGGAGTATAAGAAAATTAAAGAAATAATTGACCGTTTAACCGCTATTCTCCTAGAGCCGAAAAAAGTTCTTCGGATAATCAGTAAAGAACTTAATGAACTCAAGGAAAAATTTGGAGATGCCAGAAAAACCAAAATATACAAACAAAAAGTAGGTGAGTTTTCCGAAGAAGACTTGGTAGCTAAAGAAGACGCTCTAATTGCTGTTACTAAGAGCGGCTATATTAAAAGAATGCCCAGGGGCACTTTCCGGTCTCAACGAAGAGGAGGCAAGGGAGTAATCGGCATGACCACCAAAAAAGAGGATGAGATTGAACACCTGATATCAATCACCACCCATGACAACATTCTCTTTTTTACTGATAAGGGAAGAGTATTTACTACTAAGGCTTGGGAAATTCCTGAAACTACGCGCCAATCTAAGGGTCAAGCCCTGGTCAATATTCTCAATCTTGAACAAGGAGAACACGTTCTTTCGATTTTGGCTTTGGATGGGCAAAAAACCAAATATTTGATCATGGCCACGGCCCTGGGGAAAATCAAAAAAACAGCCAGCAGTCAGTTTCAAAACCTAAGGTCTAACGGACTGATTGCCATACGCTTGGTCAAGGGAGACAAGCTTGTTTCTGTTCAACCAACCTCAGGCAAGGACCATGTTTTACTTTTGACCAGAAACGGCAAAGCAATCAGATTTCCTGAAGCCAATGTTCGACCAATGGGTCGGGCAACAAGGGGCGTCCGGGGAATAAGGCTTGAACAAGAAGACAAAGTAATCGCTATGGAAATCTTTAGCGAAAAACAAACCCGTCCCAAAGATAGAAGAAGAAAGGTCTTTCGAGACATACTAACTATTAGCAAGAACGGACTGGGCAAAAGAACCAAGCTTCACCTCTTTCCCAGCCAAAGAAGGGGAGGTAAAGGAGTAAAAGCAGCTGTTGTCAATGATAAAACCGGAAAATTAATCTCAGCCATTATGGTTAACCAAAAAATTGAGCAAATTATCATCACCAGTAAATCCGGACAAATTATTAAACTGCCCTTGAAAAACATTCCTCAATTGGGCCGGGCTACTCAAGGAGTAATCTTGATGCGCTTTAAAAACAAATCTGACGGTGTCGCGGCCGTTGCCACCCTAGAAAAGAACAGTTAATTAACTCCTCCTTTGCCGTGGAAAGCGGCGTGAACTTGACGAAGCTGGCGATTGGTTACGTGAGTGTAAATCTGAGTGGTAGAAATATTTTTATGACCAAGCATCTCTTGAACACTGCGCAAATCAGCTCCGGCCATCAGTAAATCAGTGGCAAAACTGTGGCGAATAGTATGGGGAGTCGCTTCAATCGGCAATTTTACCTTCCTCACATATTTTTTGACCATCCTTTGAACAGAACGGGCTGATAAACGCATCTCTTCGTCAGAAACAGAGGGATCTTTTTTGCCCCGATGACGAATAAAAAGCGGTTTATAATTATCTTTGCGAGCTGACAAATATTTCTTAAGCCATTGACTGGCTCGTTTTGATAAAAATGCCACTCGCGATTTACCTCCTTTACCAATAATGCCAAATTCACGACTTTGCCAATCTAGTTGGTTTTGATTGAGCTTGACCAGCTCTGAAACTCGCAAACCAGTAGAAAAGAATAATTCTAAAATAGCCTTATCTCTTTTACCGGTTATCTTGGCCAGAGAAGGAGCATTGAGAAGTCTATCAATAAGCTCACCATTAAGAAATTTGACCTCTCGACTTTGAACCTTGGGAAGGTCAATTTTCTCCGGAGCTAAGACTTTATAATCATTCTTAACCAGCCACCTTAAAAAAGAACGCAGAGCAATAACATGATAGGCCTGAGTTTTACGGGAAAGCCGAGAATTCAAATTCTCTCTAACTTTAGTCTGAGCTGGGTGCCCGGGTAGGCGAGTGAGGTAGATTCGATAGCGTCTGACAACCTCTTGATTAATATCCGCTAGTTTACGACCCAGTTTCTCTTTTTCCATCCAAGAACAAAAGCGGATGAGATAGTGTTGGTAATTGCGGATGGTTAGGGGAGAGCAGCCCCGTTCAACCTCAAGATGTTCTAAAAATTGGCTTATTTTTTGGAGAAGTTCGGATTTTTGTTTTGGTTGGGCAGGCATAATTTCACTTTATACTAAATAGAATCAGCTGTCAACATTATGCGACGCACTAGAAATTCTCTGAAGGCATTCTGATAAAAAATCTGGATTGGAAACTAGCTGATAGAGATTATAGAATCTAAGACTAAACTTTTTGGGGGCTGGGATTTCAATTAAGCGTTTATTATTAATCTGACCGGCTTCGCTTGGATAACTGAGGAGAACCACCAAACAATTTGGGGCGTTTTCTAGAATTTCCCTTGCTTGTTTAGCAGAATCCTCAATATGAATCCCTATCTGTAATTCATTTATCTTCCGCGCCTTAAAGAGAGCTCCTGAAATCTCTTCATTTTTGCGAATACAAACATGACTTTCCTCTATCCAAGACATCTCCTTTTCAACCCATGCCAGGGTACTTGGCCGGAATTCCGGCGGCCTGGAAGTCACAAAATAAGGCTTAATTCCCTGCCTATGAAGAGCCTCCATAAAGTCATGTGCGCAAGGCATTGGCGGTGACTGAAGGAAAATGTTTGGGTCACTCCAAAGCTTTCTGTCCAATTCCCTGGCCCTGACCTTAGACCAACCTTCAAGCATTGCCCATTTTTGTACGATATCCCATTCATTTACATCTTGAGATTGATAACTAGTCCCCAATATTTCATTGACTCTCTCGGCAACTTTCTTACCTGAATTAACCAAAACCCCATCCATATCAAAACTCGGCGGCATTACCTGGAATAAATTAGTTAGCCTTCCAAATCTTTTAAGACGCTCTTTTCTCATTTGGGAAATGATTCTAGCAAAGCTAAGCTCTGAAATCAATTCTAGGGCCTTTGTTATAAAAAAGATGAGTAGTTAATCATTGACAGGGGAGCAGTGAGTAAAAGTAAAGAAAATCTATTTGGGTTTTATTTGGCAAGATTTTTGGACACAAAAAGAAAAAAGAGAACTTAAAATAAAAGTTTTTTCCTTTTAAGTGCTTTTGTTCCAAGGAGTAGTTGGTATAAAGGCATAAAAGACTCTCCACTCTCAAGCAAATAGATTACGTCGCAAAAGTATTATTGTGCGACGATATACTTAAGCTCCTCTCTTAAATGGTGGAACCCCAGTTAACTTTTGCAGCCAGGAAGCAGGCTCCTTACTCTGGGAGGATATATGATTATTCACCAAACAATTTATTAAGATCTCGTTCCAGGAAAGAGAGTGGCTCAAAGTATCTTTTTTGAACCTCATAACTATATCAAAGTGTACCAGTTGTCCCTTCGGGTATCCTGCGGTTTCCTAAAAATCCGTTTTCCGTGAAAACAACCTATAATATTTGTGAAAAGTAGCACTCAAAAGGACTACTTGCTAAAACTATAAGTCAGACTATATGCCCCTCTCCCCTCTTTTTGTCGTGTCTCTAATCAGCCGCCCCAATAAGTAGCAAAAAATAACATGGCGATGAACACAACTAGGCCTACTGTCAAATACTCTCTTACTGTTTGCTTAAAAAGACGACCTTCTCGACTCGCCTGCCCCAAACCTAAAAGGATGTAAACAGCCACTGTTAAAAAAAGTGAACCAACAACTACGGTCACCGGCCAGAAATATAACAACATAGCAATCTCGGCCAAGCCCAGGCTCAACAAACCTGAGATTAATAAAAGATCGCCAGAAAATAAATTTTTTTCCAGTCTAATAACCCAAAGCCCTTGAAAAAAAAGCAAAAAAGAAACCAAGGCAACCATTAACACTGTTAGCCAAAGACTAAATTTTACGGAGAGAATAGTATCAAAAAGTAAAAAAGCTACCAAAAGGGTCAAGACAAATCCTACTCCTTTGGCGGCTCGAGCTAAAGCAATGGTCCTGACCGCCGATACAGTAAAAATATTCAGAGTCAAATTTAAAGCATAAATCCCCAATCCATACAATATAATAATTGGCAGTCTAGCCAGAATGGTGGTTGGCAAAAGAAACCAGAAAAGCCCTACTCCTAAGGTAAAGAGCCCTGGCAATATTAAAGTTAAAAGGGTTGCATTTAAACCCAAGCCTTCGGCAAGAGACCAAAAAAATAGAATAATAGTGGCAATTGTCAATCCCCCTATCGCCCAAAAACGAAGATAATTCTCTAGGAGGTTTATTCCGATAAAACCTAAAGACAGAACAATTGAGGTGATTATAAATTTTTTCCTTTTTTCCATCTTTAACCCAAATTATTGGGTATATCGACATTAGCAAAAACTTTCTGAACATCTTCATGTTCATTAAGGCTATTGAGAAAAGAAAGAATCTTCTTCGCCTTTTTGACATCCGTCACTCTTATAAAATTCTTAGACTTCTCTACCTGCTCACTGGCCTGAACAGAAAAACCTGAATCCTCAATTTTTTTTCGAATGGCTAAAAGCTGGTTAGGCCCAACATAAACTTCAATATCCTCTTCTGTCTCCTCCATATCCTCTACTCCCAAATCAATAAGTCGTAGCATTTGATTATCTACATCTTTTTCTTTTTTAAGTAAAATTAGTCCCTTACGTTCAAAATTAAAAGAAACCGCACCTGGTCCAGCCAACCTCCCCCCTGACCTTTCAAAAATACCTTTAATTTCCTGTCCAGTCCTATTGCGATTGTCGGTTGCCACTTCAACCATAACCGCAATTCCATCAGGACCAAATCCTTGGTAAACAATTTCTTCCAAGTCTTCTCCCCCTCTACTTCCTTTTGAGATAGCCCGTTCAATATTTACTTTGGGCATGTTTGCTGCCCTACCAGCATCAATGGCCACCCGAAGTTTACTGTTGGTATCGGGATTAGGACCACCTCCGGTTTTTATAGCAACGGAAATAGCCCGGGAAAGTTTGGAAAAAAGCTTACCTCGGGCAATATCTTTTGCTCCCTTTTGATGTTTAATTGTTGACCACTTTGAATGTCCTGACATACCTTGTCCAGCTATTATACCATTTGCGATTACCAGCTCTGCTGGGTCTTGACAACTCTCTTTACCCATCTATACTCAAGAGAACGAAAAAGTTACATGGACCAAGACCTTGCCCAAAAAGCAATTTCATCAGCTCTTGCTGGAAACTGGGAAAAAGCTCTGAAAATAAATTTAGAAATTCTTAAGAAAAATCCTCAAGACATAAATGCGCTAAACAGAACAGCTCGAGCCTATGCAGAACTTGGCAAAACTAAAAAAGCAAAAAATACTACCCAAAAAACCTTGAAGATTGACCCTCTGAACACGATTGCCATTAAATCTCTGGAAAAATGGAAGAAGATACCATCTAAAGAAGCCCAGAAAACAATTACCCTTTCAGCCCAAGCTTTTCTTGAAGAACCCGGAAAAACCAAAATGGTCAAACTAATCCATCTTGGCGCTCCTCAGGTAATTGCCCAGCTTGACCCCGGAGAAGAAGTACAACTTGCTTGCCATCAACATCGGGTTTCTGTTCTTACTCATTCTGGAAAATACACCGGAAGATTGCCAGATGATTTGGCTGCTCACTACAGAAAATTAATTAAACAGGGAAGCGAATTTCAAGCATTAATTAAATCCGCCGACAAACAAGGTATCCTGATATTTATCAGGGAAACCGAAGGTGGCAATCACTAAAAACGCTCAGCAAACTGCTTGCCCAGATTTACCTGGATATCAAAATTGTTTTCTGGAAGCTTTTTAATATATTGGCAAGAAAAAATATTGGCAATTTTACTTGCGGTTTTAGACTTTAACCCAATAACCTCGCAGTCTAAATCTTCCTTATCCACTACTTGAAGCGAAACTACTTTGGCACCTAAAACTTCGATTATTTTTCCAAACTGTCCAGCGATTCCCCTTTGTCCACTGGCATCAACAATGGCAATCGTCAAATCTTCCTGGGAAACCTGACTGTCAGTGAAAACTGCACTAATTTCCGGCCCCATATCCCCTCTAATCTTGTATCCTAAACGAGCATCGCTAAGTTTTGTCTCAAACAAATAACCAAGTCTTAGTGGATTAAGCTGTATTTTATTAGAACTTCTTACCCTTATGCTAAAAAAAGTCAGGCCCAGTTTGTCTCTGAATTTTAGATTTGTTTGATAAAGGAGAAAAAGGCTCTTCAATAGAGAAGGTATATCTCCTTTGCTAAAGCCTAATGCTCCTTTTCCAGCCCAGGCTTCGATTGGTAATTTAAAAGACTTACTAATTGTTTCTGCCAGCAAACGGCCATCCAAGTTTTCATTTTCAGCCAGTTTCCAAACACTACCTAGGCGCCAAATGCCAAGCTGCCTGGAAACATTCACCTGAGTATCTTTGGGAAGAAGAATGGTGGTAATTGTATCTCTAGCTGGATCAAATACTGCCAGGAGAACATCTCCCTTTGGCGTGTTAATGGCCAAACTCAAGCTACTTTTCCCATCCCATAAATGGGGACCAAAAAAGACAAAAGATAAAAAATAAGCGATAAGCGATAAGGGAATAATTAAAAACAACCAAGGTTTTCTCTTAACAATTCTTGATTTCTTTTTTCGGGCAGGCACAAATATAGTTTAAACTAAATCAGGTAAAAAAACCAAAGCAGCCTTGAGACGAGAAGGTAAGGGAGATTTAAAAGTAATTTGTTTTTTAGTCAGAGGGTGAGTAAAACTAATCTGACTGGCGTGCAAAAAAAGTCTGGGGCACCATTCTCTATCTAGCCTGGCAGTTTTTCTGCCCGCATAAAACTCATCTCCAACTATCGGATGACCTAAATATTTCAAATGAACTCTAATTTGATGGGTTCTACCTGTTTTCGGGAAAAGTTTAAGCAAACTAAAAAATGACTCTTGACATTTATAGTATTTAATAACTCTGTAAGAGGTTTCTGCCTTCCTACCGCCCGGCAATACGCCAAAACGCTTTCTATTCCAAGGTAGACGGCCAAGAGGAACACTAATTATCCCCCCTTTGGGTTCTATCTTGCCATGAACCAAAGCAATGTAAGTTTTCTTAATTTTACGGCTTTTAAATTGCTGCTGCAGATTTGTAAAAGCCTGCCTTGTTTTGGCAACCAGTAATACTCCACTTGTTTCTTTATCCAGTCTGTGAACAATCCCGCTTCTCAGTCTTGGGAAATTGGAAATTGGAAATTGGAAATTTTTTCTAATCCATTCCTGAATTATTGGTTGACTCTTGGCTGTTCTAGCCTTGTTTACTATCCAGCCCGAGGGTTTATTGATTACCAGAAGACTGTCGTCTTCAAACAGAACTTTTACTTTTATTGCCTTTATCTTCACATTCCACACAAACTGTTGCCTCTGGATAAACCATCAAGCGCTCGGTATCAATCATCAAACCACACTTCTCACAAGTACCGTATTTACCTATTTTAATCCTGGTCAATGCCTTTTTGGTTTGAATTATCTTTTTTTCCAACTGCTCCTTAATGGCCGAGGTTCTTGCGTGACCGAATTGCTCTTCAGCATCAGCATCCGGCGCCGCATTATTGGTTATCCGACTAACATCTTTAAAAGGGTCCTCTGCTTCTATTTTCTTTTTATTTCTCTCAAGCTTTTTCAGCTGAGTCCTTAAAAAAGAGCCAATTGGCTGAATCAACTTGGCAGGAAAATGAACTGTCTTTTTTTCTTTTGTTTTCTTATCCTTACTCATGTTTTTTGTTGTCCTAAATGATAGATTGCCAAAAAAAGAGCAAAGGCAATTATCGCTGAAAGAATTACATCAATCTTGCCAACAAAGGATAGCACAAAGGGGAAAAAAAAGGCAACAAAAGCACGAATCAAAAAGAAAAACCCCAAGCTAGTCAAGCCTGAAAAACCAACCTTTCCAGATTTATACCAAGAAAAATCTTTATATCTTGCCTCGAGAAAGAAGAAGAGAAAAATCAAACCTCCAATAACCAGACAGGCATACAGGGAGCTTAAACTCGAATTAGCGAAAGCATCAAGCGCAAAAATCACGCCAAGCCAAAAGAGCATTCCAACACCAGCTGCTTCCAGGGTCTCAAAAAATCTTAGTTTAAATCTCCACAAACTCAAGAAAAGACCCAGTCCAAAACCAAGCAAACCTCCCCAAAACCATAGGCCACTAGTGAAGAAATTTAGTCCAGCAATACCCAGCAAAACACCTATTGCGATATAAAAACCACTTGAGAAAACTTTGCCTGAAATGTAATCTTCTTTAAGTCGTCTCCAATAAAAAAATAGAAACAATAAAAAGCCCAAAATTGAAAAACTTATAGCCAGAAGCGTTGACATGATTCTTTGACAAGTATATCATAATTCTATTGTGCTGGAATTACCCCATGTAGCTGTCGGTGCGGCAATTGCAACCAAAATTCCCAATCCCCTCTTAGCCATCCCTCTTGCTTTTGCCAGTCATTTTGTTCTCGATAAAATTCCCCATTGGAATCCACACATATATAAGGAAACCAAAAAATTCGGCCAGCTAACTAAAAAGAGCACAAAAATTATTATCTTAGATAGCTCCTTGGCTCTTATCTTAGGCCTATTGATTGCCTCGCTCGCCCTTCCCAGTCTGAATCGGGCAATGGTAATAATCGCTGCTTCTTTTGCCTCGGTTCTCCCTGACTTTATCGAAGCACCTTATTTTTTCTTAAACATGAGAGGTAATGAATTTCTCAAAAAATGGATTACCTTCCACCGGAGTCTTCAGAAACATGTCTCCTTTCTTCCCGGCATTCTCTCCCAAATTATCGTTCTTGCCGCCGCCCTTTACTGGATTTTCTCTTAACCTTCTTTTTGACACAAGCTAGACCCCAAAAGGGTGGGCACCCTTATTTATGATAATAAATTTTCAATTCGAATGCATATTTGGTAAAATATAGAAGAGCCGGGGTGCTGGAAAAGGTAGACAGGCTGGTCTCAAAAACCAGTGGTATGAAAATACCGTGAGGGTTCGACTCCCTCCCCCGGCACAGAAATGCAGAAGAAGAAAGACCCTATCCAGTTTGTAATCTCTCCATTATCCTATCGGCTGTTATTTTACCATCTGAAGCTAGGGCAAAAAGCATGCCAATAAAATCCTCGGGACTTATCTCATCCCCTTCTTCTCTGTGCTCTTCTACCCTATGTTCAATCTGAGCTACAACAATATCCCCTAAATTATCAAGCTTCGCCCACTCTTCTTCTGGAATAGATGTCCCATACTCTAGTAAAGCACCGTCTAGTACTTTTGCCTCATCCGGATGATCTCTTCGAAAAGCTTCCATCCTCTCAACTAACACTTCGCGGAGAGATCTTTGAGCTACTCGCTCTGGCATAATTATCACCCCCTTTTCAAAATAAAACCCGACATCTAAGTCGGGCAGTATATAGTTAGCAAGTTAGCAGGGGGGGGTGCTTAAAGTCAAGGGAAGCCTTAGAAATCTTGAATATTATAGGTAATTAGAATATACTATGCTTTGAAGCTAAAACAAAGTTCGATTTTGGCAATATACCCGGCACAAAAAGAGATTTTCGTCTAAAGAAAAAACGCGGAAATTTTTAAAGAACAAAACTCGAATGCCCTCACTGGTTGTGCTCGAATCCATAAAAACTCGTCCAACAAAGACATTAAAAACCCCTTCGGTTATCTGAGCACAATCTGAACCAAGAACTGGATTTCGCAATAATGTTTATTCTGCAATTCTTGATTTAGAAGATCAAGGAAATTACGGTCACGGAGATCCTTATACCTTTTGGGTTAAAGGAACAGATTGCAATGTTCGTTCGTCTGATTTTAGGGCTTTACAATGGCAGATGCCAACAGATGTCTTAAGTGAGGCGGTGAATAGATTAGCTCAAGCTCCTGCCGAGAATATTAAAGTTACACCGTTGGTGCAACAGCAAAGATAAATTTAGCCATTCTTTTTGCTAAGCGCGACGTCAGCCGTGCCGAAGTGTGGCGAACCCGCCGTCAGGCGGGTGAGCCTACCTTTTTAAAATAGGTTCGAAGTTGTTCGTAAATAGAGCACAGAGAAGCTATTTTTTCCTCATGGTTTCTTTGCCGTAAAATTTAATTTTTTCTCCTTTAAAGTAAAGTTTAATCTGGCCAAGGGGGCCGTTTCTGTGTTTGGATACATCAAGAAAAATTTCTTCTAGACTATCCTCCTTTTCTCTCCACAAAAACATCACCACGTCCGCATCTTGTTCAATAGATCCACTCTCTCTCAGGTCTGCCAATTGAGGCCTTTTTACACCCCGTTGCTCCACGGCCCGAGAAAGCTGAGAAATAGCCAACACGGGAATCTTAAGTTCACGAGCAAGATTCTTCAGACCCTGGGAAATCTCAGATACTTCCTGGACTCTATTCTCCAATTGCCTACTTCTTGCCAATTGGAGATAGTCAACAATCAAAAGCTCAACCTCCGATTCTATCTGTAATCTGCGTGCCTTTGTTCTCATCTCCAAAATTGAAAGAGCCGGCGTGTCATCAATATAGAGCGGCGCCTCAGCTAGTTCACCCATGGCATTTGAGAGTTTAGTAAAATCAACCTCACTAAGCTTTCCTGTCTTCAGCTTCCATGCATCAATATCTGCTTGACTGACCAACAATCTGTCAACCAATTCCTCTTTGCTCATTTCCAAGGAGAAAAAACCAACCGGACGTTTCTCTTTAACAGTTAGATGTTGAGCAATATTCAGGGCCAAGGAAGTTTTACCCATAGCCGGCCTGGCCGCCAAAATCAAAAGATTCGATCGCTGCATTCCCGCCAGAAGATTATCTATATCCTTAAATCCAGTCGAAACGCCTCTTAATCCCGATCCCTGCTTGTGCAATTCATCCAGTCTGTCAAAAGAATCGGCCAGAGCCGTCTTAATCGGGGCAAAGGTCTGGGGCATATGCTGTTGAGTTAGGGAAAAAATTTCTGTTTCCGCCTTATCAAGCAATTCAGCTGCTGCCAAACTCTCATCAAAAGATAAATCCATCAGCCTTGTGGCTGCGGACATTAAAGATCGTTTGGTCGATGAATCTTTGACTATCTTCCCATAGTGCTCAACATGAGCAGCGGTCGGAACCCTATTTACCAATTCCGCTAAGTAAGAAGCTCCTCCAATTTTCTTCAGAGACCTTCTTTTTTTTAAACGCTCAGAAACTGTTAGGACATCTACCGGTATTCTTTCTTCATAGAGTTCTAAAATGCACTCGTATATCTCTTTGTGCTTTTCATTATAAAAACACGATGCTTGCAAAAACTCGGCAACAGAAATTATAGCGTCCTTATCTAAAAGAAGGGCTCCTAAAACTGAAATTTCGGCCTCCAGGGAATGAGGAGGAATCTTTGTCTGCAATGAATCGGCCATAACAAAATCTGGCAGGGAAAACTATTTTTTCTCTAACAAAACAATCACCTGTTCTTCGCTAAGAGGCTCACCTTTCTTAATCACCAATTTAGGCAGTTTCTTGACCTCGACTCCCATTTGAGAAAGAAAATTTTCAACTGGCAGCAATTTTGAAAATACTTCAGGATTCAAACCATCCATCCAATAGTGCATGGGTAAAATAATCTTGGGATTAAGGGAACGAGCAATCTCCACCGCCTCTTTTGGTCCAAGAGTGTAAACCCCCCCCACCGGTAACATAAGTAAATCAATTTCTCCAATCTGAGCTATTTTCTGTTCACCAAGAGTATGGCCAAGGTCTCCGAGATGAACAATTCTAATATCATCCATCTCAATTAGATATAAGGTATTCTTTCCTCTCTCTTTACCCTGCACCGAATCATGAAAGGAACTAAATCCGATAATGGAAGTGTCGGCAATTTCATACTCTCCCGGTCCGGAAATAACCTTTTTTACTCCGCCAACCAAATCTTGCCGATTGTGATCCTGGTGCTCGTGGGAAATCGTTACTATTTCTGCCTTAACCTTGGGAAATTTAAAACCAACTGCTTCTGGGTCAAAGGGGTCAGTAACCAAAACCAGGTTTTTACCTTTAATCTTAAACGAGGAATGTCCTAAAAATGTGATCTCCATCTTGCCCGTCCCCATCCTAACAAAAGTTCTCTAACTTGACAAGAGACAGGCAATTTCATATATTTAGCCAGTTTGCTCTCTAGCGGGCTTATATGCGTAAGGAAATATTATTTGCTATAATCAGCGGCAGCCTTTTGGGGCTTGTCATTGCCTTTGGTATTTGGCGAGCCAACCTCGCCCTTAAACCCAAGGAGGAATTAAAAACTTCCCAAACACCAACCCCAACAGCTCCAGAATTCAGCTTAACTATTGCCAAGCCTGACAACAGAGAGGTTATCACCATCTCCCCCGCAGTCCTTTCCGGTATTACCAAACCCGAAACAACGGTGGTGGTGTCCGGAGAAAAAAGTGATTACAAAATAGAAGCCGATAATGAAGGATTATTTGAATTGGAAATTGACCTTCTTGCCGGGGTTAATGAAATTAAGATAAGCGCATTTGACGAAAAAGGTCCTCTGGCTGAGAAGACTATCTTAATTGTTTATTCAACAAAATTTGCCGTAAGCTCTGAAGAAGAATCTCCAGAACAAGAAACAGCAACCGGGCCCTCGGAATTGATTAGTGAAAGGGTTCAGGAAAAGGTTGAGCAAGCACGAAAATTAGCCAGAGCATATATCGGGACAGTGACCGAGATCAGCGAATCAACAATACAAATCAACAAATTTACCCTTGATGAAGAGAAAATAGATAAGGGTGAAATTCAACAAATTTCAATTGATGAAGAAGAAACAACCTTCCTTAAAATTACGGAAACCAGTAAGGAAATTGAGTTTTCCGATGTTGCCATCGGAGATTTTATAATTGCTATGGGCTTTAAAAATGAAAATGATGTCTTGGAAGGTAAAAGAGCCCTTATTGTTACTCCAATCAAACCCTCCAATCGCCAGGCAATTTACGGAAGAATAACTGAGCTTTCTATAAAAGAACTGAAGGTTAAACAACTTCAGAATGATGAAGAATGGCTACTTGAATTTGGCAAAAAATGGGTAGGTCCAGAACTGGATGAGTTAAATGAGGAAGATAAAATTATTTGCGTCGGTCTTAGTGATGATAAAACACTTGAAGTAAGAACAATATTTCTCCTTACTTCTTCTCAAGCAAGCCCCACCCCAGAACCCGAAATATAGAATAATTCCAGCTGGTTTTTTAATTAGAGAAAAGATAAAATTAGGGAGATGAATAAGCTAAAATTGCAAACATTAAAGGGTTTTCGGGATTTTCTTCCAAATAAGATGATTATCAGGAATGAAATCATCAGAAAATTACGGACCATTTTTGAAAAATACGGCTTTGAAGAACTCCAAACCCCTGCCTTGGAATATCAGGAAGTTCTCTTGGGTAAATATGGCAAAGAGGCTGAAAGACTGATTTATCTCTTCAAAGACCCAGGAGACAGGTCTGTGGGTTTAAGATATGATTTGACAGTACCTCTGACCAGAGTTATTGCTAGCAATCAAAACCTGACCAAACCCCTTAGAAGATATCAAATTCAACCCGTTTGGAGAGCAGAAAAGCCTCAAAAGGGCCGTTATCGAGAATTTTATCAATGTGATATTGATATTGTTGGTTCTGCTTCTCCTTTAGCCGACGCCGAGATAATCAGCATAACCAATGAGTCAATAAAGGCTCTTCAGTTTTCCTCTTTCAAAATAAGAGTCAACAGCCGCCAGGTACTCTTTTCCCTGATGGAGGAGGTAAAAATTCCCAAAAATAAATGGCTAAGCGTTATTCAAACCATTGACAAGCTCGACAAGAAAGCTAAAGAGGAAGTGGAAAAGGAACTTTCTAAAAAAGGGCTGAAAACTGGGCAAATTAAACAGATCTTTACGGCAATAAATAAAGCCCAACCAGATGATTTTCTTAAAAAGACCATTAAATATGCCCAAAAAATGGGGGTCCAAAATATGGAGTTTGACCCTCGCTTGGCTAGAGGACTTGACTACTATACTGGCCCTGTTTTTGAATCCTCGGTTGACCAACCAAAAATTGGCTCAATCGCTGGTGGAGGTAGGTATGATAAACTTCTAAAAATCTTGGGCGGCCCGAATCTTCCGGCTACTGGAACCACTATCGGCCTTGACCGCGTGGCCGACGTCATCGAGGAATTAGGTCTCTGGCCAGATATTAGCAAAACTTTAACCAAGATCTTGGTTAGTATCTTCTCTAAAAAATTACTGGTTCAATCAATTAAAGTAGCCAGTTCCCTTCGAGAAAAAGGTATTAATACAGAACTTTACCCTAATGAAGAGGCTAAACTTGAAAAACAATTGAAATATGCGGACAAAAAGAACATTCCTTATGTTGTCATCATCGGTCCTGAAGAAGCAAAAAATGATACTCTCATTCTCAAAAATATGACCACAGGAGAACAAGAAAAAATACCACTCAAACGGCTTGATAGTTTAGGTTAATTAGAAATTGAGTCAATTAGGTCAATTTATGACTAAATACCGTCTTCGTGCCTATCTTTATTTAACAGTTGTTGCCGCTATCTGGGGTATCGCTGGTCCGATTATCAAGTTTACCCTCGGAGAATTTCCACCCCTTATTTTTCTTACCTATCGTTTCTTTTTAACTTCACTCATTCTTGCTCCAATTATTCTAATCAAAAAATCCAAATTTCCCAAGAAGGCCTCTGATATATTCATACTTTTCTTAATTGCCCTTCTTGGCTCAACTATCAATTTGGGTTTTCTCTTTTATGGCCTTAGCTTGACTACTGTTTTGGACCAAACACTTATCTCAACAATTGCGCCTTTGGGAGTTCTTTTGGCCGGAGCCATCTTCCTTAACGAGCAGGTAACCAAAAGAGAAAAATTGGGAACGACAATCGCTTTCCTTGGAACGCTGACCGTTGTTATCCAACCCCTTTTTGAAAATAAAATCTTTAGCTACCAGAACATTCTGGGAAATCTTTTTATCGTTGTTGCAAATTTAGCCTGGGTTGCCTATGTGATTCTTTCAAAATACGGCCTCAAGCATAAACTTGACCCCCTTCTTATTACTAGCACCTCGTTTTTTGTTGGTTTTATTACCTTACTTCCCCTGGCAATCTTGGAATCCGGATCAATAAGATTACTCTTGGAAATTATCAGTAAGCCAAAAATAAGTAGCCATGCAGGAGTTTTCTATATGGCCTGGGTCTCGGGTGCACTCGCCTATTTCCTATTTCAACGAGGACAAAAAACAATTGAGGCTTCTGAGGCAATACTTTTCTCCTATTTACAACCACTTTTTGCCGCCCCCCTAGCCATTATCTGGCTAAGGGAAAAGGTCACCCCCATATTTCTTACCGGAGCCATACTCATCAGCATCGGGGTTGTGATTGCTGAATATAAGAAAAAACGCTAAAATACAGGAACCATGAAGAAGAATATCCATCCTAAATGGTATCCAGAAGCTCAAGTAACCTGTGCTTGCGGCAATAAATTTACAGTTGGAGCGGCTGTTCCGGAAATTAATGTAGAAGTCTGTTCACATTGTCACCCTTTTTATACAGGCAAGATGAAATTCATCGATACAGCAGGAAGAGTGGATATCTTTGAAACCAAACGTGCTAAGGCGAAGAAAAAGGTTCTCTCCAAAACTGAAAAAAGATTCTTAAAAAGGTCGAAAAGAATTAAAGAAGAATTAAAAAAACCAAAAACTCTCGATGAACTGCGCCATGGATAATCAAACCCTTTATTTGGAAATTAGATCTGCTGCTGGCGGCAATGAAGCAAAAATTTGGGCAAAAGACCTTCTCCGCATGTACATCCATTTTGCAACCAAGAAAGCCTGGAAAGTTAGTCAACTTGACGAAAGCACCCTAAAAATCTCTGGAGAAAAGGTCTTTGATTTGCTGAAAAATGAATCAGGTGTTCATAGAGTCCAACGAATCCCTGTTACCGAAAAGCGCGGGAGAATTCATACCTCAACGGCCACAGTGGCAGTACTGCCCGAGATTAAAGAAAGAGAAATTAATGTCAATCCGAACGATCTTGAGTGGCAGTTTTTTAGAGCTTCAACCCAAGGCGGACAAAATGTCCAAAAAGTCTCAACTGCTGTCAGGCTTACTCACAAACCTTCTGGAATTGTGGTCACTTCTGAACAAGAACGATTTCAGGAACAAAACCGAAAAATTGCTCTTGAGCTTTTGCGGGCAAAACTTTGGCAAAGACAAAAAACTGAAAAACAACAAAAAATTGCCGGTTATAGAAGTGCTATCGGCCGAGGTATGAGAGCAGAAAAAATCCGCACCTATAACTTCCCCCAAAACCGGGTCACTGACCACCGCATCAAAAAATCCTGGGGAAACCTTGACTCCGTTATTGATGGGGGCTTAGACAAAATACTCCAAGCCACCCAAAAAATCTAATAACTTAACAAGTTGGCGATGCACGTGCACTCTGAACTTGTCAGAATTATTCGGAGAATTCGGAAAGGGTAGTTGAGAAATTAAGAGTTTCGCCGTCGCGCCAGATTTCAAGATTAATTACATCTCCTGGTTTCTTCCTAGAAATGACTCCTGCCAGTCCACCATCCGCCTCCTTCAATTCCTGGCCATCTATTTTGGTAATAATATCATCTGCCTCAACTCCAACCTTTTCAGCAGGTGAATCAGCAACCACATCAATAACGTAAGCTCCTTCCGGAACTCCGTTTAAAATGGCTACCCTGCGCGAAAGCATCTGATATTGCACTCCCAGAAAGGCCATGGGTGCAAATTTCCCTGTTGACTTAAATTGAGCCAAGCCTTCTCTAACAACATTAATGGGAATGGCAAAGCCGACATTTTCTGCTGGCTGGGCAACGGCTACATTAACACCAATAACCTGGCCAACAGAATTTAAAAGCGGTCCTCCAGAATTACCCAGGTTGATTGCTGCATCTGTTTGAATAACATTATCCAAAGGCTCAACATACCCCTCATAAACACCTCCTGCCATAATTCCTCTTCCCAAGCCCGAAATTACACCGGTGGTTACCGTATGTCTAAATTCTCCTAAAGCTGTTCCTATGGCAATAACAAACTGGCCAACTTTTAAATTAGCAGAGTCGCCTAATTCAACTGGCTTTAAACCGCTAGCACTTATTTTCAATATGGCAACATCATTTGAAGGATCACGACTAATCTGGCTTACATCATACTCCTTGTCATCATTCGTAATTACCTTATAGGAAGCGCTTGTATCGGAAACCACATGTTTGTTAGTGACAATAAGTCCGTCCTGAGAAACAATAAATCCAGTACCTATATCCTGAGGCTGTCCACCTTCTATTCTTGAGCTAAAACCGCCAAAAGGGCTAAATTCCAAAATTTTTCTTTCTGGAGTCTCAATGGATACGGTTACCACTGAGGGAGAAACTTCCTCAGCAACATTGATAACAACCGATTCCTCGGTCAAAATCTTCTGTTCAACCCCAGCCCTGAAAGGTTGCTCTTGGCGAGGCAGTAGTAAATCTAAAGGCTTCAAGCCAAATAACCTGTCGGCAATTGCTCCACCAGTAATAGCAACCAATAAAACTATTCCTATGGCAATACCAATCAAAAATTTCTTGAGATTAGCTTTTATCTTCATTGATTTCTCTCCAAAATATTAATTGCTTCTTGCAATTGCTCATCTTCAGCTGTATCAAAATCATTCTTTATTTTAACATTGGGCTCTAGACCCTCCTCATTTATCCAAAAACCGGAAGGAGTCAGCCAACGAGCAATTGTGATATGCAAGGCTGCTTTGCTATCCACTGGCTGCGATTCTTGTATTGTTCCTTTGCCAAAGGTTGTCTCTCCAACAATTGTTGCCCGATGATAATCTTTTAAAGCTCCTGCCAGAATTTCAGACGCCGAAGCACTCCCCCTATTCACCAAAACTACCAAAGGAATTTCCGTCAGTCTCCCCCGCCTATTTACCTTGAATTCATTCTTGCGGCCCTCGGCATTCTCTTCAATGACTACTGTTCCCTCTTTCAAAAATTCACTGGCAATATCAACCGCTCCCTGTAAATATCCTCCAGGATTATTGCGAACATCAAAAATCATTCCCTGAAGACCTGGCTTTTGGAGAATTTCTCTCACTTCTCTATCCCACTCATCTTCTGTCTCGCCCCCAAATTTCAAAAGTTGAAGATAAGCAATCGATTTATCATCACCGACAAAAGACAAAAGAACACTGGGAACATCAATCGCCTCTCGAATAACTTCCGTCTCTATCGGCTCATCACTATCTTCTCTTAAGAGAATCAAAACCACCTTTGATCCCTTCGGCCCCCTAATTGCCTGAACCGCGTCTGGCAAATTTATCCCGACAGTTGAACGGTCGATCTTCTTTTGCTCATCTTTAATGCCAACAATAAAATCCCCTGCCTTAATTCCAGCTTTTTCCGCCGGTGTATTGGGTAAAGGAGCAATTACCACTAATTGTGTACCCTTAAAACCGATTTGGATACCCACCCCTTCAAAGTTCCCCGAAAGATCCTCTTGTATAACCTTATTCTCCTCAGGAGGCAGAAAAACCGTATAAGGATCACCAACTGCCCTAACCATACCTTCAATGGCACCATAAACCATTGTTGTCGGAACCAACTTTGACTTATCAAAATAAGAAGCTTCCAACAAATCCCACACCCCCCAGAAAAGAGAAAAATCTAGTTTTTTGTCTGTCGGAATTTCCCTTGAGAGATTAACACCAGGAAATTGCTTGAGTTCTAAAAAATAACCCTTTCTACCAAAAGCGTATCCAGAGCCAAAGGAAACTAAAATCAACAAAAAAGCAAGAAGTAGATATCTAGTTTTCATAAAATTTAGCTTAGACAAAATTTTCTTCAATTTCATTGGGACAAAGCTATATATTTGTTTTAGATTTTTGCTTTGAAAGGAAAAAGTCCGAGGTATCTAGCTCTCTTAACTGCGATTGCCAGCTTTCTCTGGTGTTTAGCACAAAGACCGCTTCTTTTTCTATTTATAAGCTTAGCTCTTCCACTCAGAAAACGACCAAGTTCTTCATAAGCTTTATATGAAGGCAAGCTCTTTTTTTCACAAAAATAACAAACATCTCTAGACTTAACTCTGGGTCTAGATTGTTTGTCTACGTCAGAACGGAATGTCTTCTCCTTTTTCACCCTTTCCTTTTTTAGTTTCACCCTTTCCTTTTTTAGTTTTTGCCTTTTTAACCTTTTTGCTCTTTTTCCGACTAGGACTTTTTGCCTTAGGCGCTACAATCTTTTCCTTTTCTTCTCCCAAATCTTCTCCCAAATCTTTGGGTAGGTCGGCATCAACCGGTTGTCTAGGACTAAAAACTATCATATCCGAAATGACTATCTCAGTTGTCGTTCTTTGTTGGCCATCAGAGCCTGTCCAAGTTCTTGTCTGTAAGCGACCTTCAACATAAACCCTTTTACCCTTACCGAGCATTCTGCTACAAATCTCGGCTAATTGATTCCAGACAACTATTCTGTGAAACTCCGCCTCGTCGCGAAGATCTCCTGAGTCTGTTTTCCATCGCCTATTTGTGGCCAAACCAAAACTGCAAACTGCTGCTCCCTGAGGGGTATAACGAAGTTCCGGGTCGCGCGTCAAATTGCCAATTAATTGAACTTTATTCAAACTTCTTGCCATAATCGCTCATGCTCAATTGCGAACCAACAGGTATCGCAAAATCTCCTCTTCCAGCCTCAATTTCCCATTAATTGCTTTGGCTGCTGCTGAATTTAATTTTAAAGGAAAATGCAAAAAAATACCAGTGGTTGATTTTTTAATCTTATAAGCCAGCTCTTTTTCTCCCCAATCTTCCAGTTTTCCCACCTTTCCTTTAAGAGTGGTAATTATCTTTTTAATCTTATCAACAACCCTTTTTTTCTTGGCTGCTGTTGCCTTACCATCCAAGAGAATCGTTAATTCGTAATTCCGCATATGGAAGGAGTATAACAAGAAACCAACTCTCCCTTCAACTAACAAATCTGTCTTTACAGCCTAAATCCACCCTTAACCGCCAACCCTAAATTCAAGTACATCTTTATCCCGTACTTTATAATTTTTTCCCTCAACTCTTAATTTCCCTTTTTCCTTGGCCGTTCTCCAACTTCCAACCTCAAAAAGCGTTTTTACATTCACTACTTCTGCCTTAATAAAATTTTTGGCAAAATCGCTATGGACTCGGCCAGCTCCATCTAGAGCATTAGAGCCCTTCTTCAGGCTCCAGGCATGGACTTCTTTCCCCCCTTTGATTGTATAAAAGGTTATCAAACCTAAAAGTCGGTAGGCCTTTCTAATCAATTTCTCCAAGCCTGACTTCCTAATTCCCAACTCCAGTAAATATGCCCTTCCTTCCTCTTTCTCCAAATCAATAAGTTCTTCCTCCAACTTTGCACAAACAATAACCACCTCGCCCCTAAAATTTTTTTTGATTTTCTTAATCAATTGACGAGCCCCTTCACTTCCGGCTTTATCTTCATCTACATTTAAAACATAGATGGTGGGAACTTTCTTGATGCCTCCTAATTCCAGTTCCAGATTGACTATCTCAATATCTTCTAAAATCTGTTTTTCCGAACCAACTGGATGAGTCGAAGTCTGGCGAGCAACATCCTGATTGGAAAACACCCGAACAACATGGACCAGGCTATCCACCTCACGAATCTTGGCCAAAAATTGATTTCCCAAACCCTCACCTTTATGGGCACCTTTCACTAAGCCGGCAATATCAATAAAGCTTACAGCAGCAGGTACAGTTTTTTCTGGTCTAACCAAATCTGAAAGCTTTTTTAAATTCTTATCAGGAACCGGTACTACAGCTTCGTGAGGGTCAATGGTGGTAAAGGGCCTAGGTGCGGTTTCGGCCAAACGCCTGGCACAGAGCGCATTAAAAAGCGTTGACTTCCCCGCATTCGGCAACCCCACTATTCCAATTTCTAATCCCACAGTCTTATTTTACACCAAATCTTCCTGCCTAATCCTGGGGTGGTCAATTTAGTAAAGTACCACGCTTGATTTGCGCTCTAATAAACCCTATAATAATTCCTTATGGAAAGGAATGATATTGAGGGTGTTGCCAAATATATCAAAGCGACCGAAGAAAATGACTACCCTGAGCCTTATATAGAAACGGCGGGTATAAGGGTAACCCATCTCTACATGTGGGTTAAGCACGTCCCTTATAACCAGTCACTGCCTCTCGGCGCCTGGGAATATTACACAGCGCTCAATCAGGTGTATGAGGATTGTCTGGAATCTAAAAGTTGGCAAAAACTCCTCCGAGAAGCAAAGGTAAAAAGAGAGCAATTAGGGTCGGATTCAGCCATAGATATCTTTTCAGGCGTTTATTTTGTTTTAACGGAAAGCCCCAGCAAGAAACTGCAAATGCCACGTTTGAGAAACTGTTCCCCGCCTCTGACTCTGAAGAAATCAAAAGAAAAGTTGAATCAGTTATTAAAGATGAATCACTCAGGGCCAAGCTGATTAAGATGTTGGGTATAACTGTCCTCGACCAAAGCCCTGGCTGCTTGAGTACCAAGAAGCTCGAGCTGCTACTTGAACACCTAGGCAATGAGGGCGTTATTCTTGAGATCGGCTATGGCATGGGAGAGCATTCAGTTAAAATAAAGGAGATTGGCGTCTCTAAATTGGTTTCTATTGACCGGCAGTTCCACCCCGTGTGGTATACCGAGTGGACAAATGAAAATAATAATATTGATTTTGTCCGTACTGATGCCAGGAATTTGCCTTTTGGCGATCGGTCGGTCCAGGTGGCGATTTTACATTTCGTGACCCAGTATGTATCAGAAAGTGGATTAACAAACATTGTCTCTGAAGCCAGTAGAGTTCTTAAAGAGAACGGCATTCTTGCTGTTGGCCCACAACATGAAGATTCCAAGAGTCCTGAAAGAGTGAACGATGATCTTTGGAGGTTTTTTGTCAAAACTAAAAATTCAAGAGGAACAGAAATGCTCAAACGCATCACCGTTGAGCAATTAGGAATTAAAAAAGATTAAAATAATCACTAACTCTGACCGCTCTCGAAGTGGTCAACCTCAGGTGTAAAATCTTTTTTTGCAATAATCCTCCAATTTCTAGGTGATGGGATTGTAAACTCAAAAAAATAACAACTTGACATATCTGAGAGGCTATCTTAGACTAACAGACCATGTCTCCTGAACAAGATTTGTGGAACCAAGTTGAACACCTCGATGGACCAATGGGGCCAAGATTATCAGGTGAGCCAGAGGTATTGCACGAAATCCAGGAAGCGCTTAAAAAACAAGGACTGCCGATCGGTCGCAACCAAATACAAATCATTCTTGAGAACGTGCCAAATGTTTTTCCTAAAGATTGGCAAAATCCAGAAAGCTTTGATCAACTCACCGATGTACAAAAAGAAACAGGACTTCGAATAACAGGAGCAAATCCAATAATTCCTATTTATGGAGACACGATCCAAAGAGTCATCGAAGAAGCAATTTCCTATAGAGAGAGATTTAGCGAATAACCAAAAACTTTTATTTTATCCCTTTCTGTAATGGTTCTTCAATTCCTCGGGGTTGGAATAGTAAAATCAAACTTAGATCCTACCCACCGAAGCCCTGCCTTGCCGGCAGGCACAGTATAAATATATAAATATTGGTTGAGTATTTTCCAGTCCCAATCTGAAACTGTGAAATGAGAGCATTTTATCATGTTCAGGTCGTTAAATTAACTTTATCCCTTGAATGAGCTACATCTTGACCAGCTAATGCGTTGATTAATTGTCTCCTCTCCTCATCGTCAAAACCTAAACCTTTTAGAAATTCTCTTAGCCCTCCAGAGTAATACATTTCATACGCTTTTCTTGCTCTAATCTCAGGAGCAGAATACATAAGACGTTCCAAATGGGCCAGTATAGAAGCTCTACTCTCAGATTCCCCCAGGCCTTCAACTACTTCTCCAAACCGGTCTGGGAAAATGGATTGTACTTGGGCTTCAAAATGACTAATTGCCCCCCTGAATCTTTCGTTATCTACCAATCATCATCACCCCCATTCAAAGAAAACCAACGCAAATTTATCACTAAAACCAGATTAAGTCAAACAGTGCAATACTTTCTAGGTGAGAGCACCCTTATATGAAGTTTAAAGGATATTACTTTATCTTCAGAAAATGTTGAGTCTAATTTTGAGTGATTGTTTGAAGCTATCTCGGGAGTCCCACTTGCTCTATCCCGACGCTCAGGCTCATATTCCAACTTTTCGGCAGAAATAAGCTGAATTTGCAATTGTTTTTATTTCTTCTTTAACAGGTAGATTGGTTTCCATTATTGGCTTCAATTTAGCAATTGCCTGAAAAATCCTTTTATCGTAGGTAATTTTACCTAAAAATTTATCCCCAGACCAGTTTTCTATTTTGTTACTTTCGATGGGATTAATATCCCATTTATTGACAACCACGCCATATGGGATTTTAAAATGATTGACGACCATTAAAACCCGCTTCATATCAGAAAATCCTGAGGGAGTCGGCTCGGTTATTAAAATAGCAAAATCAATCCCATTTAAGGCAGCAATAACCGGACAGCCCGTCCCGGCCGGAGCGTCTAAAATCATAATTTCATAATCAAATTTTTCTGCTCTTTGTTTTATCTCGTCAACAATTTTGCCTGAGCCAGTCTCACCAGGATAAAGTTGAGCTGAAACCAAAGGAAAACCATAAACATCTTTTTTAATTCTAATCTCTGCGTTATCAACAGGTTTCATCTTAATCGTTCCAGCTGGACAAACAGCCTCACAGGCACCACACCCTTCGCAAAGAAATGGATTAACTTGTAACTGATTGTCTTTAAAGCTTAAGGCGCTAAACTGACAGATATCAACACATCTCCGACACTCTGGGCAATCTTTTTTAACAACCACTGCTTTCTCGGAAACAGAAATCTTCTCAGTTTTATCCCACTTTTCATCCTCACCCAACCACAAATGAAGATTGGGAGCATCAACATCACAATCAACAGCCACTACTCTCTTTGACTTAGTAGAAAGCATAGACAAGACTGAGGCAAGCATTGACTTGCCCACTCCACCTTTTCCTGAAACAACAGCTATTTTCATAAAAGATTCACCTCTCCCAATTTTCCTCTTGAATAGGCTTTAACTAATGCTTTTGAATAAAAAATTTCATCCTCTATCTCAACCTTCGTCTTTTCCGCAACTTTATTAATTAATTTCTTCCTCCCCAAATCAGCTTGATTAAGAATAATTTTGGCCGGCAGTCTGAGCGTTTTTAATAATTTCAAAATCAATCTCAAATCATGGGCTCCCAGTGGAGTTGGTTCAGTAACAGCATAAGCTAAATCAACATCAAGTAGGGCCCGAATCACCCCACAATGCATACCCACTGAAGTATCAAATAAACAATAGTCTGCCTTTAGCCTTTTGGCTAGTTTCAAAGCATACTCCTTGGTCTTGCTAACAATTGGTCCTGTTTCATCAACCACGCCAACTGACTGTCCGGTTACCAAGCAAAAATTTCCATCAATCTTATTTTCAAAAATTTCGCCAATTACCTTTTTCTCAATCGTAATCGCTTGATAAGGACAAAGATGCCAGCACAACCCGCAACCCGAGCAGAGTTCATGAATAAAAATGGGGTATTCCCCTGGTGCTTGAAAGATTGCGTTTGAACGACAGTTTTCGACACACAAGCCACATTTTCGACACTTTCTCTTGTCAAGTTTGGGAAACTGGGCCGTTACTTTCTCTTTTGCCTTTTTTAATTTTTGCCCTAGAAGTAAATAGTCATTGGGGCATTCAACATCACAATCACAGAGGACAACTTTTTTACCTTTTTTCCTTAGCTTATTCGCTAAAAGGATAGAGACGGTTGATTTTCCGGTCCCGCCCTTTCCGCCTGTAATGCCGGTTTGAATCATCTCCAATTAATCTTTCTTTCTCGTCGCTTTTTTAAGTTGGCTTAGCTTGCCTTTGACAAATTGAGTAATTATTTCCTTGGCTATTTCACCCTCGGCTTGATAGACATCAACCAAGCTATCCCTTAGGGTATGAAAAGAGATTTCGCCAATTTCGCTGGTCACCAAAATCTCACTTTTCTGTTGGGCAATCAACTTTGAAGCGGCTAAGCCTGCCCTAATTGGCTTGTCTTTATGGAGATTTTCAAGAAAGTAAAAGCCCTTAATCTTTTTGCCTTCCAAATTAACAAATAAAAAATAGGGGGCACGACCAAAATGATTGCTAATTTGTGAATCAAGTCCTTTCTTTTCTTTAACGGGAATCACTAGATGATGGAAATTACTCCTAAAAGGCTCAACATGGATGGTAAAAGAATCTATCTGAGGAACTCTCCTTTTAACTTCCTGCTCAATCCTGTCAGCAATTTCATGAGCACGCTTAACATCAACAAACTTCCTAATACCTATCTTTGTCTCTCCAAAGATAAAAGGGCCTGATTTTCTTAAACGAAGGTCAAAATATTCCTCAACTCCGGGAACTGATTCTATCGCTCTCGCTATTTTTTGTTCAATCTCTTCGCTTGGGCTAACATCCATTAAAGCCAAAACCGAGTCTTTGGCGGCCGATAAACCAATTTTTAGAATTAAAAGAGAAATGCCAATCGTGATTATCCCTTCAAGATAAGGAACCTTGTACCAAGCAGCTAAGACACCGATAAAGACGACCATCGAGGAAAAGAGATGAGTTCTATTTTCCTTACCCATGGCCACTAAGCTTTGAGCACCAACCTGTTCACCAATTTTGACTTCATAATTGCCAAAAAAGAACAAAATTAAAGCATCAAGCAACGAAATTCCCAAAGCCAATAAGGGTATTCTAACTGGAGAAAAAGAAAATAATCTCGAATAGCCTTGGGTAAACATCTGCCAAAAGGCATAAACAATTAAGAGAGAAATAATCAGTGTTCCTAAATTCTCCGCTTTATAGTAACCATAAGGAAAACGCTGGTCAGCTTTTCTTTGGGCAATTTTTAAGCCAAACCAGGAAGCGACAATTGACAAAACATCAGAAGCGCTATGAATGGC
This sequence comes from uncultured Gammaproteobacteria bacterium, assembly GCA_964583685.1. Lineage (GTDB taxonomy): Bacteria > Patescibacteriota > Microgenomatia > UBA8517 > UBA8517 > CAZOVJ01. The sequence continues at coordinate 120,112 of CAZOVJ010000001.1, read as the reverse complement.
ATCGGAAATAAGAACGAGGCTGCCTGACAATAAACCGATGATTGTCTTAGCCGCAACTAAAACCCCTTCCAGCCAAATAGCTTTTCCGGCTAGTTTTTGCCCCTTTTTAAGCTTCTCTTCTTTGCCCATCATCTTCCTCTTCCTCCTCCACCCCTACCAAAACCTCGACCCATACCCGAGGGAGCAGTTACTGCTGACACCTCTTTCAGTTGACCTGCCTTATATTGTTCCAGTACTTCTTTAGCCTTGACTCCCGACAGACCTCCGAAGATTTTAATCCCGCTGCTACTTAAGACATTAACGGCATTAGGGCCAAAATTACCAGCAATCACGGCCTTCACGCCTTTGCTGGCAATCATTTGGGCAGCAGAAATACCTACTCCTCGAAACGCCTGTCCAGTTGTATTTTCAATTGCCTCAAATTTATTGGTCTTACTATCAACAATCAAAAAATAAGGACAACGACCAAAACGGGCATCAACCGGACTATCTAAGTTTTTGTCTGATACAGCAATAGCAATTTTCATTGGCGGATCATTGGCGAACCGCATTTAGGACACTTCATTTGATAACAAGGAACGCCAACCTGATGAGAAATTTCTTTCTTGCATTCGGGATTAGTACAAACACAAACCCCGCCTGGGCCAGCAGCCAATGGTCCACCCATTCTTCCTCGCCCTGCACCGCCTGGTGCGGGGCCTCGCCCTCTACCTCGGCCTGCACCTCTTCCAAATCTTGGCACAACCACTTCACCTCCTTTCACCTTGATTGCTTTTCCTAAAACTAACGCTTCAGCAACCTTCTTATGAGCTTTTGTTAAAATTCGTTGAAAGGTGGATTGGGAAATTTTCATTCTTTTGGCAGCAACAATTTGATCCAAGCCCTCAAAATCAGCCAATCTAATTGTCTCCAGTTCATCTACCGTCAAATCAATTTCTTCCAGCGATAACAAAGGAACACCTCTAGGCTTAAAGTAAGTTACCTCCGGCATAAAACCTACTCGTCTTGGCTTTCTTCTTCTTGGCATTTCACCTCTACTTAAATCTCTTGTATGAATATATACCCATTATACTACTATGCAGGAACTTGTCAAATTAGCTAATAATACTACTTATATAACTGGCTGTGGGTTTCAATTGTATCAAAAAATATTACTTTTCCGCCCTCAAACTCACGAAACATTGCCCGCCAATCCCCGGTCACATTAATGCTCCTGTAATCTTTATATTTCCCTACTAAAGAATGATTATTCAAGATTGGGTGATACTTATCAACTAAAAATAATTCCAATCTATTTCTGAAGGCTATTTTTATTTTTACTGGAGCTTTTTTAAAATCCTTGACAAATCTTTTTGAATATTCAACTCTTTTTATGTTCATCAATAATTTTGTCTATATATCCCAGCGCCTCATCGGCAGCAGCAAAAGACTTATAGCGTCCAGCTCTCCTGTCTTCTTCAGACTCACGTAGTGCCTGGATTAAATACTCGCTGGGCTGCTCTTCGCTCAATCTGAAATAAACAGTCTTAGTTTTAATGAGTTGCTTGAGGTATCCATTTATAAGAGAGCTCAAACTAAAACCCAGTTGAGACGCTACTTTCTTGGCCCCAGCTTTCACTTTGGGATCTGTCTTGATATTAATTACCGTAGTTCTCATATACACTAAGTATATACCTTCTCATTACCTTGTCAAGCAACAAATAATCGCTATTCTTTAAAGTTTATCTCAAAATCTAAACTTGGGGGAAGGAGAGTGGTTTCTTCTATGACGGTTTCGCTCAACTCATTATCTAGCCCGTCTAATTCTTCCTCTGTTTCCAGAACAGCTGAATCTGTGACATAACGCGAAGGATTGGGAATAATTTCAGTTGAGGGAGAAGCTTTTGGGCTCGGAGTAGGTGTAACAACCGGCTCTTCAAGTCTTTTTCGACCAATAAACTTAAACAAAAATATGGCTATTAGCAAAAGAATTACAACAATAGCCAGGCTGGAAACAAAAATCTTCAAAAACTTCTTGGAGGGAAGTTTTTGCTGAAAACTGTTGGGCCACCTTCCTTTTGCTGGCTGCGGCACTGGCTTTCCTTGCAGTTGTGGCTGTTGCTCAACTTGGGCTTGCAAATCTTGGCTAAGGTTTATTTCTTCTGGCATAATCAGTCAGCTGTTTTGATTTCAGTAACAATCTCTTTCAAGTATCCACTCGCTTCTTTAAGATATTGATGAGACTCCTTTAATTTAACCTGGGCTTGATTATAAAGACCAAGCTTATTTCTTTCTCTTGGTTTAATTTTAACAATCAGGTCCTCGGCTGCTGATTGCTTATCCTGACTGCGAGCAAGTAAGTTCTCGACCTCCAGAATCCAGCGTTCAAGCGTGGCCGTCTGTTTATCCTCATTTTCTCTGATCTCGGCTATTTTGGATTTTAAAGTCTGATTTATCTGTGTCAATCGTTGATGAAAATTCTTAATTTTTCCATTTGAAATGGCAAACAAAACTTCATAAATTAAAGGCTCGGTCATTCGGTAACGCTCGCTCGCTTCATCAGAATCATTCACTAAATCTCCCAGGGAACCGGCACTTGTCAGTCTATCTTTGTGGTCAATAAGCCAGCTAACTTCTTCATCAATCCGGGAATAAAGGAGCTCACGCTTAACCTCTTCTAGACCCAAGCTCTCTCTCAATTTCATCCTCTGAGCTGTTAAATAGGTCTTGATGACTTCATTTCTACTTTGGAGTATTTCCAAGGTCGCTTCTTTTGCCTTAGTCCTTAAACTTAATGTCTTATCACATAAATATTGAGACTTTGACAGTTCATGATTAACCTTGGCCTTACGATAGAGACTAAGATTGTAAGTATAGTCCTGGTAAGCCCTCTGAAAATCAAAGTCTGAAGAATTAAGGCTAGCTTCCTGAGAAAAAACAGGAAAAACAAAAATAAAGATTAAAACAATAAATAAAAAACAAAACCGCTTCATCTTCTTTAGTTTACAACATCAACTTCATTAATCAATTAATAACTTATCTTTATGCTTCCGCTGCTAAAAGATACTTCATAGGATGTTAAGGATTTCAATTGAACCCTGTAAAGATTTCTTCCTGCCCAAAAATTAAGGTTGCCTGAGGAAACATGAGTATAATCAGAATTTTGGGTTGAAATCTCGCTAGCCAAAACAGCAATCGAATGAGTAACATCATAGAGCCGGGCATAGGCTGTACCATTGGAATGAGCCAGTTTTAAGAAAGCGTTCCAGGAAACCTTGGCATCTTCACCATATTCGTTTTTTAAATCAATCCAGACCTCGGCATTTTTTACATCTTGCCAATCAGTACTTGTCGTTGAGCCTGGCCCCCCCAATGGTATATGAACAGTCTGTTTACTTATAGGTGTCTCTTTTTGAATAATGGGGGTAGAACTTGGAACGGCTGAAATTGTTGCCAGGGCTGTAGCAAGAATTTTTTCTATCTCTTGCATACAGCCGCTTGGACAAGCCTGTTCAAAGACTGCACCAGGCAGGCCTGCCTTGTCGGCAACTAGGCTTTCCTCTATTTTTCGGGGCTCAATTTTTAGGTCGCTGATAATCGAAGCCAGTTGATTAACCTTTCCATAGAGAAAACAAAGGCCTAAAAACAGTGAAGCCAATCCCATTAAGAAAAACAGTTTTATGGCCAAATCGTATTTTTTTAGAAATTCAATCATCTTGGGCAGGTCTACCTTGCCGATGGGCAGGTTCAACTATGGTTCCCTTTGATGTATCTTTAACCCTCCAGCCCTTTTTTTCAATCTCCTCTCTTATTCTATCGGCCTCTTTAAACTTTCCTTCTTTTCTTAGTTTTTCTCTCTCTCCCAGTAAACTTTTGACCTCTCTTGGTAGTTGAAGGCCTGTCTGTTGGACGGGCAAGGCAGACAGACCTAGGCCGAGTACTTCATCAAAAGAAAGCATTAAATCATATTTATCCTCTCTGGGAATATTACTCTTCACCAATCCCCATAAGACAGCCAGTGCTTGAGGAGTATTAAGATCATCATTTATTGCCTGCTGAAAGCGCTGGCGATAATCTTCCAGCTTATCCATTTTTTCTGGGGAAAGAATTGTGCGGGCTTCCGATCCCCTCTGGCGAAACTCTAAGGCTGAATTTTTCAAACGGGACAAGGCAGTCTGGGCCGATTTCATACCTTCCCAGGTAAAATTTAGACTATCTCTATACTGAGTGGTCAAATAGAGATAACGGAGGGCCAAGGGCTCAAAACCTTTTTCCTCAATATCGGAAATTGTATAAAAGTTCCCAAGGCTTTTACCCATGCGGCCTCCTTCAACCTGCAAAAAGGTTACATGCAACCAAAACCTGACAAACTGTTTGCCTGTTGCTCCCTCTGCCTGAACAATCTCATTGGGATGGTGAATTGAACGCAAATCTTCTCCGCCAATATGGATATCAAAACTTTCTCCCAAATACTTTATACTCATGGCCGAACATTCAATGTGCCAGCCAGGAAAACCTAATCCCCAGGGACTTTTCCATTCCATATGCCTTAATCCCGGCTTTTCCGAAAACTTCCAGAGGGCAAAATCTCGAGGGTCTTTCTTTTCCGGATTTTGTTTTACTCTCGCGCCCGCTTTTATCTTATCCAAGGTCGAAAGCTCTCCATACTTTTTGCCTGTTTTCTTCTCAAAAGCGGGGATGTCAAAATAAATACCATCAGAAATTTTATAAGTAAACCCTTTTTCCTCCAGTCTCTTAACCAAATCTATCTGCTCCTGAATATGTTCTGTTGCCTTGGGCATAACCTGGGGTTTCTTAATATTTAACTTCTGCATATCTTTTAAAAAGGCTCGGGTATAGAATTTGGCAATATCCCAAGCGGTTTTGCCCTCACGCCGGGCAGCTCTCTCTATTCTGTCCTCCCCAATATCAGCATCGCCCAAATTATCTCCGGTCAAATGACCCACATCAGTCAAGTTCATCACATGATTAACCTGAAAACCGTTGTTTTGCAAAACCCTAAATAAAATATCGGCCATTGTATAGGTCCGAAAATTGCCAATGTGGGCATGGTAGTAAACTGTCGGACCACAGGTATACATCCCAACATGAGGAGGATTAAGGGGAATAAACTTCTCCTTTTTGCCCGAAAGCGAGTTGGTCAAAAAGATATCTGCCATACAATTATATTTATATTACCTCAATTTATTTTAAGGGTAAACCATGATCAGTCTGAAAGAGACTAGTTAGCCTGAGGGGGGTAGACGGGTTTCTCTTCTTCTTCTCAATCTAGACAATCTTCCTTTAACCTGAGCCAATAACCCTCTTTTCGGCTTTGTTGAAGGCTCTTTTAGGAAACCCTTCTTCCCTTGTTCTTGCTCCTCTTCCTCCGATTCCAGCACCCTCTCTTTTTGTTTCTGTTCCTTTTGAAGACGTATCTTTTTCATTTCAGTCTCCAGGTCACGTATTCTACTTAAGTCTCGCTGTCTGATTCGCTCTTTCTCCTCTGGAGAAATTTGTTCCTCACTTTCAACTACTCCTCTCTGAGAATATGGAGGCTTCTCTCCTTCCTGAGCGCCAACAGTCTGCTTGCCAGCACTTCTTAAAATCTCTAAAGGTTCTTGAGACAGTTGCCTTGCAGCCTGTTGAGCAATTTGCTTTGTACTTTTTTTCACTCCCTTTTTAATTCCGGCTCCCATAAAACTCAAAATTCACGACGACCTTCAAGGGCTTGACTTAGAGTTCTTTCATCAGCATACTCTAAATCTGCTCCGGTCGGCACCCCCATTCCCAAACGGGTAATTTTTATCTGATGACTGGTGGGTTGACTTTTAACTTTTTTATTAATATAGATTGCCGTTGCTTCTCCCTCCATGGTCGGATTAGTAGCAATAATTATTTCTTTTGCCCTCTTACCCCCTTGCTTTTTCAACCTATTCAGCAAATCTTTAATATAAAGTTCATCTGGTCCAACGTTTTCCAAAGGATTGATTGCTCCATGAAGTACATGATAAAGACCGTTATATCTCCCTGTTTTTTCAAAAGCGAGTATGTCCAAGGGCTGCTCAACAACCATAATCAGTGAACTATCTCGGTGCCTATCCGCACAAATAGGACAAGGATTAGATTCAGCTACATTACGACAAATAGAACAAAGAACTGTTTCTTTTTTTAACTTGGAAAGGGCATTAGAGAAAAAATCTAGTTCTGTTTGGGGAACATGAAGAAGGTAATAAGAAAGTCTCTGGGCGGTCTTTGGACCTATTCCAGGCAATTTTTGAAACGATTCAATCAATCGAGCCAGGGGTTTGGCAATCTTCATTTATAAGCTACATTTTACCAAGAAGCCCACTCAATCCTCCACCCATATCCATCATCCTTTTGGCAGCTTCCTTCTGAACCTTTTTCATTGCCTTATTTATAACCTCCATCACATCCTTCCTTTCCTCTCCATCAATTTGAATGAAAGTTATTTTCTGGTCACCGCTAACCACTACCTTGATATCGTCTTTTTCAAGCTTTTCTTCAATTTGCTCCAATTCCCGCCTAACCTTGAGAGCTTGTGACCTCATTTTTCTTAATTCATTCAACTGGCGGGCTTTTTGAAACATATGATTAACTGCCAAAGATTTCTTTTGCTGTTTGAATTATATCTTGGTCTTCGGTTGACGTCAAAATCTCTTTCTCTGGGGCCGAGGGTTCCTTTTTCTCTGTTAAAACATAAGAAACCCTGATCGACCTTCCCAAAACTTCCTTGATTATTCCCTCCAAGACCTCTTTGTTCTGATTATCCTCAAGACGCTCTTTATGAAATTGATAAAAAACTCCTAATCTTAAAGTCTTCCCACCAAAATCAAGTGGCCTGGCCGCTCGCAAAAGGGCTTCAATTTTGGGATTTTTCAGCTTAACGGCAACAAGTATTTTCTCCCAAATCCCGGAGGAGATTTCTCCAGACTTAGCAACACTTTTAGCAACACTTTTAGCAACACTTTTTGAACCATACCATTTGCTTATGGCCATCTCAGTGGGTAACTGGGGAATAAAGGAAACTGGAGTTTCTTGATAAGCCTTTGTAAAAAGATCAATCAAAAGCAAAAGGTCTTTTTTCGAAAACTTAGGCAAATCAGATTTCCCCAAGCCCGCCTTTGCCAAAAGTGCAGCGTGCAACCTGCTAATTAACAAATTGAGATAGTTCTTCATCAATCCTCCTTGATTGATAATTCTCTCCACCTCAGAGAAACATTGTTTGACATTTTTTGTTACCAATAAACTAAAGAGCTCATCGACATTCAAAACCCTGCTTTGGAAAATTAACTCCTGACAAGTATCCTTTTTCAAGACTTTAGATTGAAAAGTCAACTGCTCCAGAAGATTCAAGGAATCCCTAAAAGACCCATCCGCCGCCTTACTGATAATTTCAATAACTCCTTTTTCTGCTTTTATTTTTTCCCTAGCCATTACCCGAGCAAGTTGCCTTTTAATTTCCTCCATCTTTGCTTTTTCAAAAATAATATTGGTTAAACGGGAACGGATTGTTTCGGGAAGCTTTTCTGGATTGGTGGTTGCCAAAATGAAAATCACGTGCGCCGGTGGCTCTTCCAGGGTTTTCAGGAAAGCGTTGGCCGCTTCTGGAGTCAGCATGTGAGCTTCATCAATAATATAGACCTTTTTTCTCGCCGAATTAGGACTAAGAATAACAGCCTCTCTTAAACTTCTAACATCATCTATCCCTCGATGACTGGCTGCATCAAGTTCAATCACATCAAGATTATTACCTTGCATAATAGAAAGACACTGACTGCATTTATTGCAGGGTTCACCACCAGCTAAAGGATTCTCACAATTAATTATCTTTGCCAAAATCCTGGCCGCCGAAGTTTTGCCTGTTCCTTTTGGCCCGGAGAAAAGAAAAGCATGAGGCATCTTGCCCGACTTTACAATCCTTTTGAGTAATCTGCGGGCATTCTCCAAATCCAGTTCCTCTAAGGTCTGCACTCTGTGTTTTAAATAAAAAGTCATCTGATATTTTATTCCTTGTGTACTCCCAATAAGTGCAGGGTTCCGTGTCGGACCAATTCTAAAATTACCTCTTCAATCAAGCAATTATTTTTCTTAGCTTTTTCTCTGGCCAGATGATAGGAAATCAAAATTTCGCCAAGATGGATTTTTTTGTCAGGAGGAAAAACAAAGCGTTTCTTACTCTCATCAGTGGGAAATGCCAAAACAGGATGGCTTGAAATCTGAGATTTATCTCCTGCTAAATACTTCCGGCTGACTTCCTGCATTTTGTTCTTACCAAGAATTGCCAGAGAGAGCTCGCAATCGGAAACAAGACCTTGATTTTCAAGTGTCTCCTTAATCGTTTCTTTAATTCTCCGGCTGTTAACTGGATAGCTTGATTGCTTATAAACAGTTATCGAAATCATGTCAATTTAAGTTTCACAATTTGAGCAACTTTATCCCCTTCTGCCCTTCCTTTTACTTTGGCCATTACAACTCCCATTACCTTACCCATGTCCACCATCCCCGATGCCCCACATTCTTTTATCGCCTTCTCAATCAAGCTTTCAAGCTCTGAATCTGATAATCCCTTTGGCAAAAACTCCTCTAAAACCTTCAACTCTTTTTCCTCCCTCTCTGCTCTATCGTTAGCACCGGCTTTTTGATAAATCGCTATTGCCTCTTTTCTCTTTTTGGCTTCGTGCTGGACAATCCTCAACTCCTCTGCCTCTGTTAATTTTGCCCTTTTAGCAATCTTGGCGTTATAAAGTTCTGAAGAAAGCAACTTTAGGGTCGAGACCCGAATTCGCTCACCCGCCTTAAGGGCTTTATTAATCTTTTGCTGGATTGTCTCCGAAATCATATTTCCCTGTCCTTAGAAACTTCTCCCAGAAAATGAACATGCATATGAGGAATTGCGGCCGATTCTCCAACATTATGAATCAAACGAAAGCCATCAAGTTTTTTCTCTTTTGCCAGCTTAATTGCCATTTCCTTTATCTCTTGCCAAACATCATCAGATACTCGGCTTATGTCTGGAATATGCCTCTTGGGTACAATTAAAAGATGGACAGGAGCCTTAGGGTAAATGTCCTTAAAAACCAATAACTTTTCTGTTTCTTTCTCTATTTCAGCGGGAATTTCTTTTTTGATAATTTTACAAAAGAGACAATCAACCATTGCGTCCTCAGTATAATGACTGGTTCTTTTTTCGACAAGGGGTTAAAGAAGAGAAATTATTGCTTTAGCCAGTTTATCCGGGTCATGTCTGATTAAACTCCTTTTTATCTTATCTCTTGGTTGTCTTTGATAAATTTCTCGGTCAACAAAGTCACCCCTAATTACCTTTAATTTTTGTTGACTATCTAAATCATCAATTACGAGAACTGCTTGCTCCTCAGTATACCGAGCAAGTATTTTATTGGAAAAAGGTCTGGTTTTATTAATCAAACAAACATCAACGACTCCCTTACCTAGATATTTCTCAAGCTCTCGCAGATGATCTTTTGCCGTAAAATTATTTGTTTGTCCAAATTTTGTCATTAGATTGATGATGAAAATTTTTTTAGCTTGAGATTTTTTAATCGCTTGACTCACTCCTTCAACTACCAGGTTGCAAATGATACTTGTGTAGAGATCGCCCGGACCTATAACGAGCAAGTCTGCCTGTTTGATAGCAACCAGGGCCTTTTTATTTGCTCTGGCCCTTGGAACAACCTCTAGCCCAACAATTCCATATTTTCCTAACTTTTTATCAGGCTGGTCTATATGATGTTCACCTAAAACTTGCCTGCCATTCTCATACCTTGCCACAAGATGAACATTGTCATAGGTAACCGGAAAAATTTTCCCTTGAATATTGAGAATCTCACAAGTTTTGTCAATTGCCTTTTCTTGAGAATTGTAAATATCAGCCAGGGCGGCCATAAAAAGATTACCAAAAGTCATTCCTGAAATTCCGGTTCCCCGATCATAGCGGTAGATAAAAAGTTTTCTCAGAAGTTCGTCCGAACCTGGAGAGGCCAAGGCAACTAAACATTGTCTGATATCCGAAGTGGGCAAAAGGCCAAATTCATCCCGCAAAACTCGATTACTTCCTCCTGAATCGGTCATAGAAACTACTGCAGTCAAGTCAACTGGATATTTCTTCAAGCCAGTCAAAACCTGATAAGTACCGGTTCCCCCACCGATACAACAAATTTTTTTATTCATTAATCTATGAGGTAGTAAATCGTCTAATCACCTTTTTTAAAGAAAGCAATTCCGTCTTATCAGATGTGCGCTTTTTCCGCTCAATTTTATTGCCTGTTTCTTTTGAAACCACAAGCCTGATTGGAATCCCAATTAAATCAGCGTCGTTGAATTTTTCTCCAGCAGAAAGATCACGGTCATCATATAAAACCTCTATTCCTGCTTTTTTCAGTCGTTGATATACCTCCCCCGCCTTTTTATCGGCCTCGATACCCAGAAGATGGCAGTCAAAAGGAGCAACTTGAGGAAACCAAATAATTCCCTTACTATCATAAGACACTTCTACCAAAACCCCTAAAATCCTGGTACAACCAATTCCATAACTGGCAAGCCAAATCGGTTTTTTCCGGCCCTGGCCATCCGTATAATAGACTTTCATTCTTTCCCCATACCAAGTTCCTAAAGGAAAAATATTGCCAACCTCAATGGCCCTTGATTCGAGCACCCGACCTTTTTTGCACTTTGGACAACGATTGTTGACTTTGCCTTTAAATATCTCCTTATTCTCTCCCCAATCACAGGAATCACAATAATAAATCGTGTCTTCTCCTCTTTTTGAGAATACTTGAAACTCATGAGTGTTACTTTCTGTAAAAATATCTCCTCCTGCTTCAACCACCCTGAAATTAAATCCCAATCGCTTAAAAATTTTGCAATAAGCAGTTTTCACCTTCTCATAAAAGGCCCACATATCATCTTCGCTGGCATGAGCACTATAAAGATCTTTCATCATAAATTCACGACCCCTTAATATACCGCTCTTTGCTCGAGGTTCATTTCTGAATTTTGTGGAAAAATGATAAATAGCAAGCGGCAAATCCTGATAACTTTTAACATGCTTTCTCAAAATATCCATCACCACTTCCTCATGAGTAAAGGAAAGAGCATATTCTTTACCACGAAAATCCTTAAATTGAAACATCACCTCCTGAGCTTTATCCCATCTGCCTGTTTCCTGCCAAATCCTTTTGGGATGAAGCAAGGGCATCAGTATTTCCTGAGCCCCAAGAGCATTCATTTCCTCTCTGATAATTTGATTAATTTTATTGAGGACACGCCATCCTAATGGCAGAAGAGTCCAAGACCCGGACATCAATTGATCAACAAATCCAGCCCTCACCAAAAGCCGATGATTAATACTTTCGGCTTCCTTTGGTGCCTCTTTTTTTGTTTTCGGAAAAAGTTTGGATTGTAACACGAAAAGTGAAACTATTATCTCAAAATCGAATCCACAAATCCAGAAATCGAGCCACTTCTAATCAGGGTAGGAATTTCCCGACTGGTTATCGCCAATAATAAAAGGAAAAGCAGGATCATGCCAACTGTCTGGACAATTGATTCAACCTGAGGCAAAACACGCCTGCCAAACAAACACTCTACCCCTAAAAATAAAAGTTTTGAACCGTCAAGGGCAGGAAAAGGAATCAAATTTAAAATGGCCAGATTAACCGAAATAATACCTATAAAATTAATAAGCGGCAAAAGCCCAAGATTGGCAACATAGGCAATTAAGGCCGTTATCCCCACTGGCCCGACTACGCCTTTTGGAGCCTGACCATGAGAGACATCAACAAAAATGGAAATAATCCCCAAAACAACCGCTTTACTCAAACAAAGTGCCTCCCGAAAACCATAATAAATACCGACAAAAGGCCTTTGCCAAAAAGGAGGATAATAAATCTCCTCTGAAGAAACAACAACCCCTAAAAACTCGCCTTCTTCAGGAGGATTCTCTCTTGGTCTGACAGAAATCTTTTTATTTATCTTCTCGTCAGCCGATTCTCTCTCAATTTCAATTATCACCTTTTTCCCTCTGTTTTCGCTAATAATTGAGACAAACTCAGTAGTCGTTAATATCTTTTGTCCATTAACCCCTATGATGGTGTCACCGATAATCAAACCGGCTGTCTGGGCTGGTGAATCTGTCATAATCTCTAAAATTCTCACCTGATCAGTTTCTCTAAGAATGCCACTGAAGGAATAGAAAACACTAAAACAAGCCACAGCCAAAAGAAAATTCATAATAATTCCAGCAAGGCAGATTAAAGCCCTTGTCTTCTTGGGCTTATTGAGAAATGCCCGCTCAGGCTTACTTAGTTTTTTATCTTCAATTTCACCATGAAGCCTAACAAACCCGCCTATTGGAAGAAGATTGATTGAATAGAGAGTTTCTCCTATCTTTTTGCCAAGAATACGCGGGGGCAAACCAATGCCGAATTCTTCAACCCAAACTCCAGCTTTTTTAGCAACAAGGAAATGACCCAGCTCATGGACCAATATCAAAATTGACAAAACAAACAAGGCTAATAAAATCAAACTCAAAGTAGAACCAATCATATTTGAAGCAACTCCTGGCGTTTCTTCATCCCTACCGCCTCGATTTCTCCATTAAAGTCATCGGTGATTTCTTGAAGTTTCTTTTCTTGACTAAATTTTTCATCCTCCGAAACTTCCTTCTCTTCAAATGCCTTTTTAATCTGACGCATAAAGTCAGAGCGTATTTGCCTAATCATGATTTTTCCATTTTCAAGTTTGGTGGACAAAAGTTTAGCATACTGTTCCCTATCCTCTGTTGTCAGCGGCGCTAAAGATATCCTGATAATCTCACCTTCGCCCCCAGAGGAAATTACTGGATTCAAACCTACATTTGCCGCCAAAATTCCTTTTCTTATCTCGCCTATAATTGATTTATCCCAAGGTTCAATAATTAAGGTTTGGGCATCGGGCGCGGACACCGTTGCCAGCTCAATAATCTTCATCTTCTGTGAACCGCCATAAACCGGAACGACAAGATCCTGAATAATAGAAGGATTGGCCCGGCTACTACGCAGTGTAGCCACATCAGAAATCACCAATTCCAAAACCTGCTCCATCCGCTTACGAACTTCCTCTTCTTTCATTCCTTAGCTAATTCTATACGAAAAAACCTACCAACACGAATGTTTTCTCCTGTCTTAGTAATTAGCTCTTTAAGCAAATCCGACACTTTTTTGCTTGGGTCTTTGATAAATTCCTGTTTTTTAAGTTCTTTGAGATTTGCCGCTCCCATCGAGGCAATCTGCATTGCCAAATCATGACCCAATTGCCGGAAAAGTTTATTTCTGGCTACAAAATCCGTCTCGCATAAAAGTTCAATTATTGCTCCTACTCTCTTGTTGTGATGAATATAGGCACTGATAACACCTTGTTCTGTTAGCCGACCAACTCTTTTTTTTGCTTTTTCAAAACCCTCTTTTCTCAGAATCTCAAAAGCCTTTTTTTCATCGCCCTGAAACTTCTCTAAAATCTTTTTAACCCGAAGAATAGGTGCCCCTGTTTTACCTCTTAACTTTCTAATTTGATTAGCTGTAATTTTTCCCATGTCAGCTACTACTTTTTTGCCTTTTTCCCTTCGACTATCGCTTTTGCAAAAAGATCTAAAACAAAATTTAACGCCTGAGTGGCATCATCATTCATAGGAATGGGCCAGGTTACAAGTGTTGGGTCAGAGTTCGAATCAACAACTCCAATTGTCTCTATACCTAACCCCCTAGCTTCTCTAACCGCCCCTCTTTCATAACGAATGTCTATAATCACCACCAAATCTGGTAATTGAGAACTCTCCAAAATTCCGGCGAACAACCTCTCAAATTTTTGGATTTTGCGTTCGATTAAGAGTCTCTCTTTTTTAGTAAAACTATCATAGTCACCGGATTTCATCTTCTCTTTCATCTCTTTTAATTTCCTTTTTGATTTCAACATCTGGTCAAAATTGGTAAAAGTCCCTCCTAACCAACGTTCGTTTACATAATAGGTACCGGTTCTTTCTGCCACCTCTCTGACTTTTTCCTTTATTTGTTTTTTTGTCCCAACAAAAAGAATTGCTTTTTTTTCAGAAGCAGCCTTTTGGAGAATCTTTAATGCCTTAAGAAGGGCCTGGCGGGTTTTGGCCAAATCAAAAACATGTATTCCCTCCTTTTCTTCATAAATATAAGGAGCCATCTTGGGATTCCAGCGACGCGATTGGTGTCCCAAATGCGCACCTGCCTCTAATAGCTCTTCTAAAGAAACTTCAATCATTTATCTACTGATTTTGCATTATAGCAGCCAAAACTAAATTTTCAATCAAATAAGCAATGGTTAGAGGACCAACCCCATTGGGAACCGGGGTGATAAAAGAAGCCTTTTTAGCCACTTCCTTAAAGGAAACATCACCTTTGGGTGCTCCTACATCAATAACCACCGCCCCTTCTCGGACCATGTTACCTTTTATTATATCGCAAACACCAGTAGCACTGACCAAAATACCTGCCTTTTTGGTTTTCAGCTTTAGGTCTTTGGTCTCTTTATCACATTCAATCACTGGATAATTCTCCTTTCTTAATTCCTTGACCAAGGGCCTTCCTACCATCCCCTTTGCCCCAACAACGACCACTTTTTTCTTGGTTCTGTTTCCTTTCGCTAGTTTAATTAATTGAAGTATTGCCTTAACCGTGGGCTGAATAAAAGGACTATCTTTGCCTAAAGCATCGATATCTTTATCTAAAGAAATTTTGTTTACTATTTCTTTAGTTTTAGGCTTTAAGCTATCTGGAAGAGACATTTGGACCATAATTCCGTTGATTGAAGCATCCTGATTGAGGTTTTCAATTTTTCTCACAATCTTGCTCGAGCTAACATTCGAGGTGAACTCTTTGACCTCTAACTCGACCCCAACGCGCTCCGCCGCCTGCTTCTTTAGAGAAATATAAAGTCTACTGGCTTGGTTATCGCCAACTAAAATCGAAACAAGTTTAGGCCTGATACCCCTTTTATTAAGTTGCTTAACCTTTTCTTTAAGCTTTTCCTCTTTTTTAGCTGCATATTTTCGGCCGTTAAAAATAATTGTTTGCATTTTTAAAAATCAATAGGAAATTTTTTACAAAGCCCAAGAACCTCTTGCCGAATTTTTTTCAAAAAAACATCCTTTTCAATTTCTGATTTAAATCTTTGTAAGTATTGATTTCGCTTTTCTTTGTCCTGAGGAATTGATTTTTGGCCTAGATGTTCAACAACTTGGTTAATCCATTGGCTAATCATCTCCATTTCTTTTTCTTTCATTCCCCGGACCGTAATCGCCGGCGTTCCCAAGCGCAACCCAGAGGGGTAATAAGCAGAACTGGTCTCACAAGGAACAGTATTGCGATTGACAATAATGCCTGCTTTTTCCAATGCCCAAGCCACAAACCAACCATTAATTCCCTTATTAGCCAAATCAATTAGGATAAGATGCTTATCTGTCCCGCCACTAACCAGATTAAAGCCATTCTCTAATAATCTTTTAGCCAATTTTTGAGCATTAGCCACTACCTGATGGCTATAGTCTTTAAAAGATTTACTTTGGGCTTTTTTTAGGGCAATAGCTATACCGGCAATTGTATGGTCCTGAGGTCCCCCTTGTAATCCCGGAAAAACCGAGGAGTCAATCTTTGGCGCAAGCTCTTTGCGAGAAAAAATCAAAGCGCCTCTTGGGCCGCGAAGAGTTTTTTGGCTAGTCATGGTCACTACATCAGCATAAGAAAACGGTGACTTGTTGGCACCTCCGGCAATTAAGCCAGCTTCATGAGCCACATCAGCCAGGTAATAGGCAGCGACTGACTTGGCAACCTTAGCCATCCGGTCATGTTCAATTTCCCTTGGATAAGCAGTACCACCGGAAATAATCAACTTAGGCCTTACCTTTTTGGCCTGTTTTTCAATTGCCTGGTAGTTGAAAACCAAAGTCTTTGGGTCAAGATGATAGAACTCGACGTCCCAAATTTTGGATGTCAAAGTCACTTTTTTATCAGCCAAATGCCAGCCATGGGACAAATGGCCACCTTCGGTTAAATGCATGGCCATGATTTCGTCGCCCGGCTGCAAGAATGCATTATAAACGGCTAAATTTGCCGCCGAGCCAGAATAAGGCTGAACATTAACCGCCCATTTTGCCGGAGAAAGAGAAAAGGCTTCAAGAGCGTATTTTTTGCATAGCTCTTCTATCTCATCAATAATAAAATTTCCCTGATAATAACGCTTGTGGGGCTGACCTTCAGAATATTTGTGCATTAAGACCGAGCCAACCGCCTGCCGCACCTCAGGATAGGTGTAGTTCTCAGAAGGAATCATCATCAATGTCTCTCTCTGCCGCTTCTCTTCCTCTTTAATTAAAGAAAGTATTTTATTCATCTCTTCAATAAACCAAATTCTCTTAAAGCTTTCAATGAATCTTGCGAAATTTCTTTCACTGATTTTGAGGCATCTATTGTCCTCCAGATGCCTGGGTAAAAAAACTTAAGTTGGAGATAATTCTGTCTGACCTTTTGGTGAAACTCTTTTGCTTTCAGGTCATATCTGTCAGCGTCTTTGGACTTCCTTTTTCTTGTCATACCAATCTCTGGTATCAAATCATAAAACAAAACCAAGTTCGGCTTCAACCTCCGGGTCGCCAGCATACTCAGCAACCAAATGATTGGTTTGGACACTCCCTCAGCTCCTTGATAAGCCCAGGTTGAATACCAATAGCGGTCAAGTACTATATTAGCTCCTTTCTCAAGCCTGGGAATAATCTCTCCTCTTATCAAATTTGCCCTTGAGGCACTATAAGCAAGTAAGGCTGCGTATCTATCCACCTTGTAACCATGCACTCCCTGAACCGCATCCCGGACCTTTTCGCCAAAGGGAGTACCACCCGGCTCTCTAAAAAATTCCCAACCAGAAAGCCTTGCTTTAAGCAATCTCTCTTGGGTCGTCTTTCCTGCCCCCACCCCTCCTTCTAAAACAAGAAACTTTCCACGCCTTCTCATTTCCTCAAATTCAAAGCATATTTTCTCTTTAGCTCTTTAATCTTACCGCTGCGCACCAATCTGGTCTCTGAAACATATCGTTCTCCTAAAAAACCGACGATAATATCTTTTTTGGCATACCTGCTTTTACGGGGACGCGCCTTAGATGAGAGTGTGTGGAAAAGAAGCTGACAAAATCTTTCACCTGGGTAAATCCTGACAACTTGATTTTGGGTATTATTCCTCATAGGAACAATGAGATTGCCCCTATAACCTGCGTCAATTATTCCGTTTAAGTCAACCGATAGACCACGTCTATTAACAGAAGATCTGGGGTAAAGAATTGCCATGATATCACGGGGCATTTTGATCTCTTCTAGGGTCGAAACAATAACATACTCTC
Source organism: uncultured Gammaproteobacteria bacterium (assembly GCA_964583685.1). Classification (GTDB taxonomy): domain Bacteria; phylum Patescibacteriota; class Microgenomatia; order UBA8517; family UBA8517; genus CAZOVJ01. Next base: position 102,697 of record CAZOVJ010000001.1, on the reverse strand, counting down.
TTGGTAAGATTTCAAAATATTGACCCTCCTCCAGTTCGATTACCTGGAAATGGTCACGAGACTCTTCATAGTCAAGTTGGACTACCGTTCTTCCCTCATTGCTCAATTTCCAATTTTTATAAATGAGAAAGGTATAGCCCAAACGAAGATCGACTGAATGGGATTGGAGTTGAAACTTATCTAAGGACGGCTTAAAGATAAGCTCTCCAGATTCTATCTTTTCTCTAATTTGCTTTTTAACTAAAACCAACATCGCTTTTTACTTCTTAATTTGATACTTTAACAGGATAGTCTTTTCTCCAAGTTTATGAAATGACAAAAGCTTAGCAGGGAAATTATATTTACCTGACTCAAAAAGCGAGAGCCCTTGACCAAAAATAACTCCTACGACTGTTAACCAAATCTCGTCAATTAAACTATCTTGAAGAAATGAAGCATTAAGTCTTGATCCACCGATAAGCATTGCCTTTTTAAATCCCCTTTTTCCGAGACTTTCAACTACCTCTCTCGGCTTTTGGGCTGTATATTCTAAAACTCCCGGCTGACTTTGAAGCCTTTTTGCCTTAGAAGTAAAAACGATATTGAGCCTATCTGGCAAAATTTTCCCAATAGCCTTAAAAGTATTTCTACCCATGAGAACAACCCCTGCTTTTTTAGTTTCTCGGACAAAAAATGCCCTATCCTCTTTCGATGTCCAATCAACAGGATCTTTTAAATCTCTGGCTATCTTTCCGTCTAAGCTAGTAACACAGATTAAAATTACTTTCATAATAGATTTACAAAACTATTTTAAGATTATCTATTGCAGGCGATGGATTATATTGAGACTTCAATTGCTCAACTATTTCTAAAACCAAATTTTTATCTCCCTTCAGTGCTCTATCAAAAGAGTTCTGCTGAAGTTTTAAATCAACCCTAGGATGTTTATTTTTGCGTTTCATTAACTCCTTTGCCGCCTTGTAGTGAATATCATAAATGTGGGCGTTGGAAATTGACTGAGTGAACTTACCGACACCGACATCTAATTTCGCGGCAAGAAGACGCTGAAGTAAAGCAAAGCCACCGACGTCATGAGGAAAACCAAGAATCATATCATTTGAACGAACAATACTGTGCATATGCAGTTTACCTCCAATAATATTGACAACAAAAGTATAGGGACAGGGAACATTTTTCCTCTTGCGCTCTGGGTTCAAACCATCACTTCCTGGATCCCAAGCAACGACCACACCATGCCGAGAACTTGGTTCTTCGGTCAGTAGCCTAATCAAATCAAGAATTTGATCCCGACCGAAGTAATGTCGCCAGCGATATCCATAAGCGGCCGTTACCACTCCATCAAGTTCAGTAAAATCATCCCATATCTTGGTAAATTGATCCAAAAAGTCTTCGGGTCTGCGACTGCCAGTCAAATACCAGACTTGCTCGGCCACAAAAATTCTAATCGGAACCTTTCTCAGAGTCAAAAGAGGAAAACCAGTATCTGCACCAAGTTCTAAGGTTAGACCAGGAAGAGCATAAGTTTTGTGTCCTGTCCGCTCAGACAATTCCTCAATCCCCTCGTTCATTATTCTTTTCAGTAAAATCTTGTACTGTTTGTCCAGTTCTGTCATTTCCTACCTACCCAAAACACTATATACCATCTTGGCGTTTTTGTGATAAACATCTTTCTTAAGCAAATCTTTTGCTGTACCCTTGCCACTTTTATAGCCATCAGTTACCCTCGCCAGCCAAGATTGAATATCGTCGTTGGGGACAACATCTTTCATAATATCTCTTTCAGAAACAGCATATAAATGTAGATTACTAGCTAAAATAGTAATATCGCCCATTTTTCTTCTTGTTTTTGAGCAGGCAAATGAAAGCCATGCAAAATCATGATTAAAATCAAGTTGTCCTCCACCAGATGAGTCTAAAGAGCGATGCCAGTGGAGACTGGACAAAGGACTTCCTTCCCTACCTGGTAACAATTGAAAGGCCTGATAGGGCGGAACGCCCATCTGGGGATGAAGCAGATAGTCAGTGACGTACATGAATGAAGGAGTAATAGCACGTCGAGTCAAAGGATATTCATCAACCTCCTTAGCAATTTTTTCTAAAACATCAACCCTTGTCGCTTTTACAATCTTCTCAAGAATATCCTGATTATTTAGCCAATAATTAAATAAATCTCTCTTCCACCAAATTAGAACCGAAAGCACTGTTTGGATATGGATCAACTCACTCATCTCGCTAAGCCAAGAATTAAAATTAGCAAAATTACCACAAACATCCTTCATTCGCCTCGCCAAACTCTTGGCAGCTCTAACAACGGCCAACCCGTATCCCCAACCACTATCATAAAATCTTGACCTCTGGGCATAGGTGTAGGGGAAAAGCAACCCTCCTTTACTAGCTAGTTGTTCTGGCAAGATAGCCCCCTCTTTCCTGACAAAATTGTCCTGATACCAACCATCTTCCTTTTTAGACCAAAAGGAGTATCTTTCCTTGTCCTCTGACGACCTTGTCCACCTTAAAAGAACAGAATTCAAAGACCAGGTAAACCCCCTTTGCGACCTTGCTTTCTTACCCCGTTTAAGAAGTATTTGCTTAGTCTTTTGAAGTAAGTTTTTCAAGTTAGAAGATTCAATAACTAAAGACTTTTGATTCACCTTCATGCTCTTTTACTTTCCCGTACTGCCGAACCGTCCTTTTTCTCTTTGGGACTGCGCCAGGAGGCCCATTTGCATTCGGGGTAGCGCGAGCAGCCATAAAATCTTCTGCCTTTTCTTGTCTTCTTAACTATCACCTCTCCTTTTTTACACCCCGGGCATTTCATCCCAATTTTTTCCACATATTTTTCCGTATAATCACATTCAGGAAATCTTGAGCAGGATATAAATTTACCAAAACGGCCAATTCTAATTACTAGCTCTCCCTGCTTGCTGGCAGGCAAACCTTCTTTCTTACACTTCGGGCATTTTCTCCCGGTTTTCTCTGTTTCAATCTTCACTCTCTTTGCTTTTAAAACCTGCTTCAGCTTCTTGCTAAACGGTTGCCAGAAAACCCTGATTATACCTGTCCATTTAGTCTCTCCATTGGCAATTTTATCCAGAGAATCCTCCATGTCCGCCGTAAATTGATATTCAAAAACTTGAGGAAAATTGGCAATTAAAAAATCATTTACCGCCACCCCAACTGGTGTAGGATAAAATCTTCCTTCTCTTTTCTCAACATACTGTCTTAGCTGAATAGTTGATATTATCGGAGCATAAGTGGAAGGCCTACCAATTCCCAGGTTTTCAAGAGTTTTAATAAGTGAAGCCTCATTATACCTTGCCAGAGGTTTAGTGAAATTCTGCTCTGCCATCACTTTAATTAATTGAAGTATGTCGCCAACTGATACTTTAGGCAATTGAATCTTTGTCAGTTCCTTTGTCCCATAAATCTTTTTCCAGCCGTCAAATTTGATAACCTGACCTGAAGCACGAAGTAGATAATTTCCCGCCCTAATCTCGATTTGAGTTTTATCATATAAACTCGCCGCCATCTGGCAAGCGACAAAACGTTTCCAAATTAACTCGTATAATCTTTTTGAGTCTTTCTGAAGTTTTTCCCACTTCGCGGGAGATTTTAATCTAGTTGGCCTTATCGCTTCATGGGCTTCTTGAGCAACCCTGGCGCTTGTCTTATAGATTCTCGGCTTTTCCGGCAAATAGTCTAGGCCAAATTCTCTCTTAATAAATACCCTCACCTTTGCTATTGCTATTTTGGCAATATTGGTAGAATCGGTTCGATGATAGGTTATAAATCCCTGTTCATAAAGTCTCTGGGCAACCGACATAGTTTTTCTAGCTGGCCAAGAAAACAATCTTGCCGCTGACTGAGTCATGGTTGAGGTTTTAAAAGGAGGATAGGGATTCTTCCTAATCTCCTGTTTTTTAACATCAGAAACTTCATATTTTCCTTTCCTTAAATCCTTAACAATTCTATCTGCAGTTTTTTTATTTTTGACTTCCGTCTTTTTATCTCCAATTTTGACAAGTTGGGCAAGGAATTCTCTAGCCCGGGATTTTGGGGTTTTACCAGCCCGGAGTTGACAAAAAATTTCCCAATATTCTTTTGGTTTGAAGGCCTCAATCTCACGCTCCCTGTCAACTATTAACCTAACAGTAACCGATTGAACCCGGCCAGCCGAAAGACCTCTTCTTACCTTTCTCCATAAAAGAGGTGATAATTTATAGCCAACTAATCTATCAAGCACTCGTCTGGCAATTTGAGCATCAACCAAATTCTTATCAATATCTCGAGGCTCTGCCATGGCCTTCTCAACCGCCCTTTTTGTAATTTCATGAAAGACTATTCTGGAAAATTTTGAATTTGAGTGAAGAACATCACAGATGTGCTGAGCAATTGCTTCTCCTTCTCTATCCGGGTCTGTCGCCAACAAAACCTTTTTGGCTCTTTTGGCTTCTCTCTTTATTTTTCCGATTTGCTCTTCTTGGCGTTTTAAGGTTACATATTCGGGGACAAAATTTCTCCCAATATCAATTCCCAGCGAACTCTTGGGCAAATCCTTAACATGTCCCATTGTCGCTACTAAACTAAACTCTTTCCCTAAAAATCTTTTGAGGGTCCTTGCCTTGGTTGGTGATTCAACAATAATCAAATCCATAAATAATAACTTTTAAACATTAAGTTAATTCTAAATATTGTGTCAAGGGATAGATTTTAAATAATCCAAAATATCCTCTGGCTTACTAGCCACGGCCGCTCCATTCTCTATCAGGAAATGTGGCGCCCCAGACATTACTGAATCTATCGATCCCGGTACAGCAAAAACTTCTCTTCCCTGATTAGCTGCATATGATGCGGTTGATAAAGTACCGCTTTTTCTTGCTCCTTCTATTACCAAAACAGCCAACGACAAACCAGAAATAATCCTGTTTCTTATTAAAAAATTTTCCCCCAGGGGCTTTGTACCTAAGGAAAACTCAGAAATTAAGGCTCCATTCCTAACAATTTTTTCAGCTAACCCTTTATTTTCAGCTGGGTAAACTATATCCAGACCACTTCCCAATACAGCCAAGGTTCTTCCTCCTGCCTTTAAAGCGGCTGTGTAAGCTACAGCATCAATCCCCCGAGCCAACCCCGAAACTATCACCACTCCTTGCTTGGCTAAACTAAAAGCAAAATTCCAGGCTATTTTTCTTCCATAATCAGTCATCCGTCGTGTCCCAACAATGGCAACTGCCTTCCTGTCTTCTGGTTTAATTTCACCTACTAAATAGAGAATCTCCGGTCTGTCTGTCAAATCCTTTAAATTTTCAGGATAGCCCTTATCGCCGGGTCTTATTTTAATTATCTTTCTCATCTATTAAAGTAATAGTCAAAAATTTCACGGGCTATAGGAGCGGCCACATAAGAACCTTCTCCTCCTTTTTCAACCAAGACCGTCATCACTATTTCCGGAAAATCTTGGGGCTCGCCTGGCGGCGAGGCAGGCCCAAAAACAGTAAACCAAGCATGGGTCTTCCCTTCTTCTTCTGTCTCAGCCGTTCCTGTTTTACAGGCCACTCGAGGCTCAAAATCGAAAAAGGGAAAGGCAGTTCCTCCTTCACTACAAACCCCAATCATCCCTTTTTTTACCTCATCAATTGTTTCTCTTTTCAAACCCAAGTCCTTACATCGGGAGTTTCGTGACTCGCCAATAAAAAGATATGGACCACAGAACTTTCCCCCAGATGCAATAATTGATGTCATAACATTAATTTGCAATGGCGTAGCCGTGATATCTCCCTGGCCTATGGCCATATGATAAGTATTTCCCAAAAACCAAGGTTCTCCTTTTAATTCCTGCTTCCATTCCGGGGTGGGAACTAGCCCCATAACCTCTCCGGGCAAATCTATGCCCGTCTTCTTACCTAAACCAAAAGTTTCTGCCCAATCCGCCAATCTGCGAATTCCCACAAATTCGCCAAGCTTATAGAAAAAGGTATCCGTCGATCTGGCTATTGCCTTCTTTAAATCAATCTCCCCCTCGGTCCGTCCATGCTGACTAAAATACCAATTGGCATAGGAAAAGTTTTTAATCTTTATCACACCCGGATCTTCATAAAGAAAATCCTTATCAATCTTATCATCTTCAAGGGCGGCCGTTGCCGTCACTATCTTAAAAACCGAACCCGGGTGATAGGCGCCAGCTATTGCTCTATTAAATAGAGGTAGATTAGAATCCTCTAAAATAGCCCTTATCTTTTGAGCAGAAGTGGCCAGCTTCGCCCAGTCAAGATGGGCCTCTCGCTGGACAAAGAGATTTGGGTCAAATGAAGGAAAAGAATAGAGAACCAAAATCTGGCCCTGGCCATCGGTAACAATCAAGGCGCCTGCCGTAGCCAAAGCATTTTTTTCTTTTATTATTTCCGCTACCTTTTTTTGCAGATTAAAGTCAATTGTTGTCTTGAGATCTTTACCAGGAATCGGCTCCTTTTTCCCTAGGATTCTCACCTTCTTGCCTAAAGTATCCACCTCAATCAACACTTCTCCATCTATGCCCCGGAGCCTGCATTCATATTCCTCTTCCAAGCCCCCTCGTCCAATCCAGGAGCCCAGTTTTCGAGGACCTTTTTCCGGGCATTGAGCATCAATCTTTGCCACCTCGTCCTTGTCAACTTCACCCAAATATCCACTCACATGAGTAAAGTCAGCTGCCAAGGGATATGTTCGAATCCACTCGGAAATTATTTCATCGGAATCTGCATCTTTGAGATTATCGCTTTTCTTGTATCCGGTTTCGGGGTCAAATTCTATCTTCCGTTTTACCTCGACATTGCCAACCAAAACCTCACCACCCCTTGCCAATATCCTTCCTCTGGGAGCGCTAACCGAAATACGCCTTATTCTATTGCCTTCTGCCAGACTTCTGTAATAATTTCCCTTGATAATCTGAAGTTCAATCAATCTAGCGACCAGAACCAGAACTCCTAAAATTAAAAGCCCTTTTAGAAACCAAATTAACCAACTCTCTTGGACTTTAGTTGCCACCAGACTTTGCATACTTGAAGTTTCACTTATTTCCTCTTTTATTTCAAGCCCTTAACAACCTGTAATTTTGAAAGCAAGCGGGGATTTTCTAGAATTTCCCCACAGCCCCTGACAACACAGGCCATTGGGTCGTCGGCAATCCAAACAGGCATTTTTGTCTCTTCGCTAACAACTTTGTCTATTCCTGGAAGAAGAGATCCACCTCCGGCCATGGTTATTCCCTTCTCCATGATATCGGAAATCAATTCGGTGGGAGTTTCTTCAAGAATATCTTGAATATTGCCAATAATTTTCTGTATAACCGGGGCCAGAGCTTCTCTTACTTCATTGCTGGATATCTTCAAAGACTTCGGCAAGCCAGTCTCCAAGTCCCTCCCCCTGACAACAGTAAACTTTTCAGACCCACCTTGGCTGGACGAGGCAGGCCCGCCTACAGCCGAACCGATGCTAATCTTGACACTTTCCGCAGTAGGTTGGCCAAGAAGAAAAGAATATTTAAGCCTTAGATAATTGATTATTGCCTCATCCATTTCATCTCCGGCAATCCTTAGTGAATGGCCCAAAACTATTCCTCCTAATGAAATTACGGCAATTTCTGTAGTTCCACCTCCAATATCAATAATAAAGATCCCCTGAGGATTACTTACATTCAGTCCAGCACCAATAGCCGCGACCATGGGTTCCTCAATTAGATGAACTCGACGTGCTCCGGCATTTAAGGTTGCGTCAGCAACCGCCCGACGCTCAACCTCGGTAACCCCGGAAGGAATACCAATAACAACCTTGGGTTTGGGAATCTTGGGAATTAAAGTACCTGACTGATGAATTCTCTTAATATAATGAGTGAGCATGGCCGCCGTAGCATCAAAATCAGCAATCACTCCATCATTTAATGGCCTTATCGCTTCAATGGCCAGGGGTGTTCGCCCAATCATCCTTTTTGCCAAGGAACCGATAGCTAAAATCTCTTTTGTTTTTTTATGACGGGCGACCACCGAAGACTCGCGAATGACAATTCCTTTTCCTGATACATAAACCATTGTGTTGGCTGTCCCCAAATCAACCCCAATATTATGAGAAAAAAGTCCTAAAATTCTATTAATCATCTTTGCTATGGCAGTATAACTTGAGGATTAAAATCTGGGAAGAACTATTTCTGACAAGTTGGCGACGAAAGTTTCAGTTCTGGGTGTTAAAATAGCAATATAATGAAAGTCCGCTCCTTGCTAGATAAAACAATACCTTTTTCATTTAATCTGCTTTTTTTTCTCGTTCCTCTGGTTTTCTTTTCAAAAACCTCAGAGGTTTTTGAACTTAATAAGATGCTTCTAACCTACATTTTTACAGTTCTTATCCTTGCTGCTTGGCTTATTAGAATGATTCTCCAAAAGAAAATAATCTTTCGTCGCACAATATTAGACATTCCCCTTTTAATATTCCTTTGTTCCCAGTTTATTTCGACTATCCTTTCAATTGATTCTCGAACTTCCTTTTTTGGTTATTATTCACGCTTTCATGGAGGCCTACTCTCTTTGATTGTCTATTCCCTGCTTTACTGGGCTTATGTTTCCAATATGGATTGGCAGAAAACTAAAAAAGCTATTTTCTGGCTTCTCAGCTCAGCCATCCTTGTTTCTTTCTACGCCGGACTGGAACATTTCGGCAGAAGCCCAAGCTGCCTCTTGATAACCGGGAAGTTTAATGTCGATTGCTGGGTTCAAGATGTCCAAACCCGCGTCTTTGCCACCCTTGGACAACCCAACTGGCTAGCTACTTGGCTAACAGCCCTGATGCCATTTGGCTGGTACCTCATCTTAAGTACAAAACACCGTTCACCAACCACTGTCCACTGTCCACTGTCCACTGTCCACTTTTCCTTTGCTTTATCCTCCTTTTTCTTTCTTATACTTCTCTATACCAAATCCAAATCCGGGTTTCTGGGCTTCCTGGTGGCTGATTTTGTCTTCTGGCTGGGAATAGGTTTATTATTGATCCGTAAAACAAAGGACCTGGGAAATACTCTAAAAAAATTCTTCATTCTGCATCTTGCCTTTTTAATTATCGCCGCAACAGTTGGAACCCCCTGGACTCCTTCAATTAAAAAACTATTCAATAAGCAAACTTCTCAACAAGTTCAGAAAACAACAAGTAAACAAACCTTAGAAAGCCAAATAACACCCTCTGCTGATATTAGGAAAATTGTCTGGCAAGGAGCCCTGGACATCTGGAAAAACTATCCCATTTTTGGGACAGGGGTTGAAACATTTGCCTTCTCTTATTATCAATTCCGACCCCTGGAACACAACCTTGTCTCCGAATGGGATTTTCTCTACAACAAGGCCCACAATGAATACCTTAATATAGCGGCCAATACAGGAAGCGTTGGCCTACTTGCCTATGCCATTTTAATCATGGCTTCTTTGTTTATAATTGCAAAACAAATCTCTAAATCCGAATTTCTAATTTCTAAACAAGCAAAAAAAACCAAATACCAATTAGATCAATTAGAAATTAGGCCAATTAGAAATTGTCTCATTGTCTTACTGAGTGGCTATTTTAGCATCTTGGTCAGCAACTTTTTCGGCTTTTCTGTGGTAGTTGTTGGCTTGCAATTTTTCCTTTATCCGGCCATGGCAGCCACTATCGCAGAACAAAGAACAAAGAACAAAGAACAAAGAAATAAAATTACTGGAGAACAAAAGATCCTAATTCTCTTTGTCCTTTGCGCTATGTCCTATGCCCTATTTGCTATTGCTAAATTTTGGTATGTTGACCTGTTCTATGCTCAAGGAAAACGCCAGAATGCCCAAAAAGAATTGGCTAAAGCCTTTCGTCAATTAACCAAGACCGTTAAGCTCTCACCAAAAGAGCCAATTTATCATGATGAATTAGCCAAAACCACTTCAGACCTCTGTCTTGTCTTTGCCCAGCAAGATGAAGCAACCATCTCAGGTCAATTTCTTCAAAAAGCAATTGATGAGAGCAACAAGGCGGTTTCTCTTTCTCCTCGGAATGTCATTTTGCAACTTAGCCGGGCCAAAATTTTTCTCAAATTAAGTTCAATAAATCCTGATTATACTCTCGAGGCCTTGCGGGTCTTGAAAAAAACAAGCACCCTTGCTCCAACTTACGTCAAGATTTTCTATCATCTTGGATTGGCATATGAACAACTTGGAGAAACTCAAAAGGCAATGGAGGTCCTGAAAAAAACAATTGAGATGAAAACGAACTATAGAAATGCCAGATTTAAACTTGGTCTCCTTTATTCTGAATTTGCTGAAAACGAGAAGGCCAAGGAACAATTCGAATACATCCTTAAAAAAATCTCTCCTGAGGATGAGCCGTGCAAACAACAACTCCAGAAATTATAAGTCTATTTATAGTATAATTCAGGCATGATTAGAAAAATTGTTAAAGTTAAAAACCCGATTCTTCGTCAACTATCCAAGCCAGTTCAAAAGATAGATAAAAAAATCTTAAATCTCATTGAGGATATGCAAGAAACTCTTGAAGCCCAAAAAAACCCACCGGGTATAGCTTTAGCCGCCCCTCAAATTGGCAAAAACCTGAGAATCTTTGTCATTGATTACAATCAAGAAAAAAGGGTTATTATCAACCCTCAGGTTTTAAAGGTCAGCAAAAAACAAATATTACCCGGGAAAACTATGGAGGGTTGTCTTTCAGTCCCAAAGTATTACAGTCCACTCAAACGAGCGGAGAGCATCAAACTCAGCTATCAAACCCCTCAATTAAAAACTACCACCAAGTGGTTTAAGGGATTTATTGCCCGTATCATCCAGCATGAACTTGATCATTTAAACGGAATCTTATTTGTTGACCGGGCACTGGAACAAAAGGCTACTCTTTATGAGGTCTCAGCCAATTCCTGGGAAAAAGTGCAATTATTATGAAAATTATTTTCTTTGCTACTCCCGAATATACTCTGCCTATTTTAAATTCTCTGGAAAAGGCTTTTAAAATAAAAAACAATCAATCGCCAATCATCGCCATTGTTACCCAATCTCCCAAGCCAGCCGGTCGTAAAAAGATGCTCTCTTATTCTCCTATTGACACCTGGGCTTACAAACGAAAGCTGCCTGTTTTCTATCAGGCTCAAGACATTATCGGGGAAAATATCAAGGCTGATTTAGGAATCCTAGCTGCCTTTGGTCAAATTATTCCCAAATCAGTAATCGAGTATTTTCCTCAGGGAATTTTGAATATCCACCCCTCGCTTCTTCCCAAATACAGAGGTGCTTCACCTATCCAAGCAGCCATCCTTACCGGGGAAACCAAAACAGGTGTATCTATTATTAAACTCGATGAAAAAGTCGACCATGGCCCAATAATCTCTCAATTCCAGGAGGAAATTTCAGCAACTGACACAACCGCTAGCTTGAGAAAAAGACTTTTTCAAAAATCCAAAGAAGTTTTAATCACCCTTATTCCAGCCTATCTAAAAGGAAAAATAACAGCCAGAAAACAAGAACACAAACTAGCAAGCTTCACTAAAAGAATTAAGAAAAAGGACGGTTTTATTCCGCCAAAGTATTTAGAAACAAGCTTGCTGGGAAAAACTATTAATAAGCAATGGACCATTGAATTTATTAAAGACTATTCCCCAATCCCTAATGCCCAGTGCCTCGAATCCTTTATCCGGGCAATGAATCCTTGGCCAATAAGCTGGACTAAGATAGTCCAGAAGGCTCACGCAGAGCAGGATCCCTGCCTTACCGGCAGGCAGGCCGCCTTGCGGGAAAAATTAAAAGTGCAAAATACTAAAAAACTAAAAATTCTAAAAGCTCACATTGAAAAAACCCTAGTTCCTAGAACCCCATGCCTAGTACCTGATATCGTACAACTTGAAGGAAAGGGACCAGTCAGCTGGAAGCAGTTTAAGCAAGGCTACCCCGAATTCGAATTTGCTGAGATTTAGTTTTCCCTTCCTTTTTAAAGCGCTTTAAACATTTTGCACAAAGGGTTATCTGCTTCTCTTTACCTTTAATAATTACGGTCGCTCTTTGTAGATTGGGCTTAAAGGTTCTGGATGTGACCTGAGCCCGCTTTTTCCAACGCTGGCCAGCAACACCCCGCTTGTGCCTTTGGCTTCGACCGATAACTGTTTTTTTACCGCAAATTTCGCAGATATTTGCCATATAAATAAAACCCTAATTTCTAATATCTAGATTCTAAACAAATCCTTAGGATTCCGGATTTAATGCTTTCGTATTATAATATGAAAGCTTATTTAGAACAATGTTAAATATTCTTTTTACCAATCCCGTTCTTTTCCTTGTTTGGGCCTGCGCTCTTTTGGTGGCAATTACCATTCACGAATATGCCCATGCTTGGACAGCTGACAGACTCGGTGACCCCACTCCCAGATTACAAGGAAGATTAACCTTAAACCCCCTGGTCCACCTAGACCCAATTGGGACAATAATGCTTCTTTTGGTAAGAATTGGCTGGGGCAAGCCGGTTCAATTTGACCCCTACAATTTGCAAAATCCCAGGCGAGACACTGCCCTTATATCTCTTGCTGGACCTTTTTCAAATCTAGCTTTAGCTGGTTTCCTTTCTCTTGTCCTCAGAATTTCTTCATTGGCCCTTTTTTCTCTGCCCTTTCTTTCAATCCTCATCCCTCCATTCATCTTCCTTAATCTTGTCTTGGCAATTTTTAATTTAATTCCAATCCACCCTCTGGACGGTGGAAAAATACTCATCGGTCTTCTCCCAGCCAAAGACGCCTACCAAGTTGACAGATTTTTAAATCAATACGGTATATTTATGCTTCTTTTTTTGCTTCTTCCAATTTGGGCTGGAACTTCACCCATTTTTCTGATTATCTCACCCGTCCTTAACTTTCTTCTCTCAATCCTCATTCCCGGAAGCCCAATTATTTAATCATTTAAACTATTGACATAGTCTGTTAAAATATAATTAACCCTGCTAGAAGGGAAAGGTTCGGGGAATATTTTCCTCACCAAAAACCATTCTGGGAGGGCAAAGTGCCCGCTACCCGTGGGTTTCGGGCTGAGCCCACCCACCTCGAGTAAAATTCGGGGAAGAATTCCACGAAACCCTTCAGGCGGGGTTAAAAATTAGCTTCAATTATGCTTCCAAATTTGCTATAATAGCTTAATAAAATTTTTTGCCGGGGTAGCTCAGCTGGTAGAGCATCCCGCTTGTAACGGGAAGGTCATGGGTTCGATCCCCATCCCCGGCTCATAAGATTGCTTTATGTCATAAAAGCTGGGGTGGCGGAGTGGTCAATCGCAACGGTCTGTAAAACCGTCGCCCGGAAGGGCTACGTAGGTTCGAATCCTACCCCCAGCACACAATCTGTAATTACTTCTTCCTTTATTCCACGAATTCCGGCTGAGCCCAAGAAGAGATATAAATCGGCAATCTTTCTTCTTTCTCAATCTCTCCATTCTTAAAAGTAAGCCGAATCAGCAAACCCCTTTTTGTCCTTTCGCTCCACATTTGGTCAAAAACAAAATTACCCAGAGAATAATAGACTGGCTTGGCCTTGATATATTCAATCTCCTGCAACCAATGGGGGTGGTGGCCAACAACCACATCAGCACCCTCATTGACCAATCTTTCTGCCCATTCCCGCTGGCTTGAACTTACCTTCTGGCTATACTCTCCTCCCCAATGGACACCAATTATTAAAACATCAACCTTTACATCCGAATTTTCTACCAGTTTGAAATCTTCATCCTTTGGTCTCTTGGAAACAAAATCAAAACCCAAAAAACCAAACTTTGTTCCCCGAACTTCCTTTACAACCAACTCCCCTAATCCGGTCGCTAAAATATTCTCTTCCTTTAAAAACCTTTTTGTCTGCTCAAGTCCTTCATCACCATAATTTCGTGAATGATTATTGGCCAGGCTTACAACCTCTATTCCAGCCAAAACCAGTCCTTCCTTCATCCTCGGGTCAGCACAAAATTTAAGACCCTCATAGGTGCGTGGGCAGTTCTCAATGATTGGACTCTCCAAATTAACAAAAACAAGATCAGCCTTTTTAAGCTCACTATCAACTTTTTGGAAAGGATAAGCGGGGTCATTCAAATCCAGGCTTTTACTCATCACCGTCCTCCCCAACATTACATCTCCGCCTAAAATAACCTCTACCTCGCCATTGGAGGACTGCTGGGGAAGAACATTATCGACAACCCTCGAATTAAAACATAATGCAAAAATAAGAAAGAAGGCAGCTGAGGCTAGTAATAAAATAGAGGGCGGACGAATCCTCATACTTAAATCCTAGCGCATTCAGACAAACTTTGATATAATTTTGTCGCGCCGATGTAGCTCAGTGGCAGAGCGCTTTCTTGGTAAGAAAGAGGTCATGGGTTCAACCCCCATCGTCGGCTCCGGAAAATGGCTAAAAAGGGTGCGAGAGAAATTGTTGCCTTGGTCTGTTCCGAGTGTAAAAGTCAAAATTATGTGACTACTCGGAACAAAATTAATATGGAGAAAAAACTGGTTCTAAAAAAATATTGTAAGCACTGCAAAAAATACACGGAGCATAAAGAAACAACTAGACTCAAATAACTCACCCCAACCTCGTCATTAGTCGGGGTTTTAAGGTATAATACACTTACCCACAAAGGCCTGTGATGAAATGGTATCATGGCGGTCTCCAAAACCGCTCTTCCAGGTTCGAATCCTGGCAGGCCTGCAGTTTAGCCTTAATTTTTTAACAAAAGCCTCAACTTTTTGCCGTGCCCTTTTAATTTCTTACTTATCCCAACTCTTGAAGAAGCAACTATTTTGTCTTTGTTTACCTTTTCCCCTCTATCCTCTAGGTATAGTTTGTTTTTTGTTATATCTTCCCCGTAAAGGTCAAGGGTAATTCCAAACGATTTACACAAGTTTCCTGGAGATCTTGCTAAGTCTTTCTCATTCTTAACTACTCTCCCAAAGTTCCTCTTCATAATATCAGTACCTTCTTCGGGAATAACTGCCCTTATAAATACTACTTCTGGAATATCTTCTTTGTTTACTACCACAGCAAATTGATGATGAATTCCATAAATGAGATAAATGTAAGCATAACCACCTTCTTTATACAGAACTTCTGTTCTTTTTGTTCTTTTATTTCCGTGAGAAACTTTATCTGAAAAGGCAGGATATGCTTCAACTTCAATTATCTTTCCTGAGACCTTGCCTTTTGGAGAATTGTAAACAAGATGTTTGCCAAGAAATTCCTTAGCAACCTTTTCTGCTGGTTTTTGGTAAAAAGATTTTGGAAGTTTCACTATACTTTGGAGTATACCACTCAAGTAAAATACAATTGTATCCTCTGTGGTCTACTTGAAACCAGTTCCTGACAAAGTTCACTAGCTCTGCTGCAATCAATTTATGTTTATTCCAATTGGGCAATGATCAGATCCCATCACCTTCGGTAATATAAATGCATCCGTCAGGCTTTTTGATAAATTATCTGAGATAAAACAATAATCAATTCTCCACCCTAAATTCCTTTGTCTGGCATTTCTCATATAAGGCCACCAAGTATAATTGCCGCCTTTTTTGTGAAACTTCCTGAAAGTATCTATAAATCCTAGGCTAATTAAATCGTCAATTTGTCTCCTCTCAAAAGGAGTAAACATAATGTTATTAACATTTTGTTTTGGTCTTTCTAGGTCAATTGCAAGATGGGCAATATTGAAATCACCAATCAGTACCAACTTCCTTTTTTTATTTCTTCTTATTTTGTTTAATAGTTTTTTATAAACATTTAATTTATATTTTAGATTTTCTTTCTTCCTTCCTCCGTGGGGTAAATAAAGATTAATTAAAGTGAAGGTTTTATATTTTAATTCCAAGATTCTTCCTTCGTTGTCAAATTTGTTTATCCCAAGCTCCTTTTTTACAGAAATTGGTCTTTCTCTAGAATAAACCAAAACACCACTATAGCCCTTTTTCTTTGCCGAATTGAAATATGAATAATATCCCGGAGGTTTTACTAAATAAGGAGTAAGTTGTTCTTTTTTAACCTTAATTTCCTGTAAACATAGGGTGTCTATGTTTTCTTTCTCAAACCAGTCAATAAAGCCTTTTTTAGAAAGAGACCTTAATCCATTCACATTCCAGGAGATAATTTTCACCACTCGAATTTTACTGCAGTATAGAAATTTAAGCAAAAGAAGTTCCTGGTTCTCGAAACAACGGAGTGGCAAGGCAAAGTTCACCAGAATCTGGAGGAAAGAGCTTGATATTTAAATGCTTTCAGATTTTCAAACAATTCTTTAAGTCTTTCTCGAGTTGCTTTGCATTTTTGTAAAGAATTGAGTTTATTCCAATCTTCCCTGCTACCTCAACATTTTTCTGGTTGTCATCTATAAAGACACATTGGCCAGCTTCTAAATTCAAATCGTCCAGTACATATTCAAAAAAATCTCTGTTTGGTTTATGTTTGCCAACTTCGAAAGAGATATATGCCTTTTCGAATAAATCAAGAGTGCTCTCATGGCTAGTTTTCAACAAATGAACAGTGACTTTGCTATTATTGGATAAAGCCACGACCCTATATTCTTTCCTCAATCCCCGCACCAAATTAAGAACTTCTTTATTGGGAATAATTGCTTGACTAAAGATAGCCCTCATCTCTTCTGTTGTAATACCTAATTGAAATTCTCTATTTACCCTGTCGACAAAATCCTCAAAACCAATATCCTTAAAGTCAATCATATCCATGAAGCTAACAAAACTAGGCCTGTGGTTTTTTATAGATGTATTAAACTTCTTCTCAAGCAATCTTATAATCGAATCTGTATGTCTCCCTTTTGTTAAAACCCCACCCCAATCAAATATTATTACTTTAATCATAGATAAATTCTAACAAAATCTCTTGTTATTGTAACTGGAATTTGTTGGGGATTCGTCGCAATCAGAACCAGAAAGGCAGAAATTAAAAATAACCCCCACTAAGGAAACAATATCAAAGAAATAATGTTTCTGCTAAAATATAATTGTGAAATATAAGCTAGCAGGAATCATCAATCTAATCTTTGGCTTGTTGCAAATAATTCTCTCCTTTGTTTTAGTTTTCTCTGTCATCCCCGGTCTAAAAACCCTCTCCTCAGAACTTGCCATTCAATCTAACTTCCTAGGTAGCTATCTCATTTTGGGTACTATTACCTTACTAGGGGCTACAAACATCTTTCTCTGGGTAAAGCTTTTTCTTGGTCGAGAAGAAACACGTCAAAAATATTTTAAATATGCCCTTATTCTAATCTTGCTCTCACTCCTTGTAACTGGAATTTGTTGGGGATTCGTCGTGCTTTCACTAACATCTCGTCTATACAATCTAGGTGCTGGCCCGAACGAGTTTGAACATCTTCTGGGGTATATTGTCTTTGTATAAAGCAGACAAAGTGCTTAGGTGGGTAGCATGAACAAAATAGTTTGTATAACGGGCATGCCGGGAGCGGGTAAAAGTGTTTTAGCCGATTATTTTGTCAAAAAAGGCTATAGATTTGTCCGTTTTGGACAAATTACTCTTGATGAAATTAAAAGAAAACGGCTCAAGGTCAACGAAAAGAACGAAAGAAAAATAAGAAAAGCAATCAGGAAAAAATACGGAATGGCCACCTACGCAATCCTAAATTACCCAAAATTCAAAAAACTCCTGAAAAAACACAATGTCGTTGCTGATTGTCTATACAGCTGGTCGGAGTATAAATATCTAAAAAGAAAATTCGCTAACCAGGTGATTGTTATTGCTATCTACGCTCCTCCGAATTTACGACATAAAAGACTGGTCAATCGTACTATACCCAAAAATGACAAAGATTTAAGGTATCGTCCTTTCACTAAAAAAGGGGCAAAAAGAAGAGATTATGCCGAAATTGAAAACTTAGAAAAAGGCGGCCCAATCGCTATGGCCGATTACACAATAGTAAATATCGAAAGCATGGCCTATTTCAAAAAACAGATTGACAAAGTTCACAAGGCAATCCAGAGCAAAAACCGTCTCTATTCGGAATAATATCCTCTGGAGTAATTCTCCATAATCTGCTGATATAGTTTGATATACTTCCCATCTTCTTCAGTGTTATAATCCCCTTATGTCACTTGAGAGAAAGCCAGCCCAAGGTTTGGAGGACCATGTAAAGCGATTGCTTGACAACATTCCTGTTATTGGAAAGATAAGAAGAGAGAGACAAGAAGACAAACAGCTCCAACAACTGCTTCGGCAAACTGTTCATAAAGTGCTACAGGATATTCAGGACGGCGGTTTTGTACAACTTGTACCACAAGATTCCAAAGATGATCCCTATGAGAAATTTTATTGGGTTACTCTTAGAAGAGACGACGAGACAAAATACTATACCTCGTTTTACGTTATATTTACAGGGGAGGATAGGGCGAGTAGTTTTTCTCTTGAAATTTTTGAGTCAACCTCTTCAAGTATAAATCGTCAGTTTAGTCTTGGGGCAACTCAAATAGATACATCTCAGAAATTTTTTTGCCCTGGCTGGGAAGGGATAGTTAGTTTGTTCATGGAAAGAGTGAATGACGAAAAAAGGGGGAAAAGCCTGAGGAACTAAGCACGAAAGAATGCATTACCTTTTTACAGAAACTACTTCTTGCGGAAGTAGATGCGGAAGTTACACAATCAGAGTATGCTGATGCACAAAAACAGTCACCTGAGTGGCCAATTTCTTGGGTACGAGAAGAGCGAGATGAACATCCTCTGTTTCCTTGATTTCTTGTTTGAACCAACTTCTAACAATGTTTCCGCCAAAGGGGCGGATAGGTACTAGGGCCTGCTGATACAGTTTGTCTATTGACCTCCTTATTATTCCCAAATAATATTGAATCGTGAAACAAAAGAGTTTATTACTAATTGCAATAATTATTGTTGTAGCAATATTAGGAGCTACAGGAGCTTATTATTTAGGAACACAAAATCGCAGGTCAACAAGTCAACAAACTCCTTCACCTACTTCTAGTCCGATTCCGGCAACTGAACCACAACCTACAGAAACTGCGCAAGAAACAAACATACCACCTAATTGGTTAACTTATAAAAATTCAGAGTATGGTTTTGAAATATCATATCCAGAAAACTTTCAAGCCTTAGATGACCAGGAAAACCTTTATGGCTGGCCTAAGGGAGTTGTTTTACTTTATGGAGGAGGCCAATCTTATGACATTGCAATTGAAGCTTGGGACAGTCAATCCGAATATGAAAGTAAATATCCATCCAATGATTTGGTGGTTAATAAAATTGGAGATAAATACATTACTGTTGCAGACATTACTAAAGAGGAAGAAAACACTGAAATTATTTCGACCTTCAAAATTACAGATTAAAAATTCACTAGTTCTTACAAAAACCCAATGATTTACAAATCGTCTACTTTTTTTGTAAAATATATTTCCGATGAGTCCTAAAATAGAGATTATAAGAGAACCAGAAGGAGCAGGGAGGGTAATTGCCGATCTTCCTGATAGAGACGGTGTCTACAAAACGAGAACAGGTGAAGATATCACAGTTGAAATGAACCCGTCAGAAGCTGAAAAGAAAGGAATAAAAGCAATAGCTTTAAGTTGTACTTTATTTTTGGGACATAGAAGAAGTACTGGAAAAACAGGTGCCATGAGAAGGGTTATTTACCTCAACAAACACGGCAAGGGCTCAACCGACTTGAGTTTTTCCGAGAAATTAAGAGTATCCCCACCTAGTTCTCCTTCTGGGGCAGTTGAGTAAATCAAATCTCTGTTCTCCTACTCTATACAATCTAACTCCTGGTCTGAACTAATTTGAACCGGGCAAAGTTCGCTTTATAGGCGAGCAGGCGGAGTAGTGAGAATGAAATTAAGCAAGTCACTTTCTGTAATACCCCACTTCCTTAGCCATTTCTCCCTTCTTTGCGCTCTTTTGTGCAATTTTTCCCGCCCTCTTTCTCTTCGATTTTCAAGATTTCCCCTTCTTCTTCTAATTTCAGCTAGCATCTGCTTAATTTCTCGTCTTTCATCGATTGTGTCATCTCCCTCTGCTTTTCTATGTTCGCCACGCCACCTTTCGACCTCTTCTCGGATATTCTTTAATTGCCCTAAGTCATCATCAGATACAGGATGTTTAACCCGCTCATTAAGAACAGAGAAAACATCATCTCTTTCAAGACAAGTTATTTTTCTATCTCCTATGAAGTTTTTAAATAAAGGGTCTAAAAGGTCACCTAATGGCATCGCTGAGCTCAACCTCAGTTTTTTATCTACTGGTATAAGCACTTCATCAAGAAATTGGTTTGCATAGATTGCCCCAACCTCCATTCTTTTCTCTCTTTCTCTGATGTCTGGGCTAGCCTGGAAATTTTCTCTGGTCATGAAATTTCCAGTATTCTAACACAATATCCTCTTGACTGCGATTTTTTTCCTGTTATTATTTCTTATAGTATTTCCTTATAACTATAGCCTGTCAGGAATGGGAAGAGGAGGTAAATCCACCTTGCGAAACACGTTGTGGCCCAAATGTAGAATTTTGCCACAATTATCTAGCTCGGCAAATTAAAGAAGAGTAAGGTCACGGGCGCCTAGCGGCTTCTCCTCGGAGATGGGCCGAGAAATTTCATTAAGTACTGATGAAACTGATGAGAATTAAAACCCAAGCGCTCTATGCTCATTCCCTCTATTAAATCCTCCAGTTCGTACGTTTCCCGATCAAGAGGTACTACAAATCTTAACTCAATTTCTTCTCCTGGAAGAGTAGGGAAAACTTCCCTAAATTCCAAAAAACCCCTTTTTTTACCTTTAATATAAGCACGTAAGTTTCTTACTACAGTATATTCATAGACCGCCACGAGTTGCCCGAGATCATATATTTTCTGGTCGCCATCCTTAAAAAGTAGGCCGTCAGGCACAGGAACTTCCCATAAAGAAGAGGTACCATATTTCCTCTCTATCAATGTAGCCTCCGAATAAAAACCTGTAAAATAGGCCAGGGTTTCCTCCGGAGTTAAGAGGCGCTCTCCTTCTACCAGGCGAGTTCGCATAATATAACAGCCAATCATTTGAAAAACCTGGCCTGTAAAATAATTTTTTTCCTCGTCGTTCCTTGGTTTACCTTCCTTTTTTAATACTTGTCTGATTGCCTCAGGAACTGGCGTATCGCCAAGGTCATCTAATGAAAAACTTTCTATTTCTTTCATCTGCGTACAAAATCTTTAAAATATATTTTATCACTAACTTTATGCTAAAATATAGGGTATGATGGATATTACTCCCTTAAATATTAGCTTGGTTCGCCAACAACCTGGTAGTGATGATTGCTTGCGCGCCTGTACCCTAATGCTTTTTCGTTTCAATAATGAAAAAATCACTAAAAAAGAGATTTGGAAAAAGCTTCATGTCTATAAAAAACACTCAGGTCTTTCTGGAATATACTTAACAGATGTTGGCAGGTTAGTATTGCAAAAGGGTCATAAAGTAACAATTCATCACAACGACTGGCAATGCTGGGACGAGGCAACGATGAATGAGTCCAAAAAAAGAAGTTCATCTTTTATCAACGCTCTAAAAAGCCTTAAAAAGGCCAAGAAAAAATGGGCTGATAAAAAAATAATTGATAAAGAAATCGCTTTTGTCAGAGCAGGTGGCAAGTTTAAAATCCAACTGCCAAAACTTGAAAATATTGATTTCCATCTTTACAGAAAGACTCCGGTTTTACTTCTTGTCAGGGGTCAACACCTTTATCACAGTCCAAAACAAGACTATAACCAAGGTATATTGGTCATTGGTAAAAAGCTAAATAAATATTTAATTCGCGACCCCTTTCTTGCTATTAAGGAACTTGAACAAGATGAACTTTACTTAGCCTGGGCAAGGACTGGTGGCTGGATGTTGACAGTCATTCCAAAAGAAGAAAAGTCTAAAATCTCACAAGCGAAATTGAGTTTTTAAAAATCAAGTCCCCCAACCTAAAAAAAGCCCTTTTTTACTCTTGAATAATCTGCTAAAATACACTCAGGTGATGGAAGTATGCTGACATCTATGCGAAAGGGGGCGATTATCAATGGTTGTGGTCAAAAAGCAGAGAGGAGAAACAGAAAATCAACTCATCTCGCGCTTCCGCAAAATATCTTCGCGTTTAATCAAAGAGTATCGAGAAAGAGCTCGCTATGAAAAACCGGCCGAGAAAAGGAAAAAGGAAAAATACATTAAAAAGTACAGAATAGAGTTGGAAAAGAAAAGGGCTGTTAAGTCTTAAAAAATTTGCTCTCAGGCTGGGCTTCATGATAAAATTATTTTCCGTGAAACCAATATTCAAATATTTACGAGAGGTTAGGTCCGAACTTAATAAAGTAATTTGGCCAAGTAAAAAAGAGGTCGTCAAACTTACTTTAACTGTTCTGATAATCTCCGCAGTAGTAGGTTTGTATGTTGGTGGGCTGGATTTTGCCTTTACCAAATTACTTCAAGTTCTTGTTGGTAAATAATCTATGAATAAATCAGGTCACATAATTATTAAAAAAACCAAGAATCCTCAGGCTGCCTGGTATGTTGTCCACACAGCCTCCGGCCATGAGGTTCGGGTCTCAGAAACACTCAAACAGAGGATTGAAACCATGGGTTTGGACGGCAAAGTTTTTGAACTTCTAGTCCCTACCCAAGAAAGAGTGATCATCCGCTCTGGGAAAAAGATAAAGATAAACGAGAAGATTTTTCCAGGCTATCTTTTGATTAAAATGCTTCTTGACGAAGCCACCTGGCTGGCGGTGAGGACAACTCCGGGGATTACCGGCTTTGTCGGTTCAGGCAATAAACCTACCGCTCTTTTAGAAAAGGAAATAAAAAATATCAAAAAATTCATTTCCTCGCCTGCTCCCCGTTTCAAGACCCGGCTTTCCATAGGAGAAGCCGTAAAAATCACTGACGGGCCATTTACTGATTTCCTGGGAACCATTAGTGAAGTCGATGAAGAAAAGGGGAAAATCAAAGTTCTAATTTCAATCTTTGGCCGGGAAACACCAGTAGAGCTGGACATTTTACAAGTGACCAAGGTTTAATCTTTAACCTCTCTGCCACCAACAAGTCTACCAGTTACCTTTATTCCTTCTCCCTTTCTATAAACTTCTCTTTCCTTCGGTTCTCTTTACTGCTTAAGAGGCATAAATCTGGCCCCATGCAACCGCTTTATTTCCCCTCCTTAGTTAAGGCTTCTTAGAAGATATCTATCCTGAGAAGTGTTACCCGTTTGGCTCATGCCTAGTACATGGTACTCTTCGTCATCGTGCTCGATAACATCTATGTTTGAAGGGTATCTTCTTCCTTCAACTTTTTGCTCCCCTTGTTCGCCCATTTTCATTAATCAGGTTTGCATATTCTTTCAAGGATTCGATTTTTCCAAGCTCTCTTTTAGTATGCTCTCCGTATTCTGAATACGTATGATGGAGCTTTAAAACGGCTCTTTTCATTTCCTTACCACCTAACTGGGATTTGCGCAACCCCATAGCTGTCACTTTATTGGAAATTTCTCTCTCGACATCAAGAGTTCCATCAGCTCGATAGTGACCCGGGGAAGGCTTAGCAAGGGACTCAATAAATCCATCAGGATCAAACACCTCTCTTGATGATTCTTCCTCTGGCATAAAAATAATATATCTCATTAAGATAAAATTTACAATTAGAAGATGCCAAATTGTTTGCCAGCAACTATGACTGCGTGTTAAAATCCACTATTAGTCAGCTTAAATATGGCAGCAAAAAAGATAAAAACAACCATTAAGATTAATCTCCCAGCAGGAGAGGCCTCTCCTGCTCCGCCTCTTGGCCCGGCCTTGGGTCAGCATGGTGTAGCCATCATGGATTTTGTCAAAACTTTTAACGAGCGCAGTGCCAATATGAAAGGTAATATCATGCGGGTTGTCATCACCGTTTTTGAGGACAGAAGTTTTGATTTTGAAATAAAATTGCCGCCGGTTTCGGAAATGATTAAGAAAAAACTTAGCCTGAAAAAAGGCTCTGGCACAACCTCACGAGAGACGGTTGGAACACTTACTCAAACCCAAATCAAAGAAATTGCCAAAGAGAAAATGGAGGATCTAAATACGGAAAATCTTGAAGCAGCAATGAAAATTGTTGAGGGAACAGCCAAAAGTATGGGGGTAAAAGTTAAAAATAATTAACCCAATTGACCTAATTTTTAATTAACCTAAAGAATTCAGAAATTTTACTGATATGGGTAAAACAAGAACAGTAACTATCAGTGACGAGGAAACCAAAAAGAAAAAGAAGGTACGCCTTCCTGGTCTTAAAGGTGGCGAACGCATTGTTAGTGTTGAAGCCGGTCCTCTTCCGAAAAAAGAAAAAGAGGAAACAAAATCTCCAGTCGCTAAAGCAACTAAGAAAAGAAAAGTAAAAAAACGGAGTAAAAAATACCAAAAGGCCAAAAGCAAAATTAAGGTAAACAAGTTCTATTCTCCTTTAGAGGCTGTCAAGCTTTTAAAAGAAATCTCTTATTCCAGGTTCAATGGGGCAGTTGAACTTCATTTGGTGGTTAAGTCCAGTCCAAAAAAAGGAAACAAAAAGGGAATTTCTGTCAATGTTAATCTACCATATTCAAGCGCTAAACAAAAACGCACACTAACTCTTAAAAGAGAAAAAAAGGCTCCATTAATTCATACTATCCTTGGAAAAGTAAAGCAAAAGGATAAAGAGTTGGTAGAAAATGCCCAAGCTATTTTTGAGGCTATTGGTAAACAGCAAATTCTCAAAGCCTATCTTAAGGCAACCATGAGCCCTTCAATTAAGCTCGACCTTTCTGCTCTTTAGATACTTGCCAAAAGCCCAGAATCTGCTCTATAATACTATTTGTCCTAAGACAGTATGCATCCGCCAGCTGGCGGAGTAAGTCATGCCGAGGCGATGAGAAAAATAAATGATAGACTCGCGCCTTGGGCGCGAGATTTTTTTAGCCTAAGGTTAAAAACTAAAATGCGTAAACAAGAAAAGTCCTTTTTTGTCCAAAATTTGACTGAGGAATTAAAGTCAGCAAAATCAATTATTTTAGTTGATTTTGCGGGTATAACGGTGAAGGCTCAACAAGACTTAAAAAAAAGACTTAAAAAAGTTGGGGCCAGAATGTTAGTTGTCAAGAACACTCTTTTCAAGCGAGCAGGTAAATTGGCAAAAATCAGCAAAGAAACTTTAGCCGATACTATACTTAGCGGCCAAACCGCTCTAGTCATTAGCGACGAAGACCCTATTTCTCCTTTACAAACACTGGCTAAATTTATCCGGGAATTTAAGACTCCTA
Organism: uncultured Gammaproteobacteria bacterium; assembly: GCA_964583685.1. Lineage (GTDB taxonomy): Bacteria > Patescibacteriota > Microgenomatia > UBA8517 > UBA8517 > CAZOVJ01. The sequence continues at coordinate 77,391 of CAZOVJ010000001.1, read as the reverse complement.
AACTTAAGGCCGGAATTATCGAAGGAACTTTCCAAGACAAGGAAACAGTAACAAAACTTTCCCAGGTTCCCAACAAAAAAGTTTTGGCTGGTCAGGTATTAGGAGCTATGGCAAAACCTTTATATGGTTTGATTGGAAGCTTAAATGCAAACAGGCAAAAACTGGTTTATATATTAAACCTCAAAGTTCTCGCGCAAAGCGGGAAAGATCAAGAAAAAATTTGAAAGGTGGTGAAAATTATGGCAACAAACAAAAACAAGGTCTCGGCTAAGGTCAAAAAAATAGTTGACCAAGTTGCCAAACTTTCAGTTTTAGAGCTTTCCGAATTGGTTGAAGCCCTTCAAGACAAGCTTGGTGTTTCCGGCCAAATGGCCGCGGTTGCCCCGGCCCCACAAGCTGAAAAAGAAACCAAGGCAAGCGAGGCTACTCCCACAACCGCTGCCGCCAGCCAAACAGTAGTTATCACTGCAACTGGTGAAAATAAAATTTCCGTCATCAAAGCTATTAGGGAAATTGACCAAAATATCGGCTTAAAAGAGGCAAAAGACATGACCGAGAAATTGCCAACTGAAATTTTAAAGGATGCCAAAGCAGAAGATGCTAAAGCAGCCAGCGACAAACTCAAGGCTGCCGGCGCAACCGTCGAACTCAAGTAAATCAACACTTACTATTGGGTGGATTATTTAAACATCACAATTGTGAAGTGGTCTTGGGCCGAAGCTCTTCTGCTTCTTTTAAAGCCTGATCCATACTTTTTCCAGAGGATAGAGATGACGTGAGAGATTTCCCAAGCCTGCCAATAAAACTCAAGTCTTGTTCTTTTATCTCAGAAAGATTAAGAACCCCAAGCCTAGTAATATCTGCCAATGAATAAAGGTCAACACCTGAAAGAAAAACCAATTTACCCAAACCAGCCTCAATCAGTTTCCTACCCACCAATTCTCCTTCAAGATAACAAAGTTGTCTGGAATCCGGCACAAATCCAGAAGTATCATTCAGGGGGGTGTGTCTGCGAAAAATCCTCAGGGTCGCATTATATACTCTTCTCATTCCCTCTTCATCAGGTAAAATACTTTTCCAGGTCTTCCCCTCCCTATTCAGCCTGACCTGAAGATTTGCAAGAAAACACTCCTTAAAACTAGCGCCTTCTGCTTTCTTTTTAATAATCAAATAATAATAAGGTAGGGCGCCACCTCCTCTTCCTCCTAGCATTCTACTGACTGTATTAGAAAAATATTTATCTGCACCCTCTGCTAAAACACCACCCCTCCCCGATGTATATTCTTCAAATAAATAAAGGTTTCCTTTAAAGGCGGATCTCTTGGCCTCTATTCTGGAGATATGAGCTAATTCACTAGCGAAACCCACAATAGTTCTCCTTACCGATCTAGTCAAAGACGAGGGAACCAGCAAACAACAAACACGTTCTTCCCCTCCCGTCTCTTTTGTCTTCTTCTCCTGTATTTTGAAACTTTTGACAGTGTCTGATTTAATCACCCTCCAGTTATCAAATCCAGCTAAATTGAGAATTAACTGCCCCAGTCGCACAGCCTGATCCGCATTAACCATACTCCTCTCAAGTACGCTTCTTTTCTCAACCCTTACAGTTTCGGTGATCTTTACCTGAGCATACTCGTCTAGTATTTGAGTAGTTGCTCTGTATCTAAGACCCTGAGCTTCCTGATATATCCCAACTCCTTGTAAAAAACGATCTATTCTCTGCATCGTCCGCGAAGGCCGATTAATTGTTCCCTTTGGGCGCGTTGCTATCACCCTGTCCCCTTCATGCAAACCAGCTATTTGAACATTAATAAATCTTTGGTAAAGATTAAGTACTGCCTCCTTTGCTTGGCTCAAGTTACTATCTTTAAGTCCTCTCCGTGTATCTTTAATTCTTCTCTTAAGAGCTCTCCAGCCTTTTATTTTTTTATTAAACTGCTGGATATCTACAACCCTACTAACTCTCTCAGGATTGGAAACCTTGGTTATATCACCTTTAGCTTTCCTGAACTTTTGGATAAATTCTTTTCTCGCAAAATCTGATGAGTAATTTCCAGCTCTTTTTCTTATTCTTTCAGGTACTCTCTTTAAATCTCCAGATATAAAATGACTTCTGATTAGCTCTTCATCAAGTTCAGCACCATCTGTAATTTCCCCTTTAAGTCTAATAAGGTCATCCTCTATTCCTAAAGAAGCAGTAAATCTTCGAAATCTTATTCCCTCTTGTTGATATCTTAAAAACTTATTCTCTGAGCTCGAGATTTCTAAAAGGTCATCAAAGAAAGCATCATAAATTTCTCTTTTTTCATCTTCGGTCGTTTTTCTATCCTCCAACTCAACTCCATGTTTCCTTGCCACCCCAATTATCCGTTCTCCTAAGCTCTCATCCAGATAAACGGCCGCAAACAAGCGGGCTCCTTTTCCTCTAGTAAAAGCCTTAGGGTAAATTGTGTGAATATCTACCAAGATTCCTTTTAATCTCTTTACTTCTTCAAAAAGTCCTTCTTCAAACCCCAATAGAGTCTGCCTTTGCTCTAGGGTTAAGGGAATTTCATTTGGGAGAGATATTTTCTCGACTATCCCAGAAGCCCTTTCAGGAAAAGGGTACGGAGCAGGAGGAAAATTTGGGTCATGAGGAACACTTTCTCCTTCAGCCATACCCTATATTTTACAATTTGGCCAGAAATTTGACAATTTCCCTTTCTGGATTGATTCCCGTATCTTCTCTTATTGACTCCCAGCGGGGAGCGGAATTTACCTCCAATACATAGGCTTTATCTGTCGCATCTTCATGAATAATATCTACACCAGCCACATCAATATCCAGAGATTTTGCCGCGGTAACTGCCAGCTCGCTATCTTCTTTTGGCACTGGTATTAATCCATGTTTTTTACCTTCTGGGAACTGACCGTTGACTTTTTCAATAAAGCGTCTTCTCCAGCGAGTCGGTCGAGTTATAGCGGCCACTGCCTGTCCACCAATAACCAAGACCCTATTCCTCTGGCTGGCCTTAATAAATTCTTGAGCCAGAAATCTCCCGCCCCTGCTTTCAATCGGCCCCAACTTCCCCAGCAAGTCCTCTAGTTCATCAGGATTCCTTGGCGACCAGACAGCACGACCCTGTTTACCAGTTGTACCTTTAATCACAAAGGGGAAACCGAAAAGTTCTGGACATTTCTCTCTAATTCTCAAAAGACTAGAAAAAAAACTTCTAGGAACAGGAATACCGGCTTGAAGTAAAAGTTCTGTTTCTAAAGACTTGGCTAGGGGAAGCCTAATAAACTGGGCTTTTTCATAAATTCTGTCTACAATCCTTACCCTGTTTGCCAGAGCATAATCAATCAAAAGGGCAGCATCTTCGAAACGCTTTCCCACCAACCTGATATATATCAAGTCGAATAAAGAAACATCTTGATTAGCGATTTTTAGTCTAAATTTCTTTTCTCTTGTTAAATACTCCAGTTCTGAAAAAGAGGCTGTTTTTAAATCTATTGCCAGCTTTTCTGCCTCCTTTTTGAATAGCCCAAGATGTCCTTTGCCGCCACCAGCAATAATCAAAATCTTTTTACTTTTCATCTTCCTTGACCGGATTGACCCTAAAACCAACCAGGTCTTGCCTCCCAATAATCAACTGGTTTCTCAATTTGCTCCTATCGGCAACCCCGGCCGCGGTCTTGATCTTCTTGCCCTTTAACCAAAAGGTCACCCCGATTATTGGCCGCTTCTCCTTGCCCAAAGAGCTCCATACAGTTTTTTGCCAAAGAATATTATCCTTAGTAAGAAGGTCTAGATCCTGGGCTAGAGTTTTATCAATTGAAGTTCTCCAAGCACCAGTATCAATTTTTGCCGGAACAACAATCTTTTTCCCGTTTCTGGCCTTAATCTTAATGCTCTCAATAATATTAACCGTTCTTATTCCTTCTGCAGCCATCACCCGGTCGGCAAATTTTTCAGCAAAAAGAGCTTTGGCAATCTTCACGCCATGTTCTGCATCCCTAACTTCCAAATCCTCCACCCGTTCCAATCTTTTTTTTAAACCTGCTCTGTTGGCAAATTGAATCTGCAACCCCGGTTGATAATTTAATTCCAAAACCATTGGCCCTTTTTCCGGATGAAGAACAATGTCCGCTCCCAAATAGCCCAGTTCTGCTGCTTGGCTACAGTTTACGGCCATTTCTAAAACCCTGGTCCAATTGGGTATTTTTATTCCATGAAGTTTCCTTTTCGTTCCCGGTTTACGGCGCAAGTATCTCCCTTTCCAGCAAGCACCGGTGGTAATCCCAGTGGCAATATCAATGCCCACGGCAATCGCTCCTTGATGAAGATTGGCCCGGCCTCCCGATTCCTTTGTCGGTAATCTGAGCATGGCCATAATTGGTACTTTATTGAAAACAATTACCCGAATATCCGGTGTTCCTCGATAGGTATACTTACGAAAGGCTTTATGTCTACCTATATATTCCTCAATAAAAGCCATATCTGGAACATTACTCATACTATACGCACCTTCCAAAATGTCCAAAACATGAAGCTTCATGTCCTCAACACTTACCCGCTGGCGCTGAGTTGTTATCCAACCAGCAGCCGCAGGATTCGCCTTCTTTTTAACCACAATTATTCCCTGTCCACCGAAGCCCTTAGCCGGTTTTAGAGCAAAAGAGGAAGGAAGAGTACTCCAATCAAACCCTAAAATACCCTTTGCCTGCTTGAACTTGGCATACATTTCAGGAATAGGAATCCCGGCCCGGCCTAGATACTTCTTGGTCAAAATCTTGGATTTAGCAATTCTCCTTCCATGCGCCGTATTATAACGATAAGAAAAAAGTTGGGCTCGTGCATTAAGACCAAGAATAGAAGAAATTTTCATCTTACCTGGTAATCAGTTTTCTAAATCGCCATAATTCCCTAAAGCGCAAGCCAACATACTTTCCTAGTAAAATATCAAAAACAACAACGCTAAGCAGCAAAATTTCCGGATTAAGAAGAGCAAATTCCTGCAAAGGTTGAAAGGTTAAAAAAGCAAAGGAAATTAGAGCCAAAATTAAAGTTTCAGTGGTCAGGCTCACAGCGGTTCTGATACTCTTTCCAATTTGCACTTTGGCAAAGTCCTCGGCCAAAAGGGCCAAAATAAGCACTGGGAAGATGGAAACATTAACAATATCCGGTTGTTTAATAAGTGGAACAGCAAAAAGCACCCCCAAAACAGCCACAACCACAAACCACAATAAAAGGGCCATTCGGGGCAAGTATTGCAATTTAATCTTACTTTTCCTCAAAAGCATCCGGACAGCTGTCGAAACAATAACAATTATCAAAAAAAGTCCAATACCGACCACCGGCCCGGTGGCGACAAAAACAACTGACAAAGCAGCTGGCAAAAAAATGCCAAAACCTCGAACACCTATCAGGTGCCTGGCCCCGGCAATCACGGCAGCCACAACCGGAAGGAGTAAAAGAAGAACTATGGTGTTAGCCGGAACTCCAGCTTCAACAGCTGAACGAATAGCATATTTCAAAGGGTTTGTTGGCCAAACCGGACCCAGGGTCTGGCCGGCCAATAATCTTCCAAAAGGGCCTACATCTGAATTGCTCTCCTGGGCGAGAACAGACCCAGAAAATTCACTTGCCCTGACAAACAAAACCGAGGAACTGATAAAGAATCCTGTCAGAACTGCCAGCAGGAAACAAAGAACAACAAATATCTTATGCAATAATATTGACACTGATTCATTATAATACGAAACACCTAAAGAAGTTTAGCCCTTATCTTGCATGCCAAGAAGCCACAAGACCGCTTCCTTTTTATATCGGCGGTCGCCGCGAGAATTAATTCTAATTGGAGGAAGCTTGCCTCTCTTGCCCCAGCGTTTAACAGTTAAGGGTGAAACCCGAAGCAACTCAGCCACTTCACGCACAGTCAGGAGGTCAGGAAGTGAGTCTAATCTGATTCTTTTCTTTTTGGTTTGAGCCATTTTTATAGTGTCCTGAGCCTAGCTATAAACTTAGATACTCACAAGATAACAAAGTGCAACATGCCTGTCAATATCCAAAAAATGATAATTTCAGAAACTCAGATAAGCCCCCTGAAGCTTGGCCTACCTCTCAAGCGACTCTGTCTTTGAGCGCCTTGTAGAACTTTTCTAAATAATCGCCTGCTCTTTCCCAATGCTGGTCGCCAAGACCGGCCTCAGCTAAATTCCGCTCGATCGCTGCCATCACTCGCAAATGAGCTACCTTAGTGGCCTGGAGAAGAGAAATCCTATAAGTTTCGGCATAAAATTGGCGCGCCACATCTTCAACCTCAGAAGCGGCTGCAACTCTCTTTTGGTTTTTTATTCCCTGCCAGAATTTCACCTCCAGAGAGGCAATAATCTCTGGTTCAAAAGCAAGCTTCAATTCATCTCTAATTAAGCGGTAAAATTTCTTCAAGCTCCTCTTGGCTTTCTCCCATTTTTTGGCCTGCCTCTGGAAAACCGCCTCAAGCATATATTTGGATGCTTCCTTGGCCAGTTTTCTGGAAACTCCATATTGTTCCCTTATATGTCTTATTGAATAATCCCGAAGCCGCTCTCCCTGAGGAATATTTTGTAATCTCCACCAGGCCAGTTCCAATTTGGCGCTTACTTCCGGCTCAAATTTCAGGTGTCCCAGAACATCGTTTCCTCCAAACCTTCTCCTTCTGCAAGAGTAATCCAGAATTGCATTTTTCAATTTATAAACGTCGAAATCCGGAAGATGAACATCCGACCAATACAGCTCAGCGTAATACGCCTGCCAAGGCATTAAACCACTTGTTCGCTGTTCTCCCGAACTCCTGATCAAAAGGTCAACATACGGATAGGGCTGATTTTTTGTGTCCAGATAGTTCTCAAACAATTTCTTATCCACCTCTCCGGCCGTAACGCCATCTTTCATCATCGCCTGGACTGCCCGAATAATTTCATCGTGCCCGCCATAATCAATCGCAATATTCATCCAATATTTTCTGTTATCTTTTGTGACTTCCTCGGCATGAACAATCTTTTTAACAAGTCTTGTTGGTAGTCTATCCTTTCTACCAAGATGGGTAATTTTTACTTCTTTTTCTCGAGCTTCCTTCAAATGATCCTCGACCAACTTTTCATACAACCTCATTAAATAACTAATTTCCTTCTTAGTTCTGTCCCAATTTTCAGTTGAAAAGCCCCAAAGAGTAACTGTGTTGATTCCCCAATCTCTCGCCACCCGAGCAAGCTCAACGGCTCTATTAAAACCAGCCTTATGCCCTTCCAAAGTGTAGAGCCCCCGCGCCCTAGCCCAGCGTCTGTTTCCATCAGGAATAAGGGCTAAGTGGTCGGGAACTTTAGTTCCCTTTGGAAGAGTAACTTTTGCTTTTTGGGGCATAAAAAAAATTATAACATACTAGAACCAACAAAACCCTAACTTATTTAACCCAATGCAACTTTCCAAACTATGATTGGCCTCACGCCAATCATAGAATTCGATCCCACTCAAGTTGGTGAAGCAGAAATGGGCTGGTGGATAACTCATAACGATAAAGATAAATCTCGCATGTTTAAGCTTCTAGTAAGAGTTGAAATGGTCACTCTATTGGTGTTTAAATTCTTTTTAATCTTGTTCCGACTATTTTGATCGGAAAGATTACGCTTGCAGTAAATATTCTTCTAGTGCGCCAGGGCTGGTGGAGCAACCGCCAAAGCCATTCCAGACCGTTTTCCTCCATCCATTTTGGCGGCAGTTTGACCCGGCCAGAATAATAATCAAATGCTCCACCAACAACCATGGCTCCACCTATATCTAATTTCGTCAACCACTTTTTAAGCCATTTTTCCTGCTTGGGCGCTCCAAAAGCAACAAATAAGAGGTGAGGTTTAAATTTATTAATATGATTTAATGTTTCTTTTTCTATCAAACTATCATTCTTAGTAACAGGTTTTGCTTTTTTGTCTAAGACTGGGCCAGTGGCAAAATCAATAACAATTTTTTTCAAATTACTTTGCAGATTTCGGGCTACTTTCTTGGCAACACCCTCCTTTCCGCCCAAAAGAAAAACCTTCCAGCCTTTTTTATTGGCCAGCTTACAAAGTTCTAAAAAAACTTCCCTACCTCGAACCACTCTCTTTAGACCAGAAAGACCTAAAAACTCTGCAGCCCAAACTAGACCAATGCCATCAGCTAGAGACAGGTCTGCTGAATTTAAGGCTTCGGCTAAGTTCTCATCTTTCTGGGCAAGGATAACAATCTCAGGATTAGGCGTAACAATATAAAATTTTTTATTCTCAACCAGTTTCCCGCGCACAAACCCTAGCACTCTCTTTACGGAAGTGCTATCTAGCTTAATTTTTAAAATTTCCTCGTGTTTCTGGTTCATTTTCTGGGCTAATTTTTTGAATTTTTAGTAAAAAGCTTCATTTTTTGCCAGTCTTTAAAGATTCAGGCGATAATTTTTTCCGAAAAATTAGAAAAATCTAAATCCTATATTTAATTTTTGATTTTTGAATTTTAATTTTATTATCTCTCCCCTATTAGAAAAATTAAGAGAATACTATATTTTTATTAAGCTCTAAACTCTAAATCCTAAATTCTAAACATTGTGCACAAAAAATACCCTATTCACCAAACCCGATTACCCTAAGTTATCCTCAAATCATCCGCAATTTTTTTTCTTTAAAGCTTATTAACTACAGGATTTAAAATTAGCCATTTTGCATCCACTTTGGGATATTTTACTAATTTCCTACTAATAATTTTTATCAACGATTTCAATAAAATTTACTTTTATCTTTACCCTGTAGTTTGCTATTTTACAACTATCTCTTGGTTATTACACTTCTCTTCCAAAGTTCAAGATTTTCAAGAACTACACTCGTCCCCTTAACAACACAATATAAAGCGTTTTCAGTAACATGACTGGGAACTCCGGTCTCCTCAGTCATCAGCCTATCAAAATTGCGCAGCAGACTTGTTCCCCCACTCATAATTATACCTTTATCAATTATGTCTGCTGCCAACTCAGGCGGGGTATTTTCTAATACTCCTTTCACCGCACCAATTATCTGCATCAGAACTGGCTTAATGGCCCCAGTAATCTCATTAGAGCTCAAAGTAACACTTCTAGGTAGTCCGAAAATAGAATCTCTACCGGAAATCTCAATTTTTTCATCCTTCTTAAGCTTGGTCGCTGAACCAATCTTAATTTTGATATCCTCTGCAGTTTGGTCTCCAATCATCAAATTATGTTTCTTCTTTAAATAAGATTGGATTGCTTCATCAATCTTGGTTCCGGCAATACGAACGCTTTTATGAACAACCACGCCGCCTAAAGATATTACGGCCGCCTCAGCAGCACCACCGCCGATATCAACTATCATGTGTCCACTGGGTGCGGAAACCGGGATATTGGCACCAATGGCTGCGGCTAAAGGCTCTTCAATAAGATAGGCACGGGCAACCCCGGCCGCCAGGGTAGCATCAAGAGCGGCCCGGCGCTCAACTTGGGTACAACCTGCCGGAACACAAACCATCACCTCTGGCTTGAAAAATTGCAACCTACCTGAAACCTTGGTAATAAAATATCTGAGCATTGCTTCTGTTACCCGATAATCAGCAATCACTCCCTCACGCATTGGCCGCGAAGCAATAAGATTTTCCGGGGTCCGGCCCATCATCCTCTTGGCCTCTTCTCCTATTGCCACAATTTTATTGTCTTCCACGGACATGGCTACAACAGTAGGCTCATTGGCCACGAGCCCCTCGCCAACAATCCAAACCAAGGTGTTTGCCGTTCCCAAATCTATGGCTATCTTTTTCCTTAACATAAATTTGAAATTTCTCTAACTTTTGAATTTAGATGATATTGTATAATATATTTTGTTAATAATAAGATATACTTCTTCATTCCTATCTCTTTTGCCATTATATTGAGAAGTCTGGTAGTCAACAAGAGGAAAAGTAGTATAATTGGCATATGACCAAAGTCCGTGTCGGAATTTTTTTCTTTAGCCTATTTATCATACTTGCTTTGGCCATTGCCGCTTCACTCTATGTTCGGGGCTATAGACTGGACACGAACACCTTCCGTCTAATGCCAAACGGGCTTTTGGTTGCCAATTCTGATCCCAACGGCGCCCAAGTATTTATCAATGGTGAACTGAAAACCGCTACCAACAATACAATTTCTCTCTCTCCAAGAACCTATGATGTTCTCATCAAAAAAGAGGGTTTCCTACCCTGGCAAAAAAGATTGGTAATTGAAAAGGAAATTGTCACCCAAATAGATGTCGTCCTTTTCCCAGCTGCACCCTCCCTTTCGGCCTTAACCTTCTCTGGCGTGTTCAACCCTCAAATATCTCCGGATCTCAGTAAAATTGCCTATGCTGTAGTTGTTAATAGCAATGCGGGCCTGCCCGCCGACAGGCTGGGTCTGCCCGCCGATAAGGCGGGACTCTGGCTTACTGAACTGGTGGATTTGCCAATTGGTTTTCGAAAAGAACCGCGACAAATAACTGATGGCGACCTCTCCGGAGCCAACTGGGAATGGTCTCCGGATTCCAGAGAAATTCTTTTAACCACCGGGGCGGGCCTGTCCGCCGACAGGCTGGGTCTGCCCGCCGAAGCCTTGGCGCAGGCGGGCGTCTTCCTCCTGAAAACTGGAGACTTCACTCCTCAAAATCAAAGGGTAAACATCACTAATCAGGTAGACAAAATCTTGTCAGAATGGAATAAAAAGAAAGAAAAGCGCCTCCAGGCCCAACTAGCTAAACTTCCCGACGAACTGGAAGATATCTTCAAGCGAAAAGCCAGTAATATTCAGTTTTCGCCAGACGAAAAAAAAATCCTCTATACTGCCTCGGCCAGTGCTTTCCTGCCTGAAGGTCTCATTAAACCTCTGCCCGGTTCCTCTACTCAAAAACAAAAAAGAAATATAAAACCAGGTAAAAAATATGTTTATGATACCAAAGAAGACCGCAATTTTGGGGTTAGCGATGCTGACCAGGTTGTTTATTGGTTTCCAACCTCCCGGCACCTCATTCTTCCTAAAAAAGATAAGATTATGATTTCAGATTACGACGCCACCAATCTTCAAGCAATATATTCAGGTTCTTATGTTGCTCCCCATGCTTACCCCTTTGCCAACGGCTCAAAATTGCTAATTTTGACCAATCTGGGAGCCAATTCAGCCCCACCCAATCTTTACTTCCTCAGTCTGAAATAAAAACCTGAAATTTGCTATGACATCCTCTCCGCACTAAAAGTGCGGAGTTTCCTCTAAAGGAGGATGACATATCAGGTTCAATTCATCCCCGAATTTTCAATTCGGGGTTTTCTTGAAATCTGTTATAATATCAAGGCAGGTCCTCCCGCAACGCCTTGCATAGCATGGCGGGCAGGCCCTCATAGCTCAACGGATAGAGCACCCCTCTCCTAAAGGGGAGATGCAGGTTCGATTCCTACTGAGGGCACCCCCTTCCACCACCACCACTATTTCCCCTCTAATCTTTTTCTCCTGCTCCAATTGCTTCTTTACCTCTTCCAAACTCCCCCGATATAAAGTTTCGTGCATCTTGGTCATCTCTCGGCCGACAAAGACCCGCCTCGCCGAAGACGGCGAGTCGAGGCGGGCCCGCCTCTGGCCACCAAAAAACTCTATCAAACTCTCAAGTGTCTTCAAAATCCGCTTTGGTGAATCGAAAAAGACAAAGGTTAACTTACTTTCAGCCAGCCATTGAAAAAGTTTCTGGCGTTTTCTTTTGACTAGAAAACCTAGAAATATATATTTTGATATATTAAATCCGCAAACCGACAAGGCGGCAGTCAAGGCTGAAGCTCCTGGAATCGGGATAATCCTTATCTTCGGCTCTCTGGCCAGTAAGAAATCTATTAATTCATTACCTGGATCAGAAATCCCCGGGGTTCCAGCATCGCTCACCAAAGCCAAAATTTTGCCCTTGACAAGATGTGTTAAAATACCCTCCTTTTTAGATATAGAACTATGCTGATGGTAGCTAGTAAGAGTCTTTTTTATTTTGTAATTTGTCAAAAGTTTTTTAACAACCCTGGTATCCTCAGCCAAAATCAAATCAACTTTTCGCAAAATTCCCAGGGCTCTTTGACTAATATCTGCCAAATTCCCTATTGGAGTGGCGACTATATATAATTTGCCTAACATTTGCTAAAATAAATATTACAGGGACTGGCTCAATGGTAGAGCGGTCCGCCTAAACATCGGAGCGTAGCGCAGATGGCAGCGCGCGTCGTTCGGGACGACGAGGTCGGCGGTTCGAGTCCGCCCGCTCCGACCATTTTTTGCGGACAGATTCCGGGTTCGACTCCCGGGTCCCCGACTAATAATCAATGGAAACTGGAAATGAGCCGCTCAAAACGGACAGATGCCCTGTAAGGTCCGATTATCGTCAGATTAAGCTTTTCAGGCACGAATAACTTTTTGGCTACCCGAATCACATCTTGAATCGTCACCTTGTCAATCGCTTGAAAAACTTGCTCCGGAGTCCTGGTCTTGCCTAAAAGAAGCTCTTCTATACCAAAAAACTCATTCACACTCTTGGTATCTTCCAGGACTAGAGCCAAATGTCCCTTAACATACTCCTTCGCTTTTTTTAACTCCTGATTTTTTCCCGCGGAGCGGGAGATTTTAGAGTGCTCTTCAAGCATAACCTTGACCGCTTCCTCAATCCTTTTCGGGTCAACACCTGCATAAGTGGCCAGATAACCGGTATCCCGATATGAATCCACGCCTGTCTTAACAGCATAAGCCAATCCCCGTTTCTCTCTAATCTCGCTAAAAAGCCGTGAGCTCATTCCTCCTCCCAAAATAGTGGCAAGCACAGCCTCAATATATCTATCCCTGTGACCCCTGGGACTAGCCAAAAATCCCAAAATAAAATGGGCCTGTTCCTTTTTCTTAGGATAAAGTTTAAATCTCGGCTTTTTTTGGCTCGACTGAAAGCCTGTCTCTCCTACTTGAGATTTAGCCCCGAGCTTAATTTCCCCAAAATACTTTTTAGCCAGTTTTAACGCATCTTTTTCAACAATGCCTCCGGATACAGTAAGAACAATATTCTCAGGATAATAATATCTCTTTCTATATCGTTGAAAATCCACTCTCTTCATCCCCTTGACTGTCTTGGCCGTACCAATAATATCTCTTGCCAAAGAAGTTCCCTGAAAAATTACTTGTTCAAAAACATGGCCAATTCTCATGGCCGGAGTATCCTCACACATGGCGATTTCCTCAACAATAACTCCCTTTTCCCGTTCGATATCCTCCTTTTTCAAAAGAGGGTTGAGGACCATATCGGAAAGAACATCAAAGGCTAGTCCAAGCCTTTGATTGCGAACTTTGATATAAAAATTGGTCCATTCTTTGGTTGTACCAGCATTAAACTCTCCTCCAATCGCATCAACGGCCTGGGCAATCAGCTTGGCCGAAGGCCTCTTTTGACTGCCTTTGAAAACCATGTGCTCCAAAAAGTGACTAAGTCCACTGGTTCTTGGAGCTTCAAACCTTGAGCCAGTACCAACCCAAACAGTAATGGTGGCTGAGGCCAAACTGGGAATTGGGGCAACAATTAGCCGCAAATCATTCTCTAAAGTTATCAATTTATGCTTCATAAATTCATTTATTTTATCACGGTAGGTCTCAATCTACATTCTCTCCGGAGACTCTATCCCCAGAAGAGTTAGGCCGTTTTTAAGAACCTGGCTAACAGCCATAGTGATAGCGATTCTCAATTTTTTTAACTGGGCACTTTGTTCTTTATTTTTTGCTTTAGCGTTAAGGATCCGATGACGCTCATAAAAGGTATTATATTTTTGGGCCAGCTCAAAAAGATAGTTGCATAAAAGGTTGGGTGAGTAATTTTTGGCGACATCAATGATTATTTCGGGAAATTGGCCTAAACTCCTCAGAAGCAAAGATTCTTCGTCGTTAATTTCTAAATCCCAATCATCAAAACTGTTTTTATTATTTGATTTTTCATCTGTAGTTTTGATTTTTGATTTTTGACCCGCCTGCCGGACGGGCAGGTTTTTGATTTTAGCTAGAACACTTTGTGTTCTAGCGCAGGTGTATTGTAAATATGGCCCGGAATTTCCGGTCAGAACAAAAAGCTTTTCCCAATCAAAAATGATGTCCGAAGAATAATGATGGGACAAATCAAAATATTTAATTGCTCCGATACCCACCATCCTGCTAATTCTCTCCTTTTCTTTTTCCGACAGGCCCGCCTTGACTCGGCGAGGCAGGCCACTGCCTGTTCCTGATTCCTCAATGATTTTTCTCGCTCTTTGGATTGCTTCTACCAGAACCTTCTCTAATTTAACTGTCTGGCCCCGCCTGGTGGACATTTTGCCATGCTCAAAACGTATCAAACCATGAGCAATATGAACAAATTTTCTTCCCTTAACCCAACCCAACAAATCCGCGATTCTAAATAGTTGTTGAAAATGAAGCTTTTGGTCTGCCCCAACTTCATAGATAATAATCTCCGGCTTCCAGGTCTTAATTCTAAATTTCAAGGCCGCCAAATCACGAGTAAAATAGGTGGTCGCTCCATCGCTCTTGAGCAACATTACTGCCGGCAGGCCTGTCCGCCGTAGCCTTGGCGAAGGTGGGCCTGCCCCGTCAACTGCGGGGCGATCAAATTCAATAATTTCAGCTTCCTGGCTTTTCTTGGACAAGCCCTTTTCCCTAACCTCCTTGATTACTACCTGGGTCTTATTCTCATAAAAACTTTCACCATGCCAATTCTCAATTTCAACCCCCAACAGTTTATAAATTCTCTTAAATTCTTTTGAAGAAATTTCAACTGCGGCCTGCCAAATCTTTCGGGCTTCCTTGTCACCCTGCTCCAGCTTCTTAAACCAAACTCTTGCATTTTCAGCCAGCTCAGGTCTTTTCTCAACCGCTTGGTTAAATTCAACATAAAGTCTTTCCAGGTCCGCAATTTTAAGTTTCTCAATATCCAAGTTTTTCCTAACAACCTGGGCAATAAGCATGCCAAATTGCGTTCCCCAATCTCCCAAATGATTCTCGCCAATCATCTTATAGCCAAGAAAACCATAAATGTTATAGAGCGCTTGGCCGATGATTGTCGAGCGTAAATGACCTATGGCGAAATACTTTGCAATATTTGGTGAAGAATAATCAATAATCACTGTCTTGCCTTGACCCAGATTGGAACTGCCATATTTCTCTCCTTTCTCAACCACTGTCTGAAGATTGTCAATGAGAACTTTTTTAGACAAAAAGAAATTAATAAAACCAGGCCCAGCCACCTCTATCTTGGCAACAATCCCCTGCAAATCCTTATCTTTTCGCAGTTTGCCCGCTATTTCCTCCGCTAATTCTCTTGAACTTCTGGATTCTTTTAGTTTTAATCTTTGATTTGTACTTTTGATTTTTGATTTTTGATTTTTGATTTTCAATGCAACATTAGTTGCATAATCTCCATGAGCCTGATTCTCGGGAAATTCAAGATTAATTTCTTTTTCTCCAGAGGCAGCTTTTAGAGCATCAACAATAATATCTCTCTTCACTGACCCATTGTATCACTTTTTCTTTAAAACTAGTCCTAAAGAAAAGGTTTTAATTTCCTCGACCTTGCCGGGTGACGAAGTCTTTTAAGGGCCACCTTTTCGATCTGCTCTATCCGCTGCCTGCTTAAACCAAACATTCTAGCAATTTCCTCCCGTGTGCGCTCTCTACCATCGTCAATACCAAATCGCAGTCTAATTATCCTTTCTTGCCTGGGAGTCAATTGAGACAAGGTGGCGGCAATGCATTCTTTAAGCTCACTATCTTCTGAGAGAACACTTTCAGGTTGAGGTGCCTGGTCCTTAATAAAATCAATCTGAAGGTCACTATCTTCATCTCCTGGATTAATTGGTTGCTGAAGGCTCAATGGCCTAGGGCTTATTTTAGAGAGTAGGTCAACCTTCTTTTTTGCTTTTTTTCTGGCGGCTTCACCAATTTCTTCAAATCCGACCGATCGACCCTCCCTCTTCTCAAATGTCCTTCTGGCTAACTCCAGGGCAACTTCCTCTCTGGTAGGCTCCCTCCCCAGCTCTTGATTGAGAAATGCCCTTATTTTTTTCATCCCCCTAAGTTGTGCCAACATATAAACTGGAATTCTGATCATCCGGCCTCGATTAGCCAGGGCACGCAAAATCTCCCGACGTATCCACAGGGTCGCGAAACTAGTAAACCTAACACCCTTCCCAGGATCAAATCTTTTAGCTGCTTTATATAGACCAACATTGCCCTCCTGTATCAAATCCATATAAGGAAGTCCTAATCCTTGATATTTTTTAGCGATATTGGCAGCAAGCCTATAACAGTGAGCTGCTAAGATTTGGGCTGGGTTACCTTCCATCTGAAATCTCTCTTCCAACTCTTCCGGATCATACTCTTTGTTTCCTCTTATATATTCCCCTAACTCTCGCTCTTCCCCTTCTGTCGGTAGCCTATGACCAAGAGTCTCCTCCTGATAAATAGAAAAAATATCTTCTCCAACTCTTTCATGCGACATGTAGTATATTTTATATCAAAAGATAATTTAGGGTATCCACCAATCTTGTCCATCGGTGACGATCTCTACATTTCCATCCAAATCCGTCCGAAAAACCCGTAACCCGTAATCGGCCAACATCTCCAACACTTCTTGATGAGGGTGGCCCCACTGATTTTTGCCAACAGAAATGACGGCTATTTCCGGTTTACTTTGCTCTAGTAATTCCTCTGTCAGGCCATTTTTTGAGCCATGATGAGGCACTTTGAGATAGTTTACATGCCTAATTCTACCGGTCTCAAGAATTTTGGGGGTTACCTTTGGACCAATATCACCGGTGAACAAGGCATCAAAATCAACCAGCTTTAAATTAAGAACAATTGAAAAATCATTCGGGTCTTGGTTAGAAGTAAATGTTCCCAAACCCCTGGGCCCGCCCGCCGAAGCCTTGGCGAAGGCGGGCCAGACCACCTCTAACTCCATCAAACCCAACCTGAGAATCGTACCTATATCTGGAGTAACTACTCTCGCCCCACTACCCCCTGCCTCCTTTTTTAGCACTTGATATCCTTGAGTGCTAGAATCAAGCCCGCTTGCCAGTACAGTATCCACTTTATATCGCTTAAAAACATCTATTAAACCCATAAAATGGTCTTTCTGGGGGTGAGAAAGGACAACCAACTCTATTTTTCTGTCCCAGAAAGGCATATTTTCTCCTAAACAATCAAGAACCGAGTTATTCGGTCCTCCATCAATCAAAATTTGAGTTGAGTCCAGGGTTAACAAAATCGCATCTCCCTGGCCCACATCGCAGGCTATTAAATGGAGATTTTTATCCGGAAGAGTAAAAACAGCCAGCCAGAGACTAAGACTAAACAAGCCTAATCCTGCCAAAATAAATTTCCAGCGAGATTTCATTTCAGAACCTTGTTAACCAAACAAGCCAACTATACTTATAAACCAGCTGGTCAAAGGATAGCACAAAAACAATATCAAACTACCAAGAAAGGGCACAATTAAGCCCAGCAGTCCAGCAACAAAACCAATGACTGTCATTATCGGAATTGTCCAAAGAACCAGGGCATTGATTAAAGGAGTAAGAAGATTAAATTGGCCAAAGCTCAGATAAAGTAAGGGCGCTACTCCAATCTGGGCGGCCAGAGAGGTTGCCAATCCCTCTCTGAATATTCCCGGCATAAACTGTATCAAACGGTAAATTTTACTCCCAAAAAGCATCAGTGAGGCCGTGGCCGCAAAGGATAAGATAAAACCCAAATCAAAGAGCCAATCCGGCTTAACTACAAGCATAACCCCAGCTGACAGAAACAGAGCTCGCCAAGCTTGGTAAAGCTTGCCCAGAGCCTGGCCACTAAAGGCCAAAGAGCTCATGATGGCCGCCCTGATAATCGGAGCATCAAAACCAGAAACAAAAGAATAGGCCCAAATTCCCAACAGAGCAACTGGAATAGCTTTTTTTCGGGGTAAAAATGAAATGAGCAGGCTAATTAAAAAATTGGCTACCAAGGTAACATTCATTCCCGAAGCAACAACGACATGAGCGGTGCCGGTCTTTTTCAAAGCCTGCCAAAAATCCTTAGGCAGACTGGCTTTAGTGCCCAAAACCACTCCTCCAAGCAAAGCCGAATGAGGCTCGGCTAGGGAGCTTTGATAAAATGCGACCAGCTTTTTTCTCACTTTAAAAAAAAGGCTCTTGCTTTCTTCAAACCTGATTAGCTGAGCATTTTTCAAAACTCTATCTTCCACCACTCCCCTGACAACAATTCTGTCTCCATAATTGATTTCCGGGTAAAGCGGCAAATAAATTTTGAGGCCTGCTAGGTTTAATCCTTGCTGCTGGCTATATCTTGTTGGTTCTGAAGAAACCTGACCTCTTAACCGTACCTTATCGCCGTTTTTATAAATCGGCCGGGTTGTTAAAAAGCGAAAAACAACCAGGAAAATTAAAAAGAACCATAACGAATATCTCATCTTAAGAAAATGCAAAATGACAATGCAAAATCTTAAAATTTTTGAATTTTAACTTGTAATTTTGATTTTTTAATAGACTGATAGCTTATCTTTGGTCCTTTCATAAACATTTGTCTTTAAAATCTTTTTGGAAAGCAGTTCTTCGACAGATGAGTAAGGTCTGTGTTCAATGATGTTTTGGGCTGTAACAGGGCCAATTCCCCACAGTGTTTCCAGTTCTTTTTGACTGGCCGTATTGATGTTTATCAACTCGGAGATATAACTCCCCGCCACCGCGGTTCCGTTGTTTTGAGTTTCCCTTGGCCCACCCGCCGAAGCCTTGGCGAAGGCGGGAATAAAAATCTTTTGGCCATCAACCAACTTGGCGGCTCGATTCAGAGTTTTTTCCATCCATTCACGGTCCGCGTCAGCTGAAACTCCACCACAAGCAATCAGTAAATCTTCAATTCGCGAACTAGCCGGCAATTTATAAACCCCAGGCTTTTCCACACTACCGGCTATTTCGACAATAACATGCTTATTTGCCCCCTCTCCTTCTGAAACGCTCTCTAGAATCTCTATCTGAGGTTTAGGAGAGAAAATATCGCTTTTGGCTAAAATCAAGCCCCCAGCAACCAAGATAAGACCCAAAAGAAGAAAGACAATCTGCCAACGAAATTTGAAAAGCAGCTCTTGCCAATCAATTTTTTCCATGGCCAGGAGTGACGAGAAAATTGATTAGCCGACCAGGCACATAAACAACCCTTCTAATTTTCCTGGACTTCAGCCAATTCCTTGCCTTTTCATCCTTTTTAGCCATTTCCTCAACATAGGTCTCATCCTTCAACCTCAGGCTATCAACATCTATCTGACTGCGAACCCGGTCATTGACCTGTACAACAATTCTCACCAAAGTCTCTTTTATCAATTTGGAATTATATTTTGGCCAGGCCTCAAGATGGATGGATTTAAAAGATTTTTGTCCTGTCTGCCCAGGCAGGGACCCCGCTCCGCGGGAGAGATTTTGCCATATCTCCTCCGCCAGATGGGGAGCAAAAGGGGCGAGCAAAAGGACCAATACCCGCAGACATTCAGACCATTCCCTATTGTTTTGAGTTTTGAGATTTGAGTTTTGAGTTTGAGTGCGGAGCACGTTGACATACTCCATAATGCTGGAAATGGCCGTATTATAATGAAATTTCTCAATGTCTTCCGTCACTTTCTTTATAGTTTGATGCATTTTGACCAGCAACTCCTTCTCGAGTTGCTCAGCCCCTTGACTTTGAAATAATCCCCAAACCCGCATTAAGAAACGATGCATTCCCTCAATGCCCGTATCCCTAAAATCCGGAGTTCCATCCATCGGCCCCATAAATATCAGGTAAAGACGCAATGTATCGGCCCCAAATTTCTCAATATACTCATCGGGATTAACCACATTGCCTCTTGACTTGCTCATCTTGGCTCCGTCCTTAATCATCAAGCCATGGCTATAAAACCAAGGAAAAGGCTCTCCTCTCACTCTGGAGGAAAACTTCAAATAGCCCATGTCATCAAGGGCTAGACTAATAAAGCGGGCATACAAAAGATGGAGGACAGCATGCTCAGCTCCGCCAAAATAAAGATTAACCGGTAACCACTTCTTGGTAATCTTTGGATCAAAAGGGACCTGTCCTGAGCGAGCGGAGCGAGTCGAAGGATAGCGCAAAAAATACCAGGAAGAATCAAGAAAAGTATCGGAAACATCAGTCTCCCGTTGAGCCTCAGCCCCACAAACCGGGCATTTTGTTTGATAAAACTCCGGATGGTCGGCCAACGGCCCCCTTCCTCCACCCTTGGGTTGATAGTCCCTATAATAAGGCAATTCTACTGGCAACTCGCTCTCCTCCACCGGATACCATCCGGACATAGAGCTAGCTTTCCCTTTTTTGGCACACTTTGGACAATAAATCATGGGAATGGGCGGACCCCAATAGCGCTGCCGGGAAATCAACCAATCGCGAAGATGATAAGTAGTGGTTTTTTTAGCCCATTTCTTTTTTTCCAGATAATCTAAAACCTTGTCCAACTGCTGAGGCATTTGCCAGCCGTTCCATTCATCAGAATTAATCAGCTTGCCCGGCCCGGTATAAGCAGCCTTTTGCATCTGTCCACCGCCAACCACTTCAATAATCGGTAAATTGTATTTTTTGGCAAAATCCCAATCCCGATGATCATGTCCGGGCACGCCCATGACTGCCCCCGTACCATGCTCCATTAAAACATAATCAGCCACAAAAACCGGCACCCTCTCTTGGTTTGCCGGATTAATTGCCTTAAAGCCCATATCCAGCCCAATTCTCTCTTTTTCCTCCAATTTTCTTTCTTGTTTTGTTCTCCTCAGTGTTCTTTCGATATATTTTGATATAGTAGCTTTTTTGCTCAAGGGAACAAGGCTGAGAAATTTTTTCGCCTTCTCTGGCGACAGAACCAAAAAAGTCGTACCAAAAAGGGTATCCGGCCGGGTAGTAAAAACGGAAATTTTTCCCGCGAGACGGGATCCCGCTCTGCGGGAGATTTTTGAATTTTGATTTTTGAATTTTATTATCATTCCCTTTGACCGGCCGATCCAGTTTTTCTGAATGGTCTTTATCTTTTCCGGCCAGTCAATCTTTTCTAAGTTGGCCAATAATCTGTCAGCATAGCTGGTAATCTTGAAAAACCATTGCTCCAATTCTTTGTGCTCAACCTCAGCTGAACATCTTTCGCATCTGCCGCTAATCACCTGCTCGTCAGCCAAAACCGTCTTGCAAGAAGGACACCAATTAACCCTTGCCTTGGCCCGATAAGCCAGGCCTGCTTTGAACATCTGGATAAAAAGCCACTGTGTCCATCTATAATAATCTATATCAGAAGTCATCAGTGTTCGGTTCCAATCATAGCCATGCCCCAAACTCATCAATTGTCGTTCATAGTTTTTGATGGTTCGGCTCAGCATTTTTTGAGGATGCTCACCAATTTTTAGGGCAAAATTCTCGGAATGGATACCAAAAGAATCATAGCCAATCGGCTGAAAAACATCCTTGCCCCGCATGCGCATAAAGCGGCCGTAAACATCTGAGCCAGTCGAGGCAAAGACATGACCAGCATGGAGACCTTCAGCCGAGGGATAAGGAAACATCCAAAGATTATAAAAAGGCCTTTTGGCCGAAGGGATATCCGGAGTGTATAAGCCCGTCTTCTCCCATTTTTTTTGCCACTTCTTTTCTATCTTTTGATGATTGTATTTTTCAGCCACCTTGGCTGTCATTTTATCACATCCTCAATAAGTTCCAATACACATTATTGACAAAAGATTCGCTATGTACATATAATACATGTACAGTGGTTGATTTTGGTAAAACTAAGGGTTTTGAATGGGATAAAAACAACATAGACAAAAGTTATAAAAAGCACGGAATTACACCGAATCAAACAGAGGAAGTTTTTTTAGACGACAATTTACGAATAGAAAGGGACATAAAACATAGCCAGGAAGAAAAGCGATTTATAGCAATAGGTAAAGATTTTGAAGAGAAGATACTATTTGTAGTTTTTACCATTAGAAAAGATAAAATCAGGGTAATCTCAGGAAGAGCTGCCAATAAAAGAGAAAGGAGTATATATGAAGAAAAGACTAAAAAGGATTCCAAAATTTAAATCAGAGGCAGAAGAACGCAGGTTCTGGCAAAAGGTCGACTCAACTGAATATGTGGAATACAAATCATTGGAGAATTGGAAGTTTCCAAACTTAAAATTAACAAGCAAACCAATAACTATTCGCTTGCCACAAACTCTAATCGAGAGAGTCAAAATCAAAGCTCATAAAATAGATATTCCTTACCAATCACTTATCAAAAGGTGGATTTTTGAAGGTTTGAGTAGATAAAAATGCTTTCTGCCCGACTGCAATTCATTGTCAACAGCTTAATTCTCGGTATCTCAGTCGCTTTTGCCTTTTTTTCGACTAAAAAGCCCCTTGGCCCATTACAGTCTCCAACTCATCGCCTTTTTGATTGTTGTTTATATTGTCGCTCAATTATTAAGCAAGAAAAGTTTAGGGATTAAAAAATAAAGAAACTCCTATTTCTTGGCCATTTTCAAACATGATTTTTCCTAGCACTTAAGATAATGAGCTGCTAAAAGATAAATAGCCAGTAAATCAGCTCAATTTGCGCAATCTCAATTTAAATTCTTCATTAAAATCTCTTTTTCCGCAGATTACCGCAAGCCTCAAGCCAGGCACGTGTTTTAAAAGTTTTTAAGCAAGAATTCCTTCTTATAGGATAATAGATTGACATATTTTAATATAAAGAGATAGGCAAATTTGCCCGCGGAAATTAAACTATCATCATGCGTGAAAAATTAATAGATTCAAATTAATTTTGAGCTAAAATGCCCCTTGACAAACTCTTTTAGGCCTTTTAGAAATAGTATAATTAGTATAATCAGTATAATTTACTCTCGATCTAACCATGCCCATCAAAAAGAAATTTGAAACCTATCTCACAGAAGAAATTGGCATTTCTCCAAAAAGCTTAAAGTTTTATCGTTCAGACCTTTCCCATTTTACCGGCTGGATTTTACTCAAGGCCCGTAATTGGGGCGCCTTGGCCGAAGGCTTAGATGACATCCTTCCCTATCTGTCCAAAAAGCTGGCTCAGGAATATAAAAATTTTCTTGTCCAAAATAAGATTGCCAACAAAACCATTAATCGTCGGTTGTCCACTCTCCGTCATTTCGGTCGTTTTCTTCAGGGAATTCAGACCATAGACTACAACTTTACCGAAGAAATTAGCAACATTCCCTCTTCGGGAGAGATCTCTCTACCCTCCAAAGACTTCTCACAGTCAATTGCTGGCTCATTCAAAAACCATCTCCAAAGCGAAAAAGTATCTCACAATACTATCAAAAACTATCTTTCTGATATAAAACAATTCATTTCTTGGCTAGAAGCTGAAAATTCAGCATCTCGTATCCAATAACTGTCCATGACAAAACTGCCACAAACAACATTAAAAGGTATCAACCTCAAGAACACCACAACTGCCTCTAGCTGGCCAAGTACTCTAGGCGGACGGAAAAAGTGGCTAGATTTTAGACATCCTTAATATGGACCATTTTAGTAATATCACACCAGAATTAGTAAAAAAATATAAAGAAGAGATTGCCGAACGTTCCTCGGCTGCGACCACAAAGCGCAAAATGTCTTCTTTAAAGCGCTTCTTTAACTGGGCCCGGAAGGAAGGACATCTTGAGCAAAATCCTTTTGAGCAAATTCCTGAGGTAAAACCTCAACCGGTCAGACTTCCTCGGTTTAATCTGACTAATCTTTTCCGAGGTAGTATAATCGTCGGGTCAGCTGTCCTAATCTTCCTTCTTGTCCAAAAATTACAACTTCCTATCCCCTTTTTGCCTGTCTTTCCAGCTGAGCAAGCTGAACCGACAAAGATTGAGCCTTCTGGCGAGCAAGAAATAGCTATTCTTTCTCCCTGGACAATTTTTGCCAAGATGAACTTGAAAAATCAAGCAAACGCTCCCATTACAACTACTCGATCAATAACCTTCAGGCTCTATAAAGATGAAGACAAAAATCAATCTGTCTGGACCTCTGAACAAAAACAAATTACTCCTGATACAAATGGAGATATTTTGATATTATTAGATGATGTTCCAACTGAACTCTTTTTTGAAAATGAAAAACTGTTTTTGTCGGCGGTCACCAGTGAAGGCGAACCAGACAGGCTTATTCCAGTCTCGACCGCCAACACAGCAGCAAGCTTGCAAGGATTCTATCCCTCTATTGAAGCCGGCCCAACTACAATCCCTCTTATTTCAGAGAATGGCGAACTTCTCCTGGCCTCGGAAGCTCCAGCCGTAAAGGCAACAGATGGCAATCTTTTAATTGAAGGCCAGGCAATAACAATCAGCACGCCTACCGGCTCAGATGGAAACATTGAAATAAATCCAGATGGTTCTGGCACCGCCCATTTCCTTTTTGAGGGTTATAGGGGAAATTTTCTTAATGCCCAAGCACCAAATTTAATCTCCGGCTCACTTTATTATGGCATTGTCGCCAATAATGCCAGTGGTTACAACCTTATAAAGCTAGAAAGCGGCTCTCCAAACCAAACCCGCTTCAGCGTTGATAGTCTCGGTAATACCCAAATTGCCGGAGATCTGAATGTTGAAAAGGATATTTCAACTGCCGAAACTACTCGCCTAACCTCTGGGGGAAAGTTAAAAAATATAACTGGCTATTCTCAAACTTCAGGAAATTTCTCAATAAGCCAGCAAGCTGGTAGTAGTGCAACAATTACCAAAAAAGCCTCCGGCCTCTCCGATGCCCTAACCTTGACTCTTGACGAGCGTGGATATTCAAATTCTATTTACTCTACCCTTAAACTAAAACGTTATAATGGAGCCATCGAAGCTATGGCCCTTTTTGTGGATGAGGGTAATACTCGCTTTGATGGACAAGTACAACTAGGTCGATTTATTTCAAACCCCAACGCAATAGGTCAAGGAACGCTTGTTTTTAATACTTCAGATACCTCACTCTATATTTGGAACGGTACTAGTTGGGTTAATTTAGGTGGAGGTTCTGTCTCCAGCTTTTGGCAACGAATTTCTGGAGTTCTTTCGCCAGTAACCACCAGTGATGATTTAGCCATTGGTGGTTCCTCTACTTCAGCTGCAGATATTATCTTCCATGCTGATGGAGGTGCTGTCTTTAATGAACAAGGCAATGATGCTGATTTGAGAATAGAAGGAGATACAGATGTTAATTTGTTCTTTGTTGATGCGGGAGCAGACAATATTGGCATTGGAGATTCAAGTCCAGATGCTAAATTAGAAGTATCTTCAAGCTCAGAACAATTAAGACTGACACATACTGATGATACATATGATGCCAGGTTTACTGTTAGTAATGCTGGAAACTTAACTATTGATGTTACTGGTAGTTATCTAGCTATTACTGATAATCTTCAAGTTAACGGTGGAGATATTGGCATCTCTACTGATACTGATTTAATACAACTGGCTTCTGGTGCCTTGAGTGTTAATGGCACTTTGACAGCTACTGGTAATATTGATTCCTCTGGAGGAGTAATTCAGACTAATTCTACTAACAGGATAGATAATTCAGGCAATCTGGCCAATATAGGGACTACTCAATTTAATACAGTGGTATATACCTGGCCTGGGAGTGATGGTTCTTCTGGTGATATTCTTTCCACCAATAGTACAGGCACTCTTTCTTGGGTAGATCCTGATGTGGCTGTAGCTGGAGGAATATATTGGACCTTAACCGGAGAAACTATTCATCCCAAGAATGCCCTTTGGCATGATTTGGGGATAGGAGGAACCTCTACTGCAGCTGCTACCTTCCATGTTGCAGCCAATACAGGAGCAGTGAAGGCAGCTAATGGTGCTTTTGATATAGATAGTTCAGGTAATATTAGTGATGTAGGCAGTATTACCTCTGATAGCAACATTACTACCACTGGAGGTTATGGTAGTTTCTCTTCCTATGTTTTGGCTGATTATCTGCAGATACAGGATACTAATGATTCCCATCAATTAAGTCTTGTTTGGAATGAAAATGAAACAGTAGCAGACAGAACCTTGAATTTCCTGGTAGCTGCTGGTGATAGAAGCCTGACCTTAAATGAAGATTTTACCATTGGAGATGGTCATGCTGGTACCCTCACCTTCTCTGCTGCTAGTAAGACCTTAACAGTAGAAGATGATACTTATGTTAATCAGGACTTAACCACTGATGCCAATCCCTCTTTTGCTGGAGTAACAGCTGGTAATATTAAGGTAGGAGTAACCGGAGACGAGGAAATAGATACTGTTTCTGGTAACTTAACCCTTGATTCTGCTGGAGGCACAGTCAATGTAGATGATGCTTTGACAGCTACTGGTAATATTGATTCCTCTGGAGGAGTAATTCAGACTAATTCTACTAACAGGATAGATAATTCAGGCAATCTGGCCAATATAGGGACTACTCAATTTAATACAGTGGTATATACCTGGCCTGGGAGTGATGGTTCTTCTGGTGATATTCTTTCCACCAATAGTACAGGCACTTTATCCTGGGTAGCCCAAAGCGGAGGTGGTGAGGGCTGGTGGACTGAAAGTAGCGGCGCTCTCTATCCTATCAATACTACCCTTGATGTTCTTATTGGCGACACGGCCAGCTCTTCTGCAGATATTATCTTCCATGCTGATGGAGGTGCTGTCTTTAATGAACAAGGCAATGATGCTGATTTGAGAATAGAAGGAGATACAGATGTTAATTTGTTCTTTGTTGATGCGGGAGCAGACAATATTGGCATTGGAGATTCAAGTCCAGATGCTAAATTAGAAGTATCTTCAAGCTCAGAACAATTAAGACTGACACATACTGATGATACATATGATGCCAGGTTTACTGTTAGTAATGCTGGAAACTTAACTATTGATGTTACTGGTAGTTATCTAGCTATTACTGATAATCTTCAAGTTAACGGTGGAGATATTGGCATCTCTACTGATACTGATTTAATACAACTGGCTTCTGGTGCCTTGAGTGTTAATGGCACTTTGACAGCCACTGGTAATATTACTACCACTGGAGGTTATGGTAGTTTCTCTTCCTATGTTTTGGCTGATTATCTGCAGATACAGGATACTAATGATTCCCATCAATTAAGTCTTGTTTGGAATGAAAATGAAACAGTAGCAGACAGAACCTTGAATTTCCTGGTAGCTGCTGGTGATAGAAGCCTGACCTTAAATGAAGATTTTACCATTGGAGATGGTCATGCTGGTACCCTCACCTTCTCTGCTGCTAGTAAGACCTTAACAGTAGAAGATGATACTTATGTTAATCAGGACTTAACCACTGATGCCAATCCCTCTTTTGCTGGAGTAACAGCTGGTAATATTAAGGTAGGAGTAACCGGAGACGAGGAAATAGATACTGTTTCTGGTAACTTAACCCTTGATTCTGCTGGAGGCACAGTCAATGTAGATGATGCTTTGACAGCTACTGGTACCATTACTGCCGATGGAGGTTTAATTACCCGCTCAGATGCAAATCTAACCTTTTCTACAACAACCTCTGGTAATCTTACTCTCTCTTCTGTAGGAGATCTTTTGTTTACAGATGATAATGCGACCAATATTCCTTTAACTGTCTCTGATACAGACCTCAGCCCTTTCCCCTCTGGAGACAGAGCCTTGGTTGATGCCCTTAATTATGTTAGAGAGATAGCTGCTGGTGAAACTAGTTTCTCTGGTTACTGGCAACTCTCCTCCAATGTCATTGCTCCCAGGCATGAGAGTGTCTATGAACTAGCTGTAGGAGGAACCTCTACTTCTTCTGCTACTTTCCATGTAGGCCTGTCTGGAGACCTTCAGGCTGGAGGGGCGGCAGCTGATGTTAGCTATTCCCGATTTGGCACTGCTACCACGGGTCATGCCGGTAATCTGACAACTGCTGATGATTTACTTGTAAGCGGCGACCTGGAAATTGATGGGGTTTTGTTTCTGGATGGCTTAATTATTGCCAATAAAACCCTGGGAACATCAACAATCACCTTCACCGATACGCCGACCACTTCCTACAATTCACTTTCTGCTTCCAGTTGGCTGATTGAAAACACGGCCAATGTTGGTCTAGCTGCCTTGATGGTCAACCAAACCAAAGATGGAGATATACTAACAGCCTCTGCTTCGGGCACGCCAAAAATGGCTTTAACCAACGCGGGTGTTCTCAAGCTTTATAATGCAACCTCGACAATTTCCAACGACTCCGGGGATATTACCATCAACGCTGCATCTGACAACATTTCTCTGGCCAGCGACAATCTGATTAATGTCAATGACGCCTATTTTGCCGGTCAGGTCGGTATTGGCACCGCTTCTCCAATCTCCAAACTTCATGTTGATGGAGCTGTTGTCGGTAAAGCCTTAGCAATCTTCAATGAAACCGGTGACCAGGCCATCTTTACAGCCTCGGCCTCGGGAACAACCAAATTCGTTATTGAGCACTCTGGTAGGGTCGGCATCAATGATGCTCTGCAGGTCGGCTCGACAACAACCGCCGCCTATTCTCGATTTGGCACAGCAACAACTGGCCACTCAGGCAACCTGACTGCCGCAGATGACTTGCTTATCAGCGGCGACCTGGAAATTGACGGAGTTTTGTTTCTGGATGGCTTAATTATTGCCAATAAAACCTTGGGAACATCAACCATCACCTTCACCGATACTCCGACCACTGCTTATAATACTCTGTCTGCTTCCAGTTGGTTGATTGAGAATACGGCCAATCTTGGCCAGGCGGCCCTAATGGTCAATCAAACCAAAGGTGGAGACATCTTTACCGCTTCCGCTTCAGGAACGCCTAAATTTGTCATCGATAATTCTGGCAAGGTAGGAATTGGCACAACGAATCCCTCAACCGCTCTTGAAGTTAGTGGTACTGTTACTGCAACCGACTTTGAGTGCGACGGTTGTATAGATGAAGGAGACCTGGAAACAGCCCCCGATATCCAATACGTCGCCACTGACCCAAATCAAAGAGTAACCACATCAGCCACCTATGCAGACTTCGCCTCCCAATCGAGTGTGACAGTGAACATGGGCGGTCTAGGCACACATTGGACCTTCGACTTCTGGGTACTCACCCAGATGGATCAGGACGGCACGGGCTACCTTGAACTCTACGACGTGACCAACTCGCAGTCCATCTCTGGGTCTGAGGTCAGCTTCACATCACGCTCCCCGATTGCCCTCTCGGCGACGGGCGTCACGATGCCCAGCAGCGGAACCGTAACTTTCAGGGTTCGGGGTAAGGTTCCTGGCTCAGGATCATATCTTCGCTTGTTTTGGTGGGCCATTTATTGCAGAAGGACTGGGGCTGGTGCTGATTTGGCCGAATACTACCGAAGCACCGAGCCTCTTGGGGCGGGTGATGTTGTTGCCATTAACTTTAATGAAGACAAAAAGATTAACAAATCTAGCCAAGCTTATGACCCCAGCAGCATTGGTATTGTTTCCTCTGAACCGGGCATGGTACTGGGTAACATTGATGGCACTCGTCAGCAGTCAGATGCCTACCCTGTTGCTTTGGCCGGCCGGGTTCCGGTCAAGGTTAGCCTTGAAGGTGGCGTAATTAAGCGCGGCGACCCCTTGACTAGCTCTTCTGTCCCTGGTGTAGCCATGAAAGCCAATTCTGCTGGACCGATTATTGGCAAGGCCATGGAAGAATTCAATGGCTACTCTGGTCAAGTCATGGCTTTTGTCAACCTTTCCTACTACAACCCTGGCGTTGATACTGGGGATGAAGTTTTTGATCAGGTCAAGATTACTGACAGAGAAGCCGGCACCTATGCCATTGACCAGACCGGCAATCTTCTGGGACTCGGTGCATGGCACAGCAAATTGGAAGACAGCAGTCCGATCACTATCTCTGAAGGTGAAAGCCAAGCCATTCTTGAACAATTAAGCCAACTTGGCAATCTGGCTAGTAAAACCCTTTCGGCCGCTGTTGTCAATATTTATGAAACCCTATCTGCAAAAGAGATAAAGACCTTTGCCCTTGAAGTAACAGAAAATATCAAAGCCGGGGCAATAACGGCCAGAGAATTGGCTGTTGATGGCTTGCGGGCGGTGGGAATAAAGACAGCCTTGATTGAAACCGAGCTCATCTCGCCCGTGCCTGATGGTAATTTGGTCATTGATTTGGATAACAGCAGCCCGGATGCTTCGGAATCGGCCTTTGGAAAGTTAATTGTTAAAGGTGAAGGAGGCGAGGAAGTAGCCTCAATTGATGCTGAGGGGAACGCCCGCCTTGCCGGAGACCTTGAGGCGAGGCAGGCCAGCTTTAGTGGAAAGATGAGCAGCAACCAGCTAGCAGTAGCCAGCGATGCCACTATTGCTGGAGAATTACATGCTAAAAAAATCTACGCCGATGAAATAGTTACCAGTGAACTGTCAACAGTGGACAGTGAGCAGTCTATCACGCTTGAGGAAATTGAAGAATTATTGAGGGAGGCAGAAGAAGAGCAATCACTTTTGGCTGATTCCACGGATTGGAATATTAATACAGCCACAGATTCTAGCAATCTCGATGAGTTGGCTCTTAACAATCTTTATGTCACTGAAACGGCTGCCATGAATAGCCTATCACTTTCTCAATCTCTGACCATCGGCCCCGATTTAATAATCCAATCACAAATGACCGATGACCAATCACTGACCATTAATTCTATTGACACCCTCTCTGCTCCTTTGAAATTACAGTCCCTGGCCCTGGCGCCTTTGGAAATCATGGCCGGTAAGGTGAGGATAGACACTGATGGAAACATGCAAATTACAGGCAATCTTTATGTTGGGGGCCAGATTGAAGCCTCGGGCCTGACTCTGAGAGAAAGTGAACAGGAAAATGGCGGGCCTGCCTCGCCGGCAGGCGGGTTTGGAAAATTACTCAATCTGCTTGATGCGGAAGGCAATGAGATTGCCAGTATTGATGCCTCAGGCTCTGGCCAGTTCAAAACCGTCAGCACTGATAAGCTAATTATTGCCGGCAGCGAAGCAACCACCTCGGCCACCTTGCTCACTGGCCTGGTGACGGAAACCAATGCCACGGCCGGCAAGGCCATGATTCCGGCTGGCAGTCGAGAAATAACCATCAAGAATCCAAGGGTGACCGACTACAGCCTGATTTATGTTACACCCACCTCCTCTACTCTGAACAATGTTCTCTATGTCAAGAGCAAGAATAGCTGTACTGAAGAAACTCAGGAATGTAAGCCCAACTTTGTCGTCGGATTTAATCAGGCCCTAGAAGTAGACGTGGAATTCAACTGGTGGATTATTGATGTCACAGAATAGCACACCTCTAAGGTGAAAAATGGAGACACCTTAGAGGTGTGATAAAACAGAAATGAAAAACTTAAAACACAAACAAAAATCAACAACATTCTTGAAGCTTAAAGGCAAAACTGCTGTATTTATTGATTGGGCCAACGTTTATGGCTGGAGAAATTCGCTTAAAAAAGCCATCTCCCCTATCAAACTCTTCCGCTATCTCAAATCATATAAAAAAATCAAGCAGATCAATTTTTACTACGGCACCGACAATCACCCAAAATCCAAAGCCTTTTTAACCAGAATCAAAAACATTGGCTTCCATCTCCGCACCAAGCCGGTCAAACATATAAAAATCAATGATCATCCTCCCATTTTCAAAAGGAAATGCGACTTTGATTTAGAAATATGTATGGAGATTTTGCTCAATCCCAATAAATTCGATTCATATATCTTCTTTTCTGGTGATGGTGACTTCGCCCCCCTTTATAGATATTTGATCAAACAGAAAAAACAAGTAATTGTCATCTACGCCAAACATCATTTGGGCAAAGAAGTATGGGAAATGAAAAAGGGGATTTTCAAAACCGAAATAAACAAAATGCCTGTTTTCAAAAATCATCCCCACTCAAAGGCGGGGTGTAGCTAAAAATGTCCCCCCGGTTTCCCGAGGGGCGTGATTGAAAGTATAGTAACAAATTATGACTAATATGTCAAGGCCTCGCGTATACCCTAGAGGTAAAATCAGTAAGAAGAAAATTCCTGCCTATTTTTCTTATTATCTCAAATACTGCCATTATTTGCTCAAGCTGGTAGTCTGGAAATGCAAACATAGCAGCCGGAGAAAGAAAAGAATAGCCCTTACTTTCGGAATTAGTATTTTACTTATCGCCATTATTGCTCCCCTTTATAAAAAATGGGCTTCGATTCCTCGGGCCCCTAAACTGAAAATGGCTGCCCAAAACTCGCTTTATCTTTATACGGCCAAATCCAAAAAATTTCAGGTTCAGTTAGGCGATAAAAATTCAAATCTGCCAATTGTTGAATTTAGCACTTCCGAGAACAATAAAATCGCTTTTGTTCCTGCCGGCGTCAATAAAAAACTGCAAGTTCCAATTAAAGAAGATAAAAAACTGCTTTTTAAAAATGTATATCCAAACATAGACTTTGAATATCAAACTATTCCCCTGGGAGTCAAAGAAGAAATAATCATCAACCAGCCTTCTCAAATTGTTAGGTTTCCCTTTGGCTTAAAAACAGAAGGGGCAATTCCCCAATATATCACCGAAAATATTAGCGGCACCGCTTTTTTTGATAAAGATGGCAATTACCTCTTCCATTTTGAAAAGCCTTTTGCTTATGATGCAAAGACTTCTCAGACCGATAATGTACAAATCTTAATCAAAAGGGATTTAGAAACAAAAAATTATAGCGCCATTATTACCATTGACCCGAATTGGCTTAATTCTCCGGAACGAGTATTTCCTGTACTCATTGATCCAACGGTTGTTCATGATGAATCAAGCGAGTTTGCTAACGGCCAATTCAACCGGGTAAAAGACACTGGTTCAGGCGCCTCTCCCAGCCTGGAAACCTATTATCAAGAGCTACCGGCCGACGGGCACACCGTCGGCCTTTGGCATATGAATAACAGCTGGAATGATAGTTCTAAAAATGGCCACAATGGTACTGCTCAAGGAACCCCCACATTTTCAACCCCTGCCAAGCTCGGGTCTCATTCTGGTAGTTTCGATGCTGATACCGACTATGTTTCTATTTCGGATAGCGATCAATTCACCCTATCAGGTGACTATACAGTAGAAGTTTGGATCAACCCAGACAATATTGCCGACGATTCGAAGGGTATTGTAGGAACATATACTGGTGGCAGTAACGGCTTCATTTTCGCTCTAAGAAATAACAGCACTAATGAATTAAGTTTTTGGGGTGGAGGCACTTGGGCTTACAGTGGACATGAAATTAAAGAAGACGGCGAATGGAAACATGTGGCTTATACTCGTTCGGGGACTACAGGCATTTTCTATGTAGATGGTAAATCTGTAAAAACTGTCACAGCAACAGCAGGTACCAACGGGGGAGCACTACACCTTGGAGCTGGAGGAACAAGTTGGGCTTCTTATCGTTTTGATGGCCTTATTGACGAAGTTCGCATCTCCAATATTGCCCGGACACCGGAAGAAATTAAGCTTGCTGCCCAGCGCCGGCCATATGCTGTTTATACCTCGGATTCAATTGACCTGGGAACATTAGTAGCCAGCCTTGACTCACTTGAATGGACAGAGTCAGGCGTCCAAACCGGCGATGGCGAGACTCCATATTCGTCTAGTAATCTTGCAGGCTTTTGGAAGTTCAACGAGACTTCAGATACTTCTGCAGCTGACTCATCTGGTCAAGGAAACACTGGTACACTCAATAGTTTCTCTAATACCTCAGGCCAGGATGTTGTTGCCGGAAGCGGCTGGACAACCAATAACGGCCGCTGGCCTCAAAATAATCCGGCAGCATTGATGTTTGACGGAAGTAATGATTATGTTTCACTCTCCAACAATCCATTATCTGGAACTACTTATACTGTAGAAGCCTGGTTTAGAACATCTGATCCTAGTACAACAAAAAGTATTTTTGCCCAAAGAAGCACAACAGATAGCGATTCGATTTTGGGTCAACTCTATACACCGAGTAGCAACATTGCTTTTATCACTAGAAACGACACCGGAGGAAATTCTGCTTTAGCCCAAGGAACTACAACTTTACAAAATGGCACTTGGTATCACGCTGTAGGTGTAAGAGATGGAGCCAATGTGTATGTTTATCTAAACGGAGTGCTTGAAGGCAGTGATAATGATGCTGGAGGCACTATAACAACAAACACCAGAGATATTGGTAGATGGAATTCCGGAGGAAGCCCCGGTGGTTACTTCAATGGCATTATCGACTCCTTCCGCATCTACTCCCGCGCCCTAGGCGCAGATGAAATTCTCTCCAACTACCAGTCTGGACAAATTGAATTCCAAACTCGAACCAGCGCTGATAATTCGTCCTGGGAAGCCTGGAAACCAACGGCCAACGAAACCCAAATTGACAGCATGGATAATCCTCTCAACTGGGCCACTCCCTCTGCTTCGATTTGGGAAGGAGTCCCAATAGCTACTTCTTCCTCCAGCCTAGCTATTGAGGGAAACGGCTCACTAAAAACCATACTCGGTGCCCCACAAGTAGATAGTCATACCGTTGCCCTCTGGCATCTGGATGAAACCAACGGCGATTTGGAAGGAGATGATGTTTTTGATGAAACAGCTAATAACAATGATGGAGAACTTTACGGCACTGCTCCTGGCCCGGAACCTGTTGAAAGTATCTTTGGCAAGGCAAGGGATTTTAATGGGACGGATGATTATGTTGATTGCGGAGATGATAATATTTGGGATTTTGGAAGTGGCAATTATGCAATAGAGGCTTGGGTGAAAAGAAACTCCTTTAATACAAACGACATGATAATAGGAAAGGACGATGATGGTAGTGGAAATAGACAGTTTTTTATGCTCATACATAGCGATGACGACATTCGATTTTCCTACACTGACACTGGAGACAACCAGATCTATCTCGACTCTTCATCAACAATAACAGACAATGAGTGGCACTACTTAGCAGGTCAAAGAAACGGTGATTCTTTTGAAATTTACATTGATGGAGTATTAGACAATTCAGGAACAACTTCCGGAACACATGGAACAATGGATTCTACAGTAACTAACCTTTTAATAGGAAAACGACATTATTCAGGCTACACTGACGAGTTTGACGGTATCATCGACGAAGTCCGTATCTCCAATGTCGCCCGCAGTGCCGAGGAGATTAGCGAGGCGTATCGGGCTGGCCGCGACCATCGTCTGGGCCGAACAATCTCCTCCACTGACCTTTCCAGTAAAGGTAAACTTCCTTTTTATATAGCAGCTGACCGGCCGGGAACTTACCTTGAAACCACTATCGGCGAATCAGCCTATACTAATAACCAACCAGACGGTAATACTAAAGGATTGTGGCACCTGGAAGAAAACCAACCCATTTTTTATGACTATTTTTTAACTGATACTACCGGTAGATACAGTTGGGAAACTGTTGACACAAATGCTCCGACTAACTCTCACGCTTGGGATTCTAGCAACCACTGGTTGCATGTCCTAACTGGAGATAATGATGCTGAAAATGCCACTGCTTATGCTGATATTCCCACCAGCGGCTATGCGAAAATTGTTTTTATCAAAAGATTGGATTATCCTACAGACAATGTTCAGTCCCTTTATCTTTTCCAAGATGCTAATAATTACTATCAATTTAATTGGCAAGGTTCTGGTTATTCAACCCAAGGGGTCTACAAGGTTGTTGGAAGTTCAACTGTGGATTCCTCAGCAGAAAGAGGCACTGTAGATACAAATGGTAATGAATACACTATAGAAATGTGGTGGACACCAAGCTCAATGAAATTAGCTATTGATGGAACAGTTAGAAAAGACATTACCACTACTAATACTACGGCGATTAATCCTAGTTATTTCAAATTCTATTCTAGCCAAATTAATTTCGATTGGGAATCAATCGAAATTCACAGTTTAGATGAAATTAAAGACTCTTCAGGAAACGGAAATCATGGTTATCCAAGCGGCACAACTTTTCTTCAAGGAAAAATTGGCAAAGCCCGGGATCTTAATGGCAGTAGTAATTATATAAATGTAAACGACTCAGCTTCTTTAGACATGACGGATTCATATACAACAGAAGCGTGGGTGCGTTTCGACACTACCAGCTCCAATCAAGTAATTTACGCCAAGGGAAAATCGGGTGATGTCTATAATGGAGGCCTGGATTGGACTACCACAGATAATTTTAGATTTTACGGGTCTCCCACTGGAGGAGCTGCCGTCACCTATACCTTAACTCCTAATACAGGTGAGTGGTACTATATTGTAGGCGTCTTTGACAACTCTGGAAACACATCCAAATTATACATAAATGGAGCAGAAGTCGCGTCTGCTACTGATAACGGCACCCCCACAGCTAATAATTATCCTCTCTGGATTGGAGCCAGGAAAAGTTCAACAGGCGGGGTGGAAAATCCCTTTGACGGTACCATTGATGAGGTGAGAATTTCAGATACGGCCCGCACGGCTGCTCAGATTCGGCAGGCCTATGAGATTGGCCAAAGAACTCACCCGATAACCATTGATTTTGCTGCCAAACTAGATGCTAATGATATCAAGGGCACCTCGGAAGCTAATGCTAAAACCGATACCTCTATCACTATTGATGCCACTCATTTTGGCTTAACAGATAAAGGCAGCAATCTTTACGAAGACGACAAAATTATAGTTCGCGAGAATTATGGCGGAACCGAATACATTGCCCAAGGAACAGTCAGTTCAATCACCACCTCGACCGGCGCGGTAACGGTTGATTCTTGGACCGGGACTGTGCCCAACCCCGACACAGGGGTCTGCGGAGGTTCTGACACCCACTGCTTTACTTCTAATGCCTCTGTCTTTAAGTGGCAAAGAGAATATTGGGATATCAGCGACCCCCCCGACAATCAACTTGATACCTGCACCCAGCTGACTTTACGGGTGACTAATGCTGATGAGGGCCGAACTGTTTGGCTAGATGATTTTGAAAGCGCCAGCGATTACATGGCTACTCCCGGAGGCTCTTCCATTTCCTCCACTGCCCAGCGCTATTTCCAATATCGGGCTATTATCAGCAATCACTCCCCTTCTCCTTCGCTCACCAGTGTTACTTTGAACTATACAGAGAACAATCCTCCGGGTGCAACAACACTTAGCGATGCCTATCTTCATGACAATCTCAAGACCAACGACACTACTCCGGAAATTAGGTTCGCGGCTACTGATCCCGAGAGTGATAATCTAACCTATCAAATTCAATGGGATACGGATACTAGTTTCCCCTCTCCCTCAAGCGCGGTTTCGGATACTAATCCTGGTTTTACCAATGTAGATGATGGCGGTGATGATGACCCCTTCAATTCCGGTGATACGATTTCCTACACATTCCAGGCTGCTTTGACCAACAATACTACTTACTTCTATAAAGTCCATGCTAAGGACCCGGGAGGAAGCAATACCTATGGCAACTGGTCAAGCGTACGTTCTTTTACCATTGATACCTCCCTGACCAACGATGCCTGGTTTCAGACTCACGCCGACCAATTTTCTACCGATACTTTGGCTAATGGAGCGACGGTTGATGATAGCAGCAACTATGTCTATACCCTATCATCATTTCAAATTGACAATGCCGATACTGCTTCCAATTGGGTCAGTTCAGACACAGGCGACCTTTTAGTTGAACAAGAAACAAGTCTCAAACAAGAAGGAACCGGTTCGGTGAAGCTTTCTAACAACTTTACCGGCGACGGCGCTGACGGTGCAATAACAGTCTCTAGTAATAAGAACCTAAATACTGATCCTATCGCCTCAGGCAGATCGGTAGCCGACGCTGAAGCCTTCCAAGTATCAAGTATTGGAACAAACATAATAACAGTTACCGGCACTGGAACTGATGGGACAGCTGCTTCGTCCTTGTCTAATTCTATTTCGAGCGACGATGAAATAATCTTAATCAATCTCCGGGATTCTTCTTCTACATATACAAACGTTGGCAATTATGAGTTTTGTCAAGTATCTTCTATATCCTCTGCTACCATCACCTGTAATATCAACATCCAGAAAACATATGGTGAGTCTTCCAACTCGGATTTAACCGGACAGAATGTAGTCGTTCAACGCGTTCCTAATTACACCAATGTAACTATCAATAATGGCATCACCTTAACTGTCAACAGTTGGAATGGGACCTATGGCGGACTTATTGCTTTTAGGGCCAACGGTACAGTAACAGTAACCGGAACAATCGATACCTACGAAAAAGGATACCGGGGTGGTTCAGGAAGCAGCGGTGACAACTATGGTTACCAGGGAGAATCAACCAGTGGAACGGGAAGCAAATCTATGTCTTATAAACAACAAGGTGGTGGTGGTGGTGGAGACAAACATGTTCCCGCTGCTCATAATGCAAGTGGTGGCGGTGGTGGCGGTTATGGAACAAATGGTAGTAACGGAAAACCTTGTACTCAAGGCGGAGGGGTCGGGGCTGGTGGCCATACCTATGGCAGTAGTTCTCTTGATAAACTTTATCTCGGATCAGGTGGAGGTGAAGGAGGCTCTAAGGACCCTAGGAGTGGTGGAAATGGAGGAAACGCTGGAGGAATAGTATTTATAGGTACTGACACAATCTCAGTCTCTGGATATATCAAGGCTAATGGTAGGAACGGCTGGCCAGGTCAGCCAAGCGAACCCTACACAGCGGGCGGAGGCGGTGGCAGTGGCGGTTCTATTCTCCTCCAAGCAAACACCGCCACCTTGGGCTCTAGTCTTGTTAAGGCCGGTGGGGGTTCAGGAGGAAGCGGATACGTTTGGGGAGGGGCTGGTGGAAGTGGCGGTAGTGGCCGTATCAGGGTTGAGGCTGATTCCATCACTGGCACTACATCCCCTGCTGCCTCAACTACCGGTTCTCCATCGGGCGATGCCCTCAATGAGACGGCCACCCTGACCAAATCAGCTACAGACCTTTCAATCACTTCTTTTATTACTTTCTGGGCCCGTTCTGATAGAACCGGCCAATTTATGCGCTTCCAATTTGGAGAATCTGCCTCAGATGAGCAAACCTATGATATCACCATCAATTCGGCTGATACTTGGGAAAAGAAAACCTGGGATATCTCGGGAATCTCAGCAGCGGACAGAGATGCGGTCACCAAATTCGCCTATAAGGTAACCAATGCCGACAGCGCCTTTGCCTTTTATTTTGACGACATTCAAGCTACCTATAGCTCCGGCACCATTATGAGCACCTCGATTACTGTCGTCAACATTTATTCCTCTGCCAGTCATTGGAAACAATTGTTGTTCACTGATGATGAAGCCAATGGAGATATAAAGTACAAAATTTATTATGATGATTCGGGTACGCCGACGATTGTTCCTGATGGAGACTTAACTGATAATTCCAGTGGCTTTGATACTTCTCCGGTTGATTTAACCTCTCTTGACACAACCAGCTACCCCATTCTTTATGTCCAAGGAACTCTGACCTATTCCGGGGGCTCACCCCAACTTCAAGACTGGCAGCTTTCCCTTAATACCAAGCCTAATACCCCTTCTCTTGATTTACCCTCAGACACTGCCAGCAATCAGATACTTTATACTGTCCTTAAAACCACAACCACTGATGCTGACAGTGATTATTTGCACTATAAAATAGAACTTGATACTGTCAATACTTTTGACAGCGCCAATTTACAAACCTTTGACCAAACAGAATCTCAGACTGGCTGGAGCGGCCAAGATGCTCAGTCCGAAACCGCCTATGCCTCGGGAACCCAAGCAACCTACACCATCCAAACGGCCTTAGACAACAACACTACCTATTATTGGCGGTCATATGCCATTGACCCTGCAGGCACCAATTTATGGAGCAGTACCCAGGAAACTCCTTATTCCTTCACCACGGCCGCAAAGCCGAATGCGCCTTCTCATTGTCTTATTGAAGAAGCAGTAGACGATTCCTATCTTAATCTCAAATGGCAGGATAATTCCGGGGATGAAACCGGCTTTGATATCCAAAGAAATGAGAGCGCTGCTGGATTTACCAGCTTAACAACCAAGCCGGCTGACAGTACTTCTCATCAAGACTCAACTATTTCTCAAACAAATACCTATGCTTATCGGGTCCGGGCTTATAAAACCGTTGGCGGAGAAACTCTTTATTCAGGCTGGTGTACCACCGCCACTGTTTCTCTAGAATCAGCCACCTTTGAATTTCAGGGAGTGAATATACAGGGCGTGGATTTGCAGTAAAAATAATATGCAAGTATATCAATATATACTCTAATATATATTTTTATATAAAGAATTGTATAGAATAATATTTTGTTAGAAAACGGGGCTTGACAAAAAATACAAAATAAACAATATTAAATCACAAATTAGATAAACTATGGCAAGAATCTTAGAGAAAATCGAAACCTACATTTTATATACCACGGTTTTTTTGCTCCCACTTGTTGTTCTTCCTATCTTTCCCAATCCCTTTTTCCTGCCAAAGCTGGCAATCTTGTGTTTTGGTATAACCTTGGCTTTACTCCTTAGGGCAATGAGAACAATTGTCTCGGGCTCACTGGAATTCTCCTATGGGAAATTCGATTTACCAATAATTTTATTGGCCCTCGCCTATCTGGTTAGTGCAATCCTGCGCACTCCAAACAAAATGGAAGCATTTTTTATCCCCGGCAATGCGACAGTAATCTTGGCCGGAGCCCTTCTCTACTTTTTACTTAATCAGCTTAAGCTCGAGGAAAAAAAGAATGTTCTATTAGTTACTTTTCTTTCCGGAATTCTTGTTTCTCTTATCTGTTTGCTGTCAATTTCCGGCATTCTGGTTAAAATTCCTCAGCTACCGGCCATGCTCAAAATCTCCAGCTTTAATAGCTTGGGTGGCAGTTTGCCGGCCATTCTCTTTTTGGGAACTTTGTTGCCTTTGGGTATCGGCTTTATTGTTTTTGAAAAAGAATACTTTAAGACAATCTTTTTTGGCGTCTGCTTAATAGTTTTGGTTTTTGGTCTGGGAATCTCTTTTTACAACGTTGTATCTACTGGGCCGGCCAAACTCCTTTTGCTGGATTACAAGACATCCTGGGCTGTAGCCGTGGATACCATGAAAGACAGCCCTGTTCTAGGCATTGGGCCGGGAAATTATTTAACTGCCTTTAATCGCTTCCGACCGTTAAGTTACAATCAAAGTGACCTCTGGGCAGTCAAATTTACCTCTAGCCGAAACTTTTATTTCACTGTCCTGACTGAAACCGGATTTAGCGGTGCAGCCGGCCTGATATTCCTTTTTCTTGTTATTTTTAAAATATTAAAAAATCAAAAGCCAGAGGAAATTCTCAAAAATACTGATCTTGTTTCTCTGCTTACTCTTTTAGTCTTGCTCGCCCTTTTCTCTGCCCCACCGGTTCTCGTTGTCTTATTATTCTTGCTTTTGGTAGCAGCCACCAAGACCGAAAAAATGAAGCTCAATCTTCTCCTTTCCTCTGAATCATCTTTTGCTCCCCGTATCCCCTCTCTACTTATCAGCCTTCCCTTGATAATCGCTATTGTTGTTTTTGCCTTTTTCAGCTCTCGCTACCTGATTGCCGAGGCCAAATTTAAACAAGCCTTGGATGCCCTGGCCCGCAACGACGGTACCCTAACCTACAATCTGATACGAGAGGCAATCAATCTCAACCCCTATGTTGATCGCTATCACGCTTCCTATGCCCAAGTGAATATCGGCCTAGCCCAAGCTCTTAGCCAAAAAGAAGAAATTAGTGATCAAGATAGGACAACAATCACCCAACTGGTTCAGCAGGCAATCCGAGAAGGCAAAGCCACGGTTGCTCTCAATCCTCAAAGAGCGGGAAATTGGGAGATTATGGCTGCAACCTACAGAGCCATCATTCCCTTTGCCCAGGGAGCAGATATCTTTAGTGTTCAAACCCTGAGCCAGGCAGTTTCCCTGGACCCGATTAATCCGGCTTTGAGAATCAGTCTAGGCGGTATTTATTATGCCCTGGGTAATTATGACCAGGCCATCAGAATCTTTGAACTGGCCACCTTTGCCAAGCCTGATTTTGCCAATGCTCATTACAACTTGGCGGCTAGCTATAGAGAAAAAGGGGAAACAGAAAAGGCCATCAATGAGATGAATGTTGTTCTTTCCCTAATCGATCCTCTATCATCAGATTATCAACTGGCTAAAGCAGAATTAGAGAATCTACAAAAGAACCTACCTCCGGTTGAAGCCCCAGAGGGTGGAGAGCTTGTCCCTCCCCAACCAGTAGAAGAATCAGTTATTCAACCGCCAATTGAGTTGCCCGAGGAATCATCTCCACCGGCCGCACCAGAGGGTACACCAGCTCCAGTTCCCGAAGGTCCATCCTCTTAAAACACCTCACACCCTTGGAGATGTCTACCTATTTCACCTTAGAGGTGTGTTTTATCAATCAAGTGGACCCGAGGGGAATCGAACCCCTGACCTCCCCGTTGCGACCGGGGCACTCTACCTCTGAGCTACAGGCCCGAAATCAATTCAAAATTCAAAATT
Organism: uncultured Gammaproteobacteria bacterium; assembly: GCA_964583685.1. Lineage (GTDB taxonomy): Bacteria > Patescibacteriota > Microgenomatia > UBA8517 > UBA8517 > CAZOVJ01. The sequence goes on along the minus strand of CAZOVJ010000001.1, from coordinate 34,764 downwards.
TAAAGTTCAAAATTGCAATTCAAAAATTAAAATTAATCGATTATATTTTAACACTTTTGAGTTATTACTTGTATTTTTGATTTTTTCCCGCAGAGCGGGATCTCGCTCCGCGGGACAAATCTCAAACAATATTCAAATATTAAATTCCAAAATTCAATAAGTCAACTTTGACAAACCCTCAGATGTCTGATATCATACATCTGACATTAGAAAAGGAATCGGTAATGGCAAATTACCTAATCGACATCAGAAAAAGAAGGCAAGCCACTTTCCCAGCCGAGTTGCTAAGACAATTAGGTGTAGGTGTAGGTGACGCTTTGGAAGCTAAAGTTAAAGGGAAAGAAGCAATCTTGAAACCAAAAAAACAAATAGCTCTTGAGGCTCTAAAGGAAATTCAGAAGATATTTAATAAATCAAAAATAACTGAGAAGGAATTAGAGGAAACAGCCAGACAGCAACGTATAACTTCCGCATAAAAACCTATGGAGCCAGACCCCCAGAAAGTCTTTGTGGATACCAATATCTGGTTCTCTGCTTTTTACGGTTCAGATAATTCCGAAAAGATACTCAGGGCACATATCGAAGGAAAAATAAGGGCAGTAATATCACAGCAAGTTCTGGAAGAGTTGGTAAAAAATATTAAGGATAAAATGCCTCAAGCCAGAGAGGTCTTGCAACGCCTTTTAGAATCAGCGCCGCCACAAATAGTCATGACTCCAACACAAATATCTCCTGAAATAGAAAAGTGGGTCGATGCTAAAGATAAATCAATCTTTCAAGCAGCCGTAAATGCGAGAGTGCAACTCTTTGTAACTGGTAATATCAAAGATTTTTCAGTTAAAAACCTAAAGAAAAAATTTGGTATAAATATTATTCCCCCGAAATCAGCAATCAAAAAATTAGGGCTTTGAACTTTAATCTCCTACTTCAGCACACTGAGAGGATTAAGATAGACTCCACTCTTAATCACCTCAAAATGAAGATGGATGCCAGTAGATCTACCACTCGAGCCCATCTTGCCAATGGCGTTTCCTCGACTAACTGTCTGGCCAACAACAACATAAATCTTGGCCAAATGGGCATAAAGGGTTCGATAGCCGTTTCCATGGTCAATAAGCACCCGATTTCCATATCCCCTATTGTCCGGATAGCCGGCAACAACTACCTGACCGCTATCGGCTGCCAAAACTGCCGGCGCTGCTTTGTTGGCAATATCGATGGCCTTATGATACCAGGTAAATCTTTGGCTGATCGTTCCGGCTGTTGGCCAAACAAAAGCGCCCGAGCCCACGACTGTTCCAGCATCAGGGGTAATCTGGCGAACTCTAGCAACAGCTGACCAGGGAACCTCGGCCGGCTTGACACCATCAGGAACAATAATATTTTGGCCAATGGCCAGTTCAAAGGTTTCATCATTCATAAAAGTATTAAAGGGAAAATTGACAATCACCTGGGGGTCAATGTCATACTTTTTGGCAAGAGAATAGACAGTATCACCCTTGCGAACCTTATGAGAAACGCCACTCACTGGCAATATTTCCAATACTTGACCAACCTTGATTGCATCCCGACTTTTAAGATTATTCTGCCAGCGAATGGTGTCAATCGATATATCAAACTTTTCGGCGATTGTGCTAATAGTGTCCCCTTTCTGAACTTTATACTCAATAATCTCAGCCCGTTGTTTTTCCGAGAAAAAAGTTGTTGTCTGGGGATTTTGGCTAGAAGCAGAAAGAACCAAAGATGGCGGAGGAATATCCCAGGGGTCTACATTTCGACCAGGAAATTCTTCGGCAATAACCGGGGCAATAATCACGCCTAACGCAGACAAAACCACCATTCCCGAATGAACGAACCGCCTGGCCATTTTTCCCCTTTGTTTATATAAGAAAAAGACAAAAATTCCCTTTTTCTCTTCAAAACGCAAAAATTGGAGATGAAGCACCTGAAGGAGAAAATTGGAAAGTTCAGCAGCAAAATCTCTTAGGTCTTTCGCTAGGTCAAAAAGCCAATCATAAACTTCTTCCATCAGAAAATGTCTAATCATTCTAATGGCTCTGATTAATCTAATCAAGCACCTAGTGAGGTTTAGCTTGTTTTCATACTCTTGAGGAATTCTTTGTTATCTTCTGTCTTTTTCAAACGCTCAAGAAGAGCCTCGGTCCGTTCATCCTCAGGCATCATCTCAAGCATACGGCGCAGGGTATGAACCTGAGGCAAAAGCTTTTTATACAAAAGCTCTTCCTGCCTGGTACCTGAGATACTAACATTAATGGCCGGAAATATTCTCTTGTCAGCCAAGCGCCTGGTAAGATGAACCTCCATATTGCCAGTTCCCTTAAATTCCTCGTAAATCAAATCGTCCATTCTTGAGCCGGTTTCAATAAGACAGGTACCAATAATCGTCAATGAACCAGCTTTCTCAATCTTCCTGGCGGCGCCAAAGAACTTTTTAGCCGGAAAAAGGGCCATGGGGTCAAAACCTCCGCTTAAGGTTCTACCCGAAGTGGGCAGGGCCAAGTTATAGGCCCGGGCCATCCGAGTAATCGAATCCAAAACAATTACCACATCCTTGCCTATCTCCACCAATCTCCTAGCTCGCTCCAAAGCTAGTTCTCCAACCCGGGTCTGGTCCTCCGGGGCTTCATCAAAGTTTGAAGCCACCACTTCCCCTTTTCCCTTGCTCACTTTTTCCATATGCCTTCTGATGTCCGTTACTTCCTCAGGCCGCTCACCAATTAAAACAGCCATCAGATGGACCTTGGGATAATTCTTGGCGATTCCGGCAATCATATCTTTCAAAAGCCAGGTCTTACCGGCCTTGGGAGGAGAAACAATCAAGCCTCTCTGGCCAAAACCAATTGGGGCAATCAGGTCTATTACCCGGGTAGTTAATGTTTCCTTGTCTGTTGAAAGAACTATGTGGGTATCAGGATAGATGGCAGTCAATTCCTCAAAATCAACCCGTTGGCCCATCTTTTCAGCTGACTTGCCATTCACCTTTTCTACTTTCAAAAGACCCCAAAAGCGTTCGTTCTCTTTAGGTCGTCTGGCTTGACCTTTGACAAAATCTCCATTCCTTAAATTAAATCTTCTTATCTGTGAAGCTGAAATATAAATATCATTCTCTGAAGGAGCAAGGTTCGGCCTGAGAAGTCCGGAACCTTCATTGGCAATATCCAAAACACCACTCACCTTTTCCGTGGGCAAACTGGAATCAGGTAAAATGCGATTATCTACAATAAGGGACGAGCTTGTCTTTTTTACTGTCATTTAAATTAAGGAAGCAATGTAGAATAGAAAGTTGACTAATTTTAACCTTCTCTCCCCTTCCTGTCAACTATTTACGGTGCTACCTCTCTCCAGCGGATAACGTCTCTGGTTTTTTTGGAAAATTCTTGGAAATTTCTTGGCTGACTTTATGAGCGGCATCGAGCGCCCTAGAAGCGGTTTCCTTTAAGTTATCAGTTGATTTTTTCAACCAAATTCTGTAGCTATCGGGCATAGATGGTTTCTCCTTTAGAAATCTGGCTAGCAAAAAGGTCTTTTTGTTTTAGTCTTTGTAGAAAATCCTTTTGGGAAAAGAGATGAATGTCTGGTTCTGTTTTCCAATCATAACCGAGCTTTGTTAAAGTTAAAAAGATTTTAGCCTTTTGTCCTATCTGTGGAGGATTATTTTGAATTACAGCAATGTCCAAGTCGCTTTTCTCATGAGATTGTTTCCTAGCCTGCGATCCAAATAATACAATCTTCAGTGGCTTTGTGTTGGCGTTGATAGCTCTGACAATTAAATCAGTTTGCTGCTTCATAAAAGAAGTATAACATTTTTAGGGTGCTACTTCTCTCCAGCGGATAACGTCTCTGAGCATTTCTTGAGGATAGTTAAAGATAAGGTCCGGAGCATATTCAAAGAGTTCTGCAGGAGTATCACTATTGTCATCATCTAAGTCTCTTTCTAAGACAATACCTTCCCAGGCAGCCACTGAACCACGAATATAGAGCTGTTTATCATCACTGCCTGTTTTAAATTGAGAATCAGCCAGGAAGATGCCCTCAAGACCGGGTTTGACCGGATGGGAAACTGAGGGGTCAACAATAATGTTTCCTTTGTTTCCGCTATCGTCTTTGCCGACAATGGCCATAAAAAAGCTCTCACCTGATTGGAGATTGATTCGACCATTGATGTTTAAATCACCTCCATTGACAAAGAGAACCACCTTTCTGGTGCCAACCAAATTGACATTGCCGTTAATAGTCAGGTCTCCCTCTCTTTTGTACCAAATATAGCCCCTGGCAGGACTTCCCCCGGAATTAAAATCACCGCCAGTGACTGTCTCCTCAGTTATCTCATCGGTCTGCTCTTGGACATCACTGGGCACTAATCTGGCAAAATAGCTATAATGATATTCCTTGCCCAGATAAGAGGAATTGGCTAACCAGCCTTGAGAAGAAACCTGGTCTCTGCCATCTGAACTGCCAGTGCTAAAATCATAGGAACTACCTCCATAGATGGCTACTCCCGGATAACCTCCTGGCCCATCAAGTATAAAGTTGGGATTACAACCGGGCAGGCTGCAAGATGAAGGAATAAGGGAACTGAGGCTTCCATTAGTCAAAACATCTCCATCAATCACCTGCCACCAGGGCCCAGGAGGGCCAGTGTAAAAATCACGGGTAATGGTGGCTCCAATTGGCACTGCACCCACAAATTGACAATTACCTGGGCAGGAACAACTACTTACTAATGCTCCTGATCCATCTTCAAGGGCGATAATATAACTATCACCAGGCTCTACATTGCTCAGAGTATAATTACCGTCAGCGCCAACAGGTGTTGTCTGGCTGTCGCTGGTGCTCAAATTTGTTGCCCTAACCTGATAGCCTGAATCAGTCAGGGGTGAGGCTGAACTATCTGTGCAGCTATCGCCTGAGGGATAGGCATCCCTTTCTGGGTCAGAAAAAACTGTTCCGGTGATGGAGGCTGGAGCCATGGTGCAGTCTTCAGGATTAACGATGAATGTTTTTGACCACTTTCCAGGAGTCGTGCAATCACATTCCCAAGGACAGTACTCGCAATCATGTCCTGGTCCTAGCCAAGAAGCAGCACATTCTGTGCGACTGACTTGTACTCGGGCCCAGGTTGACTGGATTGTTTCATGATGTGTAGTATATGTATTCCAAGTGCTCCAAGCTTGTTTAATATAGTTAGCCTCGATTCTTAAGGGAGCGCCTGTTTGCAGCCGGTACCTATAGCCTCTGACCCAAGCAGGCGGAAACCAACCCCAGTAGCCCCACCGCCAGACAATGTGCATGCCACTGCTATCAATCAAGCATGAAGAAATCCCCAGCCCCGGACCATCACATGCACCTGGTCCAGGTCCTCCCCCCCCACCCATACAGACACAGGTTTCTCTATCTGGTACCCATGTACAGCTTCCTCCACCCCCGCACGAACCAACACAGTTTTGAAATCCTGCTTTATAACACGGAACTCCACCATCATCACCATTCCCATCACCGTCATCACCATCATCTGACACAGTGCATCCCGCACTGCTGCTGTAGCTATGGGACGTAATTTCACAACCGTCAAGAAGGACTCTGCATGTGTCTGTGTATGACGACACAGCCCTACATCTCCCCCCCCACCATCCACATGCGGCTGCTTGAACTACAGTGATTGCTTCGCATCTGTATCCACCACCAATATCACTTCCTCTACATGCATAATTTGTTTCACTAAAATAAGCAACTCCACTGCAGGTTTGCGCCTGGATTGTGTTTGTCTTTGCAAAGGAAACAGTAGATAAAGCGGAAAATATGATTATTAGAAAGAAAAGCTTAATCCTCATTTTTGTTCAGATTCTTTATACTTATGAATAATTACATGAGATGCAGCGCCCAATTTTGCGTCAACTACTGTTTTTTCCTGACCATCGGCGAATTGAACGGTTACAAGTACCCCACGTTTAAGTATGTTTCGTAGCTTTTCGGCCGCCAAGGCTCTCCACCGGAATGTGGTTTGGTCCTCTTTTTCCAGGAGTAAAAAAAGCGTTTTAATTCCAGAGAAACTTAACTTTACTTTTTTTCTGCCAACTGGAAGACAATAATTTGTGGGGGATGTACTCAAAGTTATTGTAGGATTGTTTGAGGATGGCTCGTAAGAAACAAGGATACCTGATAGCACGGTTTTTCTTTCCATTTCATCATAAACATATTCAAAACTAGTTTTCTGCCCTCGATAGAAACCTTGAGTAAATAATGATTTTGAACTATCGTAGCAAGTATAACGGCTGAATGTATAGCAAATTGCAAATATGGTTAAAATAAGTAGTCCCACTAGAAAAACTTGCTTAAAACTTCCCATATATTTACAATACACTATTTTTGAGTTGTTTGTGAAGAAACAAGGGTTGTATTACCTAGTAACTAGATTCAGGGCTTGGATACCTACATAAACAATTATTGATTCATCAGCTGTGTATCTTCTCAAAGCCTCTGTGTTTTGCAGAGATTGCAAACTGGAAATTGAAACCCTAGATACCCTTAGAGCATTACCTACCCTTTCAAGAGGGTTTGAACGTACGCTTGCTAATGCCCTGTCAATATTGGTCAGCATAGATATGCCCAATCCGAGACGGGATCCTGGTAGGGATCCTTCAGTAATTTTTGATGACCTTCTGGGGTTAAAATTCCCACTTTGCCCTGCTATGGCTGCAAGTACATAGTCTTCAGGAATAGAAAAGACTATCTTAAGTAACGAACCATCTTCTTTTCGAGCGACCATCAAGTAGTCGGTAACTTTCAAATTATCAATCCAAAAATCCTCTATTGGGTTACCTTCTTTGTCGACCAACCCCATATTTTCCAATCTTCTCTCACCTAATATTCCTACAACGGTCCCCATTACACTGCAGTAGATTGAACAGCCATCGTCTAGACTACATGTTACATTGTCAAGAAACTGTGATTGTTCTATTGAATATTGATGATCATCAACAAATAGAACTCTATTTGCTATTCGAATATCACTATCTAATCTGACGGGATAGGGATTATCTGGGTATAGATTTCCGTTGTAACTTTCCAAGTTTATTTCATTTTGACTGTATATTGCTGCCACTGGCTCTGGAGTAGAAGGAATATCAGTGGGAACTCTTTGTACCAATTCAACTAGGTCACTGACCCAGGCAAACTTGCCGGCTTCTCTATCCCACCAGACAAGATACCAATTATGATTGTCATTGTTAACGACTATTCTGCCTTGTTCATCAATTTCATGGACTGTCTCAGAGCTTTCTTCTCTAGCTAAAGAAGTGGCTAATTGATTGAGGTATTCTTGGAGCTCAGGGAAGGAATTAAGTTCTTCCTGAGTAATCAAGAGATTGTGACTAACTTGACCCAAGATTTCCATTCCCGGTAAATTATTGTCTGTACCTGGTAAAGAACGAGCATTAATATTGTTTCCTTCTGCAAATTCCCGAACGAAGACTACCGCTTCTCCTCCTATTAGGGCCAGGGAGATGGGTTTACCAGCCAGGTCTCCATTAACAGCAGCATTGGTATACCGCTGAACCAGGACTAAATCACCTTCATTGACTGCCAAACCATAGTCTCTTAGCCATTGGGCGTAGTCAAGATCAATTTCAACAACCCCAGTTTCTGTTTCTCCAAAGATATCTAAGGGGTTGAAATAATGAACCTCATCTTGCCTGTCTACCAAAAGCAAGGAACCAGGAGCTAGATCAATCTCGCCATCCTTGGCTGTTTCTCTGACTTCAATCATGGGAGTAACCAAGGTTGTTTGGGCCCGCCTGTCCAGTAAGAGATTAAACCTAGCTGCTTTTTTCTGGCTTTCCTGGGACTCAAAGACCATTATCTCCCGAAGATTCCTGGCTACCTCCCGGCTTAATGAAGTCTGGTTCTCTTCTCCTCTTATTTTCTCTCCTTCTGCTCCCCTTTCCTCTTTCCATTCTCCACCCTGACTGTCAAAGACCAAGAACCAAACACTATCTGTTTCTCTATCCAAATAATTAGCTACCGCTTCTAACCCGTTCTCTCCATCCCTTAAAGACAAAGGCAGCAAATCCAATCTTTCTTCTCCTTGAGCGAAAACCTCTGTTTCTATACCTTCAGCTTCATACCGGGGTAAATTCCAAACTCTTTGTTCTTCAGACCTAATTAGCTGCTCTTCAGGAGAAGCAATCTTAATATGAGAATCTATTTCTTGCTTTTGTTCTAAAACACGGTCATCTGGAGAAAGTTCTAGGGTAGTTGAAGGAGATTGGGGATCAAGTTTCTGTCCAGGTTTGGGAGTAGAAGCCTCACTCACAGGACCAACAGCCAATGGAACAGCCACTGCCGCTCTAGCACCAAGCTCTAAAATCTTTTTTGTGAATTTTCCTGACTTTCCTAACTTTTCCGGCTTTGTTTCCGCCATTGCCTACCTCCTAGAAACTATGCCTTATAATACCAAAATCTGTCAATATTCTCAATTTTCTCTGCCCAGGAAAAAGAAAAATCCCGCAGTTGCGGGGAACCTATATTATAGAACTAACCAAGAATAATTTTTCAATTCTTGCCATCTTAAAGATATTTTAGCACCCTTGGCAAATTTTGACAGGGAAAATTGTCAATGCTAAACTAGCTACATATGGAAACAAAAGTTTTAAACTATCGGGTTATTATAGAACCTGAAACCTATCCTAACGGCAATAAGGTTTATAATGCTTATTGCTCTACCCTAGACGTTGCCGACTATGGAGATTCTTTTGTATCATATCGTCCACACGAATAAGCCCCTCGGCACTCGGCATACACCTCTTTTATAAGCCCCAATGTCCTCTTCTGGAGTTCTATGGCGAAAAGTGATTCCCCGGAGTTTCTTAGTTCTGCATTTAGCTCATAAGTAACTCTATCAAGAACTTCTGGTTCTATGATATTGTTCAGGGCCAAACAGAAAAGTCTGACAGTAAGGCCAGTTAAAGCTTCTGAAATTTCCTTTTCACTTTGTCCTTCAAACACTTCTGGGTTAACAAAGACAAAATAGGTGAGTTCTCGAGACTCTTCGTTATATGATGAACCGAAACCACTTATCAAGTCACCACCACTCCGGGTGGGGTTTATAACAGACTCTAGACTTTGACCGCTAATATCTTTGTAAACAGTTTTTATTTTACTGGGAAGAACCAGTTCATTTTGGCCAAAAATGCCAAAACTTGATGTATTTTCCCTAAAACCCACCCCCACGAGAATCTTTTCCAATACTCTTGAGTCTACCGAGCCCTTTTCTATTTTATAAGGCGATATTTCCGATTTGAAATTAAAAACAGTTCCCTTTAAACTAACCGCTTCTTCTGGAAATAGAAAACCTGGTACGCGGAAAGCATATATAACAAAAGCGAGAACTATCAAGGCAAAAATTAAAACACCTCCAAAAAGGAAGAGTTTCAAGCTTTTGGGCATATTTTTAGTATAAGAAAGAGTTTGCTCAAAATCAAGAGTTATACTTAGTCTTCGTGGCCTGCGGCACTGATCACGGATATCATGGGGTTCCACTCATTTCCCGTAGGCGTTCTACCAAGTAGTATATCGTGATAAGCTTCTCTTAATGGCGATATCCCAACGTTTAATAGCATTGACATATGATGCACCCTACCATTATGAACCCTTTCTTGATCACTCATCTGAATGGTAAAAAAGGCAAAATTCCTCATTAGAGTTTGGATGATGAGGGGGTAATTGTATACATACCCAACACCTTCATAAGGCCACCACATAAGATCTTCCGTCACTGGAAATGCAAAATAGAAAATGATTGTGTTTGGTCTTTCATTGTCGTAGAAAACACCACCGTGCATATCCCCACTGCCTTCATGATAAGAAAGAGTTGGTAAGTAAGCACCTGCCAAAGTGTTGGCCAAATATATTTCATAAACTGGGTTTCCCTCTGCTGGGATAGTAATTTCCAGGTTGTCAGCCACCAATGAGCCCTGATACTCAATCCTGCCAAGAGGCTCTTGTCTTTCTTGAAACTCTCCTGTATTAATATCCCTTGCCTGGAAACGCATATTGAATTGCTCACCACCGGCCCTTCTTGCTAAAAAGTTATCAAAACTTAAACTAGCCATGCCCGGGGTATTAGTCTTTACTGCCAGCCATTCCATGTAGGTTCTAAAGATTGCCATTCTATTTTCATCAATAGCCTCTATTTGGGGAACATATTTCCCCTCAACATCAACCCAGGAATTGTCCAGGAAAGCATCAATCCCTGCTTGGCTCCTAAAGAGAAGTTTACAAGCACTCTCTGGAAGTTCCTTAGCGTAAACCACTCTATTTCCGGAATTCAAAATGGCCGCTTCTATTTCTTCTTGGGTAATACCTTCCCGTGGCTCCTCCAGGCCAGGCAAGATGGCTGGGGTTGTTCTGTCTGTATAGATTCTGGTAGGACCAGAGATTTGCATATCTAGTCTTTCTTGTTGGTTAAGGCCTATTAAGGTGCCAAAACCTTGAGTCTCTGGGTCATAATCTGGGAAAGGATAGGCATTGTTGTTTTCATCAATCAGACCGGGAACTAGAAACTGAGAACCATTTTCTTGAACAAAGAAGAAGCCAAAGCTCATTCCTTCTTCTATTGGTACACCGATTGTTTGTTGGAGAACGGGGTGCCAGAGAAAGACCCAATTTTGGCCTTCCATCCTTGCCTCAACAGCAGCGGAGGCTATTATCCCCTGTTCTGTTTCGGCCAGATAGAGATTGGTGTTTAAGCCACTGGCTGTTGCCCAACCAAACTTTTCTAAAAGGCTGTAAATTTCATCTTTATTCTCTTGGCCAATAGTGGGATTATCTAAAACTGTTTCTATATTATCTATCTCGCTTAGACTACTGACACCCAGTTCTTGAGGATTAGCCGCGATTGTTACTGTATTATCAGGAAAGTATTCCTGTTGTTCTTCTGCTTCTACCTGTTCTTCCTGTTGCCAAGGCGAAGCAAAGCCAATGTGAGAGTCTAGCTGTCTTCGCTGAGAAAGAGGATTAGTGGGGTCATCTGGAGAAAGGATTAAGGTGTTGGGCGAGGTTTGGGGATTGGGTTCATTACCATCTTTAGGAGTTAAAGCCTCACCTAGAGGACCAAGGATCAATGGCGTTACCACTGCCGCTCTAGCACCAAGCTCTAAAATTTTTCTTCCTGTGAATTTTCCTGGCTTTTCTGCTCTTTCTTTTGCCATTGCCTACCTCCTAGAAAATCTGCCCTATAATACCAGAGATTGTCAAATTTCTCAACTTTCTCTGCCTAAAAAAGAAAAATCCCGCTGAGCGGGATTAGCTTGTAACAAAGACTGGTAAACTATAAAAGTTTTCTCCAGTCCTTTTTTGCAAGAAGTTTTTTTAATGACTTGCTTGCATTTTCTTTAAAATAGCTTTCCAGCCTTTGTACTCCCGGTTTGTCGTTTCCTTCCGGATTGGTGTAAATTGCCAGCGCTTCTTTCAATACTTCGTATTTTTCCTTTCCTAAATCTTTTTTCAAGTGAGGATAATAATAGTAGAACATAAAGTGGTTTAGTTCATGAAGTGTTATCTTTATGTGATTCTCTTCGCTTGAGTTTCTTCCTAACAGGTACCATCTTTGTTTATAGCTGTAAGGGTAAAAAAGACAAGTTGAGAGATATACAGTGATATTACTGAAGGGGAACTTTTCTTCAAATACTTTCTCCAATTTGCCCACAATTTCACTCTTCTTTTCGTTGAGCAGCTGCTCAACGCCTCGTACAATAAGCGGTGTAATGTCGTGGAAACTCTTAGGTAGTGTATCGAGAAAGTTGTTAATTACCACCCTTGCCCTCTTTTCGCTTTTGGCTTTCTGAAGATTGTTGATGAACTCATCAGGATAACTTTTACGGATTCTCTCCAGAATATCTTCCCTGCCGTGTTTTCGATATGAAAATTTCCAGTTGGTATTAAGATGATTCCAGATATCTTTTTCTTTTGAATATTTAACAACAAATATCATTTTTATTATTTTATTATACTATGGATAATGTCTCGCATTATAAATGAAGAGGAGCATCCAGCTTATTAGGCAATCACGAGTGTGATTTTGAGTTAAACTCAATGGATGCTCTCTGTGTGTTGGTGCCTATCTTGCACTAACCGCCGTAACAATCTCCGGAATCGCCTCCGGCATCACAGACGCAACCACTGTCGCAACCTGAGTCTTGCCCGGCAGCTGAGTCGCAGTCGGCTCCGTCGCAATCACAGGCACCTGCTGCATACAGAGATACAATCCCTGGCAGCACCTCGCAAGGTTCGTTCATGGCCTTAAGCCTCCTTAACAACAAGCAACAAGTTGTTCACGAACCGTTGGCAAGGATTATATCCTTGTTGACCAACAATGTCAATGTCGGGAGAACTTCCTCGATACTTGTACCCAGAGTTTCTGCCAGGTATTGTGCCGTGAAGCCCGTTTGCCTGTACAGTTTTACAAGTCTAAACAGGTCTCGGGTTACCGGTATCCAGCTCCTTGACCTGCGGAACAAAATGCCCCCGAATGACTCAGGACGCATTCGTACTAGGGGGTTTACCGTGAAGATAGCCTGAGCAGGAAAGTCTCGTGTTTCCATGCTATATTGCACTATTACTGGAATACCACTGCCGTAGGGGTCGAGCGATTTCAAGCTGCCATTTGTTATGTAAGCTTCAGTTTTACAGCCACCCCCACAAGTGAAGCGGAGGGGGCAATCCCTACATTCATCCGGTAGAAATTCATCGGTTCTCCAGGAGCTGAGCCTTTCCCAGACAACCTTTAATCCCTCGTTGATATTTCCATAGTTCATTGGTGCGTGGGAACATGGACGAATTTCACCGTTGGATCCAATTGTGCACATTGTTCTTCCTGCCGTGCATCGGCGATGCGAGAACGGTTTTGCCAGCTCCGCGTTGGGAAAGGCACAGGCTGGATAAAATTCCAGTGAATCAATACTTAGGCCAAGTTCGTCTCTCGCGCGAACAAGTTCTCTAAGCATCTCGTGGAATTCCTCCCGGGATAGACGATATTCACTGAAATCAAAAGCATTACCGGGCGTCGCGGCTTTTGTAGCAGAGAAGTTGGTAACACCCAAGCTCGCCACAAATGACGCAGTTGGAAATACACGTTTAAGGTTTTTCTTTGTTACCACCATGTTAACAAAGACCTTGAAGCCATGTTCTTGTGCGATTTTTATGCCGCGAACAGTCCTTTTGTGTGCCCCTGGCGTACAAGCTAGCTGGTCATTGAGAGAAGGATCATCAGTCATAAGTGAGGTTAACACCCCACGGATTCCCAGTCTGCGGAGTTTCTGGGCCACTTTATCTGTCATCAATGTTAAATTTGAATTAACATTAATTTGGATCCCATTGTCCCTCAACAACTCAAGATATGGATAAACATCATTAAGAACCACAAGTGGTTCACCGCCAGTAATAGTTACAGAAAACACCCCATTCTTTACAAGTTCACTTACAACTCGCTGTGATGTTGCGTGGAACTGTGGTGTAATTGTAACCTTACCCCTCCTTTTTCCGGCACGCCAGTAGTTGTAACAGTGTACACACAAAAGGTTGCACCAATCTGTTAACTCCCACTGGGTAGTTACCGGTGCAGACAATGCTAAGAACATAGTAGTTCTCCTTATATTGTTATCGTGTTAATGTGCTAAGAGCTATTATAGGACTAAATTTGTTACTATGCAAACTATTTGTTTTGTATAGGCCAGTTTCGTTGCAGGGTACTGTTCCAACCTATAAATACTACCTCACACTTTTTCATTGCTGGCTATTCTTGGAGATAAAACATCATTATTTACTGGCCTTTTTAAAAATTGAATTCTAAAGAACCAGATACTACTTGAATTATAATGTCTATAAAAAGAAAAATCCCGCTGAGCGGGATTAGCCTATATCATCACCATTTGATAATCCTTGACTTCCTCAAAAATTTTCTTTTTCGCCTTTTCCCAGGAGAAATTTTTGGCCAAGATTTTAATCGCTCTCTCCCCTTCGTCTTTTATGTCTTCAAAATAAGTTAAGGCTCGCAAAACATAATATTCATTAAACCTGGGATATTTTTTCTTAGCAAAAGAGAATATTTTTTTAAGACTAAAAATTTTTAAAATAAAGAAGATGTCAATATAATCTCTTTTAAGCGGCCTTTGGCTAATAGCAATGAGCTTCATGGCAGCGATATCTTCGATGCTAGCTAAAAGAATACCCTTCACTACTCTGGGTTTTTTAATTAGAGAATAGTCGTAGTAAAAGAAAGATACCCCTACTTTGTCATTGATTGTACAAAAAAGAGTATCTTTTTCTTGGAGAGTTTTCTGGGTCTTTTTCCCAAAGACTTTTTCAATTTCATCATAGAGCTCTTTTATATCGAATTTTTGAGGATTATAAAAGTCAAAATCAACCGAACTACGATGTCCAACTTGAAGAGCTAGGGCAGTACCTCCAGCCAAATAAAACCCTTTCTTTTTTAGAAAGCTAAACCTGGGAAGAATAAGGGCTTGGTTTTTACCAAGAATCTCCGGATAGATGTCTTTCATTTAAGGGTGTAAATTAATCAGTGCCTGTTTAAAAGTCTTTTCTGGCAGCTTAATATCCAAAATACGCAGCCAATAAGAGAGAACGCTTTCCATCCACATCCCTTTTATAGGATTGCTGATGACCTCTTTGATTTCTTTCCGGGAACAGGTTTTTCCCAACCAGGAAAGTGCTCTGGAATCTCCTTTATTGAGAAGTTCGGTGATAATTAACTCTCTATCTTTTTTGATGTCCAACTTAGACAGGTCATAAGAGGCAAGATATGGTTGTAAAAATTTGGGTAGTGCCATCCTTACAATTATATCATTTCCTGCCTGTTTTTTGTTCCCCTGTTCTCAAGCTTTAATATGACAGGAATGGCCAGTAAAAAGAGGAATCCTAGATATTCTAAAAGCTGGGGCCAATAAAAGATGAAAATAGTGGTCGGTGAACGGTGGACGGTGGACGGCGCGGTTGGAATTAGCCAGCCATTGGCCCAGGAATTAACCTTTGGGTGTTCAAGTTTTTTTAGCATTGGCCATTTAGCATTGGTCATTGAAAAAGCCCCCCATCCCTCCTCATAACCTTGGCCAAGAACAAGCAATCCATCTCCTTTTGTCCGCACTTTATAAAAGGCCGTACCAATTTTCTGAGTACTTTTTATCTCCAAATTGTTTACAGAATTACCCGTCTCAGTATCGCCGACAAAGCGTATTTCCGACAGCCAATCTAAAGGAATCGGCACAAACTCTATTTTTTCCAAAACATTCTCTGAGAAAATCCTACCAAATGAGCGAGTTTCCAAATTCAAGGTATAACCTGCACCCTCTATTTCTTTTGGCAAAATGACAAAAAAAACATCAAATTCACCTTCTGGTAAAAGTTCTTCTATGTCAAACCTTTTAGTCTTATTGTTCTGTAAATAAATCTTCAAACTCCTACCTTCTCTGTTCTCTCCTTTCAATCTCATCAGATAAGCACGGGAATAATCAAGACTAGGATAATAAAAGGAATCGCAACTCACACCCCCCTCCTCAGCCCTGTACAGCACTCCTCTGTCTGTATTTTGCCTCTTAACTGCTCCCTGTTTGGCAGAATCACAATTAATAGCTTTTGCATTGCCCCTGCCAGGAGAAAAAGTCTCTCCTATCTTCGCCAGGCCAGAGACAGCCACTCTTATTTCCTTTCCCTCCCCAGTTGATACAGACAAGACAGAGGAGAGCTTGTTTGTCTTGTAAGGAAAAGTTTTAATCTCCAAATTTTTATAGACAATTTTTGCTTTAGCAAATTCTTGTGCTTGGGCCACAAAATCAAGCCAATATTCTCCCGCTTCTAGCCGAACAAATTGAGATAAACCATCATTTAAACATCCTTGTTCACCTACTTTGGTAACACAATATTGGGGAGATAATCCAGCCGCTGACTCAAAGTCGTAAGAAACTTGCAATAAACGCTCTTCTTCCAAAGAAAAATGTTGCCCCAAACAAACAGATTCCTTACCAACCTCCAGCTCAAATCCTCCACCTTGCAGGTTCAAATCAAACTTTTGCTTTGGGCTCGAACATAATCGGGCAGTTTGACTTAACAAACCTAAAACAATATCATACCTACCTTCTCCTTTTGTTAAATCAGGCATTATCTGTAAAACTTCCTCTTTCTCAGTTAAATCAGGTAGTCTCAATTCTTTAGCCTCAATTGGACGATCAAAATTCCTAACAAAGTGTATATTACTATCTTTAATTAATATTTGAATATTTGAACGCGGGTCAAAGTTAACAAATGGATATAGAACCCCATCTTCAGCCAAAATATATGTTCCAAACTCTTGATAAAGCGGATCATATTCAGAATAAGTCAAATCAGCCTTAACACTGGCAAATTTTTCTGGCGTCCAAACAAAACTGGCTTCGAAATCTGTTTTGTAAACACTCAGGAACCCCCCTGTCGGCAAGGTGTAGTTAAACTCTTTTTCTTTATTTATATGCTCAGATTTGTTTAACAATTCTTTGATTTCAGGAATGTATAAAAGCTTCTCATCTCCCCCGGCGTTGATGAGAGACTCATCAAGCAACAAATATTGAACTTGATATTTTTCCAAGACTTCCTCAAAAGCTTCCAGGTTTTCCTGATAAAGGGCAAAACTCGCCTCATTGTAAAAACTTTCATTATAAGGACTCCAGCGATCAAATTCTCTATCTAAAATAGGTTGGGGAATACCAAACCAGCTAAAGCCCGCTCCCTGATACCCCCAAGAATAAAAACCCCACCCCCAAAGTGTGTACAGGGGAAGCCCAGCTACTCTGCCATTATCATTTTGACTCTCAAACCATTCAAACATTTCAAAATACTCTTGGGGTATTCCCACCTTCATCGAGGGACTTATGAGGTATCCTCTAAAGGCAGGCCAGGAAAAATAAATAAGACCAGAAAATATTATAACCGAGATGGGTAAGCTCAACTTAATTGAATTCAACTTTCCTAGAAGGAAGGACAATCCATAAGCAAAGTAAACAGCAAGAGAAAATGCTAAGAAAATAGAAAATTTAGTAAAAGGAAATCTCAAAGACTCACGAAATAAAGAAATATTTGCGCGCAGAAAGCTGTAAATCAAGGTAAAGGGAAAGTTTTCGTTAATCCAAAAAAAGATGACAATTCCCAAGACTGGCAATAAAGAGAAACCTAATTTTGATTTTTTAAAAACTGAAACAATAACTCCAACCATTGCAATGCCAAAAACAATATATCCCACTAGCTCAACTCCTGGCCTGGCCAAATGGATTTGCCACTCATCAAGAAGCTTGACAAACTCTTGACTTTCAAAATTATATTCTCGCCAATTAAAAAGAAAGTTTTTTTGAAGAGCTAAATCTGAAAAAGTTCCAAAAGATTTGCTTTGTAAAAAGGCTTCGTCACTAAAATTACTATGAATTCTTGAAATCTCTACATCTCTGGCATGCCTAGCCACATAATAGATATTTGGTAAAAGCCAGTAGGTATTAAGGATCAAACTCAAAACCACTAGCTTTACTGTCCTCGCCAAAATGTAATCTTTTCTTGTTAAAACTTGAAAACCAAAAAGGAAAACCAGCCATAAAACAAAATAAACATAAAAGAGGGTGGCTGTGTGGGCCATAGGAGCGGCAAAAATTGTGACGAGGCAGAAAAATAAAAGATCAGCCCTTCTCCCTTTTTGCAAAAACCGCAAAGTAAACAAAAAAAGCCAAGGGAGGACAGCAAAGTAAGTCGCAAACATCTCTAGGGGCACATAAAAGTGTTGCAGTGTGGTTAAGTTAAGTAAGTAAAAAAGAGCTCCTAAAAACGAGGCCCCAGATTTTTTTAAACTCTTTTGCCCTTTCAGAACATAAACCAGTAAAAAATACATTCCTAAGGCACCGACAAAGAGAGTTAAAAAGAAAAATCCATAACGAACAAAAGAGTCGGGGAAAAAAATATCTAAAAGAAAGACAATAAAAAGCCTGGGTAACTCAGCGACATGGGCTTGGGCCGCAGGCGCCCCCACTCCTTGGTGTTCTTGCCAAGCACCAGAAAAAGTTCGTTTAAAGTACAAGGGAAAATTGAATTCTGGATGAAGTGTATCCCAACCTGAAAACCAAGTTCTGGGCTCAAAGTTTTGCCAGCAAACAATTCCAACTATTAAAAGCAAAAACGTTGGGAAAGCCAGTTTCTGAAGTTTTCTGAAAATTTTCTTAACCATACTCTCTCATCTCAGTTAGCAATTTCATATCAATAAATTACTAATTCAGATGAAAGGGCAACCTACTATTGCATGTCCGAAGACTGCGAAGTTGCCCTTTGAGGTACTAGGGTGAGAGACAAAACAGACGGGTCCAACACTCCATAAGCGCAGGGTTTTTACCCGAGCAATGTCCAATTCAATGTGCCGGCTTTCACTTCGAACATCTGATGGAAATGTGAACCGACATCGAACAGGACTACCCTAACTCTACTGCATCCCGTGGCACCGCAATTCGTAAAGCCTCTAGTCGTACTGGCAACTAGCTGCTCACGAAACCAGTCCTTGGAGATGTATGCCCCTGTGGGCATATGACTCCAAATAGCGTGGCCGGGCACGAAATCAGCAACCCTCGCTGTCTCGTTCAGATCGGAATCAATGATGTTGTCATCAATTCTTCCCCGAACGAGGACTAGGTAGTTTAGACCCTCCTCACCGGGAAGCGCCAGATCTACTCCATCGATAGCGATTGTACCTTCTCCCATCGAGAAGAAGGTAAAACCTCCCTCGGGCACATTTGCCCAATAGGAAGTATCGACGGACGCCACTGTCCAGGCTGTAGTGTTATCCAACAGCACACCTGGCTCAGCAATTAGCCAGGAGCTTTCTTGATTAAACACGGCCGTTCTTTGGACTGGCGATCGAAACAAAGTCTCTGGCCATCCATTTACGGCTGGGATTGCCACCGGCTGCGGTGTCAGCACTGGCTGGACTGGGCGTTGTAGAGCTGCCGCTGGTGTTTGTGCCGAAGTGATTCCCGTAGTTCCTGGGCCAAATGCGAGAAGGAATTTATCCGAATTCAGCGCAGTTGCCAGTCCCAGGACCAACAGAATCAGAGCAGCAGCAATAACCACCAATTCCGCAAGAAAAACGGCCACTTTGCGAATGCGCTTCATCATTGGCGCACCTCCTAAAAACTAGCTTTCTTGATTGGGCAAGCCCGTATTGGACACAATTTTTAATAACAACAAATTCAAAATCAAGCAAAAATCATATCCAAAACAGGCTGCCCAATCAGGAGATGCCATGCCTTGCGGTCGCACCCAAAGGTGCTCCCTTGCCTCTTTAAATGTGCTCTTCGCTAAACCCAAAAGAAACTTGGCTTTCAAGTTTCTTGAACCTAGTAAAGCTTCTGCCGTTTACAAGCAGAAAACTATTCGTGAACCTCTCACGGACATTTTTCTGCTTACAAATTTTCCGTTTCCTCGATCTGCTCCCTATTTTTTAAGGTGAATTAGTTGATAATCGACCTGGAGCGAGATTGCATTCTTTTGGAAAGATAAAAAAGAACAGCTGAAGCCAGAAGCAAGCCTAGACCAAGAGCTAGAAAGTTAAAATCACCCAGGGCTGCAGGAATGGGTTCATGAACAATTTCTGGTGCTTGGGCGCCCAGAACCTCGGCTTCCTGACCATATTGCTGGGCATGAATAACCTGCGGTCTTGTCAAAGCTGCACAAAAAATTGTCAATGTCGTCAAGATTCGTCTCGCCATCTTAAATAAAAAGTAACAAAGGCAATTTTATATAAATTTCCAGCAAATGTCAAATTATAGGTTATACTTCTAGCAAACGGCCGTAACGAAAAATCCGTACCGATGAATCTAAAAATTTACAGGTATAAAGAATAAGGTCTGCACTATAGTCAAGAATCTCTTCCCCCTCTTCTAAGCCATAAATTTCGTAAACATATTTTCTCTGTTTCCAAATAATCCTAACAACATCTCCTTTTTTTAATTTGGGTAAATTGTAAAAAGAATTCTGACGGCGATAACTATCACTCCACTTTAAATAGCCAAATCTATGGGCAGCCAAAATCAACGGTTGTTCACGGCTGGCCGGAGAGCCAAACTCAGGAACCCGCCAAGCTCCCTGCCTGAGGGCATCCTCACTATTCTCGTTCAATGCTTCCTTTATTGGGGTATCTACGCCAATAGAGTTAATGAGCAAGCGATTTTGTTTGGGAAGCTGAGAGTTATAATTTGGTTGATATACTGGCCTGTTTTCTTCCACTTTTGCTTGAGAAACAACAACCGCCTTTGTTGGCTTGAACGAATAGTAAAACGAGGGTATAAAAGAAATGAGGAAAACCAGGATGCCTAAGCCTGCCAAAATCTTGCTACTTCTTCTTAAAAACCTAGCCCAGGAATAGCCTGCTAGCCAGAGCTCTCCATGAGCATAATCAGAACAGTTATAAGCATGATAAACAATTATTTCTTGCATAAAAACTAGCCCAATGGTAATTAAAATTCGGCTCCAAAAGGAGCGGGTAGTGCGCCTGCCCTACACACCACCCGTCCCTTTCGGGGCCGAATCAAACCACGTCAGACGTGGTAAACCGCGTCATACGCGGCAAACTAGGGCTTGACAAAAGACTCTCTTTACGATTAGTCTGAATTTGATTTATCTTGTTGCCTGTCCTCTCCCGCTCTGCGGGAAACACAAGATAGATTGCATTTAAAGAGCATTTCTATTCGTGGTAAGGTTCCGATTTTTTCAGAATAGACCAACGATAGCGATGCTCTTTTTGTTTTTAAATGTACTACAAATACTCTAACACCCTCTGTCAATCCTGTCAATCCCATAATAGGAAAGGTTATCAAAATCTCCCTACCTATAGTTTACCTATTGTCAAAATTAGCTTTGTTCTTCGCTAAATCTTCGGGGAAATTAAAAATTGTGGATAAAATGAGGAAAGATTAATTATTTTAGGTATTTCTTTATTGCCTGATTTAGATATTTAACTTCTTTCTGAGTAACAAAGGTTCTAAAACCCAATCTTTTTGCCTCTTTCAGCCTTTTCTCCTCGGCAATTACCTCTCTAATCTCTCCCAGTAAACCTATTTCTCCAATTGCCAAAAGATTATTGGCCAAGGGTTTATCAAAAAGAGAAGAAACAACAGACAGGGCAACCGCCAAATCAACGGCCGGTTCCTTAATCACTATTCCTCCAACAGCATTAACAAAAACATCATAATCCTGAAAAGCCAGGCCAATTCTTCTTTGGAGAACAGCTAAAATCAGCTCTACTCTTTTAGGATCAAGACCCCTGACAACCCGTCTGGGAAAGGCCATTTTTGTGGGTACTACCAGGGATTGGATTTCCACCAAGAGCGGCCTAGTACCTTCCATGACAGAAGTTACCACCGAGCCTGAGAGCATCCTCTTTTTTTTGCTCAAAAAGAGATTTTTGGTATCTTCAATAGGAATCAGGCCTTTGGCTTCCATATTAAAGATGCCAACCTCATCAGTTGGACCAAAACGATTCTTCACCGCTCTAAGAAGCCGGAAGGTAAGATTTTTATCTCCCTCAAACCAGAGAACGCTGTCAACAATGTGGCTGAGAACAGCCGGTCCGGCCACCGTCCCCTCCTTGGTAACATGACCAACAAGAAAGAGAGGAATGTTATCAGCCTTGGCCATACGGACAAGACGATAACTACATTCCCGCACCTGGCCGACAGAGCCGGCCATGCCTGATAAATCAGAAGTATTCATTGCCTGAATACTATCGATAACTATTAACTTCAGTCCCTGCTCCTTGAAATTCAAGACTTGATCTATTACCTCATCAACATTCGTCTCTTCCAATATCCTGATACTTTTCTTCTTGATACCGAGCCTGTCCGCCCTTAATTTAATTTGAACAACTGATTCCTCAGCAGCGACATAAAGGGTGTCGCCCAACATACTAGCCACCTCTAAAAGAAGGGTTGACTTTCCAATTCCCGGCTCTCCGGCTAAGAGAACTACTTGTCCGGCAACCAGGCCACCGCCCAAAACCCGGTCGAGCTCGGAAATTTTAGTTAAAATCCGTGAAGTCTTTTTAGAAGGAATCGAAGCCAACGAAATCGGCTTGCTGGTTTTAGAAATTCGTTTTTTCCCCCCGCGGGAGATTTTTGATTTTGGAACAACTGTTTCTATTAGACTTCCCCAAGTGCCGCAATTCGGGCATCTTCCTGCCCAACCTACTTGGGAATAACCACACTGCTGACAAACAAAGGACGACTTGGTCATTATTTATATCCCACTGGCTTTGTCGTAAGGACCAGACCCAATGAAATTCTATGTTCTTTAGCATTTATCTCCTCAACATAACAATCAAGCTCCTGGCCAAGAGAAAGTTTTGTTCCCGGAGGAATCTTAGTCATGTGGACCAAGCCTTCAATTCCGGGTTCAAGTTGAACAAAAATGCCAAAATCAGACCTGCGAACAATCTTTCCTTTTGCTTTTGTGTCCACTTTATATTTTTTATCCACTTCTTCCCAGGGATCCTTCTGGGCTTGCCTAATGGAAAAGGCCAGTCTGCCGGCCGAGGCGGGCCTGCCATCCCTTGTGCCGATAGCTTTTACCTTCACCTTGTCACCTATAGAAACAACATCAGCTGGATTATCTACTTTTTCCCAGGCAAGCTCAGAAATATGTACCAATCCTTCCATCTTAACCCTCCTCTTATTTATCTCCACCGAAACTTCCACAAATGCGCCGAAATCCTTAACTGCTGTCACCACTCCGTCGTAAATCTCTCCCTCGATAATTTTCTTGGCTGCCTTTTGTAAATAACCCAGCTCGTTCGCTTCTGAGACCGCCTTTTCCGAAAGGACCAGTTTATTCCTACCTCTATCCATATCAATAATCTTTGTTTGTAGATGCTTGCCAATAAGCTTTTCTGAGTTTAGCCCTGCTTTTTTGCCAAGCTGGGAAATGGGAATAAAACCGTCTATAGAATAGGCATCAACCAGAAGACCTGCTCTACTTAGACTTTTAACCATGACTGAAACAGGCAAATTATTTTTTTTTGCTCTTTGCAGTTTTTCCCAACTACTTTCCAAAGCAATTTGTCGTAAAGAAAGAAGGATACTTCCGTCAGCCGCCTCTGGATCAATAACTGTGGCCTTAAGAATATCTCCTGATTTTAAAGATTTGATAAAATCCCTCACTTCTTCAAAATAAATATCGGATACAACTCCTTCGCTCTTCCCACCTATATCGAAAGATGCCGATTTTCCGTTAAGTTTTATAAACTTTGCATCTATTTTTTCCCCGGGAACAAATCTTTTAACTTTGTAACCTGTTTTTGCCAACAACTCTCTCATTGTTGTTGGTTTAAGTTTTGAAGTTTTTTTAGAGGGTTTCTTTTTTGATGCCAAATTTCATATCTACCCCGCTCTACGGGGACCACCTTTCTTTTATTTTAAGTGTAAAAATTATAGTCCATAAAAATTGCCCTGGCAATGACCTATTTTCGCACTCCGAGAAGCACTATCGTCGGCGCTGGTGCGTTTTACTGCCTTGTTCGGAATAGCCCGCTTCGACGAATCGAGACGGGATAAGAGTAGTTCCACACCGCTCTAATCACCAGGGCACTTTGCTCCTTGAATCTGAAGAGAAAGAGCTCGCAAAATCTTTCGACCTATTCGCACAGGTAGGCTTAATCCCTTACGGGACTTCCACCGCCTGCCGATTAACCTGGTAGTCTCCCAGGGGTCTTCCCCCGCTGAGCGGGGATGAGTCCTTATCTTGGAGTGGGCTTCCCGCTTAGATGCTTTCAGCGGTTATCCTTAAGGAATGTAGCTACCCGGCGTTGCCATTGACATGACAACCGGCACACTAGGGATTCCTCCAGCCTGGTCCTCTCGTACTAAGGCCAGCTCTCCTCAAGACTCTACGCTTGTACCGGATAAAGTCCGAACTGTCTCGCGCATGTTATTCCCCACTTTCGTGTGGCATGGACTATATCTTCATCCCGCTTTTGGGCTTAGGTTTATAAAACCATACCCTAAAACTAATAGCGGGAGCCGACGTATTATTCCGATTAAATCGGAATCTCTCCTTTCGGATCAGTCTCTACGGGATCCAGAAGGTTTCGTGACTTCAAGAATTGCTTTACTTTTTTAGAGGTATTAGTTCGCTTTTTTGAATAATTCAATTTTGCAAACTTGTCTACCTTATAAGATAAATTAAGTAAAAGCTCTGGCTTCATCTGCCAACCACTTTTTGGCATTTGGTCTAAAACCGAAACTGCAAGTTCTGCATGTTTCTTTTTCAATCTCAAATATGGATAAAGAAGCTTTAATATCGCCCTTACTGGAGATATACCCACAATGGTATATTCACTCATACCATCGTTTCTGTTCCGTATATATCCGTCCTTGAGTTTCTTCTTTAACCACTCCAAAAAGTTTCTGTACTTGGTTTTTTGATAGAAAACTATACTTGCTCTTATCTGATACCCAAGCCTGTAATCATGCCTAGAAATCAATTGAAGCATAATACAACCATCTCCATCTAAAAAACCAGCAATGTAAGCCAATTCTTCTTTTGTCATAGAACAACCCTCTGTCTTACCCTCGGTATTGCCTTATCCGCATTCGGAAAACGGACTTAGGTTTCACCGATTTTAGTCGGTTTCATCATACACCATTACTGATGTAGAACGCAACGTAACTTACGTTCTGAACCCAGCTCACGTACCGCTTTAATGGGCGAACAGACCAACCCTTGGGACCTTCTCCGGCCCCAGGATGCGGTGAGCCGACATCGAGGTAGCGATCCGCGCCGTCGATATGGACTCTCGGGCGCGACTACTCTGTTATCCCCGGGGTAGCTTTTATCCGTTAAGCTCCGTCCTCACCCATTGAGGATCGGAGGATCATTAAGACCTGCTTTCGCACCTGCTCGGCCCGTCGGCCTCGCAGTCAAGCTGGCTTAAACCTTTATACTTTCAGTCCGGTTTCCATTCGGACCAAGCCAACCTTTGTACCCCTGCGTTACCTTTTAGCAGGGTTCCGCCCCAGAAAAACTGCCCATCTAACACTTTCCCTGTCCGAGTCTCCATCGGACCCAAGTAAGCCTCACACTCTTGAATGAGAGGTATCACACTGTCGTCCCGCAAAAGCGGGACTCCCTCCTATTCTTGACAATTCAAAAGTATGAAAGCAATGTCAAACTGCAGTGAAGCTCCACGGGGTCTTTTCGTCCTGGTACAAGTAGGCCGCGTCTTCACAGCCATCGCAATTTCGCCGAGTGAATGCTCAAGACAGTTGCTAGTTCGTGACGCCTTTCGTGCGGGTCGGAACTTCAACTCTACCGATTGCTTTCGCAATGGATTAGACTATATCTTCACCTTGCCATAAGCCTTAGGAGCTTGCGTTTTTTGTATCTGCGTTTTCCACTTTCATTCATTTTATAAGCCTTATCAATAATCCGGGCTAAATACAAAGAATTTAAATGGTAATTTGCAGATATCATCTTACAAATATCAACAAAAAGCTCAAAATCTTTTTGTTTGTTTGTCCTAAGGGGAAACTTTTCAAAATGAGGAATAATCTTTGTAACTAGATCCTTAATGGACCTAACCTCATATTTGTAGTTTTGATCTCGCTTAGAAAAACGGATTCCCCCTACTCCAAAATATTCCCTAATTTCTCTTAAAACTTTCAGATTTCTCTTGTGTTGAGAAACAGAAAAACTAGGTCTTACCTCGATATTAGTTTTGAGCTTGGATCGATAGTTAAAGGAAACTGAAAAAGTTCCTTCACCATCTACAAACCCAGTTAAATACGAAGTAAACTCCATAGCTTATTATATCAAAACAAGGGCTGGCGTATTGTCCCGATTAAATCGGGACCTCACCTTTCGGATCAGTCGTTACGGAGTCCCCCGCTAAGCGGGGGTTCCCTCGGTATTGGCATGTCTGTAATTAAATGGTAGCACAGATTTAGCTTTCACCGATATTAGCCAGTTTACTATTATTGCGTCGCCACAATATTCGGGCAAATTCCGATTGGTTTACCCGACAAGGGACTTCGCTACCGTAGAACAATTATAGTTATTGCTGCCGTTTACCGGAGCTTCGGTTCAGAGCCATCCCGACAAAGTCGGGGAACCCCTCCCTTTAACTTACCGGCACTGGGCAGGCGTCAGCCCATATACCTTAGCTTACGCTTTTGCATGGACCTGTGTTTTTGATAAACAGCCGACTAGCAAACTTTCGCTGCGACCCCGCTAAGCGGGGCAACCCATCTCCCGAAGTTACGGGTAGCTTGTTTGCCGAGTTCCTTAAGCATCCTTCTCTCGCTCGCCTTAGTATTCTCTACCAGCCCACCTGTGTCGGTTTGCGGTACGGCTTATTTTGGATCTCACTGCGAGCCTTTTCTTGTAGATTGAACACACTAGAATCACCCTAATCTCTTAGGATTTTGCATCACTGCTCAATTAATCGTTTCAGCGGATTTTCCAACTGACCCTACTTTGCAGCTTACACCAAGCTTCAACTCCTGGCTCTAGCTATCCTATCCAGTCAACCCCCAGTTACTCATGCAAAGCACGAGGTTGACGATCCAAAACAAGTAACGGAATTTTAACCGTTTGTCCATCGACTACTCCCAATATAAATCGGGACTTACCTTAGGTGCCGACTAACCCCCCGTTGACGAACATAGCGGGGGAAACCTTGGGCATTCGGCGCTCCGAATTCTCATCGGAGTTGTACGCTACTCATACCGGCATTCTCACCTCCGGCGGACTCCAGCCTCGCTTCCGCTTGACCTTCACCGTCGCCGGAGCGCTCCCCTACCACCCTCCGATAAAATCGGAGAATTTTTGTCTTCGGCATTACCTTTAATCCTCGATAAATTTTCGGCGCCCTTTCTCTATCCCGCTAAGCGGGATAATCGACCAGTGAGCTGTTACGCTTTCTTTAAAGGATGGCTGCTTCTAAGCCAACCTCCTGGCTGTCTACGAAAAAAGACTTCCTTTCAAACTTAAGGTAAATTTAGAGGCCTTAGACGAAAATCTGGGTTGTTTCCCTCTCGTCATATCAGCTTATCCCGATATGGCTGTCTACCCAACGTACCATCTTGGTATTCGGAGTTTGATTGAAACATCTCGCTTACGCTCGATGGCCCATTCAGTGCTCTACCCCCAAGATGTTTTTGCGGGGCACGGTCCCTATAGACCTTTCGGGGAGAACCAGCTATCTCCGGGCTCGATTGGCATATTACCTCTAACCACAGGTCATCCCAGCAGATTGCAACCTACACGGGTTCGGGCCTCCATCCCGCTTTCGCGGGATTTCACCCTGCCCATGGTTAGCTCGCCCGGTTTCGGGTCGTCCAATACTTACTAATCGCCCTATTCAGACTCGGTTTCCCTACGACTACCTCCAATTTATCGGAGTTAATCTATGCAAACATCGGACACTCGCCGGTTCATTCTTCAATAGGCACGAGATCATCCCGCAGTGCGGGACTCTCTCGGCTTGTCCGCAAACAGTTTCAGGTTCTATTTCACTGGGCGTCTCGCCCTTCTTTTCAGCTTTCCCTCACGGTACTAGTGCGCTATCGGTTCTTGTCTCATATTTAGCCTTGGAGGATGGTCCCCCCAGATTCCCACAGAGTATCTACACCGTGGTACTTGGGATACTTCTAAAGGTTACCTTGATTTCGCTTACAAGACTTTCACTTTCTTTGGTTGACTATTCCAAGTCATTCTGCTATCGCGATAACTCTTATCTTGAAGTCCCACAACCCCCCACGCTCTGCGCGGGAATGACAAATTATAAATGCCAAATGCTAAATGGAATGTACTAGATACAATCCTCAAAAACATTTAGGCTTTTCATACATTGGCCATTTATCATTGGCTATTCATCATTCCTGTGCAAAGCACAGGGTTTAGGCTCTTCCGTTTTCGCTCGCCGCTACTAACGGAATCTCTATTGATTTCTTTTCCTCTAGGTACTTAGATGTTTCAGTTCCCCAGGTTCCCTCTCCTGTAGCTATGTCCCGATAAATCGAGATTTTTACCACAGGGTATCCCGCTATGAAGCGGGATGGGTTTCCCCATTCGGATACCGCCGGATCACAGGATCGTGACTCCTCCCCGACGAGTTTCGCCGTCATGTACGTCCTTCTTCGGTGGACAAGACCAAGTCATCCACTGTCTGCGTTAATAAAATTTGCGACCTACCTACCTACGCAGGCAAGCCTGCGCAAGTAGACTTTCTCTTCAGATGTCAAAGAGCAAAACAATCTTTCAATTATTGTGGACCGAGGGAGATTCGAACTCCCGACCCTCCGCGTGCAAGGCGGATGCTCTAATCCAGCTGAGCTATCGGCCCAAAAA
Organism: uncultured Gammaproteobacteria bacterium; assembly: GCA_964583685.1. GTDB lineage: Bacteria > Patescibacteriota > Microgenomatia > UBA8517 > UBA8517 > CAZOVJ01. The sequence continues at coordinate 6,333 of CAZOVJ010000001.1, read as the reverse complement.
AATTAACCAGCCCTTGAGGTCTGCCTAGACTCGCTAGCCCAGGCTAGCCTGCCTGTCAGCAGATTGGCTGGTTACCTAAAAAATTTAGCGCTCTCTACCCACGCAAACGCGTGAGCTCGTTTCGCTTATAATTTAATTTTGCGCTTCTCATTAAGTAATTTGCCCCTCGCCGACTAGGCGTATCTCAAAAGGCAAACATTATTATATAGACTAGAACAAACTCCGTCAAGAGGTGTTGTTTTTGAGGCTGTTTTGTGGTAAATTATTCTTACTTGGGGCAATTGTTTAGGGCCCGTAGCTCAGATGGTTAGAGCGCCAAACTGATAATTTGGAGGTCTCAGGTTCGAGTCCTGACGGGCCCACTTGGATTTTCCGGAAAACATTTGCGTTTCTTTAAGTAGGAGGGATAAAAACAAATCTGAACCCTCCGGAAAATTCCAAAGTCCTTTAACAAAAGGTAGCACAGCAGCGGGTTGTGCTCAAACAAGACTCACTACCAGAACAGGAGAAAGCCGTGCCAAGCTTAGAAGACTACTCGCCAGAGCACATCAGCCAGCAGGTGATATCTTGTCCGGAGCTCGGAGAGTTTCTTAGGAGACACCCATGGGGGAAAATAAGAAACATCGACCTTGATGAGCTTGAAAAAGCTCTCGGGAATCTGCTAATAAGAGATGAGATCATCAATTTTGGCAGTCTTCCGATTGTTCAGGAGCGTCCGAATTTCGGCCCCAAGCAAATCCGAGAGCCGAAGCAGCTTAGACCGGGAATGGTGCTTTGGGCCTGTCACATTGACGGTACCAAAGAATCTGTCGCGATCACCAGCTTTCCTTATGAAGATAAGGGCCAGCCGCTGGTTAAGTGTACAGGAAGAGTCAACGGCCAGCTCAGAGAAGAACTACGACTCGATAGTTACAGTGTCGTTGCTAACAATCAAGGAGGATGGAATGGCTGGAACTACTTGATGAGTCTTCCATAGCTCCTACTGTGCGCGTCTTGTGTCTACCTCAGGCGGAGCCCTCCTCTTACACCCTGTGTAATGATGACTCCGCCTGAATCACTCTCTACCTTTTCTCCAAACGAGCTTATATAATAATAGTATGGAAAATTTAACCACCCTTGTTCTCAAACTTCCCCGGAATACCGAGGTAACTCCCGAAGCCAGTCAAACCTTCTTGTCTGCCCTAATCCAAATAAACAAACTCCCTTTCTTACAAAAACTTCTGGGCAATAAGTCACAAGCATTGGCCTTGGAAATCATGCTCATCAACCAACAAATCAGATTTCAAATAACCTGCGATGTTGACTTAGTCCCTTTTGTTGAAACCCAAATTCAATCCAATTATCCCTTGGTCATTATTGAAAAAATCAAAGACCCGCTCAGCCCTTCTGTTACTAAGCCAGTCGCTGGATTAGAGGTCATTAATCTTAAATTAAAACAGGGAAATTACTATCCACTTGCAACCTTTGGTAACTTCCAAGATGTTGACCCCCTTGCTTCTATCCTTTCTGTTCTTTCAAAAGGAAGTCCTGACGAGATTGGTCTGGTCCAATACGCCCTCCAGTCAATCTCTACCTCTTGGCAAAGAAAGGGCCAACTGTATGCTGAAAAAGGGGTGAAAAATGAAGATGGTACTTACTCCCCTCGTTCGGACGAAAATGTAATAAAAGAAAAAATTTCTTACCCAGGATTCAGGGTCTCTGTTCGTCTAGCGGCAAATACGAAAAAAACCCTAAGCGAACTTTATTCTGCTTTTGGCGTTTTTAGCCGGGCTGATGGTAATACATTTACCAGAAAAAAGAAAGGTTTTATTAAAAAAAGTTCAGCAAACAAAAACTTAATAAAACGTAAAGTTGTTGGTAATCAGATTCTCAATGTCCTTGAGTTGGCCACCATCTGGCACTTACCCAGTGAAAAAATCCAAACACCGACAATTACCTGGGGAACATCTGTCTTATCCGAACCCCCAGACAATCTACCGGTTGCCTTAAACGTAACCGAGGAAGACAAAAGGGGAATAAACTTTTTTGCCAAAACCCTGTTTAAAAACCGGGAAACTATTTTTGGCGTCAAAAACCAAGACCGGCGGCGACACATTTGGTCAATCGGTAAAACAGGAACCGGCAAATCAACTCTGATTGCTAACATGGCCATTGATGATTTTAAAAAGGGCCGGGGCGTAGCCGTTATTGACCCTCATGGAGACCTTTGCGAAATTCTTCTTGATTACATCCCCCGAAGCCGGATAAACGATACTATTTATTTCAACCCGGCGGACAAAGATTTCCCCATTACCATCAACCCCTTAGAGGTGTCAAACAAAGAAGAAGCAGAATTGGTGGTCTCGGGAATTGTTTCCATTTTTCATAAAATCTTCGGCTTTTCCTGGGGACCAAGATTGGAATATATTTTGCGCAACACTCTTTTGTCTCTGGCAGAGCTTCCCAGCTCAACCCTTAAAGATGTTCCTCTCATTCTTTCCAATAGGAACTTTAGGAAAAAAACTGTTGCTCAAATAAAGGACCCTATTCAAAAACGGTTTTGGCTGGATGAATTTGAAAAAATGCCGGAAAGATTACAAAAAGAAGCTATCTCACCAATTCAAAACAAAGTCGGCCAGTTTGTCACTTCTCCTTTAATCAGAAAGGTCATTGGCAGTCCCAAAAGCTCTATCCAGCTCGACCAAATAATGAATGAAGGAAAAATACTTTTAGCTAATCTCTCTCAAGGCCGCTTAGGTGAAGATAATTCCAGCCTTCTTGGCGCCATGCTCATCACCAAACTCCAACTAGCGGCCATGCACCGGGTGGATGTTCCAGAAGAACAAAGGCCTGACTTCTACCTTTATGTTGACGAGTTCCAAAACTTTGCCACCACTTCATTTATTAAAATTCTCTCAGAGGCGAGAAAGTATCGCTTTAACATTATGCTGGCCAATCAATACATGGCCCAAATTCCCGAAGAGGTGCAAAAGGCAATTTTGGGAAACGCCGGCACAATTATCTCTTTTGCTGTTGGCGCCGAAGACGCCCAAATTCTTCACAAGGAGTTTGCCGAAGTTTTTTCCGAAAATGATCTAGTCAATCTTTCAAATTTCCAAATTGCCCTTAAGCTGATGATTGAGCAACATTCCTGCCGACCCTTCTTAGCTCACACCCTTCCCCTACCCGTGTCCCGCAATCAAAATCGGGCCAAGGTTGTCCGCGTTTCTCGCCAGCGCTGGACCAGGAAATAAAACATGACTTCCAAACCAATTCTGACTCAATCTGATATCAATCTTCTTAAGGGAACCTTCGCTACCAAGGGAGATCTTAAACGCTTAGAACAATCTGTTGTTACTAAAGAGGAATTTAAAAATTACAGGAGTGAAATGCTTGATAAACTCAATAGAATTCTAAAGGAAATCCGCGCTAATCGCCAAGAACTAACTGTCATCGCACACAGGGTTTCAAATCACGAGGATAGAATCGAAAAGATTGAAGAAAAACTTCAGACTTTTTCGTCTTAAAAAACGAAGCCCTCATGTCAGATTTATCCACTCCAGTGAGTGAACTTCATCCTTCATAAGGGCATTTTACTAAGCACCTCCTTCATCAACTCGGAAAAGCAGTTTCGATCCGCCAGGGACCGATTGCTTCCCAAGCCGATGTACTGCGGCGAGGCTCCTCATCACTGCCCAACACCAAGTCATTCGCCATTTCCCTCCCGGAACAACCGCGCGGCCCGTACCACAAACCGAGCGGCAAGGTAAAAACTGACAGGGACACAAATCGCCAGCGCGATTAGTGTGAAGAGTGGTCCGCTGCCACACTGCAAGTCCAGTGTGACACCTACGAATAGTCCGATTCCGACTACTGCCACGATGGTGAGACCTGGTGGTACACAAAGCGAGGCAAAAAGTGAGGCCACCTGGCCCAGAGCTCGAGCCATTCTCTTAATCTTGATTAGCATTTCTTTCTCCTTAATGAGTAGCCCCTACCCTTTTAAGGTGCGTTAGCAATTATTTATTATAGATAGCTTATAGTTCTTTATCAAATTAAACGAACGAACCCTTGCAAAAAACAGTTTTTCCCAACCTGTGTTGAGTAACTATTTTCCACAAGGGCTCTCTAAGACACACCTTTAAGCTCGGAAAAGCTTCAGTCAATCGCTACCGATCGACAAAAAACTTGATCAAGCCGATGTGCCTGCGGCGCGGGTTACGGGTCAATCTGAGGCCAGAGAAACTGAGGCCAGATCAGGTTGTAGGCCTTGTTCTGGTCCTCTTCGATGCCCAGGCGTCCATCCTCCTGGCTGGGGATGAAGACCTCTGGGTCGCCGTTGGCGGGGTGCCACCACACTCCTAGTTGGGCATTGCCCCAGCCGCGCAGGGCAATTCTGACTGGGTTCTCATACTCGTTGACGCACTGGTCTTCTACGACGGTGATGTTGTATCCTGTGTCTTCGCCGTTTATATCATCGTCGCCGAGATAGAGCCTCATCTTGAGAACTCCATCTGCGGGGGCTCCGACACACACGCCGTTGACCACTGCGTCCATGTGGGTATAGGCCCCACGGTATATCGGCGTCGACGTCGTGACTACGCCACAGCGTCCGACTAGCACCTTGGAGACAATCCTCCAGGGGCTGCAGTGCCATGCCCACCCTTCTCCTGGCCAGAACCAGAATCGGCAACGTCGTATCTCGGTGATCTCGTAGAGGTCGTTCCAGGTAGTGGTAACATACTGGTCACCCTGGTCTTCTCCTTCTACTCCTCCATTCTCCTCGCAGACCTCGCGTGTCTGCCTCGTTGGAGGCTTCGGAGGCGGATGGCAGCCATAACACGACACGTCCGGTGCAGGGCCAGCCAGAGCTGGCAAAGCGGTGGTGCTGAGAATTATCAACACCCCAAATGCGATCAAGAGCCGCTTCATTGGATTCCTCCTTTATGAAGCATAAGCCCCCAGGTTTAAGACCTTTCGGTCTTAAGGCCAACCATTGACCAAGGGCTGAGAAACTACTCCCGCTGAGCGGAATAGCCTCTAAGCCATTGGCCAACATTTTGCTCCCTATAACCCAGTAACCTTTTGCCTTTTAAAGTGCTTTTTCAAAAAAAATACTTTCCAGACGGCCGCTATCGGCCAATTTGGATTCTTTGAATTATAACAAAATATAGTTTTTTGTCAAGCTATAGGCGGTTATAATTTTACTTTCTTGCAAATCAGTATATAATTAATTTACTAAGGTCTTTACTGATCATTGGCGGTCAGTTACTGAAAGACAGAGCACTTATACGTTCATAAGAACAAGGAGGAAAAGGGCTAGTAGCCAGATTGATAAAATAATTTAGCAGTCATCGGCACGGTTCCTTCCGTCTCCTCCTCAAGATGGTGGGTGTCCTTTTTGTCACTCAGTCTACCCTCGCTAGGTGGGGTGATCGACTGGTCACTCATCAAACAAAGTTGGAGCTGTTCTTTTCTGGGTTATCATTACCTACAACATACAAATCGACCCCTAGAACAGCTCCACTCCATCTTCTTTTTTCTTGGAGTTACTAGGATGTTTTCTTCACTCATCTCTAGCTCTCTCAGCTTTCTCCAGAGCGTCCAAATATCTACTCTCCTCTCCAGGGGGAATTCCCTGAGGAACACTCTTAGGCTTGCCTGATCCGGCTCCTTTTGGGCTTTCACTGGTTTGTTTCGGAGGCCCTTCCTGTACTGCTTTCTGTGCTAATCTTTCTCCCATACTTTTCTTTTCTCTTTTAACTACTGGATAGTCATTTGGGTTTTTAAATGGGTTTGGCAAGCAAAATACGACCGGAAGCACTTATCCCGTATCTGCGGGAGGCTCGGTTTTTTAACAGAAACCGCTACCCTAAAACTGTGGTGTTCTTTTTGAACTCCTTAGAAAGGAGGTGATCCATCCGCACCTTCCAGTACGGATACCTTGTTACGACTTAATCCTCGTCGCTAGATTCACCTTCCCCCGCAACTGCGGGGTTCGGGTGCCCCCAACTTCGCTGACTTGACGGGCGGTGTGTACAAGACCTGAGAACGTATTCACCGCGGCTTGGCTGATCCGCGATTACTACCAATTCCGCGTTCATGAGGGCGAATTGCAGCCCTCAATCCCCACTGAGAAGCCGTTTATGGGATTAGCTCCACCTTACGGTTTGGCAACCCATTGTCGGCTCCATTGTAGCATGTGTGTCGCCCCGGACATAAGGGCCATGCTGACTTGACGTCGTCCCCACTTCCTCCCCGATTCAATCGGGGTTGTCTCTCGTGAACATTTAACACGAAACAGGGGTTGCGCTCGTTACCCCACTTAAGGGAACACCTCACGGCACGAGCTGA